>NZ_JBFPNN010000007.1:0-828637 GCF_040815675.1 Microbacterium sp. LMI1-1-1.1 | reverse complement strand
CGCAGTCCGAAGACCGACGAGGAATAAATTGGCATTTGACAAGTGCACGCTGTTGAGTTCTCAAGGAACGGACGCACCCACAGAAACGATCTCTCGACCTACCCGTGAGGCAACTTCACTACCTTATATGCCGCACTCGATCTGTCAAGTCAACATCGAGCCGCTCTGACGAGCAGGAGAGTCGAGGACAAGTGCCGAGTGGCGGGTTCCTCATCGTAGACCTTCGAGCCGAAGCTCTCAAGTGCTGTGATGGGGACTCGTTCACCGCTTGAGAGGACGCGGGGCCTTCCGGCCGCTCCGCTCTCCCCTGTGGGGCGAACAAGTAATACTTTACGTGCGTCCCCACGGTCTGGCCAATCAGGCCCGATCCCGGGCGTGTCGCAACCCGGATTCCGCGTCTTTCCGCGGTAGTGTCCTCCGTCGGCGCTCTTGCAGGACGATGCAGGCGAGGAGGCTGGCGACGCCCCACACGGCGCAGGCCTGCGGCAGGGTCGCATAGGCCAGATGCGCCGGAGTGAACTCCCCGTCGAACGGGCCGAGCGTCACGAGGCCCACGACCGACGCGACGATCAGAGCGGCCGGCAGCGACGCCCACCACACGACGCGCGCCGCCGACGGCAGCACACGGGAGACCGCGCGCGGACGACGCCGCGCGAGCCAGACCGCACCGGCGACGGCGAGGATCACCAACCCGACGGCGCTCGAACCGTGCTGCAGCCACTTGATGCCGAGCAACGGTCCCCACTGCTCCTCGAGCACCGGGAACAGGTCGGTCCCCGCGCGGCCCTCGTGCGTGAACACGTCCCACACGATGTGAGAGAGCACGCCGATCGCGAGCGACAGCACGAGCAGCAGGAGACCGCGCACTCCCCCGGCGAACGTCTCCCGCGCACCGGCACGCGCTCCCCCCTCCCACTCGCTGGGGAGACGGCTCGCGACGACGCCCGGGACGAACTCGGTCACCGCGGGTCGCAGCACGCACCGCCACGCGAGCAGCAGCACGAGGGCGATGGTCACGGTGAGCGGCATCCAGACCGGGTCGTGCGTCATGCCGTAATGCGGCACCATGCCGCGGAGGAACAGCGGCAGGTCGGGGGTCATCGCCCCGACCGCGATCGTCGCCGGCACCAGCGGCGTCCGCACGAAGGGGAGTGCGACGACCGCGTGGCTCGGCGTGAACGGCATGTCAGCCCAGGAAGATCCCGGCGAGGGTCTTCTTTCCTCGACGCAGGACGGACACCCCGCCCGGCAGCGTCCCTTCGACGACCGCGTCGTCGGCGGCGACCTTGGCGCCGTCCAGCGACACCCCGCCCTGTCCGATCGCCCGGCGCGCCTCGCTCAGGCTGGTGACCAGACCGCTCGCCAGCAGGGCCTCGACCACGGTGCTGCCCGCGGGGACCGTCGCGTTCGGCAGCTCCTCCAGCGCGTCCCGGAGGACAGCGGCATCCAGGCTCCTCGGATCCCCCTGGCCGAACAGCGCCTCCGTCGCGGCGATGACCGCGTCGGCCGCGTCGATGCCGTGCACCGTCGTGACGACCTCGCGAGCCAGGCGCTTCTGCGCGGCGCGGCGGAAGGGCTCCTCTTCGACGAGGCGGGCGTAGCCGTCGATCTCGTCCTTGGCGAGGAAGGTGAAGACCTTCAGGCGGGAGATCACGTCGCGGTCGTCGGTGTTCAGCCAGAACTGGTACATCGTCCACGGGCTGCACATCTCGGCATCCAGCCAGATCGCGTTGCCTTCGCTCTTGCCGAACTTCGTACCGTCGCTGTTCGTGATCAGCGGGGTGCCGATGGCGTGCACCGAGGTGCCCTCGACCTTCCGCACCAGGTCGGTGCCGCTGGTGAGATTGCCCCATTGGTCGCTGCCGCCGGTCTGCAGCATGCAGCCGTAGGCGCGATGCAGCTCGAGGTAGTCCATCCCCTGGAGGATCTGGTAGCTGAACTCCGTGTAGCTGATGCCGGCCTCGGAGTTCAGGCGGGCGCTGACCGCGTCCTTCTTGAGCATCGTGCCGACGCGGAAGTGCTTGCCGATCTCGCGCAGGAAGTCGATGGCGCTGAGCGGCGCCGTCCAGTCGAGGTTGTTGACCATGCGCGCGGCGTTGTCGCCCTCGAAGTCGAGGAAGCGCTCGACCTGCGCGCGCAGCCGGTCCACCCAGGCGCCGACGGTCTCGGGGGTGTTGAGCGTGCGCTCCGCGGTCGGACGCGGATCGCCGATGAGGCCCGTCGATCCGCCGACGAGACCCAGGGGACGGTGACCGGCCAGCTGCAGACGGCGCATGGTGAGCAGCTGCACGAGGTTGCCCAGGTGCAGGCTCGGAGCGGTCGGGTCGAAGCCGCAGTAGAACACGATCGGGTCGCCCCCGAGCATCTCGCGCAGCTCGGCCTCGTCGGTCGAGACGTGCACGAGGCCGCGCCACTGCAGCTCGTCCCAGACGTTCTCGAACGACGGGTCGTTGGCGGGGGCGAGGGCGCTCACGGGCGCGGCGTCGATCGGGGCGGACACCCCTTCAGGCTATCAGCGGGCCGGCGGCGCACCCGGCCCGCGGGGCTCGCGCGCCGGGCGCGGCGTCGTCAGACGCCGACCGCGCGCGCTGCGGTCTGGGCGCGGTGCACGAGCTCGGTGCGCTGCTCCCGCACGCGATCCGGCGCGGTTCCTCCGGCGCCGGTGCGGCTGGCCACCGAGCCCTCGACCGACAGGACCTCACGGACCTGCGGGGTGAGCAGGGACGAGACCGAGACGAGCAGGTCGTCGTCGGCGTCCTCCAGCCCGATGCCGCGCTCCTCGCAGGCGCGGACGAGGGCGCCGGAGATCTCATGCGCGTCCCGGAACGCGACGCCCTGACGCACGAGCCACTCGGCGACGTCCGTCGCCAAGGAGAACCCCTGCGGGGCGAGCTCCGCCATGCGCTCGGTGTGGAAGCGCAGCGTCGAGATCATCCCCGAGAACGCGGGGAGCACGAGCTCCAGCGTGCGGACGGAGTCGAAGACCGGCTCCTTGTCCTCCTGGAGGTCGCGGTTGTACGCCAGCGGCAGGCCCTTCAGGGTCGCGAGGAGCCCGGAGAGGTTGCCGATGAGACGGCCGGCCTTGCCGCGGGCCAGCTCCGCGATGTCGGGGTTCTTCTTCTGGGGCATGATGCTCGAGCCCGTCGAGTAGGCGTCGTCGAGGGTGACGAAGCCGAACTCCCGGGTGTTCCAGAGGATGACGTCCTCGGACAGACGCGACAGGTCGACGCCGATCATCGCGGCGATGAAGGCGAACTCCGCGACGACGTCGCGGGAGGCGGTGCCGTCGAGCGAGTTCTCGGCCGGACGCGCCAGACCGAGACGGTCCGCCACGAGCTGCGGGTCGAGACCGAGCGTCGCTCCGGCGAGCGCTCCCCCGCCGTACGGCGAGACCGAGGCGCGGACGGTCCAGTCCCGCAGCCGCTCCAGGCCGCGGGTGAAGGCCCAGCCGTACGCCTGCAGGTGGTGGGCGAGGAGCACGGGCTGCGCGTGCTGCAGGTGGGTGCGGCCCGGCATGACGGCGTCCTCGTGGGCGGACGACTGGGCGACGAGCGCGTCGATGAGACGCAGCAGCTCGCGGGAGATGGTCCGGGCGTGGTCGAGCAGGTACAGGCGCACCAGCGTCGCGATCTGGTCGTTGCGGCTGCGTCCCGCGCGCAGCTTGCCGCCGAGGGCGGGTCCCACCGTCTCGATGAGGACGCGCTCGAGCGCACCGTGGACGTCCTCGTCGCCGGGCGCGGCGACCAGCGTGCCGGCGCGCAGGCGAGCGGCGAGGTCGTCCAGGCCGTCGCGCATCGCGGCGGCCTCGTCGGCGGTCAGGTAGCCCGCCGCCTGCAGGGCGGCCGCGTGCGCGTGCGAGCCGGCGATGTCGTACAGCGCGAGGTCCCAGTCGAAGTGGGTGGAACGGCTCAACGCCGCCAGCTCGGGAGACGGTCCGCCCGAGAAGCGGGCGCCCCAGAGGGCGCCCTCGTTCGTGCCGTGTCCGGTCTCGCTGCTCATTGCTCCAGCCTATCGACGCTGCGCGGCTGCTCCCGGCGGGCCCCGGGTCCGACGACGAAGCGGACCGCCGCGTCGATGAGCCTCTCCAGGGGTCCTCGCCCGAGGAGCAGCGCCCACGCCGTGCATCCCAGCACGAGTCCGATGGTGAGCGGCCAGAACAGTCCGGCATCCCGGATGCCGTAGAGGTCGGTCGTGTCCCCGAGCACGACCAGCGCGACGACGGCCCACACGAGGAGCTGGGCGACGTAGGCCGTCAGCGGCATCGACCCCACGGCCCGCAACGGCAGGGCGATCCACCGGAGCGGGGTGCGGCAGACGAGGAGGCAGACGCCGATGACGGCGACGGCGAAGCCGCCCGATCCGACGACCTCCCACAGACCCGACGAGTGATCGAGCGCCGTCCACACCTCGGCCATGTAGACGCTCTGCAGGGCGAAGGCCGTGGTCGCCGCGGGCACGGTGTAGCCGATCACGGCGAGGACAGCCCCCGAAACCGCCAGCACGGCGGGGGCCCGGATGCCGCGGAGGTCGAGGCGGCCGACGCCCATTCCGGCGAGGAGGAACGCGATCCAGACGGTGAAGGGGTACGCCCAGCCCACGCCGAGGAAGAGCTCGACGCCGAGCGCGCCGGACCAGATCGGAGCGGCATCCAGGAACGGCTGCACCCACGGCATGACGAGGCCGAACGCAGCGGCGGCGAGGAACAGCGGTCCCGCCGACCACCCGAGGAAGGGCAGGGCCAGGAGGAAGAGCACGGCGTACGCCGGGAGGATCACGTAGACGGGCACGCCCGTCGTGATGAGCAGGATGCCGATGACCCACAGCACTGCGGCCCGCACGGCCAGACGTGCGGCCGCGCGGGGCCGGTCGGCGGACGGCAGCGGCCGGGGGCCGCCCGTGACGAGGGCGATCGACACTCCGGCGAGCGTCGCGAAGAGGATCGAGGACCGCCCGTTGACGATGTCGAGCCAGGTCGAGGGGTCGCCCGGGTCGAACAACTCGATCGTGAGCAGGTGTGCGGCGAGCATGCCGAGCACCGCGAGCCCGCGCGCGAGGTCGATGCCCGTGAGCCGTCCGGGGCCGTCGAGTCGCCGCCACGCGCGGCGGGCCGGGGTCACGACTGGCGCAGCAGCCACACCAGCAGCGCCTTCTGCGCGTGCAGGCGGTTCTCGGCCTCGTCCCAGACGACGCTCTGCGGTCCGTCGATCACCTCGGCGTCGACTTCGTAGCCACGGTCGGCGGGCAGGCAGTGGATGAAGATCGCGTCGTCGTCAGCCTGCGACATCAGCTGCGTCGTGACCTTGAACCCGCCCAGGTCGCGGATGCGCGCGATCTTCTCCTCCTCCTTGCCCATCGACACCCAGGTGTCGGTGACGACGACGTCGGCTCCGGATGCCGCCGCCTCGGGGTCGTCGCTGAGGGTGATCGACCCGCCGGTCTCGGCGGCGATCCGCTCGGCATCGGCGATGACGTCGACGCGCGGGGCGTAGTCGGCCGGGGCGGCGACGCGCACGTGCATGCCCGCGGTGACGCCGGCCAGGACGTACGAGTGCGCCATGTTGCTCCGCCCGTCGCCGAAGAACGACAGCGTGAGGCCCTTCAGCTCGCCCTTGTGCTCGCGGATCGTGAGCAGGTCGGCGAGCAGCTGGCAGGGGTGGAATTCGTCGCTCAGCGCGTTGACGACCGGGACCCGGGTGCCCCGCGCCATCTCCTCCAGGCCGGCCTGGGCATAGGTGCGCCACACGATGGCGGCGACCTGGCGCTCGAGCACGCGCGCGGTGTCGGAGGGCGTCTCCTTGCCGCCGAGCTGGCTGTTGGCGGTGGAGATGATCAGCGGCGAGCCGCCGAGGTCCGCGATGCCCACGGCGAAGGACACGCGCGTACGGGTGGAGGACTTGTCGAAGATCACCGCGACCGTCTGCGGACCCGCGAGCGGCTTCTGCGCCCAGCGGTCCTTCTTGAGCTCGATCGCGAGGTCGAGGATCTCGGCCTGCTCGGCCGGGGTCAGATCGTCGTCGCGCAGAAGGTGGCGGGTCACGCGGGGGCTCCTTCGAGGATGAGGGCATCGGAGACGGTGGCGAGCGCGGCACCGAACAGGTCGAGGAAGGCGGACACCTCGGCATCCCCGATCGTCAGGGGCGGGGCGATGCGGATCGTGGTGTCGTTCGCCGCGTTGACGATGAGCCCGTGCTGCTGGGCGGCGGCCACGACGGCCTTCGCCACCGGGCTGGTGAGCGCGATGCCGAGCAGCAGGCCGCGGCCGCGGACGCCGGCGACGAGCGGGGAGCCGATCGCGGCGATGCCGTCGCGGAGCTGGGTCTCGCGGTGCGCGGCGTTCTGGACGAGCCCGGCGTCCTCGATCTCCTGCAGCACGGCGCCGCCGACGCCGGTGCCGAGGGCGTTGCCGCCGAAGGTGGAGCCGTGGGTGCCGGGGAAGAACAGGTCGCTCGCCGCGCCGAACGTGATGAGCGCACCGATCGGGAAGCCGCCGCCGATGCCCTTGGCCACCGTGATGGCATCCGGAACGATCCCGGCGTGTTGGAACCCGAACCACGCGCCCGTGCGACCGGCGCCGGTCTGGATCTCGTCGACGATGAGCAGCGCGCCGTGGCGTGCGGTCAGCTCGCGGGCCGCCTGGAGGTACCCCTCCGGCAGCTCGACGACGCCGGCCTCGCCCTGGATGGGCTCGACCAGGAGGGCGGCGACCTTCTCGTCCACGGCGGCCTCGAGGGCCTCGACGGTGGCGTCGATGTGCTCGACGCCCGGCACCATGGGCAGGAAGTCGGCCTGAAGCGCGGGCTTGCCCGTCAGGGCGAGGGCGCCCATGGTGCGGCCGTGGAAGCCGCCCTTCAGGGTCAGGATGCGGGTGCGGTCGGTTCCACGACCGTGCAGCCGCGCCAGCTTGAGCGCGGCCTCGTTCGCCTCGGCGCCGGAGTTGCCGAAGTACACCCGGCCGGACTCCCCCGTCCCGGCGAGGCGCTTCAGACGCGCCGCCATCGCCAGCTGCGGCGGCGTCGCGAAGTAGTTGGACACGTGCGCGAGAGTCGCCGCCTGCGCGCTGATCGCCTCCACGAAGACCGGGTGCGCGTGGCCGAGGGCGTTCACGGCGATGCCCGCGAGGAAGTCCAGGTACTTCGTGCCCTGGTCGTCCCAGACGTACGCGCCCTCACCGCGGACGAACAGCGCCATGCGGTCGCCGAAGCTGCGGACCAGGTCGCGGCCGGCGTCCTCCTGCCAGGTGGCGCGCTGCGCCGTGGGTTCCTGAGTCGTGTCCGCGTTCACGCGACCACCTCCGTTCCGATTCCCTTGTTGGTGAAAAGTTCGACGAGCACCGAGTGCGGCACGCGTCCGTCGATGATGGCCGCGGTCGGCACTCCCCCGTCGACGGCGTCGAGGCACGCCTGCATCTTGGGGATCATGCCCGACTCGAGCGTCGGCAGCATCGCGCGCAGCTCCGTCGAGGTCAGGTGCGACACGAGCGAGTCGCGGTTGGGCCAGTCGGCGTAGAGCCCCGGCACATCGGTCAGCACGACGAGCTTCTTCGCATCGAGCGCCGTGGCGAGCGCCGCAGCAGCGGCATCCGCGTTCACGTTCAACGACGAGCCCGGGTGGTCCAGGTCGGGAGCGATGCTCGACACGATCGGCACGCGTCCGGCGGCGAGATGGTCGAGCACCGGCTGCGGGTCGACGGTCACCACGTCGCCGACGCGACCGAGGTCGTGCTCGACCCCGTCGACGACGACACCGCGGCGGCGGCCGCCGAAGAGACCTGCGTCCTCTCCGCTCAGGCCCGTCGCCAGGGGTCCGTGAGCGTTCACCTTGGCGACCAGCTGCGGGTTGATCTGACCGGTGAGGACCATGCGCACGACGCCGATGGCCTCGGTCGAGGTGACCCGGTAGCCGCCCCGGAACTCGCTGGGGATGTCCAGCCGGTCCAGCATGGACGAGATCTGCGGGCCTCCGCCGTGGACGACCACGGGCTTCACCCCGACGTACCGGAGGTAGGCGATGTCGGCGGCGAAGGCGTCCTGCAGCTCCTCGCTGACCATGGCGTTGCCGCCGTACTTCACCACCACGACCTGGTCGCGGTACTTGCGCACCCACGGCAGCGACTCGACGAGAGTCACCGCCCGCTCGCTCGCGGCGGTGGGATCGGTGTCCTGAAGATCGACGTGGGTCATGAGGAGTAGGCGCTGTTCTCGTGGACGTAGTCGTGCGTGAGGTCGTTGGTGCGGATGGTCGCCGCGGCGTCGCCGACGCGCAGGTCGATGACGAGGTCGGTCGCCCGCGGGGTCAGGTCGACGTCCTCGCGGGGCCGGTCCGGGCCGCCGGCGGTGCACACGCGGACGCCGTTCATCCACACGTCCACGTCGTACGGGTCGAACGCGGCGTCCGTGGTGCCGATCGCGGCGAGCACGCGGCCCCAGTTCGGGTCGTTGCCGAAGATCGCGGCCTTGAAGAGGTTGTTCCGGGCGACCGAGCGGCCCACCTCGACGGCGTCGTCCTCGGTCGCGGCGTTCACCACGCGGATCGTGATGTCGTGGCTCGCGCCCTCCGCGTCGCCCTGCAGCTGGGCGGCCAGGCCGTCGCATACCGAGACGAGCGCGGCCGTGAAGACCTCGGGATCGACCTGGATGCCACTGGCCCCGCTCGCGAGGAGGGTGACCTGGTCGTTGGTCGACATGCAGCCGTCGGAGTCGAGCCGATCGAAGCTGACGCGCGTCGCCGCGCGCAACGCGGCATCGGCCTGGGCGGCATCCATCACGACGTCCGTGGTGAGGACGACGAGCATCGTCGCCAGCCCCGGGGCGAGCATGCCCGCGCCCTTGGCCATGCCGCCGATGCTCCAGCCGTCGCCGGCGTGGACGACGCGCTTGGGGCGGGAGTCCGTCGTCATGATGGCCAGCGAGGCGTCCTCCCCGCCGTCCGCGGACAGCTGGGCGACGCCCTTCTCGACGCCGTCGAGCACCTTGGCGCGGAAGACCTCGTCGCCCGTGCCGATGAGACCCGTCGAGCACACCACGACGTCCCCCGCGCCGACGCCGAGGAGATCGGCGGCGCGCTCGGCCGTCTGATGCGTGGTCTGGAACCCGAAGCTGCCGGTGAAGCAGTTGGCGCCGCCCGAGTTCAGGACGACCGCCTCGACCACGCCGTCGCGGACGACCTGCTCCGACCACAGGATCGGGTTGGCCTTCGCGCGGTTGGAGGTGAACACCGCGGCGCCGACCTTGAGCGGTCCGCGGTTGACGACGACGGCGACGTCGCGCGCACCCGTCGACTTCAGCCCGACGGCGACCCCGGCCGCTTCGAATCCTGCGGGGGCGGTGACGCTCACGGGGCGACTCCATTCACGGGGAGGGCGGTGGTCTCGGCGCGGCCGAGCGCGATGTTCATCGATTGGACGGCGGCGCCGGCGGTTCCCTTGACGAGATTGTCGACGGCGGCGACGACGACCACGCGGTTCGCCGCGCGGTCGATCGCGAGTCCCATCAGCGCGGTGTTCGCGCCGAGGACGTCCGCCGTGCGCGGGAACTGCCCCTCCGGGAGGACGTGCACGAACGGCTCGTCCCCGTACGCGGCCTCCCAGGCCTCCCGGATCTGCTCGTCGGTCGCCCCGGGCCGGATGGGCGCGCTGGAGGTCGCCAGGATCCCTCGCGCCATCGGCACGAGCACGGGGGTGAAGGAGATCCGGATGCCATCGGCCTCGGCCCCCGCCGCCGCCAGAGCCTGGCGGATCTCGGGGATGTGGCGATGTGTACCGCCGACGGCATATGGGTTCGCGGTCCCCAGGATCTCGCTCGCGAGGAGGTTCGTCTTCGCGGCCTTCCCGGCCCCGCTGGGGCCGACGGCCAGGACCGAGACGATGTCTCCCGGGTCGATGACTCCCGCCGCGACGCCCGGGGCGAGGCTGAGCGACACGGTGGACGCGTTGCACCCGGGGGCCGCGATGCGCGATGCCCCACGGAGCAGCTCGCGCTGCTTCGTCGATCCCGTCGGCAGCTCGGGGACCCCATACGCCCATGGCTCCGCGTGGTCCCCGCCGTAGAACGCCGCCCAGTCCGCGGACGAGGTGAGCCGGTGGTCCGCGCCGGCGTCGATCACGAGGGCCGTGTCGGCGAGCGCGTCGGTGTACTGCGCCGACTGGCCGTGCGGCAGGGCGAGGAAGACCACGTCGTGGTCCGCCAGGGCCTCCGGCGTGGTGGCCTCGAGCTGCAGGTGCGCGAGCGAGCGCAGGTGCGGGTGATGCGCGATGAGCGGCTGACCGGCATTGGAGTGCGCGGTGGCTGTGCGGATCTCGACATCGGGATGGTCGGCGAGGAGGCGGAGGATCTCGCCGCCCGCATAGCCGGAAGCGCCGGAGACGGCGACCGAGAGGGTCATGTTTCCACCTTAGGAGTCGGGGCTGTGGCTGAACTCAGCGTGAACCGGGGCGGCGACGCCCGTATGCCCCACCTGCGGCGGGTTACCAGGTCGCCGAGACTCGGCGTGCGACCCGACGTCGACGCACGGCAACGGTGCTCACGGAGAGCCCCTCGTTGCGGGTGACGGTCGACGACATGGGCCGAGGTTATCCGCCCGCGAGGAGGCACCGCAAATCACGGGGCGTGTCGCCGGAGTCGGACCGATGCTCAAGATTGGCGCAGGAAACCCCTCATGTCCCCCAAATGGGGGACACGGTACGCCTATGCTGGAGACCTGCCCTCATCGCCGGGCACTTCCGACTGCCCCCCTTATCCGGCGATGAGGGCAGATCCATGCCCGCGTCGGTCTGCTCTCCGGGGCGCAACCGGCCGGCGCGCCGGCTCGCCGGTGGGGCGAGGTGCTGCGGCGGCGGTCGTGTCCCACGCGCTCGTCCAGCACTCCTCCGTGTCCGCGGCCGCGGACGCGCACACGGACGCGCACACGCCCGTCTGCGCGCGTTCCGCGCGGGAGCGCGCGATAATTGCAAACGGGCGATGCCGATGTCAAGTGGGCCGGGGGGTTCAGGTCGTTTCCCTACTTTCGTCACCACGGTGCATCTAGGGGGGCCTAGACAACCGGGGGAAAGCAGTGCTTCGCACTACTCATCGAGATGCGCGCAGTCAGGGACCGCGCGGCATCCTGTTCCGAACTCTCGCCATCGTGGCGCTGGGTTCACTGGCCGCTTTCGGCGCGCCGCTCAGCGCGTCGGCCACGACGGACGCGGTCGCCGAGAGCACGACGCAGACGTCGACGGACGGCGGTCACACGGACGGTTCTTCGGGCGGCGGACACAGCGACGCGTCCGCCGACGGGACCAGCCACGACGGCAGCCACACCGACGGGACCAGCCACGACGGCACCACCGATGGCAGCCACCACGATGGTTCCACGGAGGCCAAGGACAACCACGACGGCACGAGCCACGACGGCTCGACCGAGGCCAAGGACAACCACGACGGCACCTCGGACGCGAAGGACGTCAAGGACTCCACCGACGCCAAGGACAACCACGACGGCTCCACCGACGCCAAGGACGTCAAGGACTCCACCGACGCGAAGGACGTCAAGGACTCGACTGACGCCAAGGACTCCCACGACGGCTCCACCGACGCCAAGGACAACCACGACGGCTCCACCGACGCCAAGGACAGCACCGACGCCAAGGACTCGACGGAGTCGAAGGACAACCACGACGGGTCCACCGACGCGAAGGACGTCAAGGACTCCACCGACGCCAAGGACAACCACGACGGCTCCACCGACGCCAAGGACGCCAAGGACTCCACCGACGCCAAGGACAGCCACGACGGCTCCACCGACGCCAAGGACGTCAAGGACAGCACCGACGCCAAGGACTCGACGGAGTCGAAGGACTCCCACGACGGGTCCACCGACGCCAAGGACGTCAAGGACTCCACCGACGCCAAGGACAGCCACGACGGCTCCACCGACGCCAAGGACGTCAAGGACTCCACCGACGCCAAGGACGTCAAGGACTCCACCGACGCCAAGGACGTCAAGGACTCCACCGACGCCAAGGACGTCAAGGACTCCACCGACGCCACGGACGCCAAGGACTCCACCGACGCCAAGGACGCCAAGGACTCAACCGACGCCACGGACGTCAAGGACTCCACCGACGCCACGGACGCCAAGGACTCCACCGACGCCACGGACGCCAAGGACTCCACCGACGCCACGGACGCCACCGACGCCAAGGACGCCAAGGACGCCAAGGACAGCACCGGCGCCAAGGACGCCGCTGACGCGAAGGACTCGACCGACGCGCAGGACGCCACGGACTCCACCGACGCGACCGACGGGACGACCGACGCCACTGACGCGACCGAGACGCCCCGACTGGTGGGCGTGACGTTCGCGGCGGCTGCTCCGGCACCGGCACCCGCCCCGGCGGCGCCGACCGCTCTCGCGGCGACCGGCAGCGACGCGGCGATCACGGGCGGCCCGCTGAGCCTGCTGGCCGGCGCCCTGCTCCTCGGTGGACTGTTCCTCCTCGTGCAGCGGCGTCGATCCGCGGCGGTCGCCTCGACCGGCGCGCAGCGCACCGCTCCGCGGGACGAGGCCGATGCGGCGAGCGTCCGCACCGAGCGACGGTCCGCTCCGGCGGCATCCGTCCTCGCACCCCCGCTCAACGCGGAGGAGATGACGCGGATTCGTCGTCGCGATGACGGCCGGAGGGCCGGAACCGACCCCGGGGCCTCGAACGGCTGACGATGTCCTCACGCAGATCCGGGGCCGGTCGCGCACCGCGGCCGGCCCCGGCGAAGCGCCCCACCGCGATCGAAACGCCTCGCCGGCTCGCGCCGACGATCGCGACGATCGCGGCCGTGGGCGTCATCGGTGCCTACGTCTTCGTCAGCGCGACGTTCACGATTCCCGACGCGCCCGCCCGGGCGGCCGTCGCGGACGGCTTCGCGCCCTACTTCTCCCAGCGGTGGGACGTGTTCGCCCCGAAGATCCTCCGCGTCAACAGCGCGATGCAGATGCAGGCGCAGTGGCGCGACGACGACGGCGAGCTCGTCACCGGGGACTGGATCGACGTCACGGACATGGAGTTCGCCGCCGTCCGCGGCGTCCCGGCGCCCTCCCGGGTCTCCAAGAACAGCGTCAACGCGCTCGGGGCCTATCTCGAGCGGTACGACGAGGTGAGCGAACAGCAGCAGGAACGGGTGCAGGACACCTTCATCCAGCGTGACGGCGACGGCGGTTTCGAGGCCATCCCCGACGAGGACCTGCTGGCCGAGCTGGACGAGCTGGGCGACGATCCGGATGCCGTGGTCTCGCTCATCCGTTACGACTACATGCTGACGCGGTACCTCACCGTCTTCGGCGAGGCGTACTACGACCGTCCGATCGAGCGCGTGCGGTGGCAGGCGCAGTACGACCGGCCGAACGACTTCCTGCACCGCTTCGACGACGAGCGTCAGTTCCCGCTGTCGACGACGACGTTCGGGTGGCGGCAGGCGCAGGCGCCCGATGACCCCTCGCTCATCGCCGTGTTCGACGAGGTGCAGGATCGTTACGCCGGGGAGGACCGCTCATGATCACCGGCGCTCCCCCGCGGCTCGGACGCGCGCAGCGGCTGCGGCCGGCCGCGATCCTCGGCCGCTTCCAGACGTGGATGACGTCCGCGCCGCACGCGACGATCGGCTTCTCGCTGCTGCGGATCATCTTCGGCGTCGCGATGCTGCTGGTGCTGCTGCCGAGCTTCGCCGACCGTCACTACCTGTGGGGCGCGGGCTCCTGGTGGGTCGAGCCCGAAGCACGGCGTCGTGGCTGGTGGGAGCCGTTCCGTGCGGTCTTCTCCAAGGACGACCCGGTGCTGTTCGACATCGCCTTCTTCGCGCTGATCGGCCTCGTGCTGCTGTTCATCGTCGGCGTGAAGACGCGGTGGGTGACCCCGTTCCTGCTGCTCATGTGGGTGGGACTGTCGACGAACTCGACCCTGCTGACCAACGGCGGCGACACCCTCATGCGGATCGTGCTCGTGTTCGCCCTGTTCGCGGACCTCAGCCGTCACCTCTCGGTGGACGCGTGGCTGCGTCGCCGCCGCGGCGAGCGTCCCGGTCGCTTCGCGCGGGTGACCGACCGGATGCCGCCGTGGCTGTCGCCTCTCCTCCACAACACCGCGTTGGTGCTGTGCTGCTACCAGATCCTGCTCGTCTACCTCGTGTCGTCGATCCTCAAGCTGCAGGGCGTGGAGTGGCTCGACGGGACCGCGCTCTACTACGCACTGGCGTTGACGGAGTTCCAGGTCCTCCCCTCCCTGAGCGAGGCCGCCTGGCAGGTCACACCGCTGGTGCAGCTGGGCACGTGGTTCGCCCTCACCGCCCAGCTGCTGTTCCCCCTCGCCCTGCTGTGGAAGCCGAGCCGGTACGTCGCGGTCGCCGGCCTGACGCTGACGCACCTGGGCATCGGCCTGCTCCTGGGACTGTGGCCGTTCTCGCTGGCGATGATCGCCCTCGACCTGCTGCTCGTGCGCGACGCCTCCTGGCTGCGGCTGCGCGCCGCGGTCGCCGGCGTCCGGCGACGCCTCCGGAGGCCGGGGACCGACGACGAGGTCCCCGCGCCGGGACCGCGGCTGGCGGCCTGACCGCCGCGACGGACACGAAGGGGCGCCCCCGGCCGAGCCGTGGGGCGCCCCTCTCGTCGTCCGTCAGTCGCGGATCGCGGCGCCGAAACGCTCCGCCGCCCGGGCGACGCCGGCCATCTTGGCCTCCGTCGCCTCGGCCGCGGTGAGCGTGCGGTCCGGCGCGCGGAAACGCAGCGCGAAGGTCAGGCTCTTCTGGCCCTCGCCGACACCGGTGCCGCGGTAGTCGTCCACCAGACGTGCACCCTCGAGCAGCGGCGCCCCGCCGTCGACGAGCGCGGCGCGCACCTCCCCCGCCGGCACGTCGACGGGCACGACGAGCGACACGTCCTGCGTCGCGGCCGGATACCCGGAGAGGGATGCCGCGACGACGCGGGTCTGCGCCGCCTCCAGCAGCGCGTCCAGGTCGATCTCGGCCACGAGCACGCGCCCCGGCAGGTCGGCCGCGGACGACACGGCCGGCAGCACTTCGCCGACGTAGCCGATCTCCGTGCCGGCGACGAGCACGCGCGCGGTCCGCCCGGGGTGCAGCGCCGCGCGCTGCGCCTGCACGAGCTCGATGTCGGCCCCGGCCGCGGCCGCGAGGACGCGCACGGCGTCCACGGCATCCGCCAGATCCGCGGGCACCGCCGCCTGGCCCGGCTGCTTGGCCACGAGGCTCCCCGTGAGCAGCACGGCAGCGAAACGGCGCTGCGGCGGGATGGCGGCATCCAGGGCCGTCAACGTCGCCGCGTCGGGACGCACCGCCAGCGGCGGGACGGATGCCGTGCCGTACTGCACGCCCGGGGCGGGGAGGAAGACGGTGCCGATCTCGAACAGCGCGAGGTCGGTGATGCCGCGCGAGACGTTGCGGTGCGCGACCTGCAGCAGCGCCGGCACGAGCGAGCGGCGCAGGAACGGCGCGAGGCCGTCGAGCGGGTTCGCGAGCTTGACGCTCGGCAGCTTCTCGCCCGTCGCGGACCCGTGCAGGTCGTTGTTCTCGGCGGTGGTGAAGGGGAACGACGGCGTCTCGACGAACCCGGCCGCGGCGAGGGCGTTGGCGACGCGGCGCCGTCCCTGCTGCGCCGTCGTCAGTCCCCGACCCGACGGCGGGGTGGGCAGCACCGAGGGGATCCGGTCGTACCCCTCGATGCGGGCGACCTCCTCGGCGAGCGTCCACTTGTCGGTCAGGTCGTGGCGCCAGGACGGCGGGACGACGCTCCATCCGGCCTCGCGGGCCTCGACGTGGCATCCGATCAGGCGCAGCGCGTCCTCCGTCTCGGTGTCGGTGTAGTCGACGCCGATCAGTCCGGCGACGAAGCCGTTCGGCAGGGTGATCGCGTCGCGGGAGTACTCCACGCCCAGCGATCCGCCCAGCTCGGTGTCCAGAGTGCCGCCGGCCAGCTGCACCATGAGTCCGGCGACGCGCTCGGCCGCCACGTAGGCGACGAGCGGGTCGACGCCGCGCTCGAAGCGACGCGACGCCTCGGACGGCAGCTTGTGGCGCCGGGCCGTGCGCGCGATCGACACCTGGTCGAAGGTCGCCGCCTCGATGAGGACGTTGCGGGTGTCGGGTCCCATCTCGGTGGGGCCGCCGCCCATCACGCCGGCGAGGCCGATCGGGCCCGACTCATCGGTGATGAGCAGGTCCTCGGTGTCGAGCGTGCGCACCTGGCCGTCGAGGGTCTCGAGCTTCTCGCCCTGCTCCGCGCGACGGACCGTGATGCCGCCCTGCAGGCGGTCGAGGTCGTAGCCGTGGATCGGCTGGCCGAGCTCGAGCATCACGTAGTTCGTGATGTCGATGAGCACGCCGAGCGAGCGGATCCCGGCGAGGGACAGGCGCGTGATCATCCACGGCGGCGTCGGACGCGACGGGTCGACGTCCCGGACGATGCGCGCGACGAACTCGCGGGCACCCACGCGGCCGCGGATCGGCGCACGGTCGTCGACCGCGACCGGGAATCCGGAGGGCGCCCGGGTCACGGCCTCGTCGTGACCGGCGCCCGGGTCGCGGAACGACGCGCCGGTGGCGTGGGAGTACTCCCGCGCCACACCGCGCAGCGACAGGGCGTAGCCGCGGTCGGGCGTGACGTTGATCTCGACGGCGACGTCGTCCAGGCCGAGCAGGGCGATCGCGTCGGTGCCGACGGGCGCGTCGATGCCCAGGTCGACCAGGCGCAGGATGCCGCTGTGCTCGCTGCCGAGCCCCAGCTCCTTCGCCGAGGCGATCATGCCGTCCGACACGTGACCGTAGGTCTTGCGCGCGGCGATGGGGAACGGGCCGGGGAGGACCGAGCCGGGCAGGGTCACCACGACCTTGTCGCCTTCGAAGAAGTTGCCCGCGCCGCAGACGATGCCGCGGACGCCGCCGTGCTCCGCGCCCACGTCCACCTGGCACCACCGGATGGTCTTGCCGTTGGACTGCGGCTCGGGGACGAACTCGACGACCTGGCCGACGACGATGGGGCCGGACAGCTCGAAGCGGTGCACGTCCTCCTCTTCGAAGCCGACCGACACGAGGGCGGCGAGGACGTCGTCGGGCGTGGCCTCGGCGGGGACGTCGACGTACTCCCGCAGCCAGGACAGAGGGACGCGCATCAGACCACCATTCCGAACTGCTCACTGAAGCGGACATCGCCCTCGGCCATGTCGCGCATGTCCTGCACGTCGCTGCGGAACATCAGCGTCCGCTCGATGCCCATGCCGAACGCGAAGCCCGAGTACTCCTCGGGATCGATGCCGGCGGCACGCAGCACGTTGGGGTTCACCATCCCGCAGCCGCCCCACTCGATCCAGCGCGCCCCGCCCTTGAAGGTGGGATGCCACAGGTCGAGCTCGGCGCTGGGCTCGGTGAACGGGAAGTAGTTCGCACGGAAGCGCGTCTTCGCCTCAGGGCCGAACAGCACGCGAGCCGCGTGGTCGAGCGTGCCCTTGAGGTGGGCCATCGTGATGCCCTTGTCGATCACGAGCCCCTCGAACTGCGTGAACACGGGCAGGTGCGTCGCGTCGAATTCGTCGGTGCGGTAGACCCGCCCCGGGCAGAGGACGTAGATCGGCAGGTCGCGCTCGAGCATCGACCGCACCTGGACAGGGCTCGTGTGCGTGCGCATGACGAGGTGCCGGGCGACCGGGTCGACGAAGAACGTGTCCTGCATCTGCCGCGCCGGGTGGTCCACGTCGAAGTTGAGGGCGTCGAAGTTGAACCACTCGTGCTCGAGCTCCGGCCCTTCCGCGATCTCCCAGCCCATGCCGACGAAGATGTCCGACACCTGCTCCTGGAGGAGGGAGATGGGATGCCGCGCCCCCACGCGCGCGCGCTGCGGCAGCGCCGTCACGTCGATGCGCTCGGCCTCCAGCTGCGCGGCGGTCTCCGCCTCGGCGAGCTCGGCCTCTCGGGCCGTCAGGGCCTGGTTCACACGGCCGCGGGCCTGGCCCACCAACTTGCCGAAGGCGGCCTTGTCCGCGGGGGCGACGTTGCGCAGCTGGGCGTTCAGACGCGCGAGCGGGGACTGCTCCCCCGTGTGCGCGGAACGGGCCGCTTTGAGGTCGGCGGTCGTCGCGGCGGCGGCGATCGCCGCGAGAGCGGCGTCGACGGCGGAGGCGACGGCCTCGGGCGTGATCTCGGGTGCGTCGGACACGAGATGAGAGTCTACCGACGGGCGGGGTGCTCCCCCGCCCGTCGGCGGGTGTCAGACGCTGGTGCCGTCGTGCCGACCGAGGCCGCGCTGTGCGGCGATGAGCTCTGTGTCGGTGGTCGTGCCACCGACCGGGGCTGCAGCCGCGGGCGCGCCCCCGCGCATACGCGGGGACTTGCGCAGGCGGATCTCGACGTACTTCGCGATACCGGAGAGCACGAGGCAGAGCGCGATGTAGATGACCGCGGCGATCATGCCGGCCTGCAGGATCGGACGGTCGTACTGCGCCTGCGTGCCGAGGAGGCGCGCGTAGTAGAGCAGCTCGTTGTACGTGATGATGAAGCCGAGCGCCGTGTCCTTCAGGGTGACGACCAGCTGCGCGATGATCACGGGCAGCATCGCCCGGATGGCCTGCGGCAGCAAGATGAGGCGCATGACCCCCGCCTTGCCGAGGCCGATCGCGTACCCGGCCTCGCGCTGACCGCCCGGGAGGGACTCCACGCCGGCACGGATGACCTCGGCGAGGACCGAGCCGTTGTAGATCGTCAGGGCGATGACGACGGCCCAGTAGGCCTCGACGCGGACGCCGATGACCGGGAGGCCGTAGTAGATGAGCATCATCAGGATGAGCACCGGGACGGCGCGGAACAGCTCGACGACGACGGTCGCCGGCCAGCGCACCCAGCGGTGGTCGGAGAGGCGGCCCAGCGCGAGGACGAAGCCCAGCGCGAGCGACAGGACCGCCGCCGCGGCGAAGGCGGCAAGGGTGCGCCCGGTGGCCGCGAAGATCTGCTCCCAGACCGTGCTGAAGGTGAAGATGTACCACTTCTCGGCGGAGAACTGGCCCGTGAGGATGAAGCGGTAGGTGACGAAGCCGACGACGGCGAGGATGACGAGGACCGTCACCACACCGAGGATGCGGTTGCGCAGGACGGCCCGGGGGCCGGGGACGTCGTACAGGACCGAGGTCATCGCGCGACCCTCCACTTGTTCTCGAGGTAGCGCTGCAGGAACGACAGCAGCAGCACCATGACGATGAAGATGACGGCCACCCACAGCAGCACGACGAGGGCGTTCTCTCCGCGTTCGCTCAGGTTGGCGCGGATGACGCCGAGCTCGGCGACCGAGAACCCGGCGGCGACCGTCGTGTTCTTCAGCAGGGCGATGAAGACGCTCATCATCGGGGGCACGACGGAGCGGAACGCCTGGGGCATGACGACTTGTCCCATGACCTGGCCGAAGGTCAGGCCGAGGGCGCGGGCGGCCTCGGCCTGCCCGACGGGGACGGTGTTGATCCCCGAGCGGAGGACCTCGGCGACGTAGGTCGCCGTGTAGATGCCCAGCGCCCACATGGCGAGGACCGTGTAGCCCGGGTTCGGCAGGTCGAGTGCGGGATAGCCGAAGGCGAAGAAGAAGAACACCACCGTGAGCGGGGTGTTGCGGACGGTGTTCACGTACAGCGTGCCGACCGCGCGGGCGATCGGCACCGGGGAGACGCGCATGGCTCCCACGATCGTGCCGAGCACGAGCGCGATGACGCCGCCCACCAGGAACAGCAGAAGCGTGTTCCCGAGAGCCGTCTGCCACAGATCGAGGTGATCGGTGATCACGTTCATCGGCGGGTCCTTCCGGGGAGGAGGGGCGGGTGGCCTGCGCCACCCGCCCCGTCAGTGTTCTCAGTACGCGTCGACAGCGGGCTGGTCGACGGTGATGCCGGAGGCACCGAGGTTCTTGTCGAAGATGGCCTGCCAGGTCTCGCCACCGTCGGTGAAGAGGGTGTTGATGTGCTCGCGCAGCGCGTCATCACCCTTCTCCAGGCCGACGCCGTAGCGCTCCTCGCTGAAGGGCTCGCCGACGACCTTCAGCTCACCCTCGTAGAGAGCGGCGTAGCCGATGAGGATCGCCTGGTCGGTGGTGACCGCGTCGACCTGACCGTTGAGCAGCGCCTCGACGCACGCCGAGTAGACGTCGAACTCCGTCGTGGGAACGCCGGGGAAGTTCGACTTGATGTTCTGGATCGGGGTCGAACCGGTCACCGAGCACACGTTGGTGTCCGCGGAGAGGTCGGCCTCGCCGGTGATGTCGCTGTCTTCCGCGACGAGCAGACCCTGGCCGGTCACGAAGTACGGACCGGCGAAGTCGATCTGTTCCTTGCGGGAGTCGGTGATCGAGTAGGTGCCGACGTAGTAGTCGATGTCACCGTTGACGATGGCCTGCTCGCGGTTGGCCGAGGCGATGGGCTGGAACGTGATGTCGTCCTCGCCGTAGCCGAGCGAGCCGGCGATCCAGCGGGCGATGTCGACGTCGAAGCCGGTGCGCTCACCGGTGGTGACGTCGAGGAAGCCGAGACCGGGCTGGTCCTCCTTGACGCCGACGACGACGCCGCCGCGGTCCTGGATGCGGTCGAAGGTCGGGCTGCCCTCGATCGAGACGTCGCTGGCGATCTCGAAGAGCTCCTCGTCGCTGGAGCCCTCGGAGGCTCCGGGAGCGGCGCCGGGGGTGCCGCTGTTGCAGGCCGTCAGGCCCAGCAGGCCGGCGGCGACGATGCCGACGCCCGCGAGAAAACGAGTCTTACGCATGTGATTCTCCTTGGTTACGTGTGCTGTGTGTGCTGTGCGGATATGGGTTCGGAAGCCCCGGCGACCGACCGAGCGGCGGCGGGGCGGAGCGGGAGCGGCGGCGGACCTCCTCGTTCGTCGCCGACGATGACTCAGTGCGTGATGAGCTTGGAGAGGAAGTCCTTCGCGCGGTCGGACCGCGGGCTGGTGAAGAACTGCTCCGGCGGCGCCTGCTCGACGATCTGACCGTCGGCCATGAAGACGACGCGGTTCGCCGCCTTGCGGGCGAAGCCCATCTCGTGCGTGACGACGATCATCGTCATTCCCTCGGCGGCCAGCCCGACCATGACGTCGAGGACCTCGTTGATCATCTCCGGGTCGAGGGCCGAGGTCGGCTCGTCGAACAGCATGACCTTCGGCTTCATCGCGAGGGCGCGGGCGATGGCGACGCGCTGCTGCTGACCGCCGGACAGCTGCGCGGGCAGCTTGTCGGCCTGGTGACCCACGCCGACCCGGTCCAGGAGCGCGCGCGCCTCCTTCTCGGCATCCGCCTTCTTCATCTTGCGGACCTTCATCGGTCCGAGCGTGACGTTCTCGAGGATCGTCAGGTGCGCGAAGAGGTTGAACGACTGGAACACCATGCCCACGTCGGCGCGCAGCGCGGCCAGGCCCTTCCCCTCTTTGGGAAGCTCCTTGCCGTCGATCGTGATGACGCCGCTGGTGATGGTCTCGAGGCGGTTGATCGTGCGGCACAGCGTCGACTTGCCGGAGCCGGACGGGCCGATGACGACGACGACCTCGCCGCGGTCGACCGTGAGGTCGATGTCCTTCAGAGCCTGGAACTGCCCGTAGTGCTTCTGCACATCGGAGATGACGACCAAGGGCTCGGAGCCCGTGGGGGGAACGGGTGTGGACATGCACTCACCCTACGAGAGGGGCACCGCCGCAACCACATCGGAACGCACGCCTTAACCGTTCCGTAACAGCCCGCCTCAGCCGGCGCGCTGCGCGAACGCGGTCTCGTAGAGGCAGACGCTGGCGGCCGTCGCGAGGTTCAGCGACTCCGCCCGCCCGTAGATCGGCAGGCGCAGCGCCTGGTCGGCGTGCGACAGCGCGGCCTCGTCCAGACCCCGCGCCTCGTTCCCGAACAGCCAGGCCGTCGGCTCCGCGAGACGGTCCCGGGATGCCACGAAGTCGTCGCCGTCGACGTCCGCGGCGACGACGCGGAGACCGGCATCGTGGATGCGCTCGACGACGTGGGCGAGCTCGAGGTCCACCGCGACGGGCACGTGGAACAGGGACCCGGTCGTGGAGCGGACGACCTTCGGGTTGTAGGGGTCGACCGTGCGGCCCGTGAGGATGACGGCGTCGGCCCCGGCCGCGTCGGCGGCGCGGATGATCGTCCCCAGGTTGCCGGGATCGCGCACCTCCTCGCAGATCGCGATGAGGCGCGGCTCCCCCGCGAGGATGTCCTTCAGGGCGGTGGGCGCCTGCCGGGCGACGGCCACGATCCCCTGCGGGGTGACGGTGTCGGCCATGGCATCCAGGACCGCCTCCGTCGTGAACTGCAGGTCGACGCCCGCCTCCTCGGCAGCCTCGCGGACGTCGGCGTGCTTCTCGAGCGCCGTCGGGGTGCCGTAGAGCTCGAGGACGGTGCCGGGCGCCCACGCGAGCGCCTCGCGCGCGGCCTGCGGGCCTTCGAGCAGGAACAGTCCGGTCTCTTGACGCGCCGCCCGCTTGCTCAGCTTCGCGACGGCGCGCACGCGCGGGGATCGGGGGTTCTCGAGCACGCGATCAGTGTAGGTCGGGCGCGGGCCGCGGCCCGGTCGCCGCGCTCGGGAACGCCGAACGGGCGCCCTCCGAAGAGGACGCCCGTTCGTGATGAGGACGCGTGTTACGCGGTCTTCGCAGCGTTGACGTCGCTGGGCAGCGCAGCCTTCGCGGTCGCGACGAGCGACGCGAACACGGCCGGCTCGTTGACGGCCAGCTCGGCGAGCATGCGACGGTCGACCTGGACACCCGCGAGGCCGAGGCCCTGGATGAAGCGGTTGTACGTCAGGCCGTTCTGGCGGCTCGCGGCGTTGATGCGCTGGATCCACAGACGACGGAAGTCGCCCTTGCGCTTGCGACGGTCGCGGTAGGCGTAGACGAGGGAGTGGGTGACCTGCTCCTTCGCCTTGCGGTACAGGCGCGAACGCTGACCCCGGTAACCGGAGGCGCGCTCGAGGATGACGCGACGCTTCTTGTGGGCGTTTACTGCCCGCTTGACTCTAGCCATTTCTCATTCTTCCTAACGTGCGTCGGCGCTCAGAGACCGAGGAGCTTCTTGGCGACCTTCGAGTCGCCCTTGGCCAGGACCTGCTCCTGGTTCAGGCGACGGGTGCGCTTGGAGGCCTTGCCCTCAAGGTTGTGCCGCATGCCAGCCTGCTGCTTCATGAGCTTGCCGCTACCGGTCAACTTGAAACGCTTCTTGGCGCCCGAGTGGGTCTTCTGCTTCGGCATGTCTCTTCCTTCGTTGTGTGTCCCGCCCGGGCGGGAGTCGTGGGGCCTTACTCGGCAGGGGCCGAGGAGGGCTCGTCCGGAGCGGCCGCATCTCCGCGAGACGCGCTGCGGGCCGCTTCGCGGTTCGCCGCGCGCTGCGCGTTCTGCTCGGTCTTCACTTCGGACTTGTTCTTGTGAGGGGCGACCACCATGACCATGTTGCGACCGTCGATCGTGGGGTTCGACTCCACGGTGCCGAGCTCGGCCACGTCCTCCGCGAACTTGCGCAGCAGACGCACACCCTGCTCGGGACGCGACTGCTCGCGACCGCGGAACAGGATCATGGCCTTCACCTTGTCGCCGGCCTGGAGGAAGCCCTCGGCGCGCTTGAGCTTGGTGATGTAGTCGTGCGCCTCGATCTTCAGACGGAACCGGACCTCCTTGAGGACGGTGTTCGCCTGGTTACGACGCGCTTCCTTGGCCTTCTGAGCGGCCTCGTACTTGAACTTGCCGTAATCCATGATCTTGACCACGGGCGGCTTGGAGCTCGGAGCGACCTCGACCAGGTCGAGGTCCGCTTCCTGGGCCAGGCGCAGCGCAGCTTCGATTCGGACGATGCCGACCTGCTCGCCGTTGGGTCCGACGAGACGGACCTCCGGGACTCGGATGCGCTCGTTGGTGCGGGGATCGCTGATGCGGGACTCCTCTTGTCTTCGTTGATGGCCGCCGCGATCCATTGGGACCACGGGCGAAGAGAAGTCACACCACCCGGCACGGTGCTGTCAGCACCGGCTTCTGCACCCTGACGACCCCGTGCGAGACGGAGCGGAGTGCGGGAACCCGGTAGCCTGGAGCGGCAAGCGCGGGTGGGATGAAATCCTCTTTCGTTCGGAGCAGAACACTCCGAAGCCCGCCATAGTCTAGCAGAGAGATACACGTGGACACGATCCCCTCCGACCCGCACGACCACGACGCCGCGAACGGCTCCGGTGAAGACGCCGAACGCCTGGCCCGCTGGGAGGAGCAGGAGCGCGTCTCCGCCTCCGCGACGCGCGACATCGCCGACGTGCCGGCGGTCGAGGTCATCACGACCACGGCGGTCCACCTCATGAGCGCCGCGGCGGTCAAGGTCGGCCTCGCCGACGACCCGCAGCACCAGACCGACCTCGATGAGGCCCGCAAGCTCATCAACGCCCTCGCCGGCCTGATCACCGCCGGAGCCGCCGAGATCAGCGACATGCACGCCCGGTCGCTGCGCGACGGCCTGCGCTCCCTGCAGCTCGCGTTCCGCGAGGCGTCCGTCATCCCCGACCCCATCGGCAAGGGACCGGGCGAGAAGTGGACGGGCCCCGTCACCTGATCGAGGGTCGCCGCATGCCGCCGGGGCAGGCGGGGGCACGAGGACAGGACGATCCCACGGCCGACAGCATGTCTTCGGCTCGGAGCCTGTCTCGGTGACGGTGCGGGCGGGACCGATGCCATCGGCACCTCCCCCACGACGGTCGGGGTCAGGCGTCCTGACTGCGGTGGAGCTTGACCGTCAGCGAGTCGACGAGCACCGCGACGCGGTCGTCGCCGGCCCAGCGCCGCGCGAGGCGCGCGAGGACCGCGTCCAGCTCCTCCTGCTCCAGGCCCGACATGAGCTGCAGGTGCACGACGAGCTCGGGACCGCGCAGGCGGCCGGTCGGGTCACCGGGCTGCACGGCGAGGTCCAGCACCGCCAGCTCGCCGGAGATGCTCTCCTGCAGTCCGGTGAAGACCGCCGGCGAGGTGTGGGCCGACTCCCAGGCCTCCCCCTGGGCGATGGCCCAGACCGCCGGACGGCGGAGGACGAACTCCGTCTCCGACGCGGGGTCGATGACGATCAGCTCGGTGTCCTCGTTCGCGGCGGCCAGCGCCGTGCGCCGACCGTCCGCCGGCACGGGGCGGGCCGCGGCGTCCCACCGCTGCAGCGCGTCGACCGATGTGAACACCGGCAGCACCTTGCGGCCGTCCGGGGCCGCGACCGTGACGATCGACAGCTCCTGCGTCTTGTCGACCTCCAGGCCGTGGGGGCCCACACCGTGGTCGCCCTTCTCCGCGACGAGGGGGATCAGCAGGCGCGCGTCACGGTAGGCGTCCACGACCGCGCGTGCCTCGCCGTCTCCGGTGTGGAACGCCAGCAGCGCGGACAGCAGCGCCGGGTCGGCCGATCCGTCGTCGCCGGAGTGCGGGTTCTGCTCGAAACGCCGCCCCTCCCAGGGCACGCCGGCGGAGTCCGCCCCGTGCCCGTGGCCGTGCGGTCCGTCAGCCTCCGGCGACATCCAGAGCCTCTGCGAGCGTGAACTGGCCCGCGTAGAGCGCCTTGCCGACGATGGCGCCCTCGACGCCGAGGGGGACGAGCTCGCGCAGCGCGGCGATGTCGTCGAGGCTGGACACCCCGCCCGAGGCCACGACCGGCTTGGGCGTGCGCTGGGTCAGCTCGCGCAGCAGCTCGAGGTTGGGTCCGCGCAGCGTGCCGTCCTTGGTGACGTCGGTGACGACGTAGCGGCTGCATCCGGCGTCCTCGAGGCGGTCCAGGACCGTCCACAGGTCGCCGCCGTCGCGGGTCCACCCGCGCGCCGCGAGCGTCGTCCCGCGCACGTCGAGACCGACGGCGATGGCCTCGCCGTAGCGGTTGATGACGTCGGCGGCCCACTCGGGGTTCTCCAGGGCGGCGGTGCCGAGGTTGATCCGGCTCGCACCGCTCTCGAGGGCGGCCTCCAGGGACCGGTCGTCGCGGATGCCGCCGGAGAGCTCGACCTGCACGCCGCGCACGTTCTTGATGACCTTGCGCATGACCGCCGCGTTGCTGCCGCGGCCGAAGGCGGCATCCAGGTCCACCAGGTGGATCCAGGTCGCTCCCTGACGGGCGAAGTCGAGGGCCGCGTCGACGGGGTCGCCGTAGCTGGTCTCGGTGCCCGCTTCGCCCTGGGTCAGGCGGACGGCCTTGCCGTCGGCGACGTCGACCGCGGGAAGCAGCACAAGTTCGGGCGTGGACGCGAAATCGTTCATGGCTCCTCGTGCCCGGCGGCGCGTCTCGCCTGCCCTGGGCACGAGGTCACACAGTAGTCGTGCGCAGGCCGTCGATCCAATTCGCCAGCAGGCGGATGCCCGCCTCGCCGGACTTCTCCGGGTGGAACTGCGTCGCCGCCAGCGGCCCGTTCTCGACCGCCGCGAGGAACGGCGCGCCGTAGGTGCACCAGGTCAGCGTCGGCTCCGGGAAGGGCGGGGTCACCTCGAGGGACCAGTCCTGCGCCCCGTACGAGTGCACGAAGTAGAAGCGCTCCTTCTCGATGCCCTCGAACAGGCGCGAGCCCGCGCCCGCGTCGACGGTGTTCCAGCCCATGTGCGGCAGGACCGGCGCGGCCAGCTCGGCGACCGTTCCGGGCCACTCCCCCAGTCCCGCGGTGTCCGCGCCCCGCTCGACACCGCGTTCGAACATGACCTGCATGCCGACGCAGATGCCGAGCACGGGACGACCGCCCGCGAGGCGTCGGTCGATGATCTCGCCGCCCCGGCTGGCATCCAGGGCCCCCATCACGGCGCTGAAGGCGCCGACACCGGGGACGAGGAGACCGTCGGCGTCCATGAGCAGGGCGCGGTCGCTGGTCAGGCGCGCGTCGGCGCCGGCCTCGATGAGCGCCTTGACCGCCGAGTGGACGTTGCCCGACCCGTAGTCGAAGACCGCGACGACCGGACGGCTCACAGGGCCCCCTTGGTGCTCGGGATGCCGTCGACGAGCGGATCCAGCGCCTTCGCCTGGCGGAAGGCGCGGGCGAGCGCCTTGTACTCGGCCTCCGCGATGTGGTGCGGGTCCCGGCCACCGAGAACGCGGACGTGCACCGTGAGACCGCCGTGGATCGAGATGGCCTCGAAGGAGTGGCGCACGAGCGAGCCGGTGAAGTGGCCGCCGATCAGGTGGTGCTCGAAGCCGGCGGGCTCACCGGTGTGGACGAGGTAGGGACGGCCGCTGATGTCGACGACCGCCTGCGCCAGCGCCTCGTCGAGGGGCACGAGCGCATCGCCGTAGCGGGCGATGCCGGACTTGTCGCCGAGCGCCTGACGGATCGCCTGGCCGAGCACGATGGAGACGTCCTCCACGGTGTGGTGGGCGTCGATGTGGGTGTCGCCGGTCGCCCGGACCCGCAGGTCGGTCAGCGAGTGCTTCGCGAACGCGGTCAGCATGTGGTCGAAGAACGGCACGCTCGTCGAGATCTCGCTGTGGCCACGGCCGTCCAGGTCGAGCTCGAGCTCGACGTGGGACTCGCTGGTCTCACGCGAGATCGAGGCGGAACGGGGCGAGGCGGAGCCGGTCATGCCCGCGATCCTACCGAGGCCAGCGCGTCCAGGAACGCGGTGGTCTCGTCCGCCATACCGGCGGTGACGCGCAGGTGGTGCGGGATGCCGACGTCGCGGATGAGCACACCGCGGTCGTACAGGCCCTTCCACGTCGCGGCCGGATCGTCGACTCCGCCGAAGAGGACGAAATTGGTCCACGACTCGTGCGCGACGTAGCCCAGGGCCGACACGGTCGCGGAGATCCGGTCGCGCTGCGCGACGATCTCATCGACCATCGACAGCATCGTCTCGGCGTGCGCGAGAGCGGCGGTGGCGGCCGCCTGCGTCAGAGCGGACAGGTGATAGGGCAGCCGAACGAGGCGGAGCGCGTCGACGACCGCCGGGTCCGCGGCGAGATAGCCCACGCGCGCCCCGGCGAAGGCGAACGCCTTGCTCATGGTGCGCGAGACGACCAGACGCGGGCGGTCCGGGAGGAGCGACACGGCGGACGGCTCGTCGCGCGGGGCGAACTCCTCGTACGCCTCGTCCACGATGACGATGCCGTCGGTCGCGGCGTACACCGCTTCGACGACGTCGAGACGCAGCGGCGTTCCCGTGGGGTTGTTCGGCGCGCAGAGGAAGACGATGTCGGGCCGCTCGCGGTCGACCTGCTCCGCCGCCGACTCCGCGGTGAGGGAGAAGTCGTGCTCGCGCGTCCCGGCGATCCAGGTGGCGCCGGTCGAGCGGGTGAGCAGCGGGTACATCGAGTAAGTCGGCGCGAACCCCATGGCCGTCCGCCCGGGACCGCCGAACGCCTGCAACAGGTGCTGGAGGACCTCGTTCGAGCCGTTCGCCGCCCAGATCTGCTCACGGTCGAGGCCGTGCCCGAGGTAGTCCGCGAACGACTCGCGCAGCGCGGTGAACTCGCGGTCGGGGTAGCGGTTGACGTCGCGGAGCGCACGGGCGACGGCGTCGAGGATGTCGTCGGCCACCTCGGAGGGCACCGGATGCGTGTTCTCGTTGACGTTGAGGGCCACGGGAAGGGCGGCCTGGGGCGCTCCGTAGGGGGTCATGCCCCGGAGATCGTCGCGAAGGGGGAGGTCGTCGAGCCGAACAGTCACCTCACCCATCGTAGGCGGCGGCGCGGCCGTCAGCGTCGGCGCCCCGCTCAGCGCTGGACGGTGTACTCGGACGGGATCGCGATGCGCTGACCGGCCGACACGACGCCGTTCTCGAGCGCGTTCAGGCGGGTGATCTCCGCGACCACGTCGCGAGGATCGGCGCCCGGGGCCACGTCCTCGGCGATCGACCAGAGGGTCTCGCCGCTCATGACAGTGACCTCGGTGAACGAGCCCGCCGGTGCGCCGCTGTCGAGCGAGGCGAGTGCCGCTCCCCCGCCCAGCGCGGCCACCGTCAGCGCGATGAGCACCGGCAGCGCGGCCAGGAAGGCCACGACGCGGCGACCGCGGACGGTCAGGCGCAGGCGGGTGGTCGGTGCGGGGGCGGCGATGCTGGTCATGGTGTGCTCCTTGAGGGGGAGAGATTCGCACCCCGCCCTCGGCCGGGAGGACGGTGGTGCGAATCTGTATTCCGAATCTATCTTCGATACAGTTCGAGTGTCAACACCGCTTCGCTCGGAATCCAATCGAACGCGACACGCGCGCGGTCCACAGGATTCGCCTCTCTGAGCGGATACGGTTTCGACACGGAGACCTCACCACGAACCTCCGACATTCGAATTTCCGCCGCATGCCCCGTGCGGCGCGAGGGGAGCAGACGATGACCGACGCGACGACCGCGGGCGGGCGCGACAGGCCGCAGACCCGTCGGCGCAAGAACCTCAGCGACAAGCAGCTGGCGATCCTCGAGGTCATCCAGCGCTCGATCGCGCGGTACGGCTACCCGCCGAGCATGCGCGAGATCGGCGACGCCGTGGGGCTGAAGTCGCTGTCGAGCGTCACCCACCAGCTCAACCAGCTCGAGCTCAGCGGATACCTCCGCCGCGACCCGGGCAAGACCCGCGCGATGGAGGTGCTGATCGACCTCCCCGGCGCCGCCGCCGAGAACCCCGCCGACACCGCGCCCGCCCTCGGCGACGCCGCCCTCGTGCCGCTCGTCGGGCGCATCGCCGCCGGCGTGCCCATCACGGCCGACCAGCAGGTCGAGGAGATCTTCCCCCTCCCCCGCCAGCTCGTGGGCAAGGGCGAGCTGTTCATGCTCAAGGTGTCCGGCGACTCGATGATCGACGCCGCCATCTGCGACGGCGACTGGGTCGTCGTCCGCTCGCAGGCCACCGCCGAGAACGGCGAGATCGTCGCCGCCATGCTCGACGGCGAGGCCACCGTCAAGACGTTCCGCCGCCGCGACGGCCACACGTGGCTGCTCCCCCGCAACTCGGCGTTCGAGCCGATCCTCGGCGACGAGGCCGTGGTGCTCGGACGCGTGGTGGCGGTGCTGCGCGCGGTCTGACCGCGAGCCGACACGACAGAGGGCCGGATGCCGCCGGGAGGGGTGGCATCCGGCCCTTCGTCATGTCGCCGGGCGCGCGGAATCGGAGGACGGCCGCGGAATCGGACCAGACGCGGCCCCCGGTCCGAATCCGGCGCCGTCATCCGACGGCGCGCCCCGCGCTTTTCGTAGGCTGGGCCGATGGACACGCTCCCCTACGGTTCCTGGCCCTCCCCCGTCACCGCCGAGGCGGTCTCGCGCGCGACGCCGCGCGTGGACGGCGCACGACTCGTCGGCGACGAGGTGTGGTGGGGCGAGTCGGTCCCCGCCGAGGGCGGCCGCGTGGCCGTCAAGCGCCGCCGGGCCGACGGCGTCGTCGACACGATCCTCCCCGCCCCCGCGAACGCACGGTCCTCGGTACACGAGTACGGCGGCGGCGCCTGGACCGCCTCCGACGACGGAGAGCTGTTCTACGTCGAGAAGACCGACCAGCGGGTGTACGGGCTCCGCCCCGGTGCGGAGGCGCGTCCGCTCACGCCGGCGTCCGACACGGACCGCCACGGCGGCCTGACGTGGCAGCACGGCGCCCTGCTCGCGGTGCGCGAGCGGCACGGCGACGGGCGCGTGCCCGACCGGGCGATCGTCCGCATCCCCACCGACGGCTCCGGCGCGGAGGACGCCGACGCGGTCGCGACGCTCGCCGCGGGCAGCACCTTCCTCGCGCAGCCCGCCCTGTCGCCCGACGGCTCCCGTCTCGCGTGGATCGCGTGGGACCATCCCGACATGCCGTGGGATGCCACGCGCCTGCGCGTCGCGGACCTCTCGACGGGCGAGGTGCGCGACCTCGCCGGCGGCGAGCGTCGCGCTCCCCTGCAGCCGGTGTGGCTGGCCGACGACGAGCTGCTCTACGCCGACGACCCGGACGGGCGCTGGAACCTCGTCCGGCACCGTCTCGACGGCGCGCCGCAGCCGGTGGCGCCCGCGGACGCCGACACCGGCGGCGGACTCTGGGTGCTCGGCACGCGGTGGTTCGATGCGACGGCCGACGGCCGCATCGTGGCCGTGCGCACGAACGGCGCCGACGACGTCGTCGAGATCGCCCCCAGCGGCATCCGTCCCCTCCCTCTGCCCGTGGTCGCGGGGGCCGCCGTCGAGCACGCCCGCGACGCCCGCGTGCTGGTGTCGGGGGCGGACGCGCACGGACGGTCCGGCCTGTGGCTGATCGACCTCGACGCCCCGGAGTCCGTCCTGCCGGTGGCCGGCGGCGACGCCGCCTGGGGGGACGAATGGATGCCGCCCGCCCGCGCCCTCGTCACCGAGGGGCCGCACGGCCCGGTGCACGCGTTCGCCTACGCGCCGACGAACCCGGGCGTCGTCGCCCCCGCCGACGAGCGCCCGCCCTACGTGGTCCTCGTCCACGGCGGCCCCACCTCGCACGTGGGACCCGCGCCGTCCGCGAAGACCGCCTTCTTCACCAGCCGCGGCATCGGCGTGCTCGACGTCAACTACGGCGGGTCCACCGGGTACGGCCGCGCCTACCGGGACCGCCTCAAGGGCCAGTGGGGCGTGGTCGACGTGGACGACGTCGCCGTCGCCGCATCGGCCCTGTCGGAGGCCGGACTGGCCGACCCCGGCCGCATCGCCATCGCGGGCGGCTCCGCGGGCGGGTGGACGGTGCTGGCCGCGGTGACCACCACCGACGTCTTCGCCGCCGGGATCTCGCGCTACGGCGTGGGTGACGCCCGCGCCCTCGCCGAGGACACGCACGACTTCGAGGCGCGCTACCTCGACGGGCTCATCGGTCCGCTGCCCGCCGCGGAGGACGTCTACCTCGAGCGCTCCCCGCTGAGCCACCCGGAGCGGTTCCGTGTCCCGCTCCTCATCCTGCAGGGGTCCGAGGACCGGGTCGTCCCGCCGTCGCAGGCGGAGGCCATCCGGGACGCCCTCGTCGCCCACGGCGTGCCGCACGCGTACGTGCTCTACGAGGGCGAGGGGCACGGGTTCCGCCGCGCGGAGACCGTGGTCGACTCGCTGCAGCGCGAGCTCGCCTTCCTCGGCGCCGTCTTCGGCTTCGCGACGCCCGGCGTGCCGGCTCTCGTCCTCGACTGATCCCGGATGCCACGGACCCCCGCCGATGCGTGATCGACGGGGGTCCGTGGTCTCGGGTCAGGCCGCGAAGGGCTCCAGCTCCGCCGCGAGGCGGGCGCCCACGTGGGCGTGGAGGAAGGTGCCCTGCTCGCGGTGCTCCTGCGCCACGATGAGGCCGGTCTCGTGCACCGCGGAGACGAGGTCGCCGCGGTCGTAGGGCACGACCGCCTGCACCTCGACCGCGGGGAGCGGCAGGGCCTCCTCGACGGCCGCGCGCAGCTCGTCGATGCCCTCGCCGGTGCGCGACGACACGAACAGCGCCTGCGGCGCGAGTCCGCGCAGCACGAGCCGGTCGTCGGGGGCGAGCAGGTCGGCCTTGTTGAACACGACGATCTCGTGGCCGAAGTCCGCGTCCACGTCGCCCATCACGTCACGCACCGTCGACAGCTGCGCCGCCGGGTCCGGGTGCGACGCGTCCACCACGTGCAGGATGACGTCGGCGCCGCCGACCTCCTCCAGCGTGGAGCGGAACGCCTCGACGAGCTGGTGCGGCAGATTGCGCACGAACCCGACGGTGTCGGTCAGCGTGTACACGCGGCCGTCGCTCGTCTCGGAGCGCCGGACGGTGGCATCCAGGGTCGCGAACAAGGCGTTCTCGACGAGCACGCCCGCACTGGTCAGCCGGTTCAGCAGACTCGACTTGCCGGCGTTGGTGTACCCGGCGATCGCGACGGACGGGATCGTGTGGCGCTTGCGCTCGGCGCGCTTGGCCTCGCGAGCGGGCGCGAAGTCGCGCAGCTGCTTGCGCAGGAGCGCCATCTTCGTGCGGATGCGACGACGATCGAGCTCGATCTTCGTCTCACCCGGTCCGCGCGAGCCCATGCCCGCACCGCCCGCGCCGACCTGTCCACCGGCCTGACGCGACATCGAGTCACCCCATCCGCGCAGTCGCGGAAGGAGGTACTCGAGCTGGGCGAGCTCGACCTGCGCCTTGCCCTCGCGGCTCTTCGCGTGCTGGCTGAAGATGTCGAGGATCACCGTGGTGCGGTCGATGACCTTCACCTTGACGACATCCTCCAGCGCGCGGCGCTGGCTGGGCGCGAGCTCAGTGTCGGCGATGACGGTGTCGGCGCCGACGGCCGCGACGATGTCGCGCAGCTCCTGGGCCTTGCCGCGGCCGACGTACGTCGCCGGATCGGGGTGCGGACGGCGCTGGAGGACGCCGTCGAGCACCCGTGCACCGGCCGTCTCGGCCAGGGCGGACAGCTCGCGCAGCGAGTTCTCGGCATCCGTCTGCTCCCCCTGCGGGTGGACGCCGACGAGCACGACGTTCTCCAGGCGAAGCTGGCGGTACTCGACCTCGGTGACGTCCTCGAGCTCCGTGGACAGCCCCGGGACGCGGCGCAGCGCCGCGCGCTCCTCGCGATCCCACTGGTCGCCGTCGGTCTCGCCGCCGTACGCGGTGGTGGCATCCTGGAGCGCCTGGGCAGCACCGAAGACCCGGACCCCGCGATGCGCATCGGCGCGCGAGAGCACGCGGTCCACCGGGTCCACCGGCGACGCGTCCGTGCTCAGGGGTGTGGTCTGATCGGTCATGTGTTCCTTTCGTCCGCGGGCGTCCCGCGGCATGTTGGCACTTTAGCTCCCCCGGCATCCGGGGTCGCCGTCGGCTACGCTTTCGGCATGGGGAGCGACCACTACTTCAGCGCGTCGCCGTCGAGTCCCGAACAGCTCCGCCGTCTGCGCGTCGCCCTCGCCGGGCGCGACCTCGAGGTCACCACCGCCGGCGGCGTCTTCAGTCCGGATCGTCTGGATGCCGGGACGTCGGTGCTGCTGGCGAACACACCTCCCCCGCCCGCCGGTGGAGACCTGCTCGACCTGGGATGCGGGTGGGGTCCGATCTCACTGACGCTGGCGATGGACGCACCGCACGCCACCGTCTGGGCCGTCGACGTCAATGAGAGGGCGCTGGACCTCGTGAGGCGCAACGCGGAGCGTCACGGCCTCGAGAACATCAACGCCGTCCGGCCCGAGGATGTTCCCGACGACGTCGTCTTCCGCACGATCCGGTCCAACCCGCCGATCCGCGTGGGCAAGAACGAGCTGCACGGCATGCTCGAGCACTGGATCCCCCGGCTCGCGGAGCGCTCCGACGGCTGGTTCGTCGTCCAGCGGAACCTGGGGTCGGACTCGCTGCAGCGATGGCTCGCGACGACGTTCCCCGACGGCTTCGGCGTCACGCGGGCCGCGACCGGCCGCGGCTACCGCGTCCTGCGCGTGCGCCGCCACGGCTCGCCGCCGAGCGGGCCGATCGACGTCGTGTCCTGAGCCTCAGGCGAGGGCGACCTCGCCGGTGAAGACGAGGGATGCCGGACCGGAGAGGTAGACGCGACCCTCCGACACGCGCACGCCGAGCGTGCCGCCGGGGGTGTCGACGATCCAGGAGTCCGGGGCGGCCGAGCCCGCCCAGTGCCGGACGGCCAGCGCCGCGGCGGCGACGCCGGTGCCGCAGCTGAGGGTCTCGCCGACGCCGCGCTCGAACACCCGCAGGCTGATCGCACCGACGCCCTCGCGGACGAGGGGGTCGGCCGGGACGACGAACTCGACGTTCGCGCCGTGGCGGGGAGCCGGGTCGAGGACCGGCTGGAAGGTGAGGTCGAGGCCGTCGAGCTCCGCCTCGGACGACAGTGCGACGACGACGTGCGGGTTGCCGACGTCCACGCCCACGCCGGGACGGGCGACGGGGAGTCCCTTCGCACGGACGAGGGTCTCCTCGGCCTCGATCGCGAACGGTCCCAGGTCGACCTCGTAGCCGCGCTCGCTCCGGGTGAGCGTCTTGATGCCGGCGCGGGTGCCGATACGGAGGCCGCCGTCCAGCGAGGCGAGTCCGGTGTCGCTGAGGTAGCGGGCGAAGACGCGGGTGCCGTTGCCGCACATCTCGGCCGCGGAGCCGTCGGCGTTGCGGTAGTCCATGAACCATTCGGCGCCGGCCGCGGCGGCATCCGCCCCCTCCGCGATCGCCGTGGAGCGCACCACGCGGAGCAGGCCGTCCCCGCCGATGCCGAAGTGGCGGTCGCAGAGGGCCGCGACCTGGCCGTCGGCGAGGTCGAGCTCGCCGTCCGGGTCCGCGATCACCACGAAGTCGTTGCCCGTGCCGTGGCCCTTGGTGAACGCGAGAGTCGCCATGCCCTCCAGTCTAGGCAGGACCGCCGAGGGCGCTCACGCGAGGGCGGGCGGTCCGCCGGGACCGTCGACGATGAGCCGACGGCCCGTCGCCCAGATCTCGAACGGCTCGTACCCGAGCGCGTCGTAGAAGCCGCGGGCGCCGGCGTTGTCGGGGCGCACCATGAGCTGCACCTTGGGGCAGCCCATCGCCTCGAGCAGCCGCTCCGCCTCCGCGACGAGGCGGCGACCGATGCCCTGCCCGCGGTGCGACTCCGCGGCGGCCAGGTAATACAGCCATCCGCGGTGCCCGTCGTACCCGGCCATGACGCTGCCGACGACGGCATCGCGATCGACGGCGACGAGGAACAGCTCCGGCTGCACGATGAGCTTCCGTCGGATGTCGGCGCGGGGGTCGTTCCAGGGCCGGGTCAGCCCCGCCTCCTCCCACAGCGCCACCACGGCGTCCTCGTCGGCGGCCGCGAAGGCCCGGATCTCGACGGTCATCGCGTCTCTCCCTCCGCGGATGCCAGGTCGACGGCATCCACTCTCCGCGCATCGACCCAGCGGGCCCAGGCATACCGCCGGAACCACGACACCTGACGGCGCGCGTACCGCCGGGTGAGCGCCTGCGTCTCGGCCACGGCCTCGTCGCGCGTGAGGTCGCCGCGCAGCTGACCGAGGGCCTGCGCGTACCCGATGGCCCGGCTGGCCGTCACGCCCCGCTCGAGCCCCTGGGCGCGCAGCTGCGCGACCTCCTCGAGAAGGCCGTCCGCCCACATCCGCTCGACCCTCGCGTCGAGCAGCGGGACGAGCTCCTCGCGGTCGATCGCGGTCGCCACGATGGTCGTCTCCGGATGCCAGAGCGACGGCGCCGCGGGAAGCGCACCGCCGTGCGTCTCGCCGCCCTGCGCCAGGACTTCGAGCGCGCGGACGACGCGGCGGCCGTTGCGGGGGTCGATGCGTTCCGCGGCGGCCGGGTCGGCCTCACGGAGCCGTGCGAAGAGAAGGCCCGCGCCGTGCTGCTCGAGCTCGGCCTCGAGCTCGGCGCGCAGCCTCTCGTCGCGAGGCGGGAAACGGAAGTCCCACAGCACGCTGGACACGTACAGTCCCGAGCCGCCGACGAGGATCGCGTCGGCGCCGCGGCTGTGGATCCCGGCGATCGTCGAGCGCGCCTCGTCCTGGTACCAGGCGACGGCGGCCTCGTCGGTCACGTCGAGCGCGTCGAAGAGGTGGTGCGGGATGCCGCGCCGTCCGGCATCCAGGATCTTCGCGGTCCCGATGTCCATTCCGCGGTACAGCTGCATCGCGTCGGCGTTCACGACCTCGGCCGCGCGGCCCCGCTCCGCCAGCGCCTCGGCCAGGTCGAGGGAGAGACCGGTCTTGCCGGTCCCCGTGGCACCGACGACGGCCCAGAGGCGCGGGGCGCTGGTCCGTTCCGTGGCCGCGGCCGCGACCACCGTCAGACGCCGACGCGCAGCGTGGGCAGGCCGAGGGAGACCGCGCGCGGCGCCCCCGCCTCTCCCGCCGGCGCCGGGACACCGCAGGACTCCGCCTGCGAGCGGTCCCAGGCGTCACCCGCGCGCGTCCGACGGATGCGCAGCGGCGCACCGTCCGGGGCGTCGGCGAGGAGGTGGAAGGGAGCGGCGTGCGTGACCGTGACCGACACGACGTCGCCGGGACGCGGCAGCGGCGAGCCCGCCGGGACCTCGAAGTGCACGAGACGGTTGTCCTCCGCGCGCCCGGTCAGCCGGTGCGTCTCGGCATCCTTCTTGCCCTCGCCCGTGGAGACGAGCACCTCGAGGGACCGGCCGAGCTGTCTCTGGTTCTCCTCGGCGGAGATACGGTCCTGCAGGGCCACCAGACGCTCGAAGCGCTCCTGGACCACGGCCTTCGGCACCTGGTCGGGCATGGTGGCCGCCGGGGTGCCCTCGCGGATGGAGTACTGGAACGTGAAGGCGCTCGAGAATCGGGACGCCTCGACGACGCGCAGCGTCTCCTCGAAGTCGGCGTCGGTCTCGCCCGGGAACCCGACGATGATGTCGGTCGTGATGGCGGCGTTCGGGATGCGCTCGCGCACCCGGTCCAGGATGCCGAGGAACCGGTCGCTGCGGTACGACCGTCGCATGGCCTTGAGGATGCGGTCGGACCCCGACTGCAACGGCATGTGCAGCTGCGGCATGACCGCGGGGGTCTCGGCCATGGCGGCGATGACGTCGTCGGTGAAGGCCGCGGGGTGCGGGCTCGTGAAGCGGATCCGCTCGAGACCCGGGATCTCCCCCGCCGCGCGGAGCAGCTTGCCGAAGGCGAGGCGGTCGCCGAACTCCACGCCGTAGGAGTTGACGTTCTGCCCGAGCAGGGTGACCTCGATCGCCCCGTCCTCGACGAGGAGGCGGATCTCGTTCAGGATGTCGCCGGGGCGGCGGTCCTTCTCCTTGCCACGGAGGCTCGGCACGATGCAGAAGGTGCAGGTGTTGTTGCAGCCGACCGAGATCGACACCCACCCGCTGTGGACGGAGTCGCGCTTCGTCGGCAGCGTGGAGGGGAAGACCTCGAGCGACTCGAGGATCTCCAGCTCGGCCTCGCCGTTGTGCCGCGCCCGCTCCAGCATGCCGGGCAGCGAGCCCATGTTGTGGGTGCCGAACACGACGTCGACCCAGGGCGCCTTCTGCTGGACGGCGTCCTTGTCCATCTGGGCGAGGCAGCCGCCGACGGCGATCTGCATGCCCTCGTGCTTGTCCTTGCGGGACTTCAGGTGCCCCAGCGTCCCGTACAGCTTGCCGGCGGCGTTGTCGCGCACCGCGCAGGTGTTGATGACCACGACGTCGGCCTCGACGCCGGCGTCGGCGCGGACGTACCCGGCGCTCTCGAGCGAGCCGGAGAGGCGCTCCGAGTCGTGGACGTTCATCTGGCAGCCGAACGTGCGCACCTCGTAGGTGCGCGATCGACCGTCGGCGGCCTGGGCGGCGAGGGACGGCGCGATCAGCGTCGGGGTGGAAAGAGGGGTCGTCATGATGCGAGCCATTCTAGGCGCCGCCGTCCGCGACGACCCCGGCGGAGCCCCCCAGGTGTGGACGGGATGCCGCCCCGCAGGGGTGTCGTGAACAGGTTGATTCCGTGCGCGCCACGGCCGGACGCGACCTGACGCCGCCGCTTATCCTGACGAAGCGCATCCCCCCATGCGCATCGTTCGCGTGCCCGCGAGCATCGACGAAGGGACCCTGTGAGAGACGAGCGCGCCTGGACCTGGTCCGATCCGCTCGTCGGCGATGACCGGGACGCGGCGGCCTCGGCGGCCCGACTCCTCTCCGGCACCTCTCTCGTCCTGGCCGGGCCGCGCGGCAGCGGTCGCAGCCACCTCGTCCGGGCGATCATGACCGAGCTGCGCTCCCGCGGGGTGTCCCCCGCCGTGGTCCGCCCGTCCGCGATCCTGGGCGACGTCCCCCTCGCCGCCCTCGACTCGTCCGGGGATCCGCGCATCACGGCGCTCCGCGCCGGCGAGGCCGCACCCGAGCCGGCGCCCATCGTCGTCGTGGACGACGCCCAGCTCCTCGATCACGCCTCGGCGACCGCCCTTGCACGAGCCGTCAGCGGCGGCCGGGCGGTTCTGCTCCTGTCGGTCATGGTTCCCCGGGCCCGGGCCCGGCACGCACCCGCCGGCGACACGGGCGTGGGCCGCGTCATGATGCGGCTGTGGCTGGACGGCTTCGCCGACCGGGACGACCTGCGCGAGATGACCACGGAGGACGCCGAGCGCCTGCTCTCCCTCTTCCCGGGTTCGGCCACGCTCGACGCCGCGACCACCGCCGGCCTGGTCTGGCGGGCGGACGGCTCGCGACGTCTGCTGCGCGAGCTCGTCGCGGAGGCCGTGCAGGCCGCCTCCGCCGGTCGGGACCCTCTGCTCGCGGTCCGCGAGCCCCCCGCGCACAGCAGGCTCGCGGGCGCGGTGGAGCTGCACGTCGCCGACCTTTCCGACGACTCCCGCAGGACCCTCGCCTTCCTCTGCCGCGTTCCCCACATCTCGATGGTGGATGCCACCCGCTTCCTGCCCCAGGACGTCCTGGAATCCCTGCTGGCGTCCGGTCTGCTGTACGCCGACGACAGTCCGGCCCGGCGTCTTACGGCCAACGAGTTGCTCGCCAGGGAATCCGCCCGGCAGCTGGGCGCGGAGCGCGTGGACGCCCTCGTGGAGCGGGCCGGCACGCGGATGCTGCGGGAGAGCGAAGAGTGGTGGAGCACGCCCATCTCCGTCGCCGTGGCCGACCGGTGGCACCGGGGCGAGTCGACCTCCCCCGAGATGGACGACATCCCGGCGGCGGTGCGCGCGCGCGTCGCCCTCGACGCCGCCCGGGCCGCCAACGACGCGGGGGACGTGGCGCGCGCCCTCGCGCACGTCGCTCGCGGGCAGCGGGCGGCGGACACCCCCGACCTCCGCGTCGAGCGTCTGTTCGCCACGGCCGTCCTCGACCCGCGCGACGGCGACGCCTTCGCGGATGTGGACGAGCAGACCCTCGCCCCCGTGACGCGGCGGCGCCTGCACCGGCTCCGCGCCGTGCTGGCCGACCGCGGCTTCTCCGCGCCGCTGCTGTCGGCGTCGGACGCGGGCACGGATGCCGAGGTGGAGGATGTGCTCGCCCGGGCCGCGCGGCACGGCGAGCAGCTGGACTGGATCTCCGCCGCGGCGGACGCGACCCTCGCCACCCGGCTGGAGGCCGCACCGGCCACCCGGCTGCGCGCCCTCGCGGCCGCGGGCATGGCGGAGACGTTCCTCGGGCGGTGGACGGTTGCCCAGTCCCACTTCCGCGCCGTGGAACGCCTGCTGGACGCCCGGACGCGTACGACGAACCTGGGCACTCTGGACCGGCTCGGCGCCATCCTGGTGCTGCTGTCGAGCGCCCAGCTGGCGGGGGCGGACGGCGGCGGAGCCGCTCAGAGGCTGCTGGCGGAGCGGATCGTCGCCGCCCGCGAGGGCGACGGTGTCGGCCTCACCGTCGCGGGGATCGCCGCCGCGATCGCCGACACGAACCTCGATCGTCCGGCGCGCGCGCTCCTGGAGCTCGAGACCGCGCTCGGTCGCGGACCGCGCACCCTGACCGGACCCGATCTCGCCCTCGTCGAGCTCGGCGTCGCCGAGGCGCTCGCGACGGCCGGCCGGGTCGAGGACGCGCGGCTGGTCTTCGACCGCGTCGAGGTCGGGGACGCCCCGCAGCTGCAGCACGCGCGCGCCTCGGTGGAGGCGACGCTGCTGATCGCCGAGGGCCGCCGGGCGGAGGCTGTCGGGCGCGCCCGCGACGCCGCGACGCTGACGCGAGGCCGGGCGGTCCCCCCGATGCGACTGAGGGATCTTTTCACGCTGCTCGTTCTCGGGGAGCTGTCGGACGCCGAGCGCGCCGAGCTCGAGCTCCTCGCCGCCGACAGCGAGCTGCCGCTCGCGGCTGTGACCCGCGAGCGCATCGCGGCGTGGGACGGCTCCGGTCCGGACCGCGACCCCCGCGAGGAGCTCCGCCTGCACCCGCACTGGGTGCCGACGGAGGCCACGGCGACGGGCGGACCGATCGGTCGGCTGTCACCGGTTCCCCTCTCCGCGGCGGGGGCGGCCGCGGGCGGCGGTCTCGAGCTCACCCGCCGGGAGCGGGAGATCGCACTGCTCGTCGACCAGGGACTGAACAATCGTGAGATCGCGGAGCGCCTTTATCTCTCCGTCCGCACGGTCGAGTCGCACGTCTATCAGGCTCGACAGAAGGTGGAAGCCAGCTCCCGCTCCGACCTGGGGCGGATCGTCGCCCGGGCCGACGCGTCACGGGGCGCCGACCCGTCGCGGTCGCGCATGTGACGCGAGCCGCGCGGCTCAGTCCTCGTCGGGGGTGAAGCGGACGCCGGTGGCGGGACGCGCCGACGGACGAGCACGCCCGATCCCCGCCTCGGCCAGAGCGGCTCGCGCGGCGTTGAGAGAGACGGAGGACGGGTATCCCCGTCTGGACAGCTGTCCGGCGAGTCGACGCAACGCCGTCTCGTAGTCCTGACCGGTCATGGCCCGCGCTTTGCCCCGTGCGAACTCGAGGGCGCGATCGTCGTCGTCGTCCGGGAGGGCGTCCACCGCGGCATCCGCCACGTCGCGCGGGATCCCCCGCTTGAGCATCGTCTGGACGACCGCGCGTCGGCCCTGTCCCTTGCGCTCCACCCCGGAGAGGGCGAGCTGCTCGGCGAGCGCTCCGTCGTCCAAGTAGCCGAGGTCGACGAAACGGTCGATCAGCTCGGTGACGAGGGCGTCGTCGACGCCCTCCACGCCGCGCAGGGCCATACGCGACTCCGACAGCGAGAGCGATCGCGTCCGCAGCTTGCGCAGCAGGACCGCCTCCGCACGGTCGCGGACCTCGTCTGGACTGGGCGCGTCCTCGTGCGCCGCCGCCGTCGCATCGCGGAATCGGGCACGGCTCTCCGCATGACGGTCCTCGTCCGTCGGCTGGGGCAGCGCACGGATCGAGGGTCCTCCCCCGGCGGAGGGGTGGTCCGCCCGCGCCGGCGAACGCAGCCACGTGGTGTGCCAGGTCGAACGCTCATCGGCGTCGGCGACATCGGACACCGGGTCGGCGCCGTCCGCGTCCCCGCCGGCGTCCCCGTCCTCGTCGGACCCGACCACCGTCGCCGTCGCCGTCCGCGCCGCCGTGCGGGCCGGGCCCGCATCGCCCGCGATGTCGTCGCCCCGGTCCCGGTCGCCGCCCTCCCGGACGGCCGCGTCGTCGTCGCCGTCCGGGTGGAGGCCACGGCGCCGGGCGGCACCCGCACCGAACAACGGGATCACCGGGGCGAGGCCGTCGTCGCCTCGACCGGCGCCTTCCCGACCCGCGGCGGGGCGGTCCTGCGCCCCGCCGCGGTCAGATCCTCGTCCGTCGCCGTCGACCATCAGGCCGGGCGACGAGCCGCCAGCTCGTCCGCGGCGGGAGCCGCCGCCGGCGCCCCGCCGATGCCGAGCTTCGTCTTGATCTTCGACTCGATGTCGGCGGCGATGTCGGGGTTCTTCAGCAGGAAGTTGCGCGCGTTCTCCTTGCCCTGGCCGAGCTGCTCGCCCTCGTAGGTGTACCAGGCCCCGGACTTCTTGACGATCGCGTGCTCGACGCCGAAGTCGATCAGGCTGCCCTCTCGGGAGATGCCGACGCCGTAGAGGATGTCGAACTCCGCCTGCTTGAAGGGCGGCGCCATCTTGTTCTTCACGACCTTGACGCGGGTGCGGTTGCCCACGGCCTCTGTACCGTCCTTGAGCGTCTCGATACGGCGGATGTCGAGGCGCACCGAGGCGTAGAACTTGAGCGCCTTACCGCCGGCGGTGGTCTCGGGCGATCCGAAGAACACGCCGATCTTCTCGCGCAGCTGGTTGATGAAGATGGCGGTGGTCTTGGTGGTGTTCAGTCCACCGGTGAGCTTGCGGAGGGCCTGCGACATCAGACGCGCCTGCAGACCGACGTGCGAGTCGCCCATCTCGCCCTTGATCTCCGCCTCCGGCACCAGGGCCGCGACGGAGTCGATGACGACGAGGTCGATCGCACCCGAGCGGATCAGCATGTCCGCGATCTCGAGGGCCTGCTCGCCGGTGTCGGGCTGCGACACCAGCAGGGCGTCGATGTCGACGCCGAGCTTCTTGGCGTACTCGGGGTCGAGCGCGTGCTCGGCGTCGATGAAGGCGGCGATACCGCCCGCGCGCTGCGCGTTCGCGATGGCGTGGAGCGTCAGCGTGGTCTTACCGGAGGACTCGGGACCGTAGATCTCGATGATGCGACCGCGCGGCAGGCCGCCGATGCCGAGCGCAACATCGAGGGCGACCGAGCCGGTGGGGATGGTCTCGATCGGTGCGCGGTCGTCGCTGCCCAGTCGCATGACCGAGCCCTTTCCGAACTGCCGGTCGATCTGGGCGAGGGCCGATTCGAGGGCCTTCTCGCGCTCTGCGGGTGAGGGCATGACGTGCTCCTAATGCTCGCGTTCCGTCGCCTATAGGCTGTCGCGCTCCCCATCGACGATGAGGATGCCCGACAAGGCGTTCAGGGTGTCGTTCGACGCTGCCCACGTTACGGAGGGCCTCCGACATCGACGCCGGCGCACCCCCGTTCCGGGGACAGGTTCGCAAGAAACCCTGTTGTGAAGGAGACTACGCCGAAATCGAACGGATATTCGACGACACGCCGTCAGCGCTGACGCGGCTCGATCCGCCCCACACCGTAGCGGCGCTCGAGCGGGACGTCCGTCTCCTGACAGAGCGCCAGCCAGACGTCGCGGGGCTCGACGCCGGCCGCGAGGGCTTCGGCACTCGTCCGCCCCCCGACGGCCGACAGGACGAGATCGGAGACCAGGTAGCCGCCTCGAGCCCCGAACTCGTCCGTGACGGCGCGATCGAATTCGCTACGACGCATCGGTCGGCAGGCCGCCGATCAATGGAGCGAGAGCTCGGGCTCGACCGCCGCGACGAGCTCGTCGGGAACGACATCGGGGAAGGTCTGCAGGCCCTCGAGGACCGAGAGCCGGTCGCCGACCTCGCGCATGATCGTGGAGATGGGAACGTCCAGCGCCTCGGCAACGGACGCCAGGATCTCGCTCGATGCTTCCTTCTGACCGCGCTCGACCTCGCTGAGGTACCCCAGCGCGACGCTCGCGCGGCTGGCGACCTGACGGAGGGTGCGCCCCTTCTGCTGACGAAGGTCACGCAGGACTTCGCCGATCTCTTGACGAACCAGGATCATTTGGGCCCCTCCTCACTGCTGATTCCTGTGCTGTCCGGGTGGACAACGGTACAACACCGATACGGTCACCCTAATGCCGCGCGCTGGGCAGAGGATGGGAATCGCCTACTCGAACCGGAATGTGTCATCATTCATTCCCGCACGTCGCCCCGCGGCATCCGGAGCCCGTCACAAGGCCATGAGAGCGCGCCGGAGGGCGATGTGAGCGGTCTCCCGGCGGATGCGATCCCGATCCCCCTGGATGACGAGGGAGTCCACGCGCGTACCCAGCGGCGTGGCCACGGCGATGTGCACCGTGCCGACGGGTTGGCCGTCCTGCTCGTCCGGACCGGCGACCCCCGTCGTCGCGATCCCCATGTCGGCGGCGCGCCCGTCCCTCCCGAGGACGTCGCGCACCCCGCGCGCCATCTGCCGCGCCACACGGGGGTGGACGGCGCCGTGCGCCTCGAGCAGCGCCGGATCGACGCCGAGCACGCTGTTCTTGACGTCGGTGGCATACGCGACGACCCCTCCCCGCAGCACCCGCGAGGCCCCGGGCACATCCACGAGAGTGGAGACCACCAGGCCTCCGGTCAGGGACTCCGCGACCGCGACGGTCCAGTTGAGCTCGGCGAGCCGGTCGATGAGCAGCGCCGCCGTCTCGCGGGGATCGCGGACGAGCGTCTGTTCGAGATCGTCGGGCACGCCGTCGATCATGAGGCCCGGCGCTTCCGGCGCGCCCCGCGCACCTCGCTCACGATGTAGTCGATCCCGGACGCGATGGTGAGCACGACCGCGATCGTCATGGTGACGACGCCGGCCCACCAGACGCCCGAACGCCAGGTGTCCGCGTCGACGAGGGCGTCCAGCGGCAGGAGCGCGATGGACAACGCGACCGCCTGCGCGACCGTCTTGAGCTTGCCCATCCATGCCGCGGCCAGCACGTGGTCGCTCACGACCATCAGGCGGTACACGGTGATCCCGATCTCCCGGACCAGGACCACGACCGTGATCACCCACGGCAGCTCGCCGAGGAGGGAGAGCCCGATGAACGCCAGCCCCGTCAGCGCCTTGTCGGCGATGGGGTCCAGGAGCTTTCCGAGGTCGCTCACGATGTCGTACTTGCGCGCGATGTAGCCGTCGATGCCGTCCGTCGCGATCGCCACGATGAAGAGGATCGCCGCCGCCCAGCGCAGACCGCCGTCCGCGCCCCCGTCGGCGAGGAGCAGCCAGAGGAAGACGGGAGCGCAGAGGATGCGCGCGATGGTGATCGCGTTGGGCAGCTGCCGCGGGACCGCCATCAGTCGCGTCCCGTCAGCTGCCAGGCGTCCTCGCTGCCGTCGTCGTCCTCGACGACCGGCAGCCCGTCGTATTGCGCGGCGACCGCGTCGGGACCGTACCGGTCGTCGGCCGCGGACGGCGCCGCCGGCTCGTCCTCCCCGCGCATGCGCGCGAGCACGGACGGGAGCTGCTCGTTGGTCACCAGCACGTCGCGGGCCTTGGAGCCCTCGGACGGTCCGACGATCTCGCGCGACTCCAGCAGGTCCATGAGACGGCCGGCCTTGGCGAAGCCGACCCGCAGCTTGCGCTGCAGCATCGACGTCGAGCCGAACTGCGTCGACACGACCAGCTCGGCCGCCGCGAGCAGCAGCTCGAGGTCGTCGCCGATGTCTGCGTCGATCTCCTTCTTCTCCGCCGCCGCCTGCACGTCGGAGCGGTACTCCGGACGGGCCTGCTGGGTGACGTGCGCGACGACCTTCTCGATCTCCTGCTCGCTCACCCAGGCGCCCTGCACGCGCAGCGACTTCGACGCGCCCATCGGGAGGAACAGCCCGTCGCCCTGCCCGATGAGGCGGTCCGCGCCCGGCTGGTCCAGGATGACCCGGGAGTCGGTGACGCTCGTCACCGCGAAGGCCAGTCGCGACGGGACGTTCGCCTTGATCAGGCCCGTGACGACGTCGACCGACGGCCGCTGGGTCGCCAGGACCAGATGGATGCCGCTGGCGCGCGCGAGCTGCGTGATGCGGACGATCGAGTCCTCGACGTCGCGCGGGGCCACCATCATGAGGTCCGCGAGCTCGTCGACGACGACCAGGAGGTACGGGTACGGCTTGAGGACCCGCTCGCTGCCGGCCGGCAGCGTGATCTCGTCGGCGACCACCGCGCGGTTGAAGTCGTCGATGTGACGGAAGCCGAACGACGCGAGGTCGTCGTACCGCATGTCCATCTCCTTCACGACCCACTGGAGCGCCTCGGCGGCCTTCTTGGGGTTCGTGATGATGGGGGTGATGAGATGCGGCACACCGGCGTACGACGTGAGCTCCACGCGCTTCGGGTCGATGAGCACCATGCGCACGTCCGAAGGCTTCGCGCGCATGAGCAGGCTCGTGATCATCGAGTTGACGAAGCTCGACTTGCCGGAGCCGGTCGAACCGGCCACCAGCAGGTGGGGCATCTTGGCCAGGTTGGCCACGACGTAGCCACCGCCGACGTCCTTGCCGACGCCGATCGTCATCGGGTGCGTCGAGCTCGTCGCGGCCGTCGACCGCAGGACGTCGCCGAGCGTGACGATCTCGCGGTCGGCGTTCGGGATCTCCACGCCGATGGCGCTCTTCCCCGGGATGGGCGCGAGGATGCGGACCTCGTTGGATGCCACGGCGTACGCGATGTTGTTCGTCAGCGCCGTGATGCGCTCGACCTTGACGCCGGGGCCGACCTCGATCTCGTACTGCGTGACGGTCGGTCCGCGCGAGAAGCCGGTGACGCGGGCGTCGACCTTGAACTGCTCGAGCACGCTCTCGATGGCGCGCACGACCGCGTCGTTCGCGGCCGACCGCTCGAGGTGCGGCGTCCCCGCGGCGAGGGAGCCGACCGCCGGCAGACGGTAGTTCGCCGAGGGCGGGACACCGTTGTTGTCCGCGCCGAGTCCCGAGATCCCGGGCAGATCGTCCTCCGCGCCCTCGTCCGCGGGCGAGTCGTCGCGCAGACCGCGGCCGGAGGCGGCGGCCATCGCCGCCGGGTCGAACGCCTCGGTGACGGCGTCGGGCGTCGGAGGGAGCGGCGGGACCGGGGGCGCGGCGGGCGCAGAACGCTCCGCCTCGACGAAGGCCGAGTCGAAGCCGCCCTGCGTCGTGCCCGGGCTCAGCAGCTCGGTGAGGTCGTCGGATCCGAGCGAGCCGTCGGCATCCTGCTCCCGACCGCTGCGGTTGCGTCGCCACCACGGCAGCGACTTCTCGGCGGGCTCGTCGTGGTCCGCCGGGAGGACCTTGGTCGCGGGGTCGGGGCGCTCGCTCTTCTCGGCGCCGAACATCCAGGCGTACAGGTCGCCGAGGCGCCGACCGATGCGGTTGGGCGGGGTCTTCGTGAGGATGAGGACGCTGAGGGCCGCCAGCAGTGAGAGTGCGATGTAGGCGCCGACGTCCTGCAGGACGGTCGCGAGCGGCTCGCCGACGATCCACCCGAAGATGCCGCCCGCCGGGCTGAGGACAGGCGGTCCCCCGTCGCTGGGCGCCGGTCGACCGCCGGCGACGTGGCAGAACCCGGACAGCGCGATGACGAACAGGCCGAATCCGATCCCGACGCGTCCGTTGTCGTGGACGGACGACGGATGCCGGAAGAGCCAGCCGGCCAGCAGGATGAGCAGGACCGGGAGCACGAAGGCGACACGGCCCACGATGAGGCCGAACGAATAGGCGCTGATCAGCGCAGCGGCATCCGTCCCGATGAAGAACCACTCCACGACCGCGCCGATGACGGCGAGGACGACGAGGAAGAACGGGAAGCCGTCACGGCGCTGCTCCCGATCCAGGGTCTCGGAGCCGAAGGCGCGGAACATCCCGCCGACGCCGTGGGCGACGGCCATCCAGGCGCGGGCGGCGACCGGCGGCTTCTCGGGCTCGTCGACGTAGCGCTTCGGCGCAGGAGCCGGGGCTTTCGATCGCGACGACCCCTTCGCGGGGGCGCGACCGCCGGACGGGGACGAGGTGCGAGCCATCCTCCCACGGTAGGCCGGACCCCGGACATTCGCGCGCGCCCACGCGGGGATGCCTCCAGACGCCCGCCCGTCGCACGGCTGAGGTGCGGGTCACGAGACGCCCGCCCCAGCGGCCCCGGAGACGCGGCTCAAGAGACGCCCGCCGAGGGACCTCCCCCGACGAGCCGGCGGCGCGGCAGGAATCGGCCCCGTCGCGCCGCCACGCGGTCACGCCTCGATGACGAGGGGGACGATCATGGGACGGCGCCGCAGGGACTGGTTGACCCAGCGCCCGATGGTGCGGCGGACGACCTGCGAGAGCGCGTGCTTGTCGCGCACGCCCGACTGCGCGGCCTCGGCGAGCGCCGCCGCGATCTTCGGCTTGACGCTCTCGAACACTGCGGCGTCCTCGGCGAAGCCGCGAGCGTGCACCTCCGGTCCGGAGACGATCTTGCCCGTCGCCGAGTCGACCACGACGATGACCGAGATGAAGCCCTCCTCGCCGAGGATGCGGCGGTCCTTCAGGTCGGCATCCGTGATCTCGCCCACCGACGAGCCGTCGACGTAGACGAAGCCGATGTCGAGCTGGCCGACGACCTCCGCGGTGCCGTCGCGCAGGTCCACGACCGTGCCGTTCTCGCCGAGGATCGTGTTCTTCTCGGGGATGCCCGTCTCCTGCGCCAGCTTCGCGTTGGCCATGAGGTGGCGATACTCGCCGTGGACCGGGAGGACGTTCTTCGGCTGCAGGATGTTGTAGCAGTAGAGCAGCTCGCCCGCGGCGGCGTGACCCGACACGTGCACCTTCGCGTTGCCCTTGTGCACGACGGTCGCGCCGAGCTTGGTGAGGCCGTCGATCACGCGGTAGATCGCGTTCTCGTTCCCGGGGATCTGACTGGATGCCAGGATGATCGTGTCGCCCTCGCCGGGCTCGATCGCGTGGTCGAGGTTGGCCATGCGGCTGAGCACCGCCATCGGCTCGCCCTGGGAGCCGGTCGACATGTAGACGATCTTGTCGTCGGGCAGGTCGCGGGCCTTCTTGTAGTCGATCAGCACACCGTCGGGCACGTTGAGGTACCCGAGGTCGGCGGCGATGCCCATGTTGCGCACCATGCTGCGTCCGAGCAGGGCCACGCGGCGGCCGTTGGCGTGCGCGGCGTCGAGGACCTGCTGCACGCGGTGCACGTGGCTCGAGAAGCTGGCCACGACGACGCGGCGGGGCGCCCGGGCGATGACCTGGTCGAGGACCGGGCCGATGCCCCGCTCCGTCGCGGTGAACCCGGGCACGTCGGCGTTCGTGGAGTCCACCAGGAAGAGGTCGACGCCCTCTTCCCCGAGCCGCGCGAAGGCGCGCAGGTCGGTGATGCGGCCGTCGAGCGGCAGCTGGTCCATCTTGAAGTCGCCGGTGGCCAGCACGAGGCCCGCCGGTGTGCGGATCGCCACCGCCAAGGCATCCGGGATCGAGTGGTTCACCGCGACGAACTCGAGGTCGAACGGTCCGACCTGCTCGCGCTGCCCCTCCTTCACGGTCAGCGTGTACGGCCGGATGCGGTGCTCCTTCAGCTTCGCCTCGATGAGCGCGAGCGTCAGTCCGGAGCCGATGAGGGGGATGTCGCTCTTCAGACGCAGCAGGTACGGCACGGCGCCGATGTGATCCTCGTGGCCGTGCGTCAGGACGACGCCGACGATGTCGTCGAGGCGGTGCTTGATGGGCTCGAAGTCCGGCAGGATCAGGTCGACCCCGGGCTGGTGCTCCTCGGGGAAGAGCACGCCGCAATCGACGACGAGCAGCTTCCCGTCGAACTCGAACACGGTCATGTTGCGTCCGACCTCGCCGAGGCCGCCGAGGGGGATGACGCGCAGAGTCCCCTTCGCGAGGGCGGGCGGGTCGTAGACGTTCGTGGGCATTGGTGCCTCCTCGGATGCCACGATGTGGCATCCCTTCGTGTGGCGTCCCTGGCCGCGGATCGGCGGACGCCGATGCTTATCTCGTGGTGCCGTGCACCTTCGGCAGGGCACCGCCGGCGGCCGCGTTGCGGTCGGGACGGAAGTTGGAGAAGTCCGCGCCGGGGACGTCGCGGACGAGGGCGAGCTCGTCCTCGATGACCGCGGCCTCCCACTCCTCCGGGCCGACGAGCGGCAGGCGCACGCGCGGGCTGCCGATGCGGCCGAGGCCGTGCAGGATGTACTTCGCCGCGACCGTGCCGGGGACGTGCGTCATGACGGCGCGCACGAGCGGCTCGAGGCTCTTGTGCGCGGCGGTGGCCGCGGCGAGGTCGCCGCGGTTCACGGCGTCGACGATCGTGCGGTACGGTCCGGCGGCGATGTTCGCCGTGACGCCGATGAGGCCGCTCGCGCCGATGGCCATGTGCGGGAGCACGTTGGCGTCGTCGCCGGAGAAGTAGAGCAGGTCGGTCTGGTTGAGCACGCGGCTGACCTCGCTGAAGTCGCCCTTGGCGTCCTTGATGGCGAGGATGTTGGGGTGCTTGGCGAGGCGCAGGATGGTCTCGTACTTGATGGGCACGCCCGTGCGACCCGGGATGTCGTAGAGGATGACCGGCAGGTCGGTCGCGTCGGCGACGAGGCGGAAGTGCGTCAGGATGCCGGCCTGGGTCGGCTTGTTGTAGTACGGCGTGACGATCATGATGCCGTCGGCGCCGGCCTTCTCGCTGGCCTTGTAGAGCTCGATCGCGTGCGCCGTCTCGTTCGAGCCGCCGCCGGTGATGATCTTGGCGCGGCCGGCCGCGACGTCCTTGCCGACCTCGACCAGACGCAGCTTCTCGGGGTCGGTGAGGGTGGAGGTCTCGCCCGTGGTCCCGGTCACGACGATGCCGTCGGCACCGGCGCTGACGACGTGGTCGATGTGCTTCTCGACGGCGGGCCAGTCCACCTCGCCGTCGGCGGTCATCGGGGTGATGAGCGCGACGAGCACCTGACCGAAGGGATTGCCGGAGTGCGTCATGGTCCCAGGTTATCGGGTCGTCGGGGTGCGACCGGGGCGCGGACCAGCGGAATCACCCGACCGGCGGGGCGGCCGCCGTTCTGCAGGACCGGTGGGGCGGAGGATGCCGCACCCCGGCACCCACGACCAGTCGACGTACCGGGCGGCCGCTCTAGGGTGAGCGCATGGCCTGGCACACCCGCGCGACGCGCACCGTCTACGAGAACCGCTGGATCCGCGTCCGCGAGGACGACGTGACCGGCCCGCACGGCGACGGCATCTACGGCGTGGTCGAGATGCAGCAGCCCGCGGTGTTCGTCATCGCCCTCGACGAGCAGGAGCGGGTCTGCCTGGTCGAGCTCGAGAGGTACACGACCGGACGCTCCCTCGAGGTACCGGCGGGCGGGACGGACGGGGAGGACCCCCTCGTCGCAGCCCGTCGCGAGCTGTTCGAGGAGACCGGCGTCGAGGCGGCGGACTGGCGCCCCCTGGGACGCATGAACGCCCTCAACGGCATCGCCGCCGCACCGGAGCACGTCTTCCTGGCCCGGGAGCTGACGATCCGGGATGCCACGGCGTCCCAGCGCGAGGAAGGGATCGACGCGGTGCGGTGGGTCCCCTTCGCCGACGTCCTCGCCCTCATCGCCGACGGTGGGATCACGGACGGCGAGTCGATCGCCGCGCTCGCCTACGCCGGCATCGCCCTGGGGCGTTTCGCCTGAGCGGGCGGTCCGACCGGGGCCGGCCGGGCGCCGGCGTTCTCAGCGCCCGCGTGATGCGGCCGCGACCACGAGGCGGTCGGGTAGCAGTCGCGACGCGGCGACGAGCACTTTGTAGCGGAGCGACGGCACGGACACCGACCGGCCCCGCGCGGCGTCGCGCAGCCCCTCCCGGACGACGTCGGCGGCATCCAGCCACATGCCCGCGGGCACCCCTTCCGCACCGGGCGGGAGACCCAGCCGCTCGTGGAAGCTCGTGTGGACGAAGCCCGGACAGACCGCGGTCGCCGTGACGCCGCGTCCGCCGTAGACGACGTTCATCCACCGGCTGAAGGAGATGAGCCAGCCCTTCGCCGCACCGTAGGTGCCGCGGGGCACGAACCCCGCCACGGACGCGACATTCACCATGCGACCGCCTCCCCGTTCGAGCATTCCCGGGAGGACCGCGTGCGTGAGGCGGAGGGCGGCCTCGACGTGCAACCGGAGGTGGCGGACCTCGTCGACCACGGGGTTCTTCTCGAAGGCGAGGTCCAGACCGAAACCGGCGTTGTTGACGAGGAGATGGACGGGTCGCCGGGCATCGCCGAGCCGCTGCTCCACCGCGGCGAGCGCGTCGGCGTCGAGCAGGTCGGCCGGCAGCACCTCCGCGCTCCCCCCTGCGGCGCGGACGGTCTGGGCGACCTCGTCGAGGGCGGAACGGTCGCGGGCGACGAGGACGACATGCGCACCCTGCGCTGCGAGCTGACGCGCGAACTCCGCTCCCAGACCGGAGCTCGCTCCGGTCACCAGCGCCGTCCGCGACACGATCAGCCCTCCCGCTCGTAAGTCTCGAAGCGGTATCGCGTTCCCGTCCGGGACGTGTGCCACCCCTCGGACGGGTCGGAGCGGACCCGGTCGAAGCCGTCCGTGCCGGGGGCGTAGGTGTCGCCGTCGATGTCGAGGTCGAGGCGCGTGACCTCGAGCACGTCGCCCCGGGCGATCGCGTCGGTGTAGAGCCGGCCCCCGCCGATCACCCAGACCGTGTCGCTCGACGCGGCGGCCAGAGCGGCGTCGAGCGAGTCGGCGCGCTCCGCACCCTCCGTCGGATAGTCGTCGGAGCGGGTGACCACGATGTTCCGCCGCCCCGGCAAGGGCCGGAAGCGCGGGGGGAGCGACTCCCAGGTGCGGCGACCCATGACGACGTCGTCGGACCCCGTGACTTCGCGGAAGTGCGCGAGATCCTCGGGGACGTGCCATGGCATCCCTCCGTCGGCGCCGATGACGCCGCCGTCGGCCTCCGCCCAGACGAGCCCGACGCGGGTCATACGGCTACGGCCGCCCGGATCGCGGGGTGGTGCTGGTAGCCCTCGACGACGATGTCGTCGTAGGTGTAGTCGAGGATCGACGCGGGCGTGCGGGCGAAGCGCAGCGTCGGGTACGGATAGGGCTCGCGGGAGAGCTGCTCCGCCACCTGCTCGCGGTGGTTGTCGTAGACGTGGCAGTCGCCGCCGGTCCAGACGAACTCGCCGGGCTCGAGGCCGGTCTGCTGGGCCACCATCAGGGTGAGCAGCGCGTAGGACGCGATGTTGAACGGCACGCCGAGGAACATGTCCGCGCTGCGCTGATAGAGCTGGCACGACAGCTTGCCGTCGGCGACGTAGAACTGGAAGAGCGCGTGGCACGGCGCGAGCGCCATGTCGGGGATGTCGGCCGGGTTCCACGCGGAAACGATCAGGCGACGCGAGTCCGGGTCGCGCCGGATCTGCTCGACGACCTGGGTGATCTGATCGATCGCCCCGCCGTCGGCGGTGGGCCAGGACCGCCACTGCACGCCGTAGACGGGCCCCAGCTCCCCCGCGGGGTCCGCCCATTCGTCCCAGATCGAGACGCCGTGCTCCTGCAGCCACGACACGTTCGATTCGCCGCGGAGGAACCACAGCAGCTCGTACACGATCGACTTGAGGTGCACGCGCTTCGTCGTGATGAGCGGGAACCCCTCGGCGAGGTCGAACCGGATCTGCCGGCCGAACACGCTCGTGGTGCCGGTACCGGTGCGGTCGGCCTTGTGCACGCCGGTCTCGAGCACGTCGCGGAGCAGGTCTTCGTACGGAGTGGGGATGTCGCGCGTCACGGCAGTCACGATACCCGCGTCTCCCCTCGCGACGACGTGTCGGACGGCGATCCGTGGACGCTCGGACGCTCCGTCGAGATGGGGAGGAGAGGACCGTCCGTCACGGGAGGACGCACGGCCCCGCATGTCCGCGGCCTGGGCTACCGTGTCGGCTGTGGACCTGCCCGTCGCTCTCGCTCTCGTCGTCGCCCTCGTGGGCGTCGCGACGGTGCTCGGCGTCCTCTTCCAGCGCTCGCAGGGCCGGCTCCGGCGACGGGATGCCACGGGGGTCGCCCCCGCGCAGGCGGTCGACCCGTCGGTGCTCGAGAGCGGCCCTCTGGGCGACGAAGCGACACTGCTGCAGTTCAGCACGGAGATGTGCGCTTGGTGTCCCGGCGTGCATCGGATGCTGTCCACCGTGGCCGACGCCCGCGACGGCGTCCGCCACCTCGACGTCGATCTCACCCACCGGCCCGATCTCGCCCGGCGCTTCCGTGTCCTGCAGACCCCGACCACCCTCGTCCTCGACCGCCGCGGCGTCGAGCGCTCCCGCTTCGGCGGACCGCCGAGCCGCGCCGCCGTCGAGGCGGAGCTGACCCGTCTCACCCAGGAGGCCCGCCATGGCTGACGCCCCTCGTATCGATGTCCGCGGCCCGAGGTTCGTGGCATCCACCACCGCCGTCCTGCTCCTGGTCGCGACCGCTCTCGCGCTCGTCGGGAGCTCGACCGGTGCCACCACCGGCTCGTTGGCGGAGCGCGCAGCCGACCCCGGCTTCCTGCTGCTGGTCGTGATCGCCGCGCTGTTCCTGTGGAGCGTCGTCTCCCCGCGCACCGCGCCGTGGGCGGTGCTGTTCCGTCGGGTCGTGCAGCCGCGCCTCTCCCCCGCCACCGAGTTCGAGGACGCCCGGCCCCCGCGCTTCGCCCAGGGCGTCGGTCTCCTCGTGACCGGCGCCGGACTGCTCCTGCATCTCGTCGGGGTGCCGTGGGCACTGCCGATCGCGGCCGCGGTGGCGTTCGTCGCCGCGTTCCTCAACGCGGTCTTCGGGCTGTGCCTGGGATGCCAGCTCTACCTGCTCCTCCAGCGCACGGGCCTCATCGGTCGCGGCCCATCCGCGGCCACCTGAACGCGCCCCACAGGTCCACGGAGCTCGACGCGCTCCCCCGTCGCGCCCCGGCCGACGGCCCGCGCAGACGGCCCCGACGGACCACGCACGGGTCCCGGTCACGCCCCGTCCGACGGCCCGCGCAGACCGCCCCCGCGGAACCACGCACGGGTCCCCGTCGAGCCAGACCGACGGCCCACGCAGACCGCCCAGGCGGAACCTGACGCGGGTCCCTGTCAAGACCCGGACGCCGTCCGGGCCCCTGGCTAGGCTGACCCCGCCGCGGCCACTCGGGTCGCGTGAACACCGGGAGGTCTGCATGTCCGTCACGAGCGAAGCCACCACCGCCTGGAAGGGCAGCCTGTTCGAGGGATCGGGCGAAGTCACCTTCACGTCGTCGGGTATCGGCACGTTCGACGTCAACTGGAAGGCGCGCAGCGAGGGCTCGAGCTCCGTCACGACGCCGGAGGAGCTGCTCGCCGGGGCCCACTCGTCGTGCTTCAGCATGGCGCTCTCGAACGCGCTGGCCGACAACGGCACCCCGCCGGAGTCCGTCGACGCCACCGCGTCCGTCACCTTCAAGCCCGGCACCGGCATCACCGGCAGCCACCTGAACGTCAACGCCGTCGTCCCCGGCATCGACGACGAGACCTTCCAGAAGATCGCCCAGGATGCCAAGGCGAACTGCCCCGTCTCGCAGGCCCTGACCGGCATAGAGATCACCCTCGAGGCCACGCTTGCCTGAGACCCCGGCCCGGCGCGTCGTCATCTCCGGCGCGTCGGGCCTCATCGGCTCCGCCCTCGTCGAGGCGCTGACGGCGGACGGCGTCGCCGTCACGTCGCTCGTCCGCCACGAGCCGCGCGGTCCGCACGAGGTGCAGTGGCTGCAGGATGCCGCTCCCCTCGATCCCGACGTCCTGGCCGGCGCCGACGCGGTGGTGTGCCTGAACGGCGCCTCCATCGGCCGTTTCCCGTGGACTCCGTCGTACAAGAGCACGCTGCTGTGGTCCCGCATCACCCCCACCCGCACGCTCGCGACGGCGATCCGCGCCCTCGGCGACGACGCTCCGGCGCTGATCAACGCCAGCGCCACCGGCTTCTACGGCTCGCGCCCCGGAGAACGGCTGACCGAGGACTCCGCCCGCGGCGAGGGCTTCCTCGCCGACATCTGCGGCGAGTGGGAGACCGCTGCGCGCACGGCCGGCGACCGGGCCCGCGTCGCCCTGCTGCGCACCGCCCCCATCGTGCACCCCGAGGGCGTGCTGAAGCCTCTCCTTCTCCTCACCAAGCTCGGCGTCTCCGGCCCCATCGGGCGGGGAACGCAGGTGTGGCCGTGGATCACGCTCGACGACGAGGTCCGCGCCATCCGTCACGTCATCGACGCCGACATCGACGGACCCGTCAACCTGACCGGGCCGACGCGGGCGACCGCGAACGACCTGGGTTTCGCCCTCGCGCGGCGCATGAACCGGCCGTACGTCCTGCGTGCGCCCGTATGGGGCATGAAGCTCGCCCTCGGACGCGACGCGACGGATGCCATCCTCATCTCCGACGCCGACGTGAAGCCGACGGTGCTCGAGGACTCCGGGTTCGACTTCCTGCACGAGACGGTCGACGACGCCGTCGCGTCCGCGGTCCCGGCGCACTCCTGATCCGGCGCGGCCCGTCGTCACCGCGACACGGGCCCGTCGGGCTCAGCCCGCGCGGCGCTCCTCGGACTCCAGACGGATCGCCCGGCGGACGGCCTCGCGTGCGCGGCGGCGGTCCGACGCGGCGTCGTAGGCGAGTCCGAGGCGGTACCACGCCCGCCAGTCGTCGGGGTGCTCCTCCGCGTCCGCCCGGTAGGCCGGGAAGATCGCGTCGCCGTCGTCCCGCGTCAGACGCCCGCTCGGCCGGACCTCGACCTCCTCGTCGGGCAGACCGCCCTCGGCATCCAGTCGTTCCCCCAGCCGCTGCGCCCGCACGCCGAACCAGAGCTCGCGGCCGATCGCCCACAACGCGATGAGCGGCAGGACGAGCAGGGCCAGCCCCATGACGACGCCCACCGTCTGCCCGCTCGCGAGCAGGACGAAGGCCCGCTGACCGGCGAGGACGATGTAAAGCAGCAGCAGCACCGTCATGACGGCGACGGCGACACGGACCCTCATGCGCGCGTGGCGCCCGCGACCTGCCCGGACACCGCGTCCTCCGCCACGGGCTCGCCCGCACGGACCGGCTGCGTGCGCACCCCGATGTCGATGAAGCTGTCCAGCCCCACGACGACTCCGGTGGCCTCCCGCGCGGCGGCGAGGGCGATGCGGATCCCCGGCGCATAGGCGGTGGCGGGGTCGATCGTGTCGTGGACGATCGTCAGCGCCTCGCCGGGCCCCGACAGCACCGTCTCCTGACGGGCGACGACCCCCGGCCGTCGCAGCGAGTGGATGGGGACGGATGCCACCTTCTGACCGCGCGCCCGCTGATCGACGTGCGGCGACTCGACGGGTCCCACCTCGGACCGGGCCGCGGCGATCAGTTCGGCCGTGCGGACGGCGGTGCCGCTCGGGGAGTCGACCTTGGTCTCGCGGTGGGCCTCGACGATCTCGATCGATGGGAAGAACGGCGCCGCCGCGGCGGCGAGGGCGCTGCCGATCACCGAGCCCAGCGAGAAGTTGGGGATGAAGACGACGCCCACGTCGGCGGCATCCACGAGGGGACGGACGAGCGCGATGCGCTCGCTGGACCATCCCGACGTGCCGACCAGCACGTTGATGCCGCGGTCGATCGCGGCGCGGACGACGTCGATCGACACGGCCGGAGTGGACGCGTCGATGACGAGGTCGGACCCGTCCATCTCGGCGAGGTCCGAGCGGGACGAGAGGACGGCGGACACCTCGTACCCGTCCTCCGCCTCCACGACCTCGCGGATCACGCCGCCGAGCTTGCCGGTCCCACCCACGATGGCCACACGCGTCGTCATGCCTCCCACCCTAGGCGGGGCGGCCCGTCCACGGCCGACGGGGCGGGCGAACGCGCCGCAGGATCTAGCATCGGAACGTGGTCTCGCTCCGTCCCTCCGCCGTCGATGCTCCCGATGCCCGCGCGCTCCTCGAGGAGTACTTCGCGCTGCGCGCCGCCATCTTCCCGGGAGGCGCCTACCGCACGGTCTTCCCGTCCCCCGAGACGTTCATCGAGCCGGCGGGCGTGTTCGTCGTGCTGGACGACGACGAGGGGCGTCCTGTCGGGTGCGGTGGCATCCGTCGGATCGCGGACGGCCCGCACGGTTCGCGCGACGAGGTGAAGCACCTGTTCGTGCGCGACGGCGGGCGCGGTCAGGGCTGGGGTCGGGCGATCCTGGAGGAGCTCGAGCGGCGCGCGCGCGAGCGCGGTGCGGCGGAGCTGGTCCTGGACACCCACCACACCCTCGAGGCGGCCGGCGGGCTCTACGCGCGATCCGGGTTCACCTCGATCGAGGCGTACAACGACAACACCAACGCGACCCGCTGGTACGCCAAGCCGCTGACCCCGCAGTGACGGAGGGCCGCCCGTTCCGGACGCGACATCTCGGCCGCCGGAGCAGTCAGCCGTCGCTCTCCGGGGCCGCGGACGCCGGGTCGTCGCTCATGATCCGCTGCGCGGCGAGATCCTCGGTCGGGTCGTACACGGGTGTGCTGCAATTCTCCGCCCCGCCGGCCACGCCCGCGGCATCCGCGATCCTGACGCCCCGGAATCGGATCGAGACGCCGGAATCGGATGCCACGGCTCCCTGCGTCCGAATCCACGACCGGCGTCCGAATCCGGCGTAGCAGCGGACCCGCGCCGGGTCGTGCCGCCGGTCCCGCTACATTGTGGGGGTGCCCTCGGAGACGCCGCGCTCTCCGGATGGCTCGCTCGCGCCATCCCACGGTGGGGGCCGGGTGGTCACGCGCGGAGAAGGGACAGCCGGCCGCGGCGATCCTCGGACCGGGCTCGATCTCTTCGCCCGGCTGCCGCGATCGGAGCAGGTGCGCATGCCGGCAGGACCTGGCATCGGCCACGATGACCTCTGACCTCCCGACGCGCACGGCGCGGGACAGCCGGTCCGACGCCCCGACGACCTCCCGTGCGGCTGTGGAACCGCCCCGACGCATCCGCTACCGCAGGACGCCGAGGTGGTGGCTGGTTCCCCCGTCCCGCGGATTCGCGTGATCCCCGACGGGGAGCGAGCGCGCCTGCGTCGTGAACGAAGGAGGGCGGATGCCGCGAGGTGACCTCGCCGAGGCCATCGCCTGGTGGCGGATCGGGACGGCGGACGGCCGCCGTGTGCTCGTCGACGCAGCCGTCGACGCCGTGGTGAACGGAGCGGCACGAGCCGCCGTGGTCCGGAATCGGACGGAGACGCCGGAATCGGATGCCACGGCTCCCTGCGTCCGAATCCACGACCCGCGTCCGAATCTGCGACCGGTGCCGCACCGGCCGCGGCTGAGCGAGAAGCGCGTCAGACCGGAAGCGGGTCGACCAGGCCGGTGCGCAGCTCGACCGGCAGGTGGGCCAGGTCGTTGTGCGAGAGCAGGGTCCAGGGACGGCCCTTCTTCTGCGCGATGACCGTCAAGCCGCAGAAGGCCTGGTTGATCGTCATCCAGCGCCAGTCCGGGGCCTGCAGCACCTCGCGGACGAACCACGAGATGACGAAGTTGTGCGTGATGAGCAGCTCGTGCACCTCGCCGGTCCGGCGGGCGAGGAACTCCGCGGTGGCGTCGGCCATCTGGGCACGACCGGCGTCGATCTCGGCCTCCGTGACGCCCCCGAAGAACGGCTCGTAGGCGGCCGGGGTCTCGGGGGTCATCCCGGTGGGGACGCAGTCGAACAGCAGCGCGGTGGGTTCCGGCGAGACGGAGGGCAGACGCTCCGCGACGGCACGCGCCGTCTGAGCCGCACGCTCCAGGGGAGAGTGCCAGACCGCGTCGAGGGGCAGTCCGGACAGGCGGTCGGCCAACAGGGCGGCCTGGCGCTGACCGCGCGGCGACAAGGGCCCGTCGGTCAGTCCGTGCTCGGCATCCTGGTGCTCCCCATGGCGCACAAGATAGATGTAGTGCGTCACATCAGCTCGCTTCGTCGTCGGAATCCGGTGCCGGTGGGCACGCTTCCCAGCCTACGTCACCCCTCCGACACGAGCCCGAAGCTCACCCGGAGCGGGTGATGCCGACCGGCGCGAGACCGGGCGGTGCCCGCGCGGGTCACTCCGCGGCGCGGGCGATGTCCGACAACTGGGAGCGGCTCAGGCGCACGCCGACGGCGCGCATGCACTCGACGACGTGCCGCGGCGCGAGCGCGTTCACGATGGGTGCGGTGACGATCTTCTGCGCGAGCAGCCAGGCCACGGCGACCGCGGCATCCGGGATCCCCAGCTCCGACCCGACCGCGTCGAGCGCGCGGAGGACGCGGGAGCCGCGACGGTTCAGGTTGGCCGCGAGCTGCGTTCCGCGGGCCGAACGGGACTGCGCGTCGCGCGTGCGCGTCTCGCCCGCGAGGAAGCCGTGCGCCAACGGGTGCGACGGCGTCACGGCCATCCCCTGAGCGCCCGCGACGAGACGCAGGTCGCCCTCGAACTCTTCGCGGCGCAGCACGTTGTAGGGCACGTCCAGGACCGTGATCCGCGGGTACCCGGCGGAGGACAGGATCCGCGCCTCGACCAGCTGCGCGGCCGTGTAGCCGTGTGCGCCGATCGCCCGGACCTTGCCCGACTCGACGAGCCATTCGCTCGTCGCGAGCGTGTCCTCGAGCATCGCGGGGTCGCCGGCCGCGGCGTCCAGCGACAGCACGTCGATGCGGTCCGTCCCGAGACGGGTGAGGGACGCCTCGACCGCGCGCACCAGGTTGACCGAGTCGAGGCCGGGATTGTCGGGGTGCCGCCCGACGCGCACCGTGAGGACGATCTCGTCCCGGGCGCGGCGGCTCCGCAGCCACGACCCGACGATGTACTCGCTGCGTCCCGCGGCGAAGCTGTCGGCGGTGTGGACGGCGTTCCCGCCCAGCTCGCCGTAGGTGTCGAGGATCTCGAACGCCGTCGTGGCGTCGACGTTCCAGCCGAACTCGCCGGCGCCCAGGAAGAGCGGGAAGACGTCGAAGCCCGTCTCGCCCAGCGGCACGCGCACGTGGGCGCCGAGCCCGGGGCCCTGCAGGGTGATGGGGGCCGAGGGGTGCGGCGCACGGTCCCGGCGCAGGCGCGGCGAGGCCGTCTCGTCGACGCCCGAGCCGCTCATGATGGGTCCCCTCGCCGTGCCGGGGTGACGTCGCGGACCTCTGCTGAGCCGCACGCCCCCCGACGCGTACTTCGAGGGTAGAGCCTCGATCGACCGCCTCCGCGCACCGGCCCGCCGAGGGGGTAAACATTCCATAACGTCTGGGGCGGTGGCATCCCTCCGCCCCCTTCAGCCCCTTCCGTCACATGCGAGATGCCCGCCCCGCACACGGCGGGACGGGCATCCGGTGACGCGGGGATCAGCCCTCGGCGGGAGCCTCCGGGCCCTCGCTCGACGCGGCCGAGCTCTGCTGGTCGGCAGGCTCCGGCGTCTCGTCGAGCACCGGCTCGAGCGACAGCTTGCCGCGGTCGTCGATCTTCGTGATGCGGACGAGGATCTTGCGACCGACCGAGAGCACGTCCTCGACATTCTCGACGCGCTTGCCACCGGCGAGCTTGCGGACCTCGCTGACGTGCAGCAGTCCGTCCTTGCCGGGGAGCAGCGAGATGAACGCACCGAAGGTCGCGATCTTGACGACCGTTCCCAGGAACTGCTCGCCCACCTCGGGGTTGGTCGGGTTGGCGATCGCGTTCACCTGGGCGCGGGCGGCCTCGGCCGAGGGGCCGTCGGTCGCGCCGATGTAGACGGTGCCGTCGTCCTCGATGGAGATCTGGGCGCCGGTCTCGTCCTGGATCGAGTTGATCGTCTTGCCCTTGGGGCCGATGAGCTCGCCGATCTTGTCGACGGGGATCTGCACGCTGATGACGCGGGGCGCGGTGGGCGCCATCTCGTCGGGGGCGTCGATCGCCGAGTTCAGGACGTTGAGGATCGTCAGACGAGCCTCCTTGGCCTGCGTGAGCGCGGCGGCCAGGACCGACGACGGGATGCCGTCGAGCTTGGTGTCGAGCTGGATCGCGGTGATGAACTCGCTCGTGCCGGCGACCTTGAAGTCCATGTCGCCGAGGGCGTCTTCAGCGCCGAGGATGTCGGTCAGCGCGGCGTAGCGCGTCTGTCCGTCGACCTCGTCGGTGACCAGGCCCATGGCGATACCGGCGACGGGGGCGCGAAGGGGCACACCCGCGTTCAGCAGCGACAGGGTCGAGGCGCACACCGAGCCCATCGACGTCGAACCGTTGGAGCCGAGGGCCTCGGACACCTGACGGATCGCGTAGGGGAACTCCTCGCGGCTGGGCAGCACCGGCACGAGCGCGCGCTCGGCGAGGAAGCCGTGCCCGATCTCGCGACGCTTGGGCGAACCCACACGGCCGGTCTCACCGGTCGAGTACGGCGGGAAGTTGTAGTGGTGCAGGTAGCGCTTGCTCGTGATGGGCGACAGCGAGTCGATCTGCTGCTCCATCTTGAGCATGTTCAGCGTGGTGACGCCCAGGATCTGGGTCTCGCCGCGCTGGAAGATCGCCGAGCCGTGGACGCGCGGGATGACCTGCACCTCGGCGTCGAGCGGGCGGATGTCCGCCAGGCCGCGACCGTCGATGCGCACGCCGTCGGAGAGGATGCGTCCGCGCACGATCTTCTTCGTGACGGACTTGTAGGCGGCCGAGAACTCGATCGGCGCGCCCGCGGGCAGCTCGCCCGCCTCGACGGCGGCGATGAGCTCGCCCTTGACGCGGTCCTTGACGGCGTCGTCGGCGTTCTGGCGCTCCTGCTTGTCGGCGATCTGGTAGACGCCGACGAGGTCGTCGTAGGCGCGACCGGCGACGAAGTCGTAGACCTCGCTGCTGTAGGCGGGGAAGACCGGGTAGGCCTGGATCTCCTTGGCCGCGGTGCGCGCGACCTCGTTCTGCGCGTTCACCAGCTGCGTCAGGAACGGCTTGGCGGCCTCGAGGCCCTCGGCCACGACCTGCTCGTTGGGCTTGGTGGCGCCGCCCTTGATGGCGTTCCAGCTGCCCTCGGTCGCCTCGGCCTCGACCATCATGATCGCGACGTCGCCGTCCGGGAGGACGCGACCGGCGACGATGAGGTCGAACACGGCCTCCTCGAGCTGCGTGACGGTCGGGAACGCGACCCACTGGTCGGCGTGCTCGCCGTGGCCCGGGATGAGCGCGAGGCGCACGCCGGCGATCGGACCCGAGAAGGGCAGACCCGAGATCTGGGTCGACAGCGACGCGGCGTTGATCGCGAGGGCGTCGTAGAACTCGCCGGGAGCGATCGAGAGCACGGTGACGACGATCTGGACCTCGTTGCGGAGACCGTCGACGAACGACGGGCGCAGCGGGCGGTCGATGAGGCGGCAGACGAGGATCGCCTCGGTGGAGGGGCGACCCTCGCGGCGGAAGAACGAGCCGGGGATCTTGCCGGCGGCGTAGGAACGCTCTTCGACGTCGACGGTCAGCGGGAAGAAGTCGAATCCTTCACGCGGGTGCTTGCCGGCGCTGGTGGCCGACAGGAGCATGGTCTCCTCGTCGAGGTAGGCGGCGACTGCGCCCTGAGCCTGCTGAGCGAGGCGTCCGGTCTCGAACCGGACGGTACGGGTGCCGAAACGGCCGTTGTCGAGAACGGCTTCGGCGGCAGTGATTTCTGGACCTTCCAAGAGGTCCCTCCTTCTTTGTTTAGGCTCGCCGTCCCGTGTGGACGACGAGCTGACATGCGAAGGAGCAGGAACAGGCAGAAAGGGCGCGCCGACGCGTCGGCACGGGATTCCCGGCGACTGGCCACCAGTAGACGACCACCCGGCGAGACGACGGGGAGTCCACCACAGGGGACCAGCGTCTGCCGGCCTGCTCCGTGAGCTCATATGGAATTGAGCGGATGCCATGGCGGCAACCCGTCCGAGCCTATCAGCGTCCGTGATCTCCGGGTGGTTCCCGCGCACGTGCGATCCGGACGGCGAGCGCGACCCACCTCACACCGCGCGGGAGCGCTCGCGATCGCCGCGCGACGGCAGCTCCACGTACGTCGCGTGCTTCGCGACGACGCCGTCGCCGGCCGTCCGCCCCCGCACCCGCCGCCACACCCACGGCAGCGCGTCCCGCGTCAGCCAGCCGGGACGCGGCTCGTCGTCGTCGGCGTGGAGGGCCTCGTCCAGTCCGAGCAGCGCGCCCGCATCGGGCACGCCGAGCGCCTCCGCCGCGCGATACGCCACGAGGCGGTGCCCGCGCGAGCGCAGGTGCACGAGGTCGTCGGCCCACACGGGGAGCTCCCCGATCTCGCGAACCGCCTCGAGATCGAGCAGCAGCGCCCCGTGCGCCCGTGCGATCCGCCGCAGCTCGGTGTTGTAGGCGGCGAACCGCCGCGCGAAGATGCGGGCCGCCGCGCGACGCGGGAGGAACGTCGTCACGAGGAGCACGTCCGCCCCGGTCCGGCGGACGGCCCGCACGGCCGACTCGACCTCGGCCGCGAGCGCGGGGATCACCGGCGCCGGGCCGACGAGGTCGTTCGCCCCGATGAGGATGGACACGAGGTCCGGCTGCAGCTCCAGCGCCGCGGGGATCTGCTCGTCGATGAGGTGCCGCACGCGACGGCTGCGCACCGCGAGGTTCGCGTACCGGAAGGGGCCGGTCTCGCTCGTGTGGGCGAGCAGCTCCGCGAGGCGGTCCGCCCAGCCGCGGTACTGCCCCGACGGCATGCGGGAGGCGTCGCACAGCCCCTCGGTGAGCGAGTCCCCGAGAGCGACGAACCTCGTCCAGCGACGGCGCGGGAGGGATGCCACGGGCGCGGCGACCCGCTCCCCACCGCGCACCAGCATGCCGTCGTCGATGGCGCGCAGGGAGGCGGCATCCCGGTAATGGTCGACGAGGTCGCGGGTGAGCGCCTCCCACGTCCGTCCGGACACGGCCTCGCGGGCCGCGCGGGCGAACGCGTCGCGCTTGGCGTCGTCGCCGACGAGGTCCGCGACCCGCGCACGGAGGTCGACCAGGTCGCCGGGCCGGTACAGCCATCCGTCGACGCTCGAGCGGACGAGGTCGACCGGTCCGCCCACCCCCGTGGCGACGACGGGGACCCCGCTGGCGAGGGCCTCCTGGATGGTCTGCCCGAACGTCTCGCTCTCCCCCGGGTGGACGAACACGTCGAAGCCGGCCATGGTCGCGGCGAGCGCGTCGCCGGAGAGGTGGCCCGTGAACAGCGCACCGGGCAGCGCCTTCTCCAGCGCGGCACGCGACGGCCCGTCGCCGACCACGACGAGGCGGGTGCCCGGCAGGTCGGCGAGCACCCGCAGGTCGTCGACCTGCTTCTCGGGCGCGAGCCGTCCGACGTAGCCGACGATCCGCTCCCCGTGCGGCGCGACCTCGGCCCGCCACGCGTCGTCGCGTCGCTCGGGCGTGAAGCGGGCGGCATCCACTCCCCGTCCCCACCGGCGGACCCGGTCGACGCCGAGGTCGTCGAGCTGGCGGACGGATGCCGACGACGGGGCCAGCGTCAGGGTCGCGCGGCGGTGCAGGCGCGCGACGTGTCCGGCGACGAGCGCCGTGGCGTGCGGGAGCCCGTACTTCTGCGCGTAGGCGACGACGTCGGTCTGGTACACCGCGACGGACGGGATCCGCAGCGCGTCGGCGGCGGCGAGCCCCTGCCAGCCGAGCACGAACGGCGAGGCGAGGTGTACGACGTCCGGGTCGAACGCGCGCAGCAGAGCGGTGAGCCGCGCCGCGCGCGCGAACACCACGCGCACCTCGGGGTACGACGGCAGCGGCACGGAGCGCAGCAGCTCGGTGCGGGCGCCGTGCAGGTCGGCGGTGACGTCGCCCGCCTTCGGGGCGATGACGAGCGTCTCGTGCCCCGCCTCGGCGAGGTGGCGCAGGACGTGGAGGACGGAGCCGGTGACCCCGTTCATGTGCGGGAGGAAGGATTCGGCCAGGAGCGCGACTCTCACGCTTCCAGAGTGGGACCACGGATGCCGCCGTGTGGCCGCATCGCACGATGTTCACCCGATGCTCGGTGCGACGTCACCGCCCGGTCGACCCCGCGTCCGCTCCCGCGGCGGAGAGTGGCGCCATGGACGTGGACGCGTGGCTGCTGACCGTCGCCGCGAGCCCGTGGGCGCTGCTCGGGATGGCCGCTCTCGTGTTCGCGGACGCCTTCCTCGTGGTGGTCCCGGGTGAGACGGCGGTCACCGCGTTCGGGGCGCTCGCCGCCGCCCACGGCGTCCCGACGCTCGGCGGGGTCATGCTCGTGGCGGCCGGCGCCGCGTTCGCCGGGGACCTGTGCTGTTACCTCCTCGGCCGGGCCGTCGGGGTCGAACGGTGGCGGTGGATGCGGGGACCGCGGGTGCGCGCGGCGCTGGACGGGGCCCGGTCCCGCCTGGAGCGCAACGCCGCGGCCGTGCTGTTCACCGCCCGGTTCGTGCCGTTCGCGCGGCTGGCGGTCAACCTCGCCGCCGGCGCGGCCCGGCTCTCCCCGCCCCGCTACCTCGGTGTCGCCGCGCTCGCCGCGACGGCGTGGGCCGCGTATCAGGCGGTCATCGGAGCGGTGGTCGCCGCGCTCGTCCCGGGCCGGGCCGGGGTGGCCGTCCTCGTGTCGATCGTGCTCGCCGTGGGCATCGGGGCGGGGATCGACGTCGTGGCGGCGCGTCGGGCGCGGCGGCGGGCGCTGCGCGGCTGAGGCGGTGGCGGGCTGCGCGCCCGGAATCGGACGGCAGCGCCGGATTCGGAGGGGAGAGCCCGTGGCATCCGATTCCGACGCCCTGGTCCGATTCCACCGCGCCCTCAGGCCGGACCCGGGATGCCACGGCCCCCGGCCCCGTCACTCCCCGGCGAGCGCGAGCGTCTGGACCGCCGCGTCGACGAGCGCGCGGCCGTACGACGGTCCGTGTCCGGCGGCGTGCACCGCCAGCGGGTGCAGCTGATGCACGGGAACGCGGTCCCGCCAGCCGTCCCGCAGGGGGTGGCGCTCCTCGTACCCGGCGAGGACGCGGTCGAGGAACGGGCACCCGAAGAGGGCGAGCATGGCGAGATCCGTCTCACGGTGTCCGCCGTGCGCGGCGGGGTCGATGAGCACGACCCCGTCCGGCGACCACAGGACGTTCCCCGCCCACAGGTCGCCGTGCAGGCGCGCCGGCGGCTCGTCGTCGTCGAACACCCCCTCGGCGATGAGCGCGCACGCGCGCTGGACGGTCCGGGCCCCGGATGCCTCGAGGTTCCCCGCCGCGACGGCGGTGGCCAGGAACGGCTCGACCCGCTGCGTCGCGTAGAACGCGCCCCAGGTCCGGGTGGGCCGTGCCGGCTGGCTGCGGCGGCCGATGAAGATGTCGCCCTCCCACCCGGGCGGCGGTGAGCCGAACGCCGCGGCACCGGCCTCATGGGTCGCGGCGAGCGCCGCGCCGAAGGCCGTCGCGGCGTCGGAGGTCGGACGGGTCTCGGCGATGCGTTCCAGTGCGATGCGGTCCTCGGTCACCTCGCCGACACGGGCGATGCGCACCCCGCCCGCCGCGGCCAGCCAGGTCAGTCCCGCCGCCTCGGCGGCGAAGAAGCCCGCGGGTGCGTCGGCGCGTGTTTTCACGTGCTGTTCCATTGCGCAAGTCTGTCCCGATGTCGGGGGTGAAGGCCACGATGGACGGATGAGCGACGGCTACGACTCGGACTTCCTCGGCATCCCCCTCCCCCTCCCCGCGCCCTCCGTCCCCGCGACGCGGCTGGACTACCCGCGGTTCTCGGTGCTCCTCGACGAGGAGCGGCGCCTCGCCGCGGTGACGGCGGTCGTCATCGACGGCGCGACCCTGCGCGACCTCCCCCGCAGCGGCGAGTGGCGGCTCGACCCGCGGGTCGACGCGGACGCGCAGGCCGGGCCCGAGGTCTACAGCCGCAACGACCTCGACCGCGGGCATCTCGTCCGTCGGCGCGATCCCGGCTGGGGGTCGACGGAGGAGGCTCGGGATGCCACCGAGGCGACGTTCTTCTACACCAACGCGGCCCCGCAGGTCGCGGGCTTCAACCAGTCCAAGGAGCTGTGGCTCGGCCTCGAGGACCACGTGCTGGAGTACGCCGAGACGACGGACCAGCGCATCTCGGTCTTCACCGCGCCGGTGCGGGGAGAGGACGACCCGCCGTACCGCGGCATCCGGGTCCCCCTCCGCTTCTGGAAGATCGCCGCGTGGCGCCAGGGCGACGCGCTCGCCGCCGCCGGCTTCGTCCTGGACCAGAGCGACCTCGTCGACACCCGGCAAGGCCTCACGGTGCCCCCGCTGGGGGCGTTCCGCACGTTCCAGGTGCCCATCGGCGGCATCGCGGACGAGACCGGGATCGACCTCGGCCCTCTCCCGACGGCCGACGTCCTCACCCGCCCGGGTCTGCGTCCGGCGGAGGTGCGGGAGCTGGCATCCCGGTCCGACATCGTGCTCTGAGGCGGGCGCGCCGACGGGAGGAGATGACGGGACCGGAGGATGCCACCGGCCCCACCCGTCCTCCCCTCCCTGCATCCCCTCCCCCCGCTGTCCGCCCCACCGGCGCCGACGGGAGGAGATGACGAGACCGGAGGATGCCACCGGCCCCACCCGTCCTCCCCTCCCTACATCCCCTCCCCCGCGAACACGACGACGCCCCGCCGGAGAACCGGCGGGGCGTCGGGGGGACGGGTCATTCGCCCGACAGACCACCCAGGAGGTGACCGAACGAGCGGCCCTCGCCGAGGTACGACGACGGGTCGAACGGGTCTGCGTCCCGCACGGGCTCGCGAACGGCGATGGCGTCCGCGAGCTCCCGGGCGCCGCGCTCGACGCGCGAGCCGAGCGGCGCGACCTCGTCGGCGTTGGCGCCCCAGTCGCTCGACGCCGCGAAGACGCCGGTCGGCACCGGGTTGGCGTGCAGGTAGGTGAACAGCGGACGGATCGCGTAGTCGATCGCGAGCGAGTGCCGGGCGGTGCCGGCGTTCGCGCCGATGAGCACGGGCGTGCCGCTCAGCGCCTGCGGGTCCAGCACGTCGATGAACGACTTGAACAGACCCGAGTAGCTCGTCGAGAAGATCGGCGTGACCGCGATCACGGCATCCGCCGAGACGACCGTGTTGATCATCTGCTCGAGGGCGGGCGGGGCGAAGCCCGTGAGCAGGTTGTCGGTCAGGTCGTGGGCGTAGTCGCGCAGCTCGAACACGTCGCTGGTCGCGTCGATGCCGCGCTCGCGCAGCTCGGCGAGAACCGCGTGCGCGAGCCGGTCGCCGAGCATGCGCGTCGACGACGGCGTGGACAGACCCGCGGTGACGACGGCGATGCGGCGGGCGGCCATGTCAGGCCCCCACTCGCGTCGCAGCGGCACCGAAGGCGCTGCCCGAGCGAGGAGCGGCGTCCTGGTACGGGCTGCCCGCGACCATGTTGTCGCCGCGGTTCGCGCCGGGGACGGCCTGACGCGGGGCGGCGCCGGCGTAGATCTTCTCGATCAGGTTGGCGTGGGTCGGCGCGTCGGGCACCTCGGCCGGACGGTTCTTCTGCAGCTCCTTGCGCAGCACCGGCACGACCTCGCCGCCGAGGATGTCGACCTGCTCGAGCACGGTCTTGGTCGGGAGGCCGGCGTGGTCGATGAGGAAGAGCTGGCGCTGGTAGTCGCCGAACGTCTCGCGCATCGCGGCGTAGCGGTCGATGATCTGCTGCGGCGAGCCGACGGTCAGCGGGGTCATCTCGCTGAAGTCCTCGAGGCTCGGGCCGTGGCCGTACACCGGCGCGTTGTCGAAGTACGGACGGAACTCGCGCACCGCGTCCTGCGAGTTCGCGCGCATGAACACCTGGCCGCCGAGGCCGACGATCGCCTGCTGGGGCGTGCCGTGGCCGTAGTGGGCGAAGCGCTCGCGGTACAGCGTGATGAGGCGCTGGTAGTGCTCCTTGGGCCAGAAGATGTTGTTCGCGAAGAAGCCGTTGCCGTAGTAGGCGGCCTGCTCGGCGATCTCGGGGGTACGGATCGAGCCGTGCCATACGAACGGGGGCACCCCGTCCAGCGGACGCGGGGTCGAGGTGAAGCCCTGCAGCGACGAGCGGAACTTGCCCTCCCAGTCGACGACGTCCTCGCGCCACAGCTTGTGCAGCAGGTCGTAGTTCTCGATGGTCAGCGGCAGGCCCTGACGGATGTCCTTGCCGAACCAGGGGTACACCGGGCCGGTGTTGCCGCGGCCGAGCATGAGGTCGGCGCGGCCGCCCGACACGTGCTGCAGCATCGCGAAGTCCTCGGCGATCTTCACCGGGTCGTTCGTGGTGATGAGCGTCGTCGACGTCGTGAGGATGAGGCGCTCGGTCTGCGCGGCGATGTACGCGAGCGTCGTCGTGGGCGAGGAGGACCAGAACGGCGGGTTGTGGTGCTCGCCGAGGGCGAAGACGTCGAGGCCGACCTCCTCGGTGTGCTTGGCGATCGTGAGCGTGTCCTTGATGCGCTGGGCCTCGCTCGGGGTCTTGCCCGTCGTCGGGTCCTGCGTGATGTCGCTGACCGTCATGACACCGAACTGCATGCCCGGCCAGTTGCTCGTCTCGTTCACGATGCGCCTCCTGTTTGTATGCATCTGAATGTACCTGATGGAACGCACGACCGCAGGGATTATTCCGCCATACCCCACCGGCATCCCCTCGCTACACCCGTCGACCCGCGGAGCGCACCGGGCTAGCGTGACCGCAGATGAGACGAATGGATGCCGCCCCCCGCACTGCTGCGACCGCGAAGACGCGTGTGCCGTTCTGGGACAACGCGCGATTCGCCGCGATCGTGCTCGTCGTGTTCGGCCACGCGATCCAGCGCCTCACCTACGATTCGGATGCCGCCGAGGCGCTCTACCTGCTCGTCTACGCGTTCCACATGCCGTTGTTCGCCCTCGTGGCGGGGTTCTTCTCCTCGTCGGCGGAGCCCACGCGGGCCAGGATGGCCCGGCTGTTCACCGATCTGCTGGCGCCGTACCTCATCTTCGAGACGCTGTGGACGGTGCTGCGGTTCCTCCTCACCGGGCGGACGAACCTCGACCCGACGCAGGCGTCCTGGACGCTGTGGTTCCTGCTGGCCCTCGCGATCTTCCGTCTCGTGCTGCCGTACCTGGCGCTCCTGCGCGGACCGGTGGTCTGGGCGGTGGCCATCTCGATCGTGACGGGATACCTGCCGAGCATCGACTCCACCTTCTCGCTGTCCCGCGCGCTCGGGCTGCTGCCGTTCTTCACCATCGGGTGGTGGCTGCGCGACCGCGACGTCGTCGAGCGGTTCGGCCTTCTCGCCGCGCGGCCGGTGTGGCTGCGGGTGGCCGCGGCGGCCGTCCTCGCGGGTGCGGGGGTCGTGGCGTTCGCCTTCGTCGACCTCTGGCGGGTCGTGCGCCTGGGCACGTGGCTGTTCTTCGTCGACCCCTATGTCGACCTCGACGCCGGGCACTGGTGGGCGGGGCTCGTGCGCCTGGGCCTCATCGTGCTCGCGCTGACGCTCATGGCGGCGTTCCTGCTCCTCGTCCCCCGCCGCGAGACCCGCTGGACGCACCTGGGGCGGTACACGATGTACGTCTACCTCCTCCACACCTTCGTGCTCTACCCGTTCCGGCAGTCCGGGGTGCTGCGCGACCTCGAGCCGGTGGGGCTGTGGCTTCCGATCATCGCCGTCGCGAGCGTCGCGATCGCCGTCGGCCTGTCGAGCCGACCGGTGCGGCGCCTCACGCGCCCGCTGGTGGAGCCGCGCCTCCCCTGGCTGTTGCGCGACCGCTCCCTCGGCGCCGGCCGCGCGGGCTGACCCCGGCGCCGGCCGCGCGGGCTGACCTTCGGCGCCGGCCGCGCGGGCTGACCCCGGCGCCGGCCAGGAGGGCTGACCCCGGTCCCCAGGAAACGCTCTCGCGCGGCGGAAACGGCGTGGCACGGCGTTTCCCTCGCGCCGGAGCGTTCACTGGACCGGAACCGACGGGAGCTCACACGCCGAGCAGCCCGGCGCCCACCGACGCCCCCGCGGCGGGAGCCGGCGGCACCGCCCACAGTCCCGAGCCGACATGGCGGAGGTACTCCCCCATGGCATCCGTCGACAGGGACCGCTGCACCGTGATGTAGCGCTCGGGGCTCTTCTGGAACGACAGGAAGAACAGCCCGGCGTTCAGCCGGCCGAGGTCGGTGGTCCCGTCGACGAAGTTGTAGCCGCGGCGCAGGAGTCGGATGCCGCCGTTCGCGTCGGGGTGAGCCAGACGCACGTGGCTGCGCGGGTCGATGCGGGGCGAGCCGGCGGCATCCGTCGCCGAGAAGTCCGGCGGCGTGAACTCGTCCCCGCCCGACAGCGGCGCCCCCTGGCCCTTGTCGCGCCCCACCACGCGGTCCTGTTCGGCGAGCCGGGTGCGGTCCCAGGTCTCGATGAGCATCGCGATCCGGCGGGCGACGAGGTACGAGCCGCCCGCCAGCCACGCCGGACCCTCGGATGCCGACACCCAGACGTTCTCGTCGAGGGCGGCACCGTCGTCGGCGAGGATGTTGGCCGTCCCGTCCTTGAACCCGAAGAGGTTCCGCGGCGTCGACTGCTCGGACGTGGTCTTCGACGTGCGTCCGAACCCGAGCTGCGACCAGCGGATCGTGGCCCGCCCGAAGGCGATGCGGCTGAGGTTGCGGATGGCATGGACCGCGACCTGCGGGTCGTCCGCGCAGGCCTGGATGCACAGGTCGCCGTCCGACCGCAGCGGATCGAGGTCGTCGCCGAGGAACGCCGGCAGTCGTTCGAGTCCGGCCGGCCGCCGACCCTCGAGTCCGAACCGTCCGTCGAAGAGCGAGGGACCGAAACCGAACGTGATGGTGAGGTTGCTGGCCGGAAGCCCGACGGCCTCGCCCGTGTCGTCCGGCGGCGCCTCCGGCGAGCCGCCCACGGCGCCGGTGGCGCTGACGTCGAGCCCCTGCATCATGCGGTTCGCCGCGTAGGTCCAGTCGGACAGGAGCTCGGCGAGGTCGTCGCGGGTGGTGCGCGCCATCATGTCGTACGCCGCGAAGTGCAGGTGATCCTGCACCGGGGTCGTGATGCCGGGCTGATGGATGCCGGACCCTCCGGCCGCGGCATCCATCGTCTGCCGTTCCCGCTCGCGCCCCAGGGCGACGCCGCCGACCAGGCCGCCCCCGGACCCGACGGCCAGACCCGCGGCACCGGCACCGATGGCGAGGCCGATCAGTCCGCGGCGGGAGAGGCCGGTGGCATCCGCCGCCCCCTCCGGAACGCTGCTCTGCTCGCTCACGGTCATTCGAGAACGGTCACCGTGAGCTGCGAGAGCGGCTCGGCCAGCGCGTTGATGAGATCGGTGAGCTGGCGCTTGTCGGCCTCGGTCAGCTGCGCGTACGGGACGAAGCCCGCGTCGGCCGAGCCGTGCGCGGCGAGCGCGGCCTCGAGGTCGGCGTACCCGGTGTCGATGCGGGCCACCAGCTCGGCTCCCTTGTCGCCCTTCGACTCCGCGAAGTCGCGCACGAGGGAGAACGCCATCTTCGAGCCCTCCACGTTCGCGGCGAAGTCGAAGAGGTCGGTCCCCGACCACCAGTCCTCCTCGCCGCTGATCTTGCCGCTGGCGACCTCGTCGAGCAGGGCGATGGCGCCGTTCGAGATGCCGGCCACGCCCTGCGTCTCCAGCGCCTGCAGGAACTCCTCGCCGTGCACGTAGTCGTACAGCTCCTGCGTGTCGGAGATGAGCTTGTCGCCGTACGTCGCGCGCTCGGCCGGGGTCGACGGCGTCCAGTCCTTCCATGCCGGCGTCTCGCCGTCCGCGTTCAGCGCGTCCTGCGCGGGGACCCACAGGTCCTTCTCGATGCGATGGAAGCCGGTCCAGTCCAGGCCCTCCGCGACCGCGTCGACCTCCCGGTAGTCGATGCGCGGGTCGAGGTCGCCGAGCGCCTCCGCGATCGGCTCGATGCGCTCGTAGAAGGCGCGCACCCGCGGGAACTGCTCGCGCGCGGCCGCGTCGTCGCCGGCCTCGTAGGCCGCGGCGAACGTCTCGACCGCGGGCAGCAGCTGTCCCGCCTGGTCCTTCACGAACGCGGCGTAGAGGTCGACCGCCTGCTGCTTCTGCTCGGCGTCCGCGCCCTCGACGGCGACGGCGTCCCCCGTCACCGAGAAGCTCGCCCGCCCCACGCCGTCGCCGACCATGCCGGGCTTGCACAAGGTGAAGTAGTCGCCCGGCTGGGCCACGACGGTGAGGTTCCGCGACGCGCCCGGGGCGATGTTCTCGACCTCGCCGACGATGCGCAGGCCGTCGGATGCCAGGAGGTAGAACTCCGTGACCTGGTCGCTCTCGTTGCTCACGTCGAAGGCGACGGTCCCGCTCGGCGCGGACGCCGCGGAGACGGCGCAGCCGTCGGCGGTCGAGGTGACCGCGAGCGCGCCGGAGGCGGCGGCATCCGTCTTGGCGACGCAGCCGGAGAGGACGAGGACGGCCGCGCCGGCCACGGCCGTGGCCGCGAGGAGGCGAGTCGAGGTCATGATGCTCCATTCGGATCAGGGGCGGAGGCCGCCGCGTCGGGCACGCGGGCGGCATCGGAGGCGGGAAGGGCCGCGTCGCGGGCGGCGGGGACACGGGCGTCGGCGGGGATCGGCGTCGGGGCGGGAGTCTCCCGGGGTGCGGACCCGCGGGGGCGGCGATGGGCGCGGACTCCGCGCACGAAGAGGGGGACGACGACGGCGAGGTACACGACCCAGGCGACGACCTGCAGCCACGTCATCGCCGGCATGAAGCCGACGGTCGCCTGCAGCAGGGCCGCGATCGGGCTGGTGGGGGCGATGCGGTCCGAGACGTCGAACGCCCACCCAAACGGGAAGCCGGCCCAGCCCGTCACGACGAGCCCCGTGGCCGGGTCGACCGGCGCCCCCGCGCGGAACGGCCCAGGGAGGGCCCCGGCCTCCTGCAGGTCGTGGACGGCGTACGCGAGGACGCCCGCCGCGACCACGACGAGGAAGCCGCCGGTCCAGGTGAAGAACCGGCCGAGGTCGAGCCGCAGCATGCCGCGCGCGATGAGCCAGCCCAGCAGGACGGCCAGGACGAGACCGAGGAGCGCGCCGACGAGCGCGACCGGCTCCGAGCCGAACGACTGCACCATCGACCACAGCAGCAGCGTCGTCTCGACGCCCTCGCGGGCCACGGACACGAAACCGATCGCGACGAGGGCCCAGACGCCGCCGCGCAGCGCCGTGTCCACGCCCCTCTCGAGGCCGGCCTTCAGCGACCGACCGGCCCGTTGCATCCAGAAGATCATCCAGGTCACCATCGCGACCGCGAGGAGCGAGAGTCCTCCGCCGAGCAGCTCCTGCGCCTCGAACGTGAGCATGTAGGCGCCGAAGGTGAAGACCGCGCCGACCGCGACCGCGAGGGCGACGGCGAGTCCCACGCCCGCCCAGAGCCGCGGAAGCGTGTCGCGACGATCGAGGCGCGTGAGGTAGGCGACGAGGATGCCGACGACGAGGGCGGCTTCGAGGCCCTCGCGGAGGCCGACGATGAACGTGGCGAAGAAGCTGGCAAGCACGGGTGATATCCGACTTTCGGGACGGGGTGGAACACCGCGGCACTGCGGGAGGTAAGGACAGCCTCACCTGACCCGGAAACGATACGCAGGATCGTGCCGCGTCCACACCCCGCCGATCGGCGGGGTTTATCCGCCACCCGGCGGGGTCTCAGAGCGGGCGTAACACGGGCTCCGCCGCAGGATCACGCGGATCCCGGCCCGTCCGAGGGGGCCCGGCGACCCTCGGGCGTCGTCGCGCGCTCCCCGCGGGTAACGCCTCGCAACATTCGCCCCGGGCCCCTCCCGGCGATCTAGCCTCGTCGCATGTCCGACCTGAACCTCCCCGTCCTCGACCTCTCCCAGCTCGACCAGGGCCCGGATGCCGCCGCACGCTTCCGCGACGACCTCCGAGCGGCGACGCATGACGTGGGGTTCTTCTACCTCACGGGGACCGGCGTCAGCCCCGCGCTCGAGGAGCGCCTGCTCCAGGCGGCGAAGGACTTCTTCGCGCTGCCCGAGGCCGAGAAGCTCTCGATCGAGAACGTCACGAGCCCCCACTTCCGCGGGTACACGCGCGTGGGCGGCGAGCGTACGCAGGGACGCGTCGACTGGCGCGAGCAGATCGACATCGGTCCCGAGCGGGAGCCCATCGTCGACCCGGACGGCCCCGGCTTCAACCGCCTGGTCGGCCCCAACCTCTGGCCGGCCGCGCAGCCGGAGCTGAAGGACGTCGTCGCCGAGTGGCACGAGCACCTGACCGGGGTCGCCCGCCGCCTGCTGGGCGCCTGGGCGGTCGCCCTCGGCGCAGACGAGCACTTCTTCGACGACCACTTCGGCGACCCGCAGACGCTCATCAAGATCGTCCGCTACCCCGGCACGGACGACCCCACGCCTCAGCAAGGCGTCGGCGCCCACAAGGACTCGGGCGTCCTCACGCTGCTCTGGGTCGAGCCCGGCAAGGGCGGCCTGCAGGTGCAGCGCGACGGCGAGTGGGTCGATGCTCCCCCGGTGCCCGGCGCGTTCGTCGTCAACATCGGCGAGCTCCTCGAGCACGCGACGCAGGGGTACCTGACGGCGACGAACCACCGCGTCATCTCGCCGACCTTCCCCGACGAGCGGATCTCGGTGCCGTTCTTCTTCAACCCCGCGCTCGACACCCGCCTGCCGATCATGGAGCTCCCCGCCGAGCTGGCGGCGCAGTCCCGCGGCGTCACGCAGGACCCGTCGAACCCCATCTACGCCACGTACGGCGAGAACGCGCTGAAGTCCCGCCTGCGGGCCCACCCCGACGTCGCGGAGCGCTGGCACCCCGACCTGGTCGCCGCGCGCGCGGCATCCTGAGCCGTCCCCGCCGCCCGCCCGGGCGCCCGTCCGGCGCGGCCGTCAGGATGGATGCCACCGGGTGGCATCCGGGAACGCCGAAGGCCGCCCCACACCGTGGGGCGGCCTTCCAAGAATGTTTTGCGCGATAGAACGCTGGTGCGCTCAGCGACGCAGACCGAGGCGCTCGATGAGCGAGCGGTAACGGTTGATGTCGACGTCCTGCAGGTAACCCAGCAGGCGACGGCGCTGACCGACGAGCAGGAACAGGCCACGGCGCGAGTGGTGGTCGTGCTTGTGTGCCTTGAGGTGCTCGGTGAGGTCCTTGATGCGCTGCGTCAGCATTGCGACCTGCACCTCGGGGGATCCGGTGTCACCGGGGTGCGTCGCGTACTCTTCGATGATCGCCTTCTTGACGTCTGCTTCGAGTGCCATAGATGGGATCCCCTTCCTTCTCATTGCGCGGCGCCCGGCACCTGATGTGCGAGCTCTCTTTATCCGCGGCCGATCGAACGGCAACCGCATGAGTCTACCAGTCCGCGGCCGAGGCGAGGAACGTAAGCTCGACAGGTGATCCCCTCCCCCACCTTGCGCTCGTGAGCAACGAGACGACCGAACGGCACGCGCGCTTCATCGACCTGCGGCCCCTCACGCACTCCCCCGCGTTCGCGCGACTGTGGATCGGCTCGACCCTCGCCGGCCTCGGCGGTCAGCTGACCATCGTCGCGATCATGCTCCACGTGTTCGAGCTGACCGGCAGCACTTTCGCCGTGTCCATGGTCGCCGTCGCCGGACTGCTGCCGATGGTGCTCGCCGGCCTCTACGGCGGCATGCTCGCCGACGCCTTCGACCGCCGGACGGTCGCCCTGATCGCCGCGACCGTGACGTTCTCGTCGACGGTGCTGCTGGCGGTCCTCGCCTGGACCTCGAGCGAGACGGTCTGGTCCCTGTACGCGCTCAGCATCGTCAACGCCGCCGCGAACTCCATCGTCATGGCCACCCGGTCCGCCATCGTGCCGCGCCTGATCCCGCGCGACCTGCTCCCTGCGGCCGCCGCGCTGCAGGGCGTCGGGGCTGGGCTCATGGTCATGGCGGGACCCGCGCTGGCCGGTGTCCTCGTGGCCGTCTCCGGCTACGCCTGGACGTACACCGTCGACGTCGTCCTCATGCTGGGCCTCTTCCTCGGCCTGTGGACGCTCCCGCGGATCCGCCCCGAGGGGCCGGTGTCGCGCGTCGGGCTCGAGTCCCTCCGCGACGGGTGGGACTTCCTCCGCCGCGCGGGCAACATCCGCCTGCAGTACATCCTCGACATCATCGCCATGACCTTCGGGCAGCCGCTGACCCTGTTCCCCGCGATCGGCGCCGTGCTGCTGGGCGGCGGGGCGGTCACCACCGGGGCGCTCACCGCGTCCGTCGCGGTCGGCGTCCTCGTCTCGAGCCTCTTCTCGGGCCCCATCGGCCGCGTCCGGCGCCAGGGCCTCGGCATCGAGAGGGCGATCCAGGGCTACGGCGTCGCGATCGTGCTGTTCGGTCTCGTCCTCGTCGCGGCGTCGATGGGTAGGTTCGCTCCGGATGCCGTCGACGAGACGCACGCCAACGTCACGCTGATCGTGTGCGCGGCGGTGGCCATGGCGTTGGCCGGGGCGGCGGACAACGTCAGCGCGATCTACCGGTCGACGATGATGCAGGCCGCGGTGCCGGATGCGATGCGCGGGCGCCTGCAGGGCATCTTCATCGTCGTGGTCGCAGGCGGTCCGCGCGTGGGCGCTCTCTACGCCGGGACCCTGGCCACCTTCGCGGCCCTGTGGTTCCCGCCGCTCCTGGGCGGCGTGATCATCCTCGCGCTCGTCGGTCTGCTCGTGCGGCTCTCGCCGCGCTTCCGCCAGTACGACGCCCGGCATCCCGAGCCCTGACGCGTGGCGCGGGACGGACACGATCCGGCGGAAAACGGACGTCGCAGCCGACCGCCCTCGGCGGGGCCGGGGAGGGGGCCTATCGTCGGGACCGTGGCATCCCCCTCGTCTCCGTCGTCCGCCTCCGTGGCCGTGCAGTTCGTCCTCACCGGCCTCGTGTGGGGGTCGAGCTTCCTTCTCATCGCGATCGCCTTGACCGGGCTCTCCCCCGCGCAGGTGGCGGGCGGACGGCTGCTGTTCGGGGCGCTCGCGCTGGGGGCGATCGTCCTTCTCAAGAGGGAGCGGATGCCGCGCGCTCCGCGCACCTGGGCGCACCTGTGCGTCCTCGCCGCGTCCTTCTGCGTCGTGCCCTACCTGCTGTTCGCCTGGGCGCAGCAGCATGTGCCGTCGGGCCTGGCGAGCATCTTCAATGCGACGACGCCCATCATGACGGCGATCCTGGCGTGGGCCGTGTTCCGCGTGGAGCGGCTGCGGCGCGGACAGCTCGCCGGGATCGGAGTCGGCATCGCCGGAGTGGTCGTCATCATCGCCCCGGGCACCGCCGCCGCGGTCGCCGAGAGCACGATCGCGCAGATCGCCCTCCTCGGGGCGACCGCCTGCTACGGCTTCAGCCTCGCGTACATGCGGCGCTTCCTCGGGGACAGCGGGCTGTCGGGCACCGTCTTCGCGTTCGGCTACATCGCCCCGGCGGCGGCGTTCATGCTGCTGCTGTCGCCGCTGATCCTGGCCGAGCCGATGGACCTCACCCCCGCCGTCGTGCTCAGCGTGATCGCGCTGGGCGTGCTGGGGACCGGCGTCGCCTACGTGTGGAACCAGAACACCCTGCGGGCATGGGGACCGACGCGCGCGTCGACCGTCACGTACATCACGCCGGTGGTGGGCGTCGCGCTGGGCATCGTCGTGCTCGGCGAGCGGCTGACCTGGAACGAGCCCGTCGGTGCGGTCATCGTCTTCGCCGGCATCCTGCTCGTCCAGGAGCGGCTGCGGTTCCGCGTCCCCGCCTGACGCGGCGCCGTCCGCGGCGGGAGGACATGTCGTCGAAGGGAGGACCCCTGACCGGCGGAAGCCCCTCCCTTCCCCGCATCTCCTCCCCCGCCCGACACCGGGCGCCGTCCGCGACGGGAGGAGATGTCGTGAAGGGAGGACCCCCGACCGGCGGAAGCCCCTCCCTTCCCCGCATCCCTCCCCCACCCGACACCGGGCGCCGTCGGCGGCGGGAGGACATGTCGCGAAGGGAGGACCCCCGACCGGCGAAAGCCCCTCCCCTCGCCGCATCACCTCCCCCGCCCGACACCGGCCGCCGTCCGCGGCGGGAGGACATGTCGCGAACGGAGGACCCCCGACCGGCGGAAGCCCCTCCCTTCCCCGCATCTCCTCCCCCACCCGACACCGGATACGACGAAGGTCCCGGATGCCATGGCATCCGGGACCTTCGAGATCAGGCTCAGGCCTGGTGGGCGAGCTGCAGGTCGAGCTCGATGGTGACGTCCTTGCCGACGAGCACGCCGCCGGTCTCGAGCGCGGCGTTCCAGGTGAGGTCGAAGTCCTCGCGGTTCACGACCGTCTTGGCGGTGGCGCCGGCCTTGTAGTTGCCCCACGGGTCGGTGCCGAAGCCGCCGAAGTCGAGCGAGAAGGTCGCGGGCTTGGTGATGCCGCGGATGGTCAGGTCGCCGTCGACGAGGAAGTCGCCGTCCTCGACGCGGACACCGGTCGAGCGGAAGTCCATGGTCGGGTAGGTCTCGACGTCGAAGAACTCGGCGGAACGCAGGTGCTGGTCGCGACCCTCGTCCTTGGTGTCGACCGAGGTGACGTCGACGGACGCCTCGACGGTGGCCTCGAGGGGGTTCTCGGGGGCGACGATCGTCGCGCTCTTCATGCCGAAGGTGCCGCGCACCTTCGAGATCATCATGTGGCGCACCGAGAAGGTGACCTCGCTGTGGGCCGGGTCGAGGACCCAGGTGCCGGCCTTGTAACCGGGGATGTCGAGGGTGGTGGTGTCGGTCATGTCACTCCTTGAGGTCTCGGGAGCCGTGTCGGCGTCCTGGGAGGATCAAACTCCCATTCACACGAATGTATTCCACGATCGAGGAAAACACGAACCCGAGGGGGTACGGATCCTCCTCGGGTTCGTGAACGTCAGATGACGACGGGTCAGCCGACCTTGAGCAGGTCGATGATGAAGATGAGGGTCTTGCCGCCGAGGAAGTGGCCGCCGGCGGGGCCGTAGGCCAGGTGCGGCGGGATGACGAGCTCGCGGCGCCCGCCGACCTTCATGCCCGGGATGCCGTCCTGCCAGCCCTGGATCAGGCCGCGCAGCGGGAACTGGATGCTCTCGCCGCGGCCCCACGAGGAGTCGAACTCCTCGCCGGACTCGTACTCGACACCGGCGTAGTGCACCTCGACGGTGTCGCCGGGCTTGGCCTCGTCGCCGTCGCCGACGATGATGTCGCGGACGACGAGGTCGGAGGGGGCGGGGCCGGTCGGAGCGTCGAACTCCGGCTTGGTGCGATCAGTCATGGGACCATCCAAGCACGCCCCGGCGAGGGCTCGAACCCCCCTGGACAAAGACTCAGCGCCCGGTGCCGCGGCGATGCCTGCGTGTCTCCCGGGCGCTGAGCTGGTCTTCTTCGATGGTGCTCCTGTCTCCGAGGAGTGTCAAGAGCCGGTCGGAGTGCGCCCGGGCCTCAGCGGGCGAGCAGCGTCGCCCGCGCGGCGCCGGTCCGCTCCAGCAGCCGGCGCTCCTCGGCGGGCGCCTGCGCATCCCGACCGGACAGCGAGCGCTGGCGCGCGGCCGCGAGAGCCGTGGCATCCACGATGAACTGCTTCATGGCCGCCGTCCGGTCCCCCGGCAGGGTGCGCGCCCACGCGAGCGCCGAGCGACGCCCCGCGCCGGTGGCGAGCATGTCGACCTCCTGCGGCGTGAACCACCCGGCCGCGGCGTACTCGCCCAGCCGTGCGCGGGTGAGTCGCGCCTCCTCTCGGCGGAGGACCAGGATGCCGAGGACGAAGAGCACGAAGAGCGGCACCTGCAGGGTGGCGTAGAGCTCGAAGAAGTCGAAGAGGACGGCGGAGCCGTTCCAGAGCCCGTGCAGCACGATGGCCCCGAGGAGGCCGACGAGGCCGTAGCGCAGCGCCGCGCCGGTGGAGAGCGACCGGCGCGCGGCGAGTCCGAAGGCGAAGCCGATGAGGCTCGTGAACATGACGTGCGCGAACGGCGACAGGATCGCGCGCAGGAAGAACGTCGTGCTCACCTGCACGGCGCCACCCTCGATGAAGCTGATCGCGAAGTACTGGATGTTCTCGGTGAAGGCGAAGCCGGCCCCGATGAGCGCGCCGTAGACGATGCCGTCCACGGGTCCGTCGAACGAGCGGCGCGCGGCGGCGTACAGCAGCAGGAGCCCGAGGCCCTTGCCGACCTCCTCGACGATGGGGGCCTGGATGACCGAGCTGACCGGAGCGCCGAGCCCGCCGACCGTCAGCTGCAGGACGAGGTCGACGCCGAGGGCGAAGGCGACGGATGCCACGGCGCCCCACAGGACGGCGAAGAGGAGGAGCCGACGCGGCTCGGGCTCCCATCGGTCGATCAGACGGACCGCGAACCACACGACGGCGAAGGGCACCGCCGCGAGCACGAGACCGACGATCGAGGCGGCCGGCCCGAGGAAGCGCAGGAAGTACACGACGAGCACCCCGAGCACCGGCAGCAGAAGCGCGGCGACGATCCAGAGCGCGAGACCGGACCGGCGGGGGCGCGGCGGGGCCGCCGAGGCCGGGGGGCGCGGCGCGTCCGAGATGCGGGCCGGTTCCCCCGCGCCGGGCTGCCACAGCGGGGAGGGGTAGCTCATGCGCTCAGCCTAGGGTCGTTCGACACCGGGGCTTCCGGGGCTTGCGCGCCCGGGGGCCCGGACCGTTCGCGATAGCGTGGAGGCATGCGTTTCGCCCACGTCCGTCCCCGGGAGGCGGCGAAAGCCCCTCGACTCGTCAGCGTCCACGGCGAGGAGCTCACCTTCGTCGACGAGCTCTTCGACGGCGCGCCGGCCACCCTCGAGGCCCTGATCGCCGGCGGCGACGAGCTGCTGGACCGGGTCCGGGATGCCGCGGCCACGAGCGAGCGGCATCCCCTGTCCGGCGTGGAGTTCGCCTCGGCTGTGCTCGCTCCCCCGTCGATCCTCGCGGTGGGGCTGAACTACGCCGCCCACTCCGGCGAGCTGGGGCTGAAGACCGACGCGGGCCCGACGGTGTTCGTGCTCTGGCCCAACTCGCTCACCGCCCACGGCGCGACGACATCGTGGCCGCGCTCGCTCAGCGAGGCGGTGGACTACGAGGCCGAGCTCGGCGTGATCATCGGGCGCCCCGGCCGCGACGTGTCCGAGGAGGACGCGCTGGAGCACGTGTGGGGCTACACCGTGGTCAACGACATCACGGCGCGCAACATCCAGTTCTCGGAGGCGCAGTGGTCCCGCTGCAAGTCCTTCGACGGGTTCACCCCCACCGGCCCCTTCGTGGTGACCGCGGACGAGATCCCGGACCCGCAGGACCTCCACATCTGGACCGTCGTCGACGGGCACACCGTGCAGGACGCCTCGACCGGTCAGATGGTCCGCTCGGTGCGGACCCTCATCGCACGGCTGTCCGAGTCGGCGACGCTGCTGCCCGGCACGCTCATCTCGACCGGCAGCCCCGGGGGCGCCGGCTACTCGCGCGACCCGCAGATCTTCCTGCGCGACCGCTCGACCGTCACGGTCGGCATCGACGGCATCGGCGAGCTCACGACGCACTGCCGCATCCTCGACTGAGGGCGGCGCGAGCCGGTCACCCGCACCGGCTCCGGCCGGAGCGGGGTGCCGACACCGCGGGCGGCGCCGATGCGCCTCAGTCCTCCTCGACGACGCTGTCGGCGGCGCGGACGATCGGGATCGCCTCGGTGATCGCCTGCAGGCCCGACAGCCGCATCGGCGACAGCTGCTTCGTCACCTCGTCGCGCGACATCAGTCCCGCCTCGACCACCAGGTCGGCGACGTTGCGGTGCGTCAGCAGCGCGGTCTTGGCGAGGGCCGCGGATGCCGCGTAGCCGATGAACGGCGTCAGGGCGGTCACGACGCCGACCGATGAGCCCACCATCGCGCCGAGCCGCTCGCGGTTGGCGGTGATGCCGTCGACGCAGTTGACCCGCAGGGTCCACATCGCCTGCCGCATCCAGGTGATGGACTGGAAGATCGAGTGCGCGATGACGGGCTCGAAGGCGTTCAGCTGCAGCTGGCCGCCCTCGACGGCCATCGTCACGGTGGTGTCCGCGCCGGCCACGGCGAAGGCGACCTGGTTCACCACCTCGGGGATGACGGGGTTCACCTTGCCCGGCATGATGCTGGAGCCGGCCTGACGCGGCGGCAGGTTGATCTCGCCGAGACCGGCCTGCGGGCCGCTGGAGAGCAGGCGGAGGTCGTTGCAGATCTTCGACAGCTTGATCGCGTTGCGCTTGAGCGTCGACGAGAACGACATGAAGGACCCGGTGTCGCTCGTGGACTCGACGAGGTCCGTCGCCGTCTCGAGGTCGAGCCCGGTGATCTCCCGCAGGTGGCGGAGCACCGCCTTGCTGTAGCCGGCGTGCGCGGTGATGCCCGTGCCGATGGCCGTCGCGCCCATGTTGATCTCGTAGAGGAGATAGGCGTTCTCGGTGAGGCGGTTGTAGTCCTCGCCGAGGGTCGTGGCGAACCCGTGGAACTCCTGTCCGAGGGTCATCGGCACGGCATCCTGAAGCTGGGTCCGGCCCACCTTGAGCACGTCGTGGAACTCGCCCGCCTTGTCGAGGAAGGACTGGCGCAGCAGGCGCAGCTCCTCGAGCAGGCTGACCAGGGTCAGCGAGAGCCCCACCTTGATCGCCGTCGGGTACACGTCGTTCGTGGACTGGCTGCGGTTGGTGTCGTCGATCGGCGAGAGGAACGCGTAGTCGCCCTTCTCCCGCCCGGCCATCTCGAGGGCGATGTTCGTGATGACCTCGTTGGCGTTCATGTTGGTCGAGGTGCCCGCCCCGCCCTGGATGACGCCGACGGTGAACTCGTCGTGGAACTCCCCGTCGATGACGCGCTGCGCGGCGCGGTCGATGAGGACGGCCTTGTCGTGGTCGAGCACGCCGATCTCCGCGTTGGCCCGAGCGGATGCCTGCTTCACCATGGCCAGCGCGCGCACGAGGTCGGGATAGACCGAGATCGGCCGCTTCGCGATCGGGAAGTTCTCCTGCGCCCGCGCGGTGTGGATCCCCCAGTACGCGTCGGCCGGGATCTCGAGGGATCCCAGGGAGTCGGTCTCGGTGCGGGTGCGCGTCATCGCGTCCAGTGCCATTCGGTGTCCTCGTGGGGTGTCGTCACGGCTGTCAGGGTCGTCCCGAGCCTAACGACAGCGGCATCCGGGGTCGCTGGCCGCTGCGGCCGGTCGCCCGATCGGCACCGTCCACGCCGTACATCCTCGGATGCCGTCGGGCGGGCACCAGGAGCGGCGGTGCGGAGCCGGACAGCGTCACCGCGCCGGGCCGCGTCAGCGCTTGCGCGAGAACGCCTCGAGCCGCTCCGCCGGCGACATCGCCGCCATGCGCGCGACCCACTCCGGCGAGAAGTAGTCCGACCCCTCCGCGTCGACGACCGGGACGACGGCGTGCGTCACCGTGTCCTCCCACACGTGCACGAGATGGAACGACCGTCCGGCATCCATCCCGTTCACCTCGTCCGCCGGGCGCGCGAGGTCCATCGTGTAGCAGGACGCGGCGGCGACGCTCACCGGGATGCCGGCGAACGTGCCCGACGTGGAGTAGTGCAGGTGCCCCGCCAGGATGCCGCGGACGTCGCTACCCGCGATGGCGGCCGCCAGCCCCGGCTGATCGCGGAGCTCCAGGATGTCGAAGAAGGGGATGTGCGTCGGAAGGGGCGGGTGGTGCAGCGCGAGGAGGGTCCCGAAGGGCGCCGGCTCGGCCAGGACGTCGCGCAGCCACGTGAGCTGGGACGCGTCCAGGTCCCCGTGGTGCCAGCCGGGAACCGTGGAGTCGAGCGCGATGAGTCGCAGCCCCCCGAGGTCCCAGACGCCGGTCACCGGCTCCTCGGTGGGCTCGGCGTCGAGCAGCCCCTGCCGCAGCGCGGGCCGCTCGTCGTGGTTGCCCGCGACCCAGACCACGGGAGCGCCCAGGCGCGCGGCCCACGGCTCCACGGCGTCGCGAAGCGCGCGGTAGGCCTCGGGCTCGCCGAGGTCGGTCAGATCGCCGGTGAAGACCACGGCATCCGGTCGCACCCCCGTCGCCTCGGCGGCGTCTAGCGTCCGCTGCAGGTGCCGCGCCGAGTCGTACCGGTCGCCGAGGAGACGGTCGCCGCCGAGCAGGTGCGTGTCGCTGAGGTGGAGGATCACGCGCGCGGCGGGCGCGTGCTGACCGAACTGCACGGATGCCATGGCCACAGCCTAGGCCGGGGGGTCCGAGGGGTCAGTGGTTGAACAGGATGAGCAGCAGCGCGCCGAGCACCGCCGCCGCGCACACGCCGAAGCACGCGAACGCCCCGATCAGCGACAGGCGCTTCTGCTCCTCGCTCAGCGGGTTCTTCGCCGCGGCCTTGGCCGCCGCCTTCGTCGCGCGGCGCTGTTGCTTGTCGGTGAGCACCGTGATGGCATCCGTGAACTCCGCCGGGGCGACGACGGGCGGGCGCCCGCCGCGGACCAGCAGCCGCAGCCCCAGCGCGTAGAACCCGACGACGACCACGGCGCCGACGAGCGCCGCGACGAAGACGTGCAGGAAGGCCTCCCAGTCGATGATCATGCGTCGCCCTCTCCCCCGCGTCCGGCCGCCTGGCGCTCGACGCGGCGCTGCCGCCACGTCGGTCCGGGCTTGCGCGGCACCTTGACCGCGGCGCCCGAGTCGGCCACCTCGCTCATCGCGTTGGCCGAGGTGACCTCGTCGCGCCGCGAGCGCAGGAAGAGGCCGAGGATCACGGCGACGGCGATGACGGCGTCGACGGCGACGCCCCAGCCGCCGAGCCAGACGACGATGAGCGCGGCGGCGGCACCGACCGCGCCCGCGGCGGGCAGGGTGAGAACCCAGCCGATCATGATGCGTCCGACGGTGTTCCAGCGGACGGTCGAGCCGCGGCGCCCGAGCCCCGAGCCGATGACGGAACCGGATGCCACCTGGGTCGTCGACAGCGCGAAGCCGAGGGCGCTCGAGGCGAGGATCGTCGCGGCGGTCGAGGTCTCGGCCGAGAATCCCTGCGCCGGCTTGACGTCGGTCAGACCCTTGCCGAGCGTGCGGATGATGCGCCACCCGCCCATGTACGTGCCGAGCGCGATGGTGATCGCGCAGGCGAAGATCACCCACAGCTGCGGGTCCGGGTTCGACGACGACTGCCAGCCGACCGTGATGAGCGCGAGGGTGATGACGCCCATCGTCTTCTGGGCGTCGTTCGTGCCGTGCGCGAGGGCCACGAGCGACGAGGTGAAGATCTGCCCCCACCGGAAGCCGTCGCGTCCGTCCGCCTTCATGTCGTAGCGACGCGTCACGCCGTAGGCGATCTTCGTCACCGTGAAGGCGATGATGCCGGCCGTCAGCGGGGCGATGAGCGCGGGGAGGATGACCTTGCTGAGCACGACGCCCGCGTCGATCGCCATCGCGCCGACGCCGACGAGCGTCGCCCCGATGAGACCGCCGAACAGGGCGTGCGAGGAGCTGGACGGCAGGCCCAGCAGCCACGTCAGCATGTTCCACGTGATCGCGCCGATGAGCCCGGCGAAGATGATCGACGGGAAGATGTCCGCCGAGATCTGGTCTTCGCGGATCATGCCGCCGGAGATGGTCTTGGCCACCTCCGTCGACAGGAACGCGCCCACGAGGTTCAGGCACGCCGCCAGCAGGACCGCGACCTTCGGCTTCAACGCGCCCGTGGCGATGGGCGTGGCCATCGCGTTCGCGGTGTCGTGGAATCCGTTGGTGAAATCGAAGAAGAGTGCCAGCGCGATGACCAGCACGATGACGAGGGCTGCGCTCTCCACCGTTCGCTTTCCGTGAGGGAGGGGGAAGGGATGCCGACGGGATCGGCGCGACGAACGAAGAGTTCACCTGACGTTCGACCCTCGTTCACCGACGGTCGCGCAGTCATCCTCGCACCGTGCCCCACCGCGGTCAAACCGGACGCGGGCGCGACACCGGACCGGCGGAGGACCGAGCCGGCGGCATCCGTGATCCGCACCGCCCCGGCGCGCGGCGGAGCGTTAGCGTGGAGGGGTGACCGACACCGACGCACGTCCCGTCCCGCCCGTCGCCGACCGCCGCCCCGTCGCGCGCACGCATCACGGGGACACCTTCCACGACCCGTACGAGTGGTTCCGGGCGAAGGACGACGCGGACGTCACGTCCCACCTCGAGGCCGAGAACGCGTACACGCGCGAGCGCACCGCCCACCTGGCGGGGCTGCGCGAGACGATCTTCACCGAGATCAAGGGCCGGACCCTCGAGACGGACCTGTCGGTGCCCACGCGCCGCGGAGACTGGTGGTACTACGGCCGGACCGTCGCGGGGGCGCAGTACGGGATCCAGTGCCGTGCGCCCTTGGCATCCCCCGAGGACTGGACGCCCCCGGAGCTCGTCCCCGACGAGCCCGTCCCCGGCGAGCAGGTCCTCCTCGACGCCAACGTCGAGGCCGAGGGCCAGGAGTTCTTCTCGCTCGGCAGCTACAACGTCAGCGACGACGGCACCCTGCTGCTCTACGGCGTGGACGTCGCCGGCGACGAGCGGTACACCCTGCGCGTGCGCGACCTGCGCACCGGCGAGAACCTCCCCGACGTCATCCCCGGCACGTTCTCGGGCGCGAGCTTCTCCCCCGACGCCCGTTTCATCGTCTACACGACCGTCGACGACGCCTGGCGCCCCGACACCGTCTGGCTGCACGAGCTCGGCACGCCCGTGACGGACGACACGAAGCTGTTCCACGAGCCGGACGAGCGCTACTGGGTCGGGGCCGGCTTCACCCGCAGCGACAAGTACCTCGTGATCGAGGTCGGCTCGTCCATCACGTCGGAGGAGCTCCTCGTGGATGCCGCCGACCTCCGGCAGCCGCCCCGTCCCGTGTGGCCGCGGCGCGAAGGCGTGGAGTACTCGGCCTCCCACGCCGTCGTGGACGGCGAGGACGTGCTCTACGTGCTGCACAACGACGGTGCGCTCGACTTCGAGCTGGTGAAGGTGTCCGCCGCGGATCCGCAGGGCGCCCGCGAGGTCGTCATCCCCCACCGCGGCGGCGAGCGCCTGCTGGGCGTCGACACGTTCCGCGACTGGGGGGTCGTCGGCTACCGCAGCGGAGGGCTCGAGCGCCTCGGTCTGCTGTCGTACGAGGACGGCTCCGTCTCCGAGATCACCTTCGACGAGCCGCTCTACACCGTCGGGGAGTCCTCGAACAGCGAGTGGGCGCCGCCGCTGCTGCGGCTCGGCTACGGCTCGTTCGTCACGCCCGGGACGGTGTTCGACTACGAGATCGCCACGGGCGAGCTGCTGCTGCGCAAGCGCCAGCCGGTGCTCGGCGGCTATGACCCGGAGGACTACGGCCAGGCCCGCGTCTGGGCGACCGCCGACGACGGCACGCAGGTGCCGGTGTCGCTCGTGTGGAAGCGCTCGTTCGGCGAGCCCGGCGACGCGCCGCGGCCCGTCCACCTCTACGGCTACGGCTCCTACGAGCACTCCATCGACCCGGGCTTCTCGGTCGCACGCCTGTCGATGCTGGACCGCGGCGTCGTCTTCGCGGTGGCCCACGTCCGCGGCGGCGGCGAGATGGGGCGCCAGTGGTACGAGGACGGCAAGATCCTCGCCAAGCGGAACAGCTTCACCGACTTCGTCGCCGTCGCGCGGCACCTCGTCACCGCGGGGTACACGACGCCGGACCGCCTCGTCGCCGAGGGCGGCAGCGCGGGCGGCCTGCTCATGGGCGCCGTCGCGAACCTCGCGCCGGAGCTGTTCGCGGGGGTGCTGGCGAGCGTGCCGTTCGTGGACGCCCTGACCACGATCCTTGACCCGTCGCTGCCCCTCACGGTCATCGAGTGGGACGAGTGGGGCGACCCGCTCCACGACGCCGAGGTGTACGCGTACATGAAGTCGTACACGCCGTACGAGAACGTCCGCTCCGACGCGGCCTACCCGCGGATCCTCGCCGTCACCTCGCTGAACGACACCCGCGTGATGTACGTCGAGCCGGCGAAGTGGGTCGCGCGCCTGCGCGAGGTCGGCGCGGACGCGCTGCTGAAGTGCGAGATGGTGGCCGGGCACGGCGGCGTCAGCGGCCGCTACAACTCCTGGCACGAGCGGGCGTTCGAGCTGGCCTGGCTGCTCGACGTGCTCGGCCTGGCGGACTAGCCCTCCCTCCCCTCTCCCGGCATGTCCCACTTTGTGCAGGTTTCAGCCTCCTGAGCCGCACAAAGTGGGACACGCCCCGCGGGCGTCCGCCCCACCACCGTCCCCTCTCCCGGCATGTCCCACTTTGTGCAGGATTCAGCCTCCTGAGTCGCACAAAGTGGGACACGCCCCGCGGGCGTCCGCCCCACCACGCCGCACCGGCGCCTCCCTCCCGGCATGTCCCAATTCGTGCAGGATTCAGCCTCCTGAGTCGCACAAAGTGGGACACGCCTCGCGGGTGTCTGCCCCATCTCTTCTCCCCGGCAGGCGGGACGGCGTCACCGTCCGCAATCGAGGGTTCCGCCCGCGGTCCGTCGTCTCCCGGCCGTCAGACTCGACCGATGTCCGATGTGCCGCAGATCTTCTCCGTTCGGGATGCCATGGCTCACGGCCGCTCACGTTTCGCGCTGCGCCATGTCGGACTGCGGTCCCCCCACAGCGGAATCCGTTCGTCCGCACCGCCGCCCGGGCGCAGGGACCTTCGAGCTCGAGCCGCCGAGTACGCACCCCGGCTCCGCAAGGGACAGTTCTTCAGCCACGAGACCGCGCTGGCTCTGCTCGGAGCGCCGGTCCCGCGACCTCCACATGTCGTGGGTCTGCACGTCTCGGCTCACCGCCCCCGACGCGAGCCGCGCGTTCCCGGCATCCACGGGCATCGGCTGCAGACCCGCGAGCCGACTCTGTGGCATACCCCGGAAGGCTGGCCGGTGGAAGATCCCGTGCGTGCATGGCGGCAAAGTGCGTCGCTGTGGGAGATCGATGACCTGGTCGCTGCGGCGGATTTCCTCCTGACGGAGATGCGCCCTGTCATCGATGCGGACGATCTCCGTGCAGAGATCGAGATGATGGGCGACACCCGTCGGCACGCACTTCGGCGCGCTCTCTCGCTGAGCCGTCACGGGCCTCGCTCGGCTTCCGAGACGCATCTGCGACTGCTGCTCGTTCGCAACGGTCTGCCCGAGCCGGAGATCTCCTGGATCCTGCGCGATGTCGCGGGGAGGTTCGTCGCCGAGCTCGACCTGGCGTATCCGCTTTGGAAGGTCGCCACCGAGTACGACGGACGCGTCCACGCGGAGGACCTGCGGCAGTTCGCACGCGACGCCGACCGGTGGGATGCCATCCGCGCATGCGGATGGGATCACGTGCGCATCCTGTCCCATCACATGCGGGGCGGGGGGCGGCGGGCCGTCCAGAAGGTCCGCGACGCCCTCCGGCGTGCGGGGTGGTCCGGCTGACCGTGTCCCACGATGTGCGAACTCCAGTGCCTCGCGCTGCACAAAGTGGGACACGGTAGCGACGGAAGCGCTGACCTCTCCTTCAGCCCAGCGAGCGTGTCCCACTTTGTGCAGATTCTGGCTCCCAGAACTGCACAAAGTGGGACATGCGCATGACGGAGGGACCGACCTGGGACGCGCCCGCGATCTGAGCGCCGACCTGCGACACGCCCCGCCCGCGCGAGGCGGACGGGGCGTGTCGAGGCGGGGGTCAGCCGAAGAGGGCGGCGGCCTCCTCGTAGCGGTATAGCGGCACGGTGTTCAGCTCGCCGAGGGCGTCGGCGAAGGGCACGCGCACGATGTCGGTGCCGCGCATCGCGACCATCTGGCCCCACGCCCCCTCGTGCAGGGCGTCGGCGGCGTGCAGTCCGAGACGCGTCGCCAGGACGCGGTCGAAGCCCGACGGCGAGCCACCGCGCTGGATGTGACCGAGCACGGTGGCGCGGGTCTCGATGCCGGTCAGCCGCTCGATCTCGGGCGCGAGCATCTCGCCGATGCCGCCGAGGCGGGGGCGGTTGAAGGCGTCGAGGCCCTTGTCGCTGAACGCCTCGTCCATGCCCGTGAGCTTGAAGCCCTCGGACACCACGACGAGGGGCGCGCGGCCGCGGTCGTGCGCGCGGGTGACCTGCTCGACGATCTCCTCGATCGACATGGGCACCTCGGGGATGCAGATGACGTGCGCGCCCGCGGCGATGCCGGCGTGCAGGGCGATCCAGCCGACGTGACGGCCCATGACCTCGGCGACCATGCAGCGCTGGTGCGAGTCGCCGGTGGTGCGCAGACGGTCCATGGCATCCGTCGCGATGTTGACGGCAGTGTCGAAGCCGAACGAGTAGTCGGTCGCGCGCAGGTCGTTGTCGATCGTCTTCGGGACGCCGAGGACGTTGATGCCGTCCTTGGACAGGCGGTCGGCCGCGGCCAGCGTGCCCTCGCCGCCGATGGCGAGGATGCCGTCGATGCGGTGGCCGTACATGGTCTTCGAGATGTTCTCTGCGCCGCCGCGGGTCCCCTCGTAGGGGTTCGTTCGGCTCGTGCCGAGGATCGTGCCGCCGACTTTGGACAGGCCCTTCACCTCGTGGCGGGTGAGCGGGAAGAAGTCGCCGTCCACGACGCCGCGCCAGCCGTCGCGGATGCCGACGAACTCGATGTCGTAGTTCGTGGTCCCCTTGAGCACGACACCGCGGATGACCGCGTTGAGCCCGGGGCAGTCGCCGCCGCTGGTAAGGATGCCGATCTTCATTGGCTGGATTCCTCGCTGTGGTTCGGGTGAGGGGGCGGCGCCGTTGCCGTCTATGACCCTATCGCCGCGGGCGAGTCCGGTGCGACACGGCGGGAAGGGGATGGATGCCACCGGCTCGCGTCCCCGGTCCTCTCCGGCCGCGGCCGTCCCGCGGAGTCCGCACCCGACACGCCGTCCGACCGAGCCGCCGCCCGGGCGCACCGCCGCTCGAGTCCGCAGGACGGCACAGGGCGGCCCGCCGCATGACGGCGCAGGGCGGCGCCACGCCGCCGCAGGACTGCCTCGGAGGCACGTCGCCGAACGACCCGCCCACAGAACGGTTCCCGGCCGCGACCGAACGACGAACGCCCCGGGGCGGTGACCCCGGGGCGTTCGATGCGGTGCGCGTCAGGCGGCGCCGAGCGCCTGGCGCAGCAGGTGCATGAGCGCGGACAGCTGCACCGAGTCGCTGGAACCGGGCTCGACCGCCTGGCCGTCGAGGGCACGCTGGGCGAGCCCCTCCTTGGAGTCGATGAGCTCCGCGATCTTCGTGTCGATCGTGTGCGCGGCGATGATGCGCCACGCGGTGACCGGCTCCTCCTGACCGATGCGGTGCACGCGGTCGATGGCCTGCGTCTGCTCGGCCGCCGTCCACGACAGCTCGGCGAGCACCACGTTCGAGGCGGCCTGCATGTTCAATCCCACGCCGGCGGCGGTGAGCGAGCACACCGCGATGCCGACGCCGGGGTCGGTGTTGAACGCGTCGATGGCGGCCTGGCGGGCGGTCGAGGTCTGCTCGCCGCGCACCGAGACCGCACGGAGACCGGATGCCTTGAAGTGGGCCTCGGCGGCATCCATGACGTCGATGTGCTTGGCGAAGAACACGACCTTGCCGACCGACCGCTGCAGCTGCACGGCGTAGTCCGCGGCGAGCTGCGCCTTGGCCTGACCGATGCGGCGGACCATCGTGAAGACGTTCTCGGACCCGGTGCCGGCGGCCTTGGACTCCTCGAGCTCGCCGTGCGCGACCAGGCGCACGATGTCGTCGTCCACCTCGCCGGGGGCCAGGCCCCGGTCGCCGCGCGCCTCGATGATGCGCCGGTACTTCGCGGCCAGACGCGCACCGAGCTCGCGCTCGGCCTGCCGGATGGACCGGCCGAACTCGTCGTCCAGCTCGACGGGGAGGTCGGCGACGAGCTTGTCGGGCAGGTCGGCGGCGACGTCCTTCTTCTTACGGCGGACGATGCCCATCGAGATGACGGCCTCGCGCGCCTCGGGGTAGAAGGCCTTGTCCGCGGGGGTCAGGCCGGTGGCATCCAGCTTCTCCATCAGCTCGGGGCCGGGCTTCTCGCCGTTCGTCCACCCGAGGAAGCGCCAGATCGCGTCGAAGTCCTCGACGTCGTTGATCAGCGGCGTCCCCGTGAGGGCGAGCATGAGCGGATCGCGGGTCTGCTGACGGACCCGGGATGCCAGGGCGAGCACGTTCTGCGAACGCTGCGACGTGAGGTTCTTGATGAAGTGTGCCTCGTCGACGACGACACCCTTGAGACCGATGGACGACAGCCAGGAGAGGTGCCGGTCGAGGATCTCGTAGTTGACGATGAACACGTCGGCGAACGCGTCGATGTCGGCTCCGCCGCCGGAGATGACGGTGGCCCGGCGGTGCGGCGTCCAGCGCTGCACCTCGCGCGCCCAGTTCATCTTCACGACGTTGGGTACCACGACGAGCAGCGGGTACGCGTCGGCGACGGATGCCGCGAGCACCGACTCGGCGGTCTTGCCGAGTCCCGGCTCGTCGGCCAGCAGGAACGAGCGGTGGCCCTGGCGGACGGCCTCGAGGAAGCGCGACTGGTGCGGCATGACCTCGAGCCCGCGCGGCGAGAGCCGGTCGAACTCGGGGACGGGAGGCAGCTCCATGCTGGCCGCCGACCCGCCGGCGCCGGTCTCGAACGCCTTGTACAGCGGCCCCATCAGCTCCCAGCCGTCGAGGCGACGACGCGGGGCGTCCCCGGTCGCGCGCGGCGTGAGGTCGGGCGGCAGGAAGGGGTTGGCCATCTGCCGCGCCTCGATCGACGGCGGCACGACCTGGCGCTCGGCCAGCGCGGCCGGCACGACGGTCGTCGCCGCGGCGGGCGCGGTGTCGGTGATGATGAGCTCGTCCGGCGGCAGCTCGGCCCCCGCCTCGAGGAGCCAGTCGCGGCGCATGCGCCGAGCCACCGGCGACGTGGCCTGGTCCACCTCGAGCAGCTGGATGAGCGAGGTGTCGCGCGCGGCGGTCTTGGCGAGGATCGTCGCGACGCCGTCGAGCCGCTTGAGCAGCTCGGCGCGCGCGGCGTCGGTGAGCTCGCCGTCCGCCTTGACGCGGGCGCGCTCCTCGCGGACGAGGAAGGCGATCACCTGGAACTTGACGCGGTTGGTCGGCCCGAGCTTTCCGCGCTGGGCCTTGGCTTCGACCTCGCGCACCTTGCGCGCGAGGATGGGGATGACGGGGGCCTCGTCGTCACGACGGGATGACGAGGACTTCCTGCGCCGCTGGGTCGAACCTCGAGCGGCGGTCGCCGTGGTCGGCATGCTCCTCCTGAGCGTGTCCTTGCGGACAGGGTCCGGGACGTCCGGCCGAAGCCGGTGAATGCGTGACCCCGAGGAACTGCCGCGGGCTGATGGCGCCGGAAGGGCGGCTCACGCGGGAACGATGACGGGATCGCCACCCATTCTAGCGGTTCCGCGCGGTGGTCACTCCGCCACGGTGGCGAGGATGTCCTCGGTGTACCCCTCGGGGTCGAAGTTGATCCACGACGTGGACACCCACACGTCCCCACGGAGCGCCTGCACCTCGCCGCGCTCGTAGGGGACGTCGTCCAGCGAGACCCCGCGCTGCTCGATCCGGCAGACGGTGGCGTCGCCGCTGTCCTCGCACCCGAACCCCGTGGACGTCAGGGTGTCGCGGATGGTCGTCGCCTGAGCGGCATCCACGATCGACACGTTCGTCGCGAGACCCCGCTCGCTCGGCGTGCCCCAGGAGCACCGCAGGGTGGGCACGGCGTCCAGCAGCTCCAGGAGCGGCGCCTGCTCGGTCGAGAGCAGGGTCACCCCGGGGTCGTTCAGCGGCGGGTTCTGCTCCTCCAGCGTCGCGCGCATCGCGTCCGAGTAGATCTCGTCGCACGACGCCGGTGCCGCGGTCGTCGGGGTGGCGGACGGCGTCGGGCTGGCGGCCGAGGTCTCGGCGGGCGCCGCCGAGGAGGACGAAGTGGATGCCGTCGGGGTCGGCTCCGCGCCCGGCTCCGGCTCGGGGACGCAGGCGGACAGGGCGAGGGTCAGCGTCGCGGCGGCGGAAGCGGCGACGAGGACACGGCTGAGGGGGGACATGACACCTCCGGGGTCGTCTCGACCCTAACGCCCGGCCGCGGCGACCCCCGGGGTGTCAGCGGGCGCGTCGCAGGCGCAGGCTGTTCAGGACGACGAACACGCTCGAGAAGGCCATCGCGGCGCCCGCCAGCATCGGGTTGAGGAACCCGAGCGCGGCCAGCGGGAGGGCGGCGACGTTGTAGGCGAAGGCCCAGAACAGGTTGCCGCGGATGACGCGCATCGTGCGGCGGCTGAGGGCCACGGCGGTGACGACGCCGCGGGGGTCGTCGCGCATGAGCGCGATGTCGCTGGCGTGCAGCGCCGCGTCCGTCCCGCCGCCCATCGCGATGCCGAGGTCCGCCGTGGCGAGGGCCGCGGCGTCGTTGACGCCGTCGCCGACCATCGCGACGGTCCGCCCCTCGGCCCGGAGCCGCGAGATCTCGTCCACCTTACCCTCGGGCAGCACGCCCGCGCGGACGGCGGTGATCCCCAGCTCGGCGGCGACGACGCCCGCGATGCGGGGGTTGTCGCCGGTGAGGAGCACGGGCTCGAGCCCCATCTCGCGGAGGCGGGCGACGGTCTTCGCGCTCTCCGGCCGGACGGTGTCGGCGATCTCGATCACCGCACGCGCCCGGTCGACACCGTCGGCGTCGGCCCATCCGACGACGACCACGGTCCCCCGCTCCTCCCCCGCGGCGACGGCAGCTTTCAGCTCGGCGGGCAGCGACGCGCCCCGCTCCGCGGCGAGCGCGGGGCGCCCGGCGAACACGCGGACGCCGTCCACGGTCCCGACGACGCCGCGTCCGGGCAGGGCCTCCAGGTCGCGGGCGACGGGGCCCGCGCCCGCGGCCGCGACGATCGCGTGGGCGACGGGGTGCTCCGACCCGCGCTCGACCGCCGCCACGCGGTGCAGGACGGTGGTGGCATCCATCCCCTCGACGGGGACGACGGCGGTGACGCTCATGCGGCCGGAGGTGAGGGTGCCGGTCTTGTCGAGGACGATCGTGTCGATGCGCTCGGCGGACTCCAGCGCCTCGGGCCCGGTGACGAGCACGCCGAGCTGCGCGCCGCGTCCGGTGCCGACGAGGATCGCGATCGGGGTGGCCAGTCCGAGGGCGCAGGGGCAGGCGATGATCAGCACGGCGACGGCCGCGGTGAAGCCGGCGGCGACGGGCTGCCCGGCCAGCAGCCAGGCGCCGAGGGTGAGCACGGCCAGGAGGATGACGATCGGGACGAAGATCGCCGAGACGCGGTCGGCGAGCCGCTGCACACGGCTCTTGCCGAGCTGCGCGTCCTCGACGAGGCGCGCGATGCGGGCGAGACGCGTGTCCTCGCCGACACCCGTCGCGCGGACCACCAGACGGCCGCCGGCGGCGATGGTGCCGCCGGTGACGGTGGACCCGGCCGTCACCTCGACCGGGAGGGACTCCCCCGTCAGCATGCTCTCGTCGACGCTGGCCGCGCCCTCCACGACGACGCCGTCCGTCGCCACGGTCGCCCCCGGGCGTACGACGAACACATCCCCGACCGCGAGCTCGTCGACGTCGATGCGCCGGCCGTCCGCGAGCTCCACGTCGCGCACCCCGAGGTCGAGCAGGGCCCGCAAGGCGGCGCCGGCGGTGCGGGTGGAGCGCTGCTCGATGACGCGGCCGAGCAGAAGGAAGGTCGTCACCGCCGTGGCGACCTCGAAGTAGACGACCGCGGTCGCGTCGTGCACCGGCCCGAAGAGCATGACCTCGTGCTGCAGGCCGATACGGCCGGCCGTGCCGAAGACGAGCGCCCAGACGCTCCAGAGGTACGCGGCGAAGGTGCCGAGGGTGATGAGGGTGTCCATCGTGGCGGCGCCGTGTCGCGCGTTGCGCAGGGTCGCCCGGTGGAAGGGCCAGCCGCCCCACAGCACCACCGGGGTCGCGAGCGCGAGCGACACCCACTGCCACCCGGGGAACTGCCACGGCGGGACCATGCCCAGCAGCACGACCGGCAGCGACAGCGCGGCCGAGACGAGCAGGCGCGTCCGCAGCGTCGTGGCACCGGGCGCGTCAGCGACGTCGTGGACGTGGCCGGCGGCGGCGTCGTGCAAGGCGGGGCCGTCGTGGCCGGCGGGGGCGTCGTGGCCCGCCTGTACGGCGTGGCCGGCGGACGCGGCGTGAGGCGCCCCGGCGGCGTCGGTGTCGACCGCGGGGGCGTCGTGCCCGGCGGCCGCGCCCAAGACGGATGCCACGGACCCCTCGCCCGCACCCGAGCCGCTCCGGGAGGTCGTGGCGACTCCGCGCGTGCGGACGCGCGCGTCGTACCCGGCCGCGCGGACGGCGTCGACGAGCCGCGCCGTGTCGAGGTCGGAGGGGTATCGCACGCGCGCCGTCTCGGTCGCGAGGTTCACGGCCGCGTCGACGCCGTCCACGCGGCGGAGCTTCTTCTCGACTCGGGCGACGCAGCTCGCGCAGGTCATCCCCTCGATGTCGAGCACCGCCTCGGCGGTCCGTGCGGCGTCGGTGTGGTCGCTCATCGCTCCTCCTCCGGTCACGCGTATGGGAACCACGATACCCCCTGGGGGTATTCCGGAGGCGGCGTCGGCCCGCCGCCCGACGGACCCGAGGGCCAGGCTGTCCACCCCCGTCCGCACCCCGCGGACCGCCCGTACAGTGAACGGGTGGCCGAGACGATGACACGCGAGCAGCGCATCGTCCTCGCGGTCGCGGTGCTGGCCTCGTTCGTGTCGTTCCTCGACGGCACGGTCGTGACCGTCGCCCTCCCCGCCATCGCGGAGGATCTCGGCGGCGGCCTGTCGACGCAGCAGTGGGTCGTCGACGCCTACCTCGTGACCCTCGGCGCCTTCATCCTCGTGGCCGGGTCGCTGAGCGACGTCCTCGGCCGCGTGCTCGTGCTGCGCATCGGACTCCTGGGCTTCGCGGCGACGTCGGTCGCGATCGCCGCGGCACCGGGCCCGGAGTTCCTCATCGTGGCGCGGGCCCTGCAGGGCGTGGCCGGGGCCCTGCTGGTCCCGAGCTCGCTCGCGCTCATCACCTCCACGTTCCGCGGCGCGGCGCAGGCGCGGGCGATCGGCATCTGGACCGGGGCCACGACCGTGGCCATGGTCGCGGGTCCGCTCATCGGCGGCGTGTTCGTGGACCTGCTGTCGTGGCGGCTCGTGTTCCTCGTCAACGTCGTCCCGGTCGCCGTCACGATGTGGCTCCTGACCCGTGTGCCCCCGGCCGACCACCGCCGTCCGGACGCGCGCGTGGACGTCCTCGGCGCGGTGCTCTGCGCGGTGGGCCTCGGCGGGATCGTGTTCGCGCTCATCGAGCAGTCCGTGCTGGGCTGGTCGTCCCCCGCCATCTGGATGCCGCTCGCGATCGGCATCCTGTCGTTCACCGGGTTCCTCGTCCGCCAGCACCGTGGACGCGACCCCCTCATGCCGCTGGATCTCTTCCGCGCGCGCAACTTCTGGGCCGGCAATCTCGCCACCGTGTTCGTCTATGCGGCGCTGTCGCTGAACGGGTTCGTCGTCAGCGTGTACCTGCAGCAAGGCGCGGGCCTGTCCGCCACGCTCGCGGGACTCGCCTCGGTGCCGAGCACGCTCCTCATGATCGCGCTGAGCTCGCGGATGGGCGCGCTGGCCGGACGCTTCGGACCGCGCCTGTTCATGACGGTCGGCCCCCTCGTCATGGCGGTCGGCGCGCTGCTGCTGCTGAGCGTGCGCGAGGACTTCGACTACTGGACGCAGGTGCTCCCCGGCGTCGTCGTCTCCGGCCTCGGCCTCACCATGACCGTCTCCCCCCTCACGGCCGCGGTCCTCGGTGCGATCGAGTCCGAACGGTCGGGCATCGCCTCGGCCGTCAACAACGCCGTCTCGCGGGTGGCGGGGCTGCTGGCGATCGCGGCCGTGTCCACCGTGGTGGGCGGCTCCCTCGATCTCGAGGGTTTCCACCGCGCCGCCGTCGTCACCGCCGTGCTCCTCGCGCTGGGCGGGGTCGCCGCCTTCGTCGGCATCCGGAACCGGCGCGAGGAACGCGCCCTGCGCTGAGCCCGCGCCTGCCCCCGGCGCAGCGGACCCGGGATGCCACCGCCCGCACCCGCAACAGGCAACGCACCCGCGACAGGCACATCGCCGCCGAACCGCCCTGCCCCCGACGCACCGCCCGCCCCCGGCGCACCCCCGCCGGCGACGCGGGTCAGCGCAGGACGGCGCGCACCCGGTCGACGTCGAGCGCCATCTGCGTCAGCAGCGCATCGATGCCGTCGAACGCGGTCATCTCCCGCACACGCTCGACGAACCTCACCTCGACGTGGTGCCCGTAGAGGTTCAGCCCCGTCTCGTCCAGCACGAACGCCTCGACCTGCCGGGCGTGCACGTCGTCGAAGGTCGGATTGGTGCCGACGCTGATCGCGGCGGGGTAGCTGATGCGGCGGCCGCCGTCGGCATCCACCAGCCAGCCCGCGTAGACGCCGTCGGCGGGCACGAAGCCCTCCAGCTCGGACGACAGGTTCGCGGTCGGGTAGCCGAGCTCGCGGCCGCGCTTCAGGCCGTGCACGACCTCGCCCCACACCGACGGAGAGCGACCGAGCAGCTTGGTGGCCGTGGCGATGTCGCCGGCGGCGAGGGCCTCGCGGATCCACGTGGACGACACGCGGCGGTCGGCGTGCACGGCGCGGATGTCGTCGACGACGTCGACGCGGAAGCCGTGCGCGGCGCCGAGGCGCTCCAGCAAATCCGGGTCCCCCGCTCCGCCGGCGCCGAAGCGGAAGTCCCGCCCCACCAGCACCGTCCGCGCCCCGAGGGCGTCGACGAGGACCCGGCGGACGAACACCTCGGCCGGCTCGGCCGCGAGGACCTCGTCGAAGGTGAGGAGGAGGGTGGCATCCACGCCCGCCCGCTCGAGGAGGTCGAGCTTCTGGTGCGGGCCGATGACATCGGGGGGACAGCGGTCGGGGCGCAGCACGCTGAGCGGGTTGCGGTCGAACGTGACGGCGACGACGCGCGCGCCGTCGGAGGCGTCCACGCGCGCCCGGTCGATGACGGCGCGGTGGCCGGTGTGCACGCCGTCGAACTTGCCGATGGCCACGACGGACGGGCCGAAGTCCGCGGGCACCTCGGACGGGTCGAGGAAGACGATCATGACGCGAGGTTCCGGTGGCGCACGAGCCACCACAGGCCGAGGAACGGCAGGACCAGCGGGATGAAGACGTAGCCGATGCCGTAGAGCGACCAGACGGTCGGGTGCTGGAACAGCGACGGCAGCACGATGCTGAGCGTGCCGACGACGAGCACGCCCACCAGCTCGAACCCGATCGCGATCCAGGCGACGCGGTACCACCCCGGGCGTCCCGAGAACACCAGCGCGAGGGTGGCCAGGATGTAGACGACCGCGGCCAGCGCCGACAGGCTGTAGGCCAGGGGCGCGTCCGAGAACTCGCGGACGATCTGCACGAACGACCGGCCGGTGGCGGCGAGCGCCATGATCGCGTAGACGACGACGAGGACGCGGCCGATGCCGGTCATCCTGCGGTTTCGGGAGGTGGATGCCATGACCGTACGAGTCTAGTTCGCGACGGCGGCGCGGCGAGGTCAGGCCACCTGCACGGTCCAGATGACGTGCATGCGCCAGACCATGACGGCCACGGCGAGGGCGGCGACGCCCATGATGACGGTGCTCCATCGGCTGCGCTCGAGCAGCGCCCACGCGGCCGCCGCGGGCGGCAGGAGCGCGGCGGAGACGAGGTAGACCCAGAACTCCAGCAGGCTGCCCGTCGGCGGGTTGCCGGCGAGCGGCGCGATGATCGCCGTGACGATCTGCGCCAGCAGCAGCACCTCGATGAGGGCGAGCGAGCCGACGGTGACGTCGCCCGGACGGCGCCCGGCGAGACCCGCGATCATCGCGACGACTCCGGCGAGGGTGGCGATGCCGACCTGGACCAGGGTGAACCACAGGATCATCGGGCGACCTCCTCGGGCATGTTCATGACGCTCTTCAGCTGCGCGCCGCGCCGTTCGACGACGCCGACCAGGCGCCCCTCCGGGTCGATGGCCGCCCCGAGCGGGCCGCGGAGGCGGTCGCCGCCGTCGATGCGCTTGCCGTGGCGGAGGTCACGGGCCTCGTCGGCGCTCACGGGGAGCGGACCGACGACGTCCCCGGCGGCGGTCGCCGGATCCACCAGCGCCTGCTCGGCGATGGCGTCCGCGCTCACCGCGTCCTCGACGGCGAACCCCCCGATGCGCGTCCGGCGCAGCGCCGTGAGGTGCCCGCCGACGCCCAGTCCGGCACCGAGGTCGCGCGCGAGCGCGCGGATGTACGTGCCGCTGGTGCAGTCCACCACGACGTCCAGCGCGATCGTCCCGGGTGAGCGCCGGATCGCGCGGACGTCGAAGCGCGAGACGGTGATGCGCCGCGCGGCGAGCTCGACCTCCTCGCCCGCGCGGGCGAGCTCGTACGCGCGTCTGCCCTGCACCTTGATCGCCGACACGCGGCTCGGCACCTGGTCGATCTCGCCGGTCAGCTGCGCGATGCCGGCCGCGATCGCCTCGTCGGTCACGGCCGCCACCGTGGCGGCATCCGCCCGGTCCGTCTCCGTGCCGTCGGCGTCGTCGCTGTCGGTCGCGACCCCCAGCAGGATGGTCGCCTCGTACGTCTTGTCGGCGCCGACGATGAAGGTGAGCAGGCGCGTGGCCCCCTCCACGCCGAGGACGAGCAGACCCGTCGCCATCGGGTCGAGCGTGCCCGCGTGGCCGATCTTGCGGGTGCCCAGGGCGCGACGGGCCCGCGAGACGACGTCGTGGCTGGTGACGCCCCCGGGCTTGTCGACCAGGAGGATGCCGGGACGGACCATCAGCAGAAGTCCCCGAAGATCTGCACGGGGTGGGCGGCATCCGAGTTCTCCACGATCGCGGAGGCGGCCTGCCGGGGACGCGCCTCGCGGACGTACCGCTGGAAGCCCTCGCGCGCGGCGCGGTTGCTCTCGGCCGCCGGATCGGGGTCGGTGCCGTCGCGCTCGGCCACCCGTGCCGCCGCGACCGCGGGCGCGACCTCGAGCCAGAGGGACCAGTTCCACAGTCCTCGGACGTCGGCCGCGTGCAGGCGCGTCCCGTCGACGACGAGGACCGCGTCCGGGCCGTCGTGCGGTGACTCCTCGCCGTCCTCCGCGACGGTCACGGGGCGGCCGACGGCCTCGCCGGCACGGAAGGGTGCGACGAGGTCGCGGCGGAGCGTGTCGACGCGGGCGCCCTCGGGACCGTCGGACACGGCCGCGGGGGCGCGGAACGCGGTCGTGCCGGACGCGGCGAAAGCGGCGGCGAGTCCGTCGGCGAGCGCGGCCTGTCCCCCGCCGTCGGGACCGTCGACGGCGAGGACGACCCGTCCGGAGCGGTAGTGCTGGCGGGCCTCGTCGCGGAGGCTGCGCGCGAGGGACGAGACGGTGGTCGAGGGCATGGGACAAGCCTACGGTCGCGGCCCGCCGCTCCTCCCCTCTCGAGCGATCGCTCGGACGCCGGACCGCTCGCCGCCGGGAGCGACGCCCCGCCCCGCAGGGCTCGTAGGGTGGAGGGATGCCGCAGATCGCCGCGCCCCTGCTCGCGTGGTACCGCGACAACGCCCGCGACCTCCCCTGGCGCCGCGCCGGGTTCGACGCCTGGGGCACTCTCGTCAGCGAGTTCATGCTGCAGCAGACCCCCGTGGCCCGCGTCATCCCGCACCTCGAGGCGTGGCTGACCCGCTGGCCCACCCCCGCGGACCTCGCCGCGGATCCGCCGGGCGAGGCCGTGACCCAGTGGGCGAACCTCGGCTACCCGCGGCGGGCGCTGTGGCTGCACCGGGCGGCGGTGGAGATCCGCGACCGGCACGCCAACGTCGTCCCCCGCGACGTGGAGTCCCTCCTGGCGCTGACGGGCATCGGCGACTACACCGCCCGGGCCGTGGCCGTGTTCGCCTACGGCGACCGGCATCCGGTGGTCGACACGAACACGCGCCGCGTCCTCGCACGGGTGGTCGACGGCGTTGCTCAGCCGGGCCCTCCGGGCCGGGTGGACCTCGCCGCGATGGAGGCGCAGCTGCCCGCCGACGTCGCCGCGGCCGCCGTCGTCAACGCCGCGGCCATGGAGCTGGGGGCGATCGTCTGCACCGCCCGTTCGCCGAAGTGCGAGGCCTGTCCGCTCGCGGACCTCTGCGCGTGGCGGGCCGCCGGCTACCCCGCTTCCGAGGACCGCCGACGCCGTCAGGCGACGTACGAGGGCAGCGACCGGCAGGCACGCGGCGCGGTGCTGAAGGCGCTTCGGGATGCCGCCCCCTCCCCCGTCGTCCTCGCCGAGGTCCTGCCGTCCTGGCCCGACCCGGTCCAGCGCGACCGCGCGATCGACTCCCTCATCGCGGACGGCCTCGCCGAGGCGTCGGCCGGTCTCCTGCGTCTGCCCGGCCACGCGGCATCCTGATCCCGTCCGCCGCCCGAGAGCCCTCTCCTCGCCGGCCGTCCTGCCCTCACCCCGGCCGCCGTCCTCGCACATGACGAACGGCCGGACGTCCCGTGAGGGGGCGTCCGGCCGTCCGATCGTGCGGGCTCAGGCCCGGTCGTCGTCCTCGTCGAGGTCGTCGTCCTCGTCGAGGTCGTCGTCCTCGTCGTCCTGCTCGCGCGGCTTCACGTACGGGTCGGCGTCGCCGGCGTAGGCCGCGGCGGCCGCGAGGCCGGCGACCGACTCGTCGCGCTCCCGCGCCTCGCGCAGCAGCGCCGAGATGTGGTCGGCGTTCTCGGGGATGCCGTCGAGGATGAACTCCAACGACGGGGTGAGGCGCGTGTTGAGGTGCTTGCCGACCTCGCTGCGCAGCATGCCGGTCGCCGACTTCAGCGCGGCGGCCGTGTCGGCGCGGTGCGCCTCGTCGCCCATGACGGTGTAGAACACCGAGGCGCGCTGGAGGTCACCCGTGACCCGCACGTCGGTGATGGTCACGAATCCGAGCCGCGGGTCGCGCAGCCCCTTCTCGAGCCGCTCGGCCAGCACCACACGGATGCGGTCGGCCACGCGGGCCTGTCGTTCCCCTGCCACGTCCTTCTCCTTCTTCTCTGCGGAAGCCCGAACGGGGGCCGCGTCCGAAGACGCGACCCCCGCTCGATGCGATCAGCTTCGCGGCTTCTCGACCATCTCCGTGGTCTCGATCTCGTCGCCGATCTGGATGTCGTTGTACTTGCCCAGGCCGATACCCGCCTCGAAGTCCGTGCGGACCTCGGTGACGTCGTCCTTGAAGCGGCGCAGCGACTCGATGGCCAGACCGTCGGCCAGCACGACACCGTCGCGGATGACGCGGGCCTTGGCGTTGCGCGTGATCGTTCCCGACCGCACGATGACACCGGCGATGTTGCCGAACTTCGAGGAGCGGAACACCTCGCGGATCTCGGCGACACCCGACTGCACCTCTTCGAACTCCGGCTTGAGCAGGCCCTTGAGCGACTGCTCGACATCGTCGATCGCGTTGTAGATGACCGAGTAGAACCGGACGTCGACACCCTCGCGGGCGGCGCGCTCGCGGGCCTTCGTGTCGGGACGGACGTTGAAGCCGATCACGATCGCGTTGTCGATCGTGGCCAGGTTGATGTCCGACTCGGTGATCGCACCCACACCGCGGTGGATGATGCGCAGCTGGACGCTGTCGTCGACCTCGATCTTGAGCAGCGACTCCTCGAGCGCCTCGACGGCACCCGACACGTCGCCCTTGATGATGAGGTTGAGCGACTCGACCTTGCCCTCTTCGAGAGCGCGGGTGAAGTCCTCGAGCGAGATGCGCTTGCGAGCCTTGGCCAGCTGGGCGTTGCGCTCGGCGGCTTCGCGCTTCTCGGCGATCTGGCGGGCGGTGCGGTCCTCCTCGGTGACGATGAACACGTCACCGGCGCGGGGGACCGAGTTCAGACCCTGCACCTGGACCGGACGCGACGGGTAGGCCTCTTCGACCGCTTCGCCGTTCTCGTCCATCATCGCGCGGACGCGGCCGTAGGCCGTTCCGGCGACGATCGCGTCGCCGACGCGGAGGGTTCCGGACTGGATGAGCACCGTGGCGACCGAACCGCGACCCTTGTCGAGCTTCGCCTCGATCGCGACACCGCGGGCCGCCTTGTTCGGGTTGGCCGTCAGGTCGAGACCGGCGTCGGCGGTGAGCAGGACCGCATCCAGGAGGGCCTGGATGTTGAGGTTCTGTCGGGCCGAGACGTCGACGAACATGACGTCGCCGCCGTACTCCTCGGCGACCAGACCGTACTCCGTGAGCTGCTGGCGCACCTTGGCCGGGTTGGCGTCGGGCTTGTCGACCTTGTTGACCGCGACCACGATCGGCACGTTCGCCGCCTGGGCGTGGTTCAGCGCCTCGACCGTCTGGGGCATGATGCCGTCGTCGGCCGCGACCACGAGGATCGCGATGTCGGTCACCTGCGCACCACGGGCACGCATGGCGGTGAACGCCTCGTGACCCGGGGTGTCGATGAAGGTGATCGCGCGCTCGATGCCCTCGTGCTCGGTCCAGATCTGGTACGCACCGATGTGCTGCGTGATGCCGCCGGCCTCGCCCGCGACCACGTTGGTCTGGCGGATGGCGTCGAGCAGTCGCGTCTTACCGTGGTCGACGTGGCCCATGACGGTGACCACGGGAGGACGGATCTCGAGATCGTCCTCGCTCTCGGCCTCGAGCTCGGCGTCGAGGTCGAGACCGAAGCCCTCGAGGAGCTCCTTGTCCTCGTCCTCGGGCGAGACCATCTGGATCTTGTAGCCGAGCTCCGCGCCGAGCACCTCGAAGGTGGCCTCGTCGAGCGACTCGGTCGCGGTGGCCATCTCACCCAGGTTGAACAGGATGGTCACGAGCGTGCCGGGCTGCACGGTGTAGCCGCGCAGCGCCTCGAGCTTGTCCGCGAAGTCGGCGATGGAGGCGCCGCGGCGCAGACGGATGATCTCGCCGTTGCCCTTCGAGACGTTGACGCCGCCGACGACCGGCGCCGACCGCATCTCGAACTCCTGCCGCTTCGCCCGACGCGACTTGCGCTGCTTGGACTTGCCGCCGCCCTTGCCGAAGGCACCGGCGGTACCACCGCCGGGACCACGGCCACGACCGCCGCCGCCACCGGGACGACCGGCGAAACCGCCGCCCGCCGGGGCGCCGCCACCGGGGCGCTGGAAGCCGCCGCCGGCACCGCCGGGACGACCGGGACCGCCGGGACGCTGCTGGAACGGAGCGCCGGGACGACCGCCGCCGCCGGGACGACCCGCACCGCCGGGGCGCGGGGCTCCGGGACGGGGGGCGCCGGGACGCGGGGCCTGGGGACGCGGGATGTTGCCGGGGGTGGGACGCTGGCCCATGCCCTGCGCCGAGGCGAAGGGGTTGTTGCCCGGACGCGGTCCGGAGGGGCGCTGGCCCATGCCCTGCGCGGACGCGAAGGGGTTGTTGCCCGGGCGCGCGCCACCGGGACGCGGGGGCTGCGGCGTCGCGCCGGCGGGACCGGGCTTGGGCGCCGCCGAACCCGGGTTCGGACCCTTGGGGGCCGGAGCCGAGGGGGTCGACGGGGCGGCCGGAGCCGAGGGCGCGGCCGCGGCCGGAGCGGCGGGCGCGGCCGGAGCCGGGGTCGAGGGGGCGGATGCCGCGGGGGCCGCAGCCGGAGCGGCCGGAGCGGCCGGCTTCGCGGGACCGGGGGTCGGACGGCTGCCCGGGGTCGCCGCGGGGCGCACCGGACCGGGCCGGACGCCGGGGCGCACCGCCGAGGCGGCGGGCTTGGCGTCCGAGGAGCCGGAGCTCTCGGCCGCGAGCGCGGCGCGGAGCTTACGAGCCACGGGGGGCTCGATGGTGGACGAAGGGCTCTTGACGAACTCGCCGAGCTCCTTCAGCTTCGCAAGCGCGACCTTGCTGTCGACGCCGAGCTCGGAAGCGATCTCGTGCACGCGTGGTTTTGCCACAATTCTCCTGTCTGAGGGCCTACCCCGGACAGGGCAGACCGTTAGTTGCGGACGGGTCTCATTTCGAGCCGTTCACTTCGTGTCCATAGCCGTTCAGCCGTTTCGCTGGAGGGTTGATTCGAAGGTCTGCGTGTCAAGCGGGCCTGACACACGCAATGCTCGTACGAAAGCGCGGCGCGCGAGCGCTTTGCTCACGCACGCATCCGTCTCGTGCACCCACGCTCCCCTGCCCGGGAGGATCGCCCGCTCGTCTCTGACGAGGACCGGTCCTTCCGCGACCACTCGCAGCAGCGAGGATCGGGGGGCGCGTGCGCGGCATCCGACGCACGTTCGTACGGGTTCCATCCTACACCTCGCGATCGTGGGGACGATCGGCTCCTCAGTTGTCTTCGAGGATGCTGTCGGGCTGGATGTCGATCTTGGCGCCGGTGAGCTTGGCGGCCAGACGCGCGTTCTGGCCCTCCTTGCCGATGGCGAGCGACAGCTGGTAGTCGGGCACCAGGGCGCGGACCGCCTTCATCGAGGCGTCCAGGACGAACGAGGACGTGACCTTCGCCGGCGACAGGGCGTTGGCGACGAAGCGGGGCAGCTCGGCGTCGTAGTCGATGATGTCGATCTTCTCGCCGGCGAGCTCCTCGGTGACCGCGCGGACGCGTCGTCCGAGCTCGCCGATGCAGGCGCCCTTGGCGTTCACGGTCGGGTCGTTGGCCTTGACGGCGATCTTCGACCGGTGGCCGGCCTCGCGCGCCAGCGAGACGATCTCGACCAGGCCCGCGGCGATCTCGGGGACCTCGAGCGCGAACAGCTTGCGGACCAGGCCCGGGTGCGTGCGCGAGACCGTGATCTGCGGGCCCTTGTTGCCCTTCGCGACGCTCGTCACGTAGACGCGCAGACGGGAGCCGTGCGGGTAGGTCTCGCCGGGCACCTGCTCCTCCGGGGGGAGGATCGCCTCGACCGTGCCGAGGTCCACGTGCACCATGCGCGGGTTCGGGCCCTGCTGCACGACGCCGGCGACGATGTCGCCCTCCTTGCCGCGGAACTCCCCCAGCACCGCGTCGTCCGCGATGTCGCGCAGACGCTGGCTGATGACCTGCTTGGCGGCGAACGCGGCGATACGGCCGAAGTCGTCCGGAGCCTGCTCCTCCTCGCCGATGACGGCGCCCTCGTCATCGGTCACGGGCGTGAAGATGCCCACGTGACCGGTCTTGCGGTCGAGCGACGCGCGTGCGCCGGCGGGGATCTCGCCGCTCGGGGAGATGTGCTTGGCGTAGGCGGTCAGGATCGCCTGCTCGATGATCCGCGCGAGTTCGTCGAAGGGGATCTCCTTCTCGCGTTCGATCGTCTTCAGAAGTGCGAGATCGATGTCCACAAGGCCCTCCGTTATTCAGCTCTCGTCGACGCGACCGGCGCCGACAACCCCCCTACGATACCCGGGATGCCGCGAGCCTGCGACCCGGGACCGCTTCCACGGCCGGAGCGCGCACCGGAGGGACCCGGATGCCACGGCAGCGAGGCCGTGGCATCCGGAACCGCTCACCGGACCGGTGTCGCGTGCCAGATGCGGTCGAGGTAGTCGCGCATCGCACGGTCGGAGGAGAAGTAGCCGCTGCGGGCGACGTTGAGGATGGCCGAGCGCACCCACGCGTCCTGGTCGGCGTACGCCGCGTCGACCCGCTCCTGCGCGTCGAGGTACGAGGCGAAGTCGGCGAGCGCCATGAACCGGTCCTCGTACAGCAGGTTCGACACGAGCGGCTCGAAGACCGTGCGGTCCCCGTCCGAGAACGCGCCGCCGGCGATGAGGTCGATCGCGCTGCGCAGCCGCTCGTCGCGCTGGTAGAAGTCCGCGGGCCGGTAGCCCTCGGTCCACAGGGCCTCGACCTCGGGCTCGCTCATGCCGAAGAGGAAGAAGTTGTCGTCGCCGACGAGCTGGCGGATCTCGACGTTCGCGCCGTCGTCCGTGCCGATCGTGAGCGCGCCGTTGAGGGCGAGCTTCATGTTGCCCGTGCCGGACGCCTCCTTGCCGGCGAGCGAGATCTGCTCGGACAGGTCCGCCGCCGGGATGATGCTCTCGGCGAGGGTGACGTTGTAGTTGGCCGGGTAGAGGACCTTGAGCTTGCCCTGCACGCGCGGGTCGGCGCTGACGACCTCGCCGACCGCGTTGATGAGGTGGATGATGCGCTTGGCCATGCCGTAGCCGGGCGCCGCCTTCGCGCCGAACAGGAACGTGCGCGCCTGCACGGCGTCCACGTCGAGACGGCCCGAGACGATCCCCTCGTAGGTGCTGACGATGTGCAGGACCTTCAGCGTCTGGCGCTTGTACTCGTGCAGACGCTTGATCATGACGTCGAGCATGTGGCTGTCGTCGAGGGCGTCCTCGCCGCGCGCCTCCAGCACCCGGCTGAGGCGGCGCTTGTTCGACAGCTTCACCGCGGCGAACCGCTCGCGGAAGTCGGCGTCGTCGGCGAGCGCCTCGAGGCCCCGCAGGCGCTCGAGGTCGACCGTCCAGCCGGCGCCGAGCGCCTCGGTGATGAGCGAGGACAGGTCCGGGTTCGCCAGGCGGAGGAAGCGGCGGGGCGTGACGCCGTTGGTGACGTTGGTGAACTTGTCCGGCCACATCTCGGCGAAGTCCTTCAGCACGTTGTCGCGCAGCAGCTGCGAGTGCAGCTCCGCGACGCCGTTGACCTTCGACCCCGCGACGGTGGCGAGGTAGGCCATGCGCACCGAGCGGTACGGGTGCTCGCCGATGATCGACATATTGCGGATGAGCATCTCGTCGTCGCCGAACCGCTCCCGCACCTCGAGGAGGAACTCGTCGTTGATGCGGTAGATGATCTCGAGGTGACGGGGCAGCAGGCGCCCGAGCAGGTCGACCGACCAGACCTCGAGGGCCTCCGGCAGCAGGGTGTGGCACGTGTAGGCGAAGCACTTCTGCGTGATGGCCCAGGCGGCATCCCAGTCCATCTTCTTCTCGTCGACGAGCACCCGCATGAGCTCGGGCACGCCGATGACGGGGTGGGTGTCGTTGAGCTGGAAGATGACCCGCTCGGGCAGCCCCTCGAGGTCGAAGTCGTCGGGGAGGACGTTCTCGATGAAGTCGGCGATGGATGCCGCGACGAAGAAGTACTGCTGCTGCAGACGCAGCTCCTTGCCCTGCGGGGTGGAGTCCTCGGGGTAGAGCACCTTCGAGATGTTCTCGGCGAACGTCTGCGCGCGGACCGACTGGACGTAGTCGCCCGAGTTGAAGGTGTGCAGGTCGAAGGCGTTCGTGGCCACCGCGCGCCACAGGCGCAGGGTGTTGACGCGGCCGTTGTGGTAGCCGGGCACCATCATGTTGTACGGCACGGCGAGCACGTTCCACTCGGGCACCCAGCGGGTCCGCTCGACGCCGTCGTCGTCGTACGTCTCGGTGGTCCCGGCGAACGAGATGGTCTGGGCGTGCTCGGGGTGCGGGAAGTCCCACGGCGATCCCATGCGCAGCCACGCGTCCGGCTGCTCGACCTGCTGGCCGTCGGCGAACGCCTGACGGAAGATGCCGTACTCGTAGCGGATGCCGTACCCGATCGTGGGCACGCTCATCGTCGCGAGGGAGTCGATGAAGCACGCGGCCAGGCGCCCGAGGCCGCCGTTGCCGAGGCCCGGCTCGATCTCGACAGCGCGGAGGTCGTCGATGTCGATGCCGCACTGGGCGAGCGCCTCGGTGGCGATGTCGGTGAGACGGGCGGCGAGGAGGTTGTTGTCGAGCTGACGGCCCAGCAGGTACTCCGCCGAGAGGTAGCAGACCGTCTTGGCCTGCAGCTTCTTCTGCTGCGCGCGGTCGTCGAACCAGCGCGCCATCAGGTAGTCGCGGACCGTGCTGGCCAGCGCCAGGTAGCGGTCGTTGACATGGGATGCCGAGAGCGCGACGCCCTGGTCGAAGTTGAGGTTCTGCAGGAACTGCTTGACGAACCCGTCGACGGAGGCGGCGGGGGCGATCACCGGCGAGACGGCCAGCGAGTGCGTCGGACGCGGGGCGGGGGCGGCAGAGGTGTTCTCGGTCACAGCACGACGGTAGTGAGTGCGCGCCGCGACCGCCAACGTCGACGCGGAGTGAAACACGATGTTCACGGCATCGCCCCAGTATCGGTCCCTCGTCCGGCGCCCCCGGGCCGTGCCGGCCCGACGTTCGCGACGCGCTCCTTGGTCGTTGCACGCCGTGACTTGTCGCAGATGTACGCGCCGCGCGGCGGCGCGCGTACATCTGCGGAAAGTCAGCGCCGCAGGGCAGGGCAGGGGTCGCCCTAGGCTGAGCGATTGTGTGACACCGATCGGAGGCACCCGTGCTCGTCACCCTCACCTCGACCGCTCCCGCGGCGTCCCACCTGAGTCACCTGCTGCGCAAGCATCCCGATCGCGCACAGAGCTTCCCCCTCGGCGTCGGGGTGGCGCATGTGTTCTACCCCGAGGTCGGCGACGAGCGCTGCACCGTCGCGATGCTCCTCGAGATCGACCCCATCGACCTCGCGCGCAACAAGAACTTCCGCGGAGGCGCCACCCAGACGCTCAGCCGGTACGTCAACGACCGCCCCTACGTGTCCTCGTCGATGGTCGCGGTCGCACTGGGGCAGGTCTTCCGCACGGCGATGACAGGACGGAGCGACAGCTTCCCCGAGCTGGCGGCGGCGGCGCTCCCCCTCGAGGTCACCGTGGCCGCGGTTCCCGCGCGCGGGCCCGCCACCGACGGACTGGCCACCCGCCTGTTCGGTCCGCTGGGATGGGACGTGACCGAGACGCCGATCCCCCTCGACCCCGCCCACCCCGAATGGGGCGATTCCGTCTACGTCGATCTCGCCCTGCGTGGCACCGTGCGGCTGAGCGACGCGCTCCGGCACCTCTATGTCATGCTCCCGGTGCTCGACGACTCCAAGCACTACTGGGTGTCCGACGACGAGGTCGGCAAGCTGAAGCGGGCCGGCGAGGGGTGGCTGAACGACCACCCCGAGCGCGAGCTCATCACCCGCCGCTACCTCGCCCACCAGAAGTCGATGGTCGACACCGCTCTGGAGTCGATGTCGGAAGCGCTGGAGGACACCCCCGCGAGCGGTCTCGTGGCGGCCGCGGAGAGTGCGCCGAGGGTGCGATCGCTCGCCGCGACCCGCGCCGACGCCGTGCTCGCGGCGCTGCGAGACGTCGGAGCGCGAGCGGTGGGGGACGTCGGCTGCGGTGAAGGCGCTCTGCTGGAACGCCTGGTCGCCGACCCGGCCCTCACGAGGGTCGTGGGTTCCGACGTGTCGGCGCATGCTCTGGAGCGCGCCGCCCGCCGCCTCAAGCTCTCGGAGGCGAGCGACCGCCAGCGCGAGAGGGTGAGCCTGATCCAGTCGTCGGTCACGTACCAGGACGACCGCCTCTCCGGCCTGGATGCCATCGTGCTGATGGAGGTCATCGAGCACGTCGACATCGAACGGCTGCCTGCTCTCGAGGCCTCGGTGTTCGGCGGGGCCTCTCCGGTATCCGTCGTCGTCACCACTCCGAACAGCGAGTACAACCGCTTCTACGACACGCTCCACCCCGGCGCCTTCCGACACGAGGACCACCGTTTCGAGTGGACGCGTGCGGAGTTCCGCGGATGGGCGGAGGGCGTGGCCTCCCGGTACGGCTATGCCGTGGAGTACCGCTCCGTCGGAGACGTCGACGCCTCCGCGGGCTCCCCCACCCAGCTCGCCCTCTTCCGGAAGGTCTCCGACCGATGACGCGCCTCACCCTCCCCGAGCTCTCGCTCGTCGTGCTCGTCGGAGCGTCCGGCTCGGGCAAGTCGACCTTCGCGGCCACCCATTTCGGCCCGTTCGAAACGCTCTCGAGCGACTTCTTCCGCGGTCTGGTCTCCAATGACGAGAACGACCAGTCCGCCACGGCGGCCGCGTTCGAGGCGCTTCACGTCGTGGCCGGGAAACGACTGGATGCCGGACTGCTGACGGTCGTCGATGCGACCAACGTCCAGCCCGAGTCGCGGCGATCCCTCATCAACCTGGCCCGCGAGCACGACGTCCTCCCCGTCGCCGTGGTGCTGGACGTTCCACAGAGCGTCTGCGTGGAACGCAACGCCGCGCGCTCCGACCGCTCGTTCGGGGCGTCGGTCGTCAAGCGTCAGCACGATCAGCTCCGCCGCTCCCTCCGTCACCTGGGCAAGGAGGGATTCCGGCGGGTTCACGTGCTGTCCGGAGTGGACGAGATCGCGACCGCGGAGTTCGTGCGGGAGCCGCTCCTGAACGATCTGCGGAGCGAAAGCGGCCCCTTCGACGCCATCGGCGACGTGCACGGCTGCCGCTCGGAGCTCGAGGCCCTCCTGACGAAGCTCGGGTACGGCCTCGTCCGCGATGAGAGCGGTCGCCCCGTCGACGCGGTCCACCCGGAGGGACGTCGGGCGGTCTTCCTGGGCGACCTCGTCGACCGCGGACCGGACGCCCCCGGGGTGCTGCGGCTGGCGATGGGGATGGTCGCGGGCGGGCACGCCCTGGCCGTTCCGGGCAATCACGAGGCCAAGCTGGTCCGGGCACTCGAGGGCAAGAAGGTGCAGCCGAGCCACGGCCTGGCCGAGACCCTGTCCCAGCTCGCCGGCGAGACCGAGGAGTTCCGCCGGCAGGTGCTCGAGTTCTGCCGCGGGCTCGTGTCGCACCTCGTCCTCGACGGCGGGCGGCTGGTGGTCGCGCACGCCGGACTGATCGAGAAGTACCACGGTCGCGCGTCCGGGCGTGTTCGCGCGTTCGCGCTCTACGGCGACACCACCGGCGAGACCGACGAGTACGGGCTCCCGGTGCGGCTGCCGTGGGCGGAGGACTACCGCGGAAGCGCCACCGTGCTCTACGGTCACGTGCCGACGCTCGAGGCGGAGTGGGTCAACAACACGATGTGCCTGGACACCGGGTGCGTCTTCGGCGGCAAGCTCAGCGCCCTGCGATACCCCGAGCGACAGGTCGTCGACGTGCCGGCCGAGCGCGTCTGGTACGAGCCGGCGGCACCGCTGGACCGGGGCGCGGGCGCGACCGTGCGGCATCCCGGTGTCCTCCGGATCGACGACGTCCTGGGCAAGCAGGTCGTCGAGACGCGGGTGTTCGGGAAGGTCGGCGTCCGCGAGGACAACGCCGCCGGTGCCCTGGAGGTCATGAGCCGCTTCGCGATCGATCCGCGGCGCCTCGTCTACCTGCCGCCGACGATGAGCCCGCCGCACGCGTCCCGACGCGACGGCGTCCTCGAGCACCCGGCGGAGGCGTTCGACGCCTTCCGCAAGGAGGGACTCGACCGCGTGATCTGCGAGGAGAAGCACATGGGCTCCCGCGCCGTCGTCCTTCTCACGCGCGACGCCGAACGCTTCGGCGCGCCGCGGGGGTGGCGAGGGGTCGTGCACACGCGGACAGGCCGCCCCTTCTTCGACGATGCCACGAACGACGCCTTTCTCGCGCGACTCGACCACGCGGTCGAGGAGAGCGGCCTGTGGGCCGAGCTCGACGCGAGCTGGCTCCTGCTGGACGCGGAGCTGCTGCCGTGGTCGCTGAAGGCCGGCCCGCTCATCCGCGACCTGTACGCCAGTGTCGCTGCCGCCGCCACCGCCGCCCTCCCGGCGGCCACCCGCGTTCTGCGCACGGCCGCCGCGCGCGGGGTGGACGTCGCCGCGCTGAGCGATCGCGCCGAACGACGCGCGGCGAACGCCGAAGGCTACCGCGACGCGTATCGGCGGTACACCCAGCCGGCATCGGGGCTCGAGGGGGTGCAGCTCGCTCCCTTCCAACTACTGGCATCGGAGGGGGCGAGTCATCTCGGACGAGACCACGAGTGGCACCTGTCCGTGGCGGATCGACTCGCGGATGCCGACGGCGAGCTGATCCGCCGCACCCGGCACGTCGCGGTCGATCTCTCGTCGGAGGAGTCGGAGGCTGCGGCGACCCGGTGGTGGGAGGAGCTCACCGCCGCGGGCGGCGAGGGCATGGTCGTCAAGCCGACGGCGGGCCTCGTCCGCGGTACCCGAGCGCTGGCTCAGCCGGGCATCAAGGTGCGCGGCGCCGAGTACTTGCGCATCATCTACGGCCCGGACTACCTCGAGCCGGCCCATCTCGAGCGACTCCGCGACCGCGACGTCGGCCACAAGCGCTCGATGGCCCTCCGCGAGTACGCGCTCGGCGTCGAGGCTGTGGAGCGGTTCGTGGCCGAGGAGCCGCTGTGGCGGGTCCATCAGGCCGTGTTCGGCGTCCTCGCGATGGAGTCCGAGCCCGTCGACCCGCGCCTGTAGCCCCGCCGCTGGAACGTCGGCCGAAGCGCTGACTTGCCGCAGATGTACGCCCCGCGCTGCGGCGCGCGTACATCTGCGGCAAGTCAGCGCCCCAGCAGGACCGAACGCACCACGAGGTACCTCCCCGCCGGTGGCGAGCACACGGGGCCGGTGCCCCGGGACCGGCGGGGCGGAGCGCTCAGGTGCGGGGGACGGCCAGAAGGTCGCTCAGATGACGATCGACTTGCGGGATGAAGCCGGCATTGACGGCGAACAGCCCCAGGTGGCCGCTCACGTCGTCGATGACACGGAGCTCACTGCCCGGTACGAGCGCCTGCTCGGCCGCGCAGTCGCGCACGGGGAAGAACATGTCCTCGCTGATCGGCATGACATACGTGGTCGCCGTGATGCGGCCGAGAGCCGCCGCCAGATCTCCGTCCGTGTGCCTCGACACGTCACCGCGCTGCCACTTCCACGCCATCGTGAGCAGGTCGTTCGGGTCCATCGCGGTGAAGTACGGCTCGAGGAAGTCGACCAGGAACGCCTCCTGCGTCGAGAACCCCAGGTCCGACCATCTCTGCTGCTTCCAGAACTCCGTCGAGAAGCCCATGGTGCCCCACAGGTGGGCATGCCGGGTCAGACCGTCGAGGACATCGGTGTTCGAGGCGTACTCGCCGCCGTTCCATCCCGGGTCCGACCAGATCTGCTCGTTCAGCGTCTCGGTGAAGAGGAAGTCGTGAGGAGTGTTCTTCGCGGTGCCGGCGATCGGAGCGGCGCGAAGCACCTTCTTGGGAAAACGCACCGCCCACTCGTATGTCTGCTGGGCCCCCATCGAACCACCCACGACGAGCGCCAGGCGCTCGACGCCGAAGTGTTCGCGCATCAGCCGCTCCTGCGCGACGACGTCGTCGCCGATGCGAACCCGGGGGAAACGGGACATCGAGATGCTCGAGTCCTCGGTGTTGTGCGGAGACGTCGAGAGCCCGTTCCCGATCTGGTTGACGCAGACGATGAAGTAACGCTCCGGGTCGAGCGCGTGCCCCGGACCCACGTACGCGTCGGCCCAGATCTGGTGGGTCCCGGAGTACCAGGTGGGGATGAGGACGACGTTGTCCTTCGCATCGTTCATTCGGCCCCAGGTCCGCACCGCCAACCGGCAGTCGGGCAGGACCCCGCCTTCCTCGAGATCGAGGCGGCCGATCGAGACGAGCACGAAGTCCTCGTGCATCTCGTGCGAGTAGTACGCATTGGCGATCATGATGTCCACTCCTTCGTGTCGGGTACGGCGGAGAGCCGTGACCTCACTGTGCTCGCCGACACCTCGCCCCCGGAACCGACGATCGAGCGTGATCGCCCTGCCAGGGCCCGACGGTTGTCGGGTGCCACCGGCGCTCCCTCAGCGCACCGGGAGGTCCAGGACACGGGACGCCCGCAGCCGCCAGAGCAGGAAGGCGATGCCCAGTCGCGTTCGCCCGAGACCGGTCACCGGGTCGAATCCCAGGACGGCGATCACGGTCTGCAAGCGCGCGGACAGCGTGCTCGGATGGATGCCGAGGACGCGCGCGGCCTCCCGAAGCGAGGTCGTCCGCACCAATGCGTCGAGGGTCTTCTCTCCCCAGGCATGTGCGACGATGCGCGCGACGGCGTCGTGATCGGGGCCGGGTGTGCCGCGTTCGAACTGTTCGGCCAGCACGACGGCGAGGCCCCCGAGATCCTCCGCGCGGACCGGGACCCGCGAGACCCCGTCGTGCAGGCGCACGGCGATCAGAGCGGTTCGCAACGACGACGACAGCTCTGTCACCGCGACCGGGAGGCCGACACCGACGGGCGCGCCGACCGGGTCGGGTACGCCTTCGGCGAGGACCGCGACGTGGACGGGGCCTCCCGCGGTGGTCAGGACGTCCTCGGGGCCCTGCGGATGCCTCTCCCACAAGGCGAACAGCGGCGCGGCGACGACCCGGTAGCAGCCGTCCGGTGCGAGAAGCAGGCGTGCCGCCGCCGCGGCGCGGTCGGCCTCGACCGAGAAGCCGTCCAGGAGCAGCGGCAGGTCGCGACGGCGCACGGCCCGGTGGGGCGGCTCGACCCGCACTCGGAGGGCGAGGGCCAGACGTTCGAGCACGAGCGCGTCGTCCGCCGCGGCAGGGTCTTCCCCTTCGATCCACACGCGCAGACCCTCGCGTTCGTACTGGCATCGCCGGTGGATCCCCGGGTGAGTCGTCACCTCGTCGCCCCGGCGATCGACGCGTTCGACCCGACCGCCGAAGGCTGCGCCCACGACGGCGCCGGAGAGCGCGGCGGCCGTTGCCAGCAACGCCCGGGGCGGGACGTTCCCGATCACCAGTTCGTCGAAGCACGCGATCACACGGAGACTGTTGCGCGCCCCCGGGTCGAGTGCGGCCAGACGCCCCAGCAGTTCCTGCATCCGGTCCTCCTTCGCACCGCCACGATTATGACCCGCTCCCCCTTCCACCGCACAGCGATCTCACCCGAACAGCACCCTCCGCACCCACTCGCGACGCGCGCGGATCATCGCGCGGGCGATCGAGGTGTGCGGAGCGAAGACGTCGCACGCGTGGAAGGCACCGGGCCACACGTGCAACTCGGCGGGCACGCCAGCTCGCCGCAGTCGCGCCGCGAACGCGACCGTCTCGTCGTGGAACACGTCGACGGTGCCGACGTCGAGATAGGCCGGCGGCAGCTCGGAGAGGTCGGGCGCCCGACCGGGCGCCGCCGCCCATGGCACGTCCTCGCCACCGGAGCGCTCACCGAGATAGGCCTCCCAGCCGGTCTGGTTGCTCACTCGGTCCCACACGACGATCCCTTCGAGCTCCGTCATCGAGGCCGTGGCGCAGCGGTCGTCGAGCATCGGGTAGTCCAGCAGCATCCCGGTGGCGCGAGGGCCGCCGCGCTCTCGCGCGAGGAGGGCGACGGCAGCGGCGAGCCCCCCGCCCGCGCTCGCGCCGCCGAGGATCACGCGCCGCCGATCGATGCCCAGGTGGTCCGCACCGTCGATCACGGACTCCCACGCCGCGTAGCAGTCCTCGAGAGGCACCGGGTATGGGTGCTCCGGCGCGAGGCGGTAGTCCACGGTGACCAGACGCGCACCCAGGCGCTCCACCATGTCCAGCATCGGATCCATGCCGCTGAAACGGTCCCCGAACATCAGCCCGCCGGAGTGGAAGGAGACGATCGCCGGTCGTGGGTCCGCCGCCGACTCGAGACCGAGAGGGGAGATCACGGAGGCCGGGATCTCGACACCGTCGAAGGTACGGAACGCCGTGTCGACCACCTCGACCGCGAACGTCTCGAGCAGCCGCTCGCGGGGGCTCGATGCGTAGGAGCGGCGCATGAAGGGGACGAGCGCGGGGGTGATGGTCGGCGGGAACACTCCCCCGATGATCGCCAGCGCGGCGCGCAACTCGGGATCGATGCGCGCGCTGATCATGGCCCCATTGTGCGGCGGCGCGCGTACATCTGCGGCACGTCAGCGCCCAGGGCGCGGCACCCCAGGGCAGGGCGCGGCGGGTCAGGGCAGAGCAGAGCGCGGCGCGGTCAGCGCAGGCCGCACCCGTCGACGACCTGGTCGGTGCGGGCGAACAGCCCCTTCGTCCAGTCGTAGAGCACCGGAAGGAACCGCGACTTCGGCAGCAGCGGCCGCAGGTGGTCGTAGCCGGCGTAGGTGGCCCAGCGCACGGGCTGCCCCTCCGCGCACAGCGTCGCGATGTACTCCTCCTGCAGACGCGGCGGGATGACCTCGTCCTCGGAGCCCCAGGCGATGAGCATCGGCGTCCCGAGGGCGGCGGTCATCGCGTTCTCCTCCAGACGGCGGCCGAGCGCGCCCTCGGTCAGGTCGGCGGTGTAGAGCGGGCGGTCCTCCCCCACTCCCAGCGCCGTCAGCACCGACACGACGACGCCCGGCTCGGTCGGGCACCGCTGCGTCATCTCCAGCACGATCGAACGCGAGCCCTCGGCGATGTAGTCGTCGAGGTGGACGTCGGCGTACGTCTCCGAGTACGGCACGAGCACCCACGACGTCAGCACGGACAGGAGGGCGTTGGGCGGTCCCGACAGCAGCTCCGTCGCGAGCGCCTTCGGATCCGCGACGGGCGCGATCGCCGCGGTGCCGAGCACGTCGATCCCCGGGGCGTACTCTTCCGAGATGGCCGTCGTCCACAGCGCGGCGTGACCGCCCTGCGAGTGGCCCCACACGACGGTGTCCGGCGAGAGCACCAGGTCGGTGCTCAGTTCGGCCGTCGCCAGCACGGCATCCAGGGATGACCTGGCCTCGCCCTTGCCGATGAGGTACGGATACGTCCCCGGGGCCCCCTGCCCCGAGAAGTCGGACGCCACGACGACCCACCCGGCCTTCAGCGCCTGCTCGAGGGCGGGGATCGCCCACCGCGTCGCCGTGGCATCCCGCAGGCTCGGCGCGCAGCCCTGCGCGACGCCCGTCGTCCCGTGGTTCCAGATCACGACGGGACGGGGGCCCGGCGGAGGGTCCTTCGGGACGATGACGAGCGCACTCGCGACGGCCGGCCGGCTCACCGCGTCGCGGGTCGTGTACAGGATGCGGGTGACGTCGCCGTTCTGCGGGGCGCGGCCGTTGTAGGAGTCCGACCGGATGAGACGTCCGTGCCCGCCGGGCACGTCGGCCGGCGGGTCGTAGAACGCGTCGACCACCGGAGCGCCGTCCTGCAGCCAGTCGTTCAGCCACCACCCGCCGGCGGCCGTGAGCACGAGCAGCACCGACAGCGCGTACCTCCCGCCGGCGGTCCAGCGTCGGCGCACACGTCGACGGCGCACCGCCGCGGCCGAGTCGAAGGGCGTCCGGCGGACCCGGGGACGACGGATGCCGCGGACCCCTTGAGCCACCATCCCGACGCCGAAGACGATGGTGCGCACACCGAAGACGAGGGCGAGCACGAGCACCGTCACGTCCGGCCAGGTGAAGGACAGGACGCCGAACGCGACCTGCGTCGCCCCCCAGGAGGCCGCGAGGATCCTCGAGCTCGGCACGCCGCGGCTGAGCGCCTCACCGATCGTGGCGAGACCGCCGATGATCAGCAGCACCGCCAGGACGGGCGGCAGGAGCTCCAGGCTCCGCCCCAGCCAGACCAGCACGGCGACCCCGGCGAGGACCCACGCGACGGCCACTCCGCGCGCCCACCACCCGGTCGGCCGTCCGATCAGTTCGACGACGCCCATCACGACCGCGCTCGCCCCGACGTACACACCGAGGAGGACGAGCGAGGTGAGGGGGCGGCTGACGATGAGCCCGCCGAGCACGACGACCACGACCCCGAGGATCAGCAGCACCCGGGGCGGCGCGTTCCGGACCAGAGCGGGCAGGGCGCTCCACCGTCGCGAGAGGCGGCGGCGAGCGGCGGACATCCGGCCATCCTAGACAGGGGACCGGGATGCCACGGAGCCTTGCGTCCGACGCGCCGGAGCGCGTGATCGACAGCGGGCGCGCACCGGACTACGGTTCCTGAGTGCCTTCCTCCGCGCGCTCGGCGGCCCGCACGGCCGAGTCCAGCACCGCCTTCCGCGCGGCCGCGCGCGCGGGATATGCCGCCAACGGCATCCTGCACCTGCTCGTGGGCGTGCTCGTCCTGGCCGTGACCTTCGGAGGCCGGGAGGAGAGCGACCAGACCGGCGCCTTCCGCGCTCTCGCGGCCGCACCGCTGGGCGCTGTGGCGCTCTGGGCGCTCGCGTTCGGGCTCGTCGCCCTCGGCGGCTGGCACGTGCTGCAGGCCGTCGCCCCGCGCGGGCTGTCCGGCTGGAAGCGGCTCGGGCGAGTGCTGTCCGAGGCGCCCCAAGGCATCGTTTTCCTCGTCATCGGGTGCCTGTCGGCATCCGTCGCCCTCGGCGCGCGTCCGCACGCGGAGGAGACGACGCAGGACATCAGCCGGTCGGTGCTGACCTTCCCCCTCGGCGGGCTCGTGCTCGGCGCCGCGGGGATCACCGTCGCCGCTGTCGGGGTGGGCTTCTTCGTCATGGGGGTGCGGCGCTCGTTCCACGACAAGGTGCGGGAGCCGGACGGGCCGTGGGGAACCGTGCTCACCGCGCTGGGCGTGTTCGGCTTCCTCGCCAAGGGCGTCGCCCTCGGCGTGGTCGGCGTGCTGCTGGTGATCGCCGCCGTGACGGTCGAGGCGGAGACCGCCGGTGGACTGGACGGTGCGGTGAGCGCGTTGCTGGCGCTCCCGGCGGGTCCGGTCCTCGGCATCCTCGTGGGCGTGGGGTTTCTCGCCTACGGGGTCTTCACCGTGTTCCGCGCCCGGTACGCCCGACTGGACGTGTGAGCGCGGACGACCTCAGTCGAGGTCCGGGTTGCGACCGGTGCGTTCGCCCGTGTCGAGGGTCGCGATGGCCTCGTGGTCGGCGGCATCCAGGGTGAAGTCGAAGACGTCGCCGTTCTCGACGAGCCGGGACAGCGAGACCGACTTGGGGAACAGGACGAGACCGCGGTCGAGGTGCCAGCGGATCACGATCTGGGCGGGGGTCTTGCCGTAGCGGGCCGCGAGATCCGCCAGCACCGGCTCGTCGAGGAGACCGCCGCGGGCCAGGGGCGCCCACGACTCCGTGACGATCCCCCGCGCGGTGTTCGCCGTGACGAGCTCGTCCTGCGGGAACCGCGGATGCAACTCGACCTGGTCGATCACGGGCAGCACGCCGGTCTCGTCGCGCAGACGGTCGATGTGCACCGTCGAGAAGTTGCTCACGCCGATCGACGTGACCCGTCCCTCCTCGCGCAGCCGGATGAGCGCCTTCCACGTGTCGACGTAGCGGTCGGCGCTGGGGATGGGCCAGTGGATGAGGTACAGGTCGACGCGGTCGAGGCCGAGGCGGGAGGAGCTGGCGTCGAACGCGCGGAGCGTCTCGTCGAAGCCCTGGTCGTCGTTCCACACCTTGGTCGTGACGAAGACGTCCTCGCGGTCCAGACCGGACGCGCGCAGCCCCTCGCCGACCTCCGTCTCGTTGCCGTAGAGGGCCGCGGTGTCGACGTGCCGGTACCCGGCCGCGAGCGCGCCGGCGACGAGGTCGGCGGTGACGTCCGCCGGCACCTTGTAGGTGCCGATCCCGAGCTGGGGGATGGTGTTGCCGTCGGACAGCGTGAGACGGGGAGCCGCGATCATGCCCCTCACGCTACCGGGCCCCGGCGGGGCCGGACGGCGGGGACGGATGCCGCGAGGGCGGGGCCCCGCCCCCGACCCGCCCGCATCGGGGCCGGGCGGGGACGGTCGACCCGTCAGGCGGTCAGACGGGCCAGAGCCTCGTCGGTGGTGAGCGCTTCGCGCTCACCGGTGCGACGGTCCCACAGCTCGACCTGGCCGTCGGCGGCGCCGCGGCCGACGATGAGGATCCGCGGGATGCCGACGAGCTCGGCATCCCCGAACTTCACGCCGGGCGAGACCTTGGGACGGTCGTCGTAGAGGACGTCGAGACCGGATGCCTCGAGCTTCTCGGCCACCGACGCGGCGAGGTCGAAGGCGACCGCGTCCTTGCCCGTGGCGACGACGTGCACGTCGAACGGCGCGACCGTCGTCGGCCAGACGAGGCCCTTGTCGTCGTTGTTGAGCTCGGCGATGATCGCGAGGATGCGCGTGACGCCGATGCCGTAGGAGCCCATGGTGACGGTGGCGAGCTTGCCGTTCTCGTCGAGCACCTTCAGCCCGAGCGCCTCCGCGTACTTGCGACCGAGCTGGAAGACGTGGCCGATCTCCATGCCGCGGGCCAGCTCCACCGGACCGGAGCCGTCGGGCGCCGGGTCGCCCGGCAGAACGGTGGCGACCTCGACGAAGCCGTCGCCGACGAAGTCGCGGCCGGCGACGAGCGAGTGGACGTGCTTCTGGTCGATGTTCGCGCCGGTGATCCAGGCGGTGCCGTCGACGACGCGCGGGTCCAGCAGGTAGCGGATCTTCGTCGCCGACTCCGCGCCGAGCACGGGACCGGTCGGCGACCACGGGCCGATGTAGCCCTTGACCAGCAGCGGGTTGTTCTCGAAGTCGTCGGCGGTGGCGGCCTCCACCTCCGCGGGGCCGAAGGCGACCTCCACGCGCTTGTCGTCCACGTCGCGGTCGCCCGGCAGACCGACGACGACCAGCTCGCGCTCGCCGTCGAGGTGGGTGAGGGCGAGCACGACGTTCTTCAGCGTGTGGGCCGCGGTCCATTCCGCCGCGTCGGCGGTGGCCGGACCGGCGATCCCGGCCGCCGGGGCGTCGAGGTGCGCGTTCGCGTGGTCGACGAGCGTCGCGATGGTCGGCGTGTTCGGCGAGTCGAAGATGACGGGCTCGGGCTGACCGTCGATCGGCAGGGCCTCGGGCGCGACCGTCGTGAACGCCTCGACGTTCGCGGCGTAGCCGCCGGCCGAACGGACGAAGGTGTCCTCGCCGATCGGGGTCGGGTGCAGGAACTCCTCCGACTTGGAGCCGCCCATCGCGCCGGCGTCGGCCGCGACGATGACGTACTCGAGGCCGAGGCGCTGGAAGATGCGCTCGTAGGCGTCGCGCTGCGCCTGGTAGGAGGCGTCCAGCCCCGCGTCCGACGCGTCGAACGAGTAGGCGTCCTTCATCGTGAACTCGCGCCCGCGCAGGAGGCCGGCGCGGGGGCGCGCCTCGTCGCGGTACTTGTCCTGGATCTGGAACAGCGTGAGGGGAAGGTCCTTGTAGGACGAGTACAGGTCCTTCACCAGGAGGGTGAACATCTCCTCGTGCGTGGGCGCGAGGAGGTAGTCGGCGCCCTTGCGGTCCTGCAGACGGAACAGCGCGTCGCCGTACTCCTCCCAGCGGCCGGTCTGCTCGTACGGCTCGCGCGGCAGCAGCGCCGGGAAGTGCACCTCGAACGCACCGGCGTTCGCCATCTCCTCGCGGACGATCGTCTCGATCTTGGCCTTGACCCTCAGACCGAGCGGCAGCCACGCGAAGATGCCGGGGGCGTTGCGACGGATGTACCCGGCGCGCACGAGCAGGCGGTGGCTCGTGACCTCGGCATCCGAGGGGTCTTCGCGGAGCGTGCGGAGGAAGAAGTTCGACAGACGGGTGACCACGATCATCGAGTCTAGGGCGGTGGATGCCGCCCCCTGACCCGGTCGCGTCGGTCGACTCGGTCGATGCCGTCCGTTCCGTCGCCGGCGGAGCGGGCCGTAGGGTGAACGCGTGCGCGTCCGCTGGATCGTCCTCCTCACCGCGTCGATCGCGGTGCTCGCGGGGACGATGGTGTGGGCGTTCGCCGGGTCCGCCGTCACCTCCGTCCTCGGGTTCGGCGGGGCTCCGCGCGACGAGGACGAGGACTTCGGCGCCGTCGTGGTCCACGACGTCGACGCCGACGGCATCCTGTCCCCCGAGCCGGACCGGCGCGCCCGCGAGGTGTGGGACGAGTTCACCCGCGTGGTGACCCCCGACTTCGCCGCCGCGACCATCCGGCAGTACCGCGTCGGCGACAACCCGGACAGCGACACCCTCGCCTACGTCTACCGCGACGCGGACCCACGACTGTGGGTGTTCGCCGCGAACCTCGCGTACGCCGACGACCCGGACCTGCTGCTGTCGACGCTCGTCCACGAGTACGCGCACATCCTCAGCCTCGGCGCCGACGACACCGATCACGGGACCGACTCCTGCGAGACGGTGCAGACGAACGAGGGATGCCTCCGTCCCGATGCCGCGCTCACGTCCTTCCAGCAGCGGTTCTGGAGCGGATACGAGGACGCCCCCGACCCGGACAACGACGACCCCGACCGGGCGTGGGAGTTCTACCAGGATCACGAGGACGACTTCGTCAGCGACTATGCCGCGACCAACGTGGCGGAGGACTTCGCCGAGAGCTTCATGACCTACGTCCTGGAGGAGAGATCCGACGCCGACACCGTGATCGGCGAGAAGCTGCGGTTCTTCGACGGTCAGCCGGAGTACGCCGAGGCCCGGGATCGCATCCGCACGGAGTTCGCCTTCGGCTGACCGGCCCGACGTAGCCTGGGGCGATGACCACCGTGCTGCTGACCGGGTTCGTCCCCTTCGCCGGAGACGCGTCCAACCCGTCCGGGGACGCCGTCCGTCTCGTCGCGGAGCGGTGGACCGGCCCGGAGGAGCTCGTCGCCGAGGTGCTCCCCGTGACGTTCGACGGAGCACCCGCCCGCCTGCGAGACCTCATCGCCGCCCACCGTCCGTCGGTCGTCCTGGCCGTCGGACTGGCCGGCGGTCGCACCGCCGTCACCCCGGAGCGCGTGGCCGTCAACCTCGCCGACGCCCGCATCCCGGACAACGACGGCGCCCAGCCGGTCGACGCGCCGGTCGTGCCGGACGGACCCGCGGCCTACTTCGCCACGCTCCCGGTCAAGGCGATCACCGCGGCCGTGGACGCCGGTGGCATCCCGGCCGCCCTCTCGCACACCGCGGGGACCTTCGTCTGCAACCAGGTGATGTACGCAGCGCTGCACGCCACGGCGGGATCGGACGTCCGCGCGGGCTTCGTGCACGTCCCCTACGCGACCGAGACCGCCCCCGCCGGTGCTCCGTCGCTCCCGCTCGCGGACATCGCCCGCGCGCTCGAGATCGCGGTGCGGACCGCCGTCGACACCCCCGCCGACGCGGCCCTCGTGGGCGGCGCGCTGCACTGACGCGCGTCGGGCGGCGCACTGCACTGACGCGTGCGGCCTCCGCTCGCAGAATCGCGTCGATCTCGCAGCATTCCGCCCGGATTCTGCGAGCTTCGCGGCATTCTGCGAGTTCCGCGACGCCCCGCGGCGCCTCAGGCCCGGCGTCGCCCGACGTGCAGCACGGTGCGCACGAGCAGGCCGGCCGCCAGCGCCCAGAACGCGGCGCTCACGCCGGCGATGGCGATCCCGGATGCCGCGACGAGGAAGGTCACGACGGCGGGCACCCGCTCCCCCGGGTCGTCGATCGCCTGCTGCACCGCCGAGCCGAAGGCGCCGAACAGCGCCACGCCCGCCACCGCCGGGATGACCCCGGGCGGGGCGAGCAGCACGATCGCGGCGAAGGCGGCCGACAATGCGCCGAGCACGAGGTACATGCCGCCGGCGGAGACCCCGGCGACCCACCGCTTCTTCGGGTCCGGGTGGGAGTCCGGCCCGGCCGCGATGGCGGCGCTGATCGCCCCGAGGTTGGCCGCGTGCCCGCCCGCGGTCGCGGCCAGCGCCGAGCCGAGCCCGGTGACGAGCATCGCCGGCCGCCACGGGATCGTGTAGCCGAGGCTCTTCATGACGGCGACGCCGGGGACGTTCTGCGACGCCATCGTCACGACGAACAGCGGCAGGGCGATGCCCACCACCGACCCGACCGTGAGCGTCGGGACGGTGAGCTCCAGGCGGGGCAGGAGGGAGGCGGCATCCATGTCCGCGCCCGACCGGGCCAGCTCGACCGACACGACGGCGATCGCGGCGACGAACGCGAGCGGGACCGCCCACCGGGGCAGGAGTCGGGATGCCACCAGCCACACGACCAGCACCGGGGCCACTCCCCATGGGTCGTCCACCAGGCCGACGAACGGCGCGACGCACAGCGGGAGCAGGACGCCCGCGAGCATGGCCTGCGCGATGGACGGCGGGATCCGCGCGATGAGCGCCCCCAGTGGGGGGAAGAGCGCGGTGCAGAGGATGAGGGCCGCCGAGACGAGGAAGCCGCCGACGACGGCGGGCCAGCCGCCGTCGACCGCGCCGGTGGCGGCGAGGAGGGCGACGCCCGGGGTGGACCAGGCGATCGTGATCGGGATCCGGTAGCGCGTGGCGAGCACGATGCAGCCGACGCCGACGACGAGGGTGATCGCCAGCAGGCCGCTGGCGGCCTGCCCCGGCGTCGCACCGACCGCCTGGAGACCGGTGAGGACGACGGCGAAGGTGCTCGTGAAGCCGACGAGGGCCGTGACGACGCCCGCAATGAGCGGACGGGCGAGCGAGGAGGAGTCGGTCATGAGACTTTCGACGCTATCGGACCGAAAGCCGGATGCCGCCAGGCCGATCCTCGACCCGTGGCCCCCCGCGCGTCTCTCTGCGCCACCTCATGGCCCGGAGCCCAGCGCTGACTTGCTGCAAATGCACGCGCTCGAACCCCGCGCGCGTACATTTGCGCCACCTCACGACCCGGAGCCCACCGCTGACGTGCCGCAAATGCACGCGCCAGAACCCCGCGCGCGTACATTTGCGCCACCTCACGGCCCGGCATGCACGGCACGCACGGCACGGAGCAGCACGGCGCGGCACACGACGGCCACGGCCGCCGGGGAGTCGCGTCAGACGGTGACGACCTGCGCGGTGCCGGGCGCGGCGTCGGGGCCCATCTCGTCCGCGATGCGGTTGGCCTCCTCGATGAGCGTCCGCACGATGTCCGCCTCGGGGACGGTCTTGATGACCTGGCCCTTGACGAAGATCTGGCCCTTGCCGTTGCCGGAGGCGACGCCCAGGTCGGCCTCGCGCGCCTCGCCCGGACCGTTGACGACGCAGCCCATGACGGCCACGCGCAGCGGCACGGTCATGTCCTTGAGGCCTTCGGTCACGTCGTCGGCGAGCGTGTAGACGTCGACCTGCGCGCGACCGCACGAGGGGCACGAGACGATCTCGAGCTTGCGCTCGCGCAGGTTCAGCGACTGCAGGATCTGGTGGCCGACCTTGACCTCCTCGGCCGGGGGCGCCGACAGCGACACGCGGATGGTGTCGCCGATGCCCTCGGACAGCAGGATGCCGAACGCCGTGGCGCTCTTGATCGTGCCCTGGAACGCGGGTCCGGCCTCGGTCACACCGAGGTGCAGCGGCCAGTCGCCCCGCTCGGCGAGGAGACGGTACGCCTTGACCATGACGATCGGGTCGTTGTGCTTGACCGAGATCTTGAAGTCGTGGAAGTCGTGCTCCTCGAACAGCGACGCCTCCCACACGGCGCTCTCGACGAGCGCCTCCGGGGTGGCCTTGCCGTACTTCTCGAGCAAGCGGCGGTCCAGCGACCCGGCATTGACCCCGATGCGCAGCGAGACGCCGGCGTCCTTGGCGGCCTTGGCGATCGCGCCGACCTGGTCGTCGAACTTGCGGATGTTGCCCGGGTTCACGCGCACGGCGCCGCAGCCGGCGTCGATCGCCTGGAACACGTACTTCGGCTGGAAGTGGATGTCGGCGATGACGGGGATCTGGCTCTTCTTCGCGATGATGTGCAGCACGTCCGCGTCGTCCTGCGACGGCACGGCGACGCGCACGATCTCGCAGCCGGATGCCGTGAGCTCGGCGATCTGCTGGAGGGTGGCGTTGATGTTGGTCGTGGGCGTCGTCGTCATCGACTGGACGCTCACGGGGGCGTCACCGCCGACGAGCACCTTGCCGACCTTGATCTGACGGGTCTTGCGACGCGGAGAGAGGACCTCCGGCACGCGGGGCATACCGATGTTCACTGCGGGCACGGGCCCAGCCTACGCCGCTGCGGCTGGACGAAGGCGGAGGAGGGCCCTGTGATAGGTTCGGCGCCATGCGCGCGTATCCGACCTGGTGGCCCACCGTCTAGGCGGTGTGCACGCGCACGAACAGACCGCCCCTCCCTGAGAACCGGGCGGTCTTCGTGTTTTCCGGCGGCCGCTGCGGACCCTCGTTCACAGATGGAAGTACTCCGATGACCGCGCCCGATCCCTCCTCCGCCCTCCTCGACCTCGCCGCGGGCGATGCGCCCTTCGCCCTCATCGCGCGTGACGGCGAGACGATCGAGGTGCTGACCGGCGACGTCGTCGACGTCGAGCTGCTCGCGGACATCCCCTTGATGGATGCCGCCGGCGTCGCGCGCGAGGTCCTCGCCCTCGTCCCGTTCCGACAGGTGCGGGAGCGCGGGTTCGTCTGCCACGACGACGGCGCCCCGCTGCGCTGCCTCGTCATCGCGGACCGCCGTGTCGTGCCGCGCGCGGAGGCCCTGGCATCCCTCCCCTCCTCCCCCGTCAAGCTCGCGGACGCCGGCTTCGACATCGCCGACGAGGAGTACGCCGACATCGTCCGCCGCGTGATCGCGGACGAGATCGGCCGCGGCGAGGGGGCGAACTTCGTCATCCGCCGCGACTTCGTCGCCGGTGTCGACGCCGACCCGCGCATCGCCGCGCTCACGTGGTTCCGCGCGCTGCTCGAGCACGAGAAGGGCGCCTACTGGACCTTCGCCGTCGTGACCGACGGGCACGTCGCGGTCGGTGCCAGCCCGGAGGCGCACGTCAGCGCCAAGGACGGCATCGTCACGATGAACCCGATCTCGGGCACGTTCCGGCACCCCGCCGGCGGGGCCACGGCCGAGACGCTCGCGGAGTTCCTGCGCTCGACCAAGGAGACCGAGGAGCTCTTCATGGTCGTCGACGAGGAGCTCAAGATGATGAGCGCCGTGTGCAGCGACGGCGGCCGCATCACCGGCCCGCACCTGAAGGAGATGTCCCGGCTGACGCACACCGAGTACATGCTGCGCGGACGCAGCGACCTCGACCCCCGCGACATCCTCCGCGAGACCATGTTCGCCCCGACCGTGACGGGCTCGCCGATGCAGAACGCCTGCACCGTCATCGCGCGGCACGAGACGACCCCCCGCGGCTACTACTCCGGCGTCGCGGCGCTGTTCACCCCGAACGGGGCGACCGCGGGTCCCACGCACGACCTCGACGCGCCGATCCTCATCCGCACGGCGTACCTCGTCGACGGACGCCTGCGCGTCCCGGTCGGGGCGACGCTCGTGCGCCACTCCGACCCGTACGGCGAGGTCGGCGAGACGCACGGCAAGGCGGCGGGCGTGCTCGGAGCCATCGGCGCGATCCCCCGCGACACCGCCCCGGCGGCCGTCCCCGCCGCCCCGGCCGACGCCGACCCGGACGCCCCGACGGCTCCTCACCGGCCGCTGGCGGAGGACGCGGCGATCGCCGAGCTGCTCGCCTCGCGCAACGACCGCCTCGCCCCGTTCTGGATGAACCCGCAGGACCCCGACGGGTCCGGGCCGTTCGCGGGGCGCACCGCGCTCGTCGTCGACGCCGAAGACCGGTTCACCACGATGCTCGCGCACCAGCTGCGCCACCTCGGCCTCGACACCCGCATCGTGCACTGGTCGGAGGCGGACGACGCGACGCTCGACGCGGCCGACCTCGTCGTCTCGGGCCCCGGTCCCGGAGACCCCCGCGACGACAGCGCGCGGATGGCCGCGATGCGCCGCGTGGTCGCGCGGCGGCGCTCCGCGGAGACGCCGTTGCTGGCCGTCTGCCTCAGCCACCAGATCCTCGCCGACGGCCTCGGCTTCGACCTCGCCCCGCTGCCGCGCCCCCACCAGGGTCTGCAGAAGAGCGTCGACGTCTTCGGCGAGCCGGCCTCGATCGGGTTCTACAACACCTTCACGGCGCGGATGCCGGATGCCGCCCCCTCCGGCGTCGACGTCGCGGCCGAGCCGTCGTCGGGCGACGTCTACGCGTTGCGGGGTCCCGGCTTCGCCTCGGTGCAGGGCCACCTCGAGTCGATCCTGTCCCGGGACGGGATGCGGACGCTGGAGCGGCTCATCGCGCACGTGCTCTGACCCGCGGGTCACGGCCCGGGTGCCGCGGCCGGCCGGCGGCGGCCCGGGTCAGAACAGGCGGACGGGGTTGAAGACGTCGGCGGCGATGAGGATGCCGCCCATGGCCACGAGCAGCACGACCACGACGAAGGTCGCGGGCACGAGCCGGGTGGCATCCACCGGGGCCGCCACGCGTCCGCGGATCCGAGCGATCGTCCGCTTCAGGCCGTCCCAGAGGGCCACGACCACGTGCCCGCCGTCCAGCGGCAGCAGCGGGATGAGGTTGAAGACGAAGAGCGCGATGTTGAGCGAGCCGAGCAGACCGAGGATCGTGCCGGCGCGGGCGGCGATCGGCGCGTCGACGGCAGCCACCTCGCCGGCGAGCCGCCCGGCGCCGACGACGCTCAGCGGGCCGTTCGGGTCGCGCTCCTGGCCGGTGAACAGGTCGACCGCGGTGTCGTAGACCCGCACGGGCAGCTGCGTCATGATCTGCGCGACGGAGCCGATCTGCTGGACGGTGGCCTGCGGACCCGCCCACAGCGGCTGGGGCTCGAGGCTCTCCTGGGCGAGCAACCCGGCGAAGCCGACCGTCTCGTACTCGGGGTTCCCGTTGGTGTCGGTCACCGCGCGGCCCCGGTCGTCGGTCACCGCACGGTCGGTGCTCTGCGGGGTGATCGAGACCATCTGCTCGACGCCGTCGCGGGAGATCACCACGGGCAGGGCCTGGCCGGCGGAGCGCTGGATGATGTCGGCCGCCTCCGCGAAGGTCGAGACGGGGGTGCCGTCGACGGAGACGATGACGTCGCCGGGCTGGACGCCGGCCGCGGCGGCGGGCGCGAGCGGGTCGGACGGGCCGCAGTCGGTCCGCTCGGCGCTGGCCGGGATGACGCACTGCGAGACCGCGGCGACCGTGGTCGTGGCCGTCTGCACGCCGATGGCGCTCAGCGCGATCGAGATGAAGACGAAGGCCAGCACGAGGTTCATGAACGGCCCGCCGAGCATGATGACGATGCGCTTCCAGACCGGCAGCTTGTAGAACACGCGGTCGTCGCCCGCGATCATCGTCTCGGCGTTGGCGTCGCGCGCGTCCTGCACCATGGTCGCGAACAGTCGGGAGCGCCGGGGGGACGCCTCCTGCTTCTCGGGTGCGGGCGGGTACATGCCCGCCATCGAGATGTAGCCGCCGATCGGGAGGGCCTTGATGCCGTACTCCGTCTCACCGCGGCGGCGAGACCACAGGGTCGGGCCCATGCCGATCATGTACTGGCCGACGCGGACGCCGAAGAGCTTGGCGGGCACGAGATGCCCGACCTCGTGCAGGGCGATCGAGAGCGCGAGGCCGATCACGAGCACGAGGACGCCGATGAGGAAGGCGATGGCGGTCACCCGCTGACGATACCGCCGCCCGGCTTTGAAGCGCCCGTGCGGCCGCGATGCGAGGGCTGTGCGACGGCGGATGAGAGAATGTCGGGGATGCCGAAAGACGCCGCCCCCCACCTCCCGCCCGTCCTCCGGCCGGAACGTCCGCCGCACCGCGACCTCGCGGAGCTGGCCCGCCTCTTCGGCGGCCGGACGATCGGCGACGTCGACGGCACGACCCTCACGGGGATCACCCTGGCCACCGCGGACCTGCGGGCCGGTGAGGCGTTCGTCGCCATCCGGGGCGTCAACCGTCACGGCGCGGAGTTCGCCCCCATCGCCGCCGAGCGTGGCGCGGTCGCCGTCGTCACGGACGCCGCGGGCGCCGACATCGCCGCTCCCACCGGCCTGCCCATCGTGGTCGTCGACGACCCGCGGGCGCTGCTCGGGGACCTGTCCGCGTGGGTCTACGGCACCGGCCCCGACGACGACCTGCCGACCCTCCTGGCCACCACGGGGACCAACGGCAAGACCAGCGTCTCCCACCTGCTCGAGGGCATCCTCGGCCAGCTCGGCGTGGTCACCGGCCTGTCCTCGACGGCTGAGCGTCACATCGCGGGCGAGGTCATCGTCTCGCGGCTGACGACGCCCGAGGCATCCGAGTTTCACGCCCTCCTCGCCCTGATGCGCGAGCGGGGCGTGCAGGCCGTCGCGGTCGAGGTCAGCGCCCAGGCCCTCACCCGCCACCGCGTCGACGGGCTCGTCTTCGACGTCGCGGGCTTCACCAACCTCAGCCACGACCACCTCGACGACTACGCCGACATGCGCGAGTACTTCGAGGCGAAGCTGCCGCTGTTCCGTCCCGACCGCGCGCGACGCGGGGTCGTCTGCCTCGACACGACATCGGGCGCGGAGATCGCCCGACGCGCGGAGATCCCCGTCGTGACGATCGTGACGCCCGCCATCGCGGAGGACGCCGCGCCCGACGCCGATTGGACCGTCGACGTCGTCGACGAGCGTCCGGACGGCACCGAGTTCGTGCTCCGCGCCCGCGACGGCCGGACCCTCACCACGGTGGTCCCGGTGATCGGACGCCACATGGCGGCCAACGCGGGCCTGGCGATCGTGATGCTCCTCGAGGCCGGGTACGCGTGGGACGCGCTCGTGGCCGCTCTCGACGCCGGGCGGATCGACGCCTCCCTCCCGGGTCGCACGCAGCTCGTGTCGGGGCCGCAGGGGCCGGCGGTGTACGTCGACTTCGGCCACTCCCCCGACGCGTTCGAGAAGACCCTCGCCGCCGTGCGTCGCGTGACGCCCGGCAAGGTGCTCATGCTCTTCGGCGCCGACGGCGACCGCGACGCGACCAAGCGCCACGACATGGGCCGGACCGCCGTGGAGGGCAGCGACATCCTCGTCGTGACCGACCACCATCCGCGTCATGAGGATCCGGATGCCATCCGCACGGTGCTCATCGAGGGGGCGCGCCGTGCCCGGCCCGACGCCGAGATCCACGAGTTCTCCCCGCCCGAGCGCGCCATCGCCGAGGCCGTGAAGCTCGTCGGCGAGGGCGACGCGATCCTCTGGGCGGGACCCGGCCACCAGGACTACCGCGACATCCGCGGCGTGCGGACGCCGTACTCGGCCCGCGAGCTGTCGCGCCGGGCCCTGGCTGCGGCGGGCTGGCCGGTGCCCGATCCGCAGTGGCCGGTGCCCTACCCCGCCGACGAGACGCCGTCGTCGGACCCCGACCGCCCGTTCGCCTTCCCCGCCTGACGCTCCCCCGCCGCCCCGGGCCCCTCCGGCCGTGACTTGTCACACATGCACGCCGCACCGCCCGCAGCGCGTACATCTGCGCCAAGTGAACGCCCTGGCATCCCGAGCCCCTGAGCCGTGACTTGTCGCACATGCACGCCGCACACCCCGCGGCGCGTACATCTGCGCCAAGTCAGCGCCTGGCATCCCGAGCCCCCGGGGGCCGTGACTTGTCACACATGCACGCGGGACACCCCGCAGCGCGTACATCTGCGCCAAGTCAGCGCCGTGGCATCCCGAGCCCCCGGAGGCCGTGACTTGTCGCACATGCACGCGGGACACCCCCCAGCGCGTACAACTGCGCCCAGTCAGCGCCCCCGACGAACGGGGGGGGGTCAGCGGGCGGCGATGACCTCGTCGGCGGTCCGGCGGGCCCAGGCCTCCGTTTCGGCGAGGGATTCGCGCGTCAGGGTCGACGGCGCATCGTGGCGTTCGACGACGGCCTCGATGACCTCGAGGATGCCGAGGAACGTCAGACGTCCCTCGTGGAACGCGTCGACGGCCTGTTCATTGGCGGCGTTGAACACGGCCGGGTAGGTCGCGCCCGCCGCACCGACGCGCTTTGCGAGGGCCACGGAGCCGAAGGCCTCCTCGTCCAGCGGCTCGAACGTCCACTGCGAGGCGCGGGTCCAGTCCAGCGGCGCGCCCACGCCGGCGACCCGTCGGGGCCAGTCCAGCCCCAGCGAGATCGGCAGCCGCATGTCCGGCGGCGACGCCTGGGCGATGGTCGACCCGTCGACGAACTCGACCATCGAGTGCACGATCGACTGCGGATGCACGACGACGTCGATGCGCTCGTAGGGGACGTCGAAGAGGAGGTGCGCCTCGATGACCTCGAGGCCCTTGTTGACCAGGGTGGCCGAATTCGTCGTCACGACGCGGCCCATGTCCCATGTGGGGTGCGCCAGCGCCTGCGCCGGGGTGACCTCGCCCAGCTCGTCGCGGGATCGACCGCGGAACGGCCCGCCCGAGGCGGTGAGCACGAGCCGACCGACCTCCTCCGCGTCCCCGGAGCGCAACGCCTGCGCGATGGCCGAATGCTCGGAGTCGACGGGGACGATCTGCCCGGGCGCGGCGAGCGCGGTCACCAGCTCACCGCCGACGATGAGCGACTCCTTGTTGGCCAGAGCGAGGGTCCGGCCCGACTCGAGGGCGGCGATCGTCGGGCCGAGGCCCACCGACCCGGTGATGCCGTTCAGCACGACGTCGGCGTCGACGTCGCGGACGAGCTGCTCCGCCTCGACGGCGCCGAGCGCGACGTGCGGGACGCCGAACTCCGCGGCCTGCGCCTCGACGCCCGCGCGGTCCGACCCCGCGGCGAGACCGACGACCTCGAAACGCCCGGCGTTGGCACGGATGACGTCGAGCGCCTGCGTGCCGATGGAGCCGGTGGAGCCGAGGATGAGGACGCGACGCATGGGCTCAGCCTAACGACGCGTCCTCCCGGTCAGGACTGCGGCGCGTGCTGCACGCCGAGGATGTCGATGACGAACACGAGGGTCGCGTTCGCCGGGATCTCGCCCTGGCCCGCCTCGCCGTAGCCGTCGGCCGGCGGGATGACGGCGACGACCTGCGAGCCCACGGTCTGCCCCTCGAGGGCCTGACGGAAGCCGGGGACGACGCCCGTGGTCGGGAACTCGGCGGGCATGCCCCGCTCCCAGCTGGAGTCGAAGACGGTGCCGCCGTCGTACAGGACGCCGGTGTACTGGACGATCACCTGGTCGCCCGAGCGGATCTCCTCGCCGTCGCCCTGACGCAGGTTCTCGATCCGCGTCTCGGTCGGCGCCGGGGCGTCGGGCACGGTGATCGTCGGGGCGCCGTCGTCGGCGAACTCGACCGTGGGCATGCCCTCGACGGGGGCGACCTCGGTGCCGGTGGCGCGGGTCGGGAGCTCCTCGATCGCGTCGGCGACGAGGACGTAGGCGGGAGCGCCCTCGCCGAGCACGCCGGCGGGGAAGGTCGAGACGGTGCGCGAGCCGACGGGGACGCACGAGACGGCCGCCCCGAAGATCTGCTGGGCGTTGACGACCATGTCCATGCCGGCCGGGTCGGTGTCGAGCGAGTTGAGGAGCACCTCGCCGGTGGACGCGTCGACGACCGTGTAGTTCGCCTTCACGACGTCGCCGGCCTGGATCTCGTCGCCCGATCCCTCGATGAGCACGCTGCGCTGGATGTCGGCGGGCGCGAAGTCGTCGGGACGCTCGATCGTCACCGGGCCCTCGAAGTCGCCCGACACGTCGAGCCCTTCGGGCACCTCGCCCGTGAACGGGGTGGTGCAGTCCCCCGACGCGGAGGCGGTGGCATCCGGCGTCGAATCGGCGTCCGGGGAGCCGGAGCATCCCGCGAGCAGCAGCACCGCGGCGGCGGCGACGGACAGGGTGGCGATCGGACGGATGCGCACGGCGGACCTCTCGATGGGTACGGGGGACGCCCCCATCCTCCCCCATGCCGGCTTAGCCGCGCCTGTGTACCCCATGCACGGGCGGGCATGCGCCGCGGGATACCCTCGACGAGTGACTTCCGACGTGCCCGGCGACCCCACCGCCGTCCCGCCGAAGCAGATGGGCGCCGCGTACGGCCTGGGCCGTTCGGTCATCACCCCCCTGGCCCGGGCCGTCTACCGCCCGCGGGTCGAGGGGCGGGAGAACGTCCCGCGCACCGGCCCGGTGATCTTCGCCAGCAATCACCTGTCGTTCATCGACTCCATCGCCATCCCGGTGGCCGCGCCGCGTCCGGTGCACTTCCTGGCCAAGTCGGCGTACTTCCAGAAGTGGGCGTCCCGGCAGTTCTTCACCGCCATCGGCGCCATCCCCGTCGAGCGCGGTGCCGGACAGAAGGCCCTCGATGCCCTCGACCAGCAGCGCGCCCTCCTCGAGGACGGTCGCGCGGTGGCGCTGTACCCGGAGGGCACGCGCTCGCTCGACGGACGCCTGTACAAGGGCCGCACCGGCGTCGCGTTCCTCGCGCTGCAGACGGGGGCGCCGGTCGTCCCCGTCGGATTGATCGGCACCGACAAGGTCATGCCGGTGGGGGCCCGCATGCCCACGCTCAGCGAGCGCATCACGGTGCGCTTCGGCACGCCGCTCGACCTCTCCCCCCACGGCCCGGCGTCCTCGGGCCGCGCGCGCCGCGGCGCGACCGACGAGATCATGGCCGCGATCCACGCCCTCAGCGAGCAGGAGCTCGCCAACGCGTACAACGAGGCCCCCGCGCAGAACCCCATCGACCGGATCAAGCAGGTTCTCCCGCACGAGCGTCTCTGACGATTCGTCCTTGACGTGGCTGCCTTCGGCGAGCATCGTCGGGGTGACGGGCCCGTACCCGTCACGCCACGACGAGGAGGCACCGTGAAGAAGTTCGTCAACGACCCGGCCGACGTGCTGGCCGAAGCCCTGATCGGCATCCAGGCCATCCACCCCGAGCTTCGGATCGACACCGAGAACCGCGTGATCCTGCGGGCCGAGCCGACGCGTCCGGGCAAGGTGGCCCTGGTCTCCGGCGGCGGTTCCGGGCACGAACCGATGCACGGCGGCTTCGTCGGGCGGGGCATGCTGGACGCCGCAGCGGCCGGCGAGGTGTTCACCTCCCCCACCCCGGACCAGGTGCTGGCCGCGACGCAGGCGGCCGACTCCGGCGCAGGCGTGCTGCACATCGTGAAGAACTACACCGGCGACGTCCTGAACTTCGAGATGGCCGCCGAGCTCGCCGAGGCGGAGGGCGTCCGCGTGGCCTCGGTGGTGGTCGCCGACGACGTCGCCGTGCAGGACTCCACCTACACCGCGGGCCGTCGCGGCGTGGGCACGACGGTCGTGCTCGAGAAGATCGTCGGCGCCCTCGCCGAGGAGGGGGCGGACCTGGATGCCGTCGCCGCCCTCGCCCGCCGGGTGGCCGACTCCGGCCGGTCGATGGGTGTCGCGCTGACCAGCTGCACCGTGCCGGCCGCCGGCCGGCCGACGTTCGAGCTGCCCGAGGACGAGATGGAGGTCGGTGTCGGCATCCACGGCGAGCCCGGCCGGTCCCGCGTGCCGCTGGCGTCCGCGCGGGAGATCGCCCGCATGCTCGTCGACCCGATCGTCCACGACTTCGGCGACCCCGTCGGTCCGGCGATCGTCCTGCTGTCCGGCCTGGGCGCCACGCCGCTCATCGAGCAGTACCTCCTGTACGGCGAGATCGCTCCGCTGCTGGCCGACGCGGGCGTCGACGTGCAGCGCGTCCTCGTCGGCGACTACATCACGAGCCTGGACATGGCGGGGGCGTCGTTGACGGTGGTGAAGGCGGACGACGAGATGCTGCGCCTCTGGGACGCCCCCGTCGTCACCCCGGGTCTCCGGTGGGGCGCATGACCGGGGCCGTCTCGACCGGCGACCTCGTCACCTGGATCCGGGCCTTCCGCGATGCGGTGCAGCAGCACAAGGAGGAGCTCACCGCTCTGGACTCCGCCATCGGCGACGCCGACCACGGATCGAACCTCGCCCGCGGCATGGATGCCGTCGTCGCGAAGCTCGACACCGTCCCGGCGAGCCCGGCGGAACTGTTCAAGACCGTCGGCATGACCCTGGTCTCCTCGGTCGGCGGCGCGAGCGGTCCGCTCTACGGCACGCTCTTCCTGCGGATGGGACCTGCCCTCGCGACGGGAGGGACGGTGGATGCCGCCGCCCTCGGCGCCGCGCTCCGCGCCGGTGTCGAGGGGGTCGTCGCCCGCGGCAAGGCCAAGCCCGGCGACAAGACGATGATCGACGCCCTGCTCCCGGCCCTGGACGCCTGGGACGCCGCCGGCGACGACCTCGCCGCCGCGGCCCGGGCGGCCGCCGACGCCGCCGCGGCGGGCCGCGACGCGACGGAGCCGCTCGTCGCCCGCAAGGGCCGCGCGAGCTATCTCGGCGACCGCAGCGCCGGACACGTCGATCCCGGTGCGGCCTCCTCGACCCTCCTGCTCGAGGCGTTGGCCGCGACGGTGGCCGCGTGATCGGGCTGGTGGTCGTGTCCCACAGCCGCGCGCTGGCCGAGGCCGCCGTGGAGCTCGCCCTGCAGATGGGCGGCGACCACCCGCCCGTGATCCGGGTGGCGGCGGGCGGTCCGGACGGCGACCTGGGGACGGATGCCACGGCCATCGCGGCCGCGATCGACGAGGCCGACACCGGCGAGGGCGTGCTGGTGCTGATGGACCTGGGCTCGGCGCTGCTGAGCGCCGAGATGGCGCGGGAGTTCGTGGCGGTCCCCGAGCGCGTGCGCTTGAGCGCGGCGCCGTTCGTCGAGGGGCTCGTCAGCGCCGTGGTGACGGCGGCCGGCGGTGCCGACCTCGACGCGGTCGCCGCCGAGGCGGAGACCGCCGGGGAGGCCAAACGGCGTCAGCTCGGCGCGGACGCCCCGTCGTCCGGCCGCGAGCCTGCGGCATCCGCTCCCCCGGTCGAGGACGCGCTGTCGTTCGAGGCGACCGTGGTGAACCCCTCGGGTCTCCACGCCCGACCCGCGGCGACGTTCGTCAAGACCGCGTCGCGCTACGACGCCGACGTCCGCATCGCCGACCTCGACGCCGGCGGTGAGGAGGTCTCGGCGCGCAGTCTGCTGGCGCTCATGTCGCTGGGCGTGCACCGGGGCGCGCGGGTGCGCGTGCGGGCGACCGGTCCGCAGGCCCGCGCGGCGCTGGACGACCTGCGCGGACTCATCGAGGACGGCTTCGGCGAGCGCTGAGCCGCGCGCCCGCCGGACGTGCCGGGGACGCCGTCAGCGCGGAAGGCTCAGCAGGCGCCGCGCGAGGGACTCCTCGACGACGAGCTCGGTGATCAGTCCGGCGGCGAGCGCTCCGCGCAGCCCGTCCAGCTTGGACAGACTCGACACGACGCAGAAGCGGCGCGGGATGCGGCGGACGGTGTCCAGGTCGGGGCCGCTGGAGCGGTTGTTCAGCTCGGGGATGTCGGATGAGCCGTCGACGCGGTAGAAGACCGTCGCGCAGTCGCCGACGACGCCCTCCCGCTCGATGATCGACCGGTCGCGTTCGTCGAAGTAGTCGCCGCTGTAGACGTGGGACGGCACGTCGGCGTGCGGCGAGCCCAGGCCGAACACGAAGAGCCCCACCCGCTGCTGGATCTCCAGCACCGATCGCACCGAGCGCTCCCGCCACATCGCCTGCTTCGTGCGGGGGTCGTCGAAGAGCGCGGGCACGGGGAACTGGTGCACCGACGAGGACCACGCGGCGCCGAAGCGCGACAGGATCTCCCCCGCGTACGGGATGCCGGAGGTCCGGGGGTTGGCCGCGCCGTTCATCTGGACGATGTGGGTGTCGTGCACGTCCTTCGCCGCCATGTGGCGGGCGACGGCGGACAGCGTCGAGCCCCAGGCGATGCCGACGGTCATCGACGACTCGACGCGTTCGGCGAGGATGCGCGCCGCGGTGAGCGCGGTGCGCTCGAGGCGGTCGGCCTCGGTGGTGCGGGTGGGCGTGGGCACCACGTGCGCCATGATCCCGTAACGGTCGGCCACCCGCTGGGCCATCTGACCGCGCGCATCGTCGGGCGGGCTGATGGAGATGGTCACGAGCCCGACGTCCCGGGCGTGCTGGAGCAGACGCGACACGGACGACCGCGAGACGCGCATCTCGTGCGCGATGGCATCCATCGTCAGGTCCTGCATGTAGTAGAGCTGTGCCGCGCGCAGGGCGTCGCGAGAGCGCTCCTCGGCCTGTGTCGTCATGGTCCCCCACCCTTCCGATACGCCATTCTGCACGTTTGTTCAGGGGGCTTGCAACAACGTGCACGTAGGCGCATCCTGCTGGGGTACCGATAACGAAAGGTCGCAGTCGACATGTCGTCCCCCACCTCCCAGCTTCGCGCCGATGTGCAGGCGCTCCGCGACGCCGAAGACCTCGACGTCCTCATCATCGGCGGGGGCATCAACGGCCTCGCCACCCTTCGGGACCTGGCGCTGCAGGGCGTCAAGGTGGCCCTCGTCGAACGCGGCGACTTCGTCTCCGGCGCCTCGTCGGCATCGAGCCACATGGTGCACGGCGGCATCCGCTACCTCGAGAACGGTGAGTTCCGTCTCGTGAAGGAGGCGGTCACCGAGCGCAACGACCTGCTCAAGACCGCCCCGCACTATGTCAAGCCGCTCGAGACGACGATCCCGATCTACAAGACGTTCTCCGGCATCCTCTCCGCCCCGTTCCGCCTCCTGGTGACGCACGGCCGCGGCAAGCCGAACGAGCGCGGCGCCCTGCTGATCAAGGTCGGGCTCATCATGTACGACACCTTCTCCCGCGACGGCGGCACCGTGCCCCGCCACAAGTTCCTCGGCAAGAAGAAGTCGCTCGCCGAGCTGCCGAAGCTCAACTCGGACCTCGCCTACACGGCGACGTACTTCGACGCGTCGATGCACGACCCCGAGCGCATCGCCCTGGACGTGCTGCGCGACGGCATCGAGGCCGGCGGCGGACGCACGCAGGCCGTCAACTACGTCTCCGCCGTCGGCGCCGACGAGAACGGCGTGCGCGTGCGCGACGAGGTCTCCGGCGAGGAGTTCAGCGTCCGGGCCAAGGTCGTGCTGAACACGGCCGGGCCGTGGACCGACCTCGCCAACAGCGCGATGGGGCAGCCGACGCAGTTCATGGGCGGCACCAAGGGATCGCACATCGTCCTCGACAACCCCGAGCTGCTGGCCGCGACCGGCGGTCGCGAGATCTTCTTCGAGCACTCCGACGGTCGCATCGTGCTGATCTACCCGCTGAAGGACCGCGTCCTCGTCGGGACCACCGACATCGACGCCGACCCGTCGCAGCCGGTCGTGTGCACCGACGACGAGATCGCGTACTTCTTCGACCTCATCGGGCACGTGTTCCCCACCGTCGGCGTCGACCGCTCGCAGATCGTCTACACGTTCTCCGGCATCCGCCCGCTCCCCCGCCACGACGACACCGCGCCCGGCTTCGTCTCGCGCGACTACCGCATCGTCGACGGCGAGGTCGCCGGCATCCCGTCGATGAGCCTCGTGGGCGGCAAGTGGACGACGTTCCGCGCCCTCGCCGAGCACCTCAGCATGAAGACGCTGCAGAAGCTGCGCCGCCCGCACCGCGTCAGCACGCAGGGCCTCGCGATCGGCGGCGGCAAGGGCTACCCGACCAGCCCCGAGGAGCGTCGCCGGTGGATCGCCGCACGCACGAACTCCCACGGCGCCGCTCTCGTCGAGACGATGCTCGAGCGCTACGGCACGCGGGCGGACGTCGTCCTCGACGCCCTCCCGGCCGAGCCCACCCCGCTCGCCGACGCCCACGGCTACTACCGCGAGGAGCTGGCCTGGATCGCCGCGCACGAGCAGGTGGTGCACCTCATCGACGTGCTCCTGCGTCGCACGCACCTGGCGTTCGTCGGCGGCATGACCGCGCGCACGCTGCGCGAGGTCGCCGAGGCCGTGGCCGGCCCGCTGGGCTGGGACGCCGACCGCATCGACGCCGAGATCGCGGAGACGACGGAGACGCTCCGCCGCGCTCACCGCGTCGATCTCACCGAGGCCGGTGTCGCTCGAATCTGAGAGAACGTGCGGGCGCGCCGCCTGTTGCGCGCCCGCACGGCGGTCATAAGTTCAGGGGAAGAGCCGCATAACTACCGAGACGTCGACGTCCGGGTGCGCAAAGAAAGGTCAATGACGACATGCAAGAAGTCAATCTGGGGCTGTACTTCCTCTCGGAGGTCGTCGGAACCGCGATGCTGATCCTCCTCGGCTGCGGTGTGGTCGCGAACGTCGCGCTCGCCAAGACCAAGGGCAACGCAGGCGGCACCCTGATGGTGAACTGGGGCTGGGGTCTCGCCGTCTTCGCCGGTGTCATCGTCTCGGCGTACTCCGGGGCGCAGCTGAACCCGGCCGTCTCCATCGGCCTGCTCGTCAGCGGCGGCATCACGATCGGACAGTTCTTCGTCGCCGTCGCCGCGCAGCTGGTCGGCGCGATCATCGGTGCCGTGCTCGCCTGGGCGTCCTACAAGCAGCACTTCGACGACGAGCCCGACCCCGCCGCGAAGCTCGGCGTGTTCTCCACGGGCCCGGCGATCCGCTCGTACGGCTTCAACTTCCTCACCGAGGTCATCGCCACCTTCGTCCTCGTCTTCGTCATCTTCGGCTTCGCCGACTACGGCATCGCCGACGTGGGCGTGCCCGCGGGCATCGGCGGCCTCTCGGCCGTCCCCGTCGCCCTCCTCGTGGTCGGCATCGGCGCGTCCCTCGGCGGTCCCACCGGTTACGCCATCAACCCGGCCCGCGACCTCGGCCCCCGCATCGCCCACGCGATCCTCCCCATCAAGGGCAAGGGCAGCAGCGACTGGGGCTACGCCTGGGTGCCCGTCGCCGGGCCCCTCGTGGGCGGCGCGCTCGCCGGCCTGCTCGCGCCGGTGCTGCTCAGCCTCGGCTCCTGACCCCCGCGGGGGCGGATCCCGCCCCCGCATCCCTTTCCGCAACCCGACACACCACACCTGACAAAGGAGTCCACACATGGCCGACTACGTCCTCGCGATCGACCAGGGCACGACCTCGACCCGCGCGATGATCTTCGACAAGTCCGGGAGCGTCGTCTCCGTCGGACAGAAGGAGCACGAGCAGATCTTCCCGAAGGCGGGATGGGTCGAGCACGACCCGCTCGAGATCTGGCGCAACACCCAGGAGGTCATCGGACTGGCCCTCAGCCGCGCCGACGTCACCCGCCACGACATCGCCGCCGTGGGCATCACCAACCAGCGCGAGACCGCGGTGGTCTGGGACAAGAACACCGGCAAGCCCGTCTACAACGCGATCGTCTGGCAGGACACCCGTACCCAGTCGATCGTCGACCGTCTCGCCGAGGGCGATCCCGAGCGCTACAAGAGCATCGTCGGCCTGCCGCTGGCGACCTACTTCTCGGGCACGAAGATCGTCTGGATCCTCGAGAACGTCGACGGCGCCCGCGAGAAGGCGGAGGCCGGCGACCTGCTCTTCGGCACCACCGACACCTGGGTGCTGTGGAACCTCACCGGCGGCATCGACGGCGGCGTGCACGCGACCGACGTCACCAACGCCAGCCGCACGCTGTTCATGGACCTCGAGACGCTCTCCTGGCGCGAGGACATCCTCGCCGACTTCGGCGTGCCCGCCTCGATGCTCCCCGAGATCCGCTCCTCCTCCGAGGTCTACGGCTCGGTCGAGTCGTCGTCGCTGCTGCGCGAGACCCCGATCGCCGGCATCCTCGGCGACCAGCAGGCGGCGACGTTCGGTCAGGCGGCGTTCGACCCGGGCGAGAGCAAGAACACCTACGGCACGGGCAACTTCCTCATCTTCCAGACGGGCGAGGAGATCGTCCACTCGAAGAACGGCCTGCTCACGACGCTCGGCTACAAGCTCGGCGACCAGCCCGCGCGCTACGCGCTCGAGGGCTCGATCGCGGTGACCGGCTCGCTCATCCAGTGGCTGCGCGACCAGCTCGGCATCATCTCCTCCGCCCCCGAGGTGGAGGCGCTGGCCTCGGGCGTCGACGACAACGGCGGCGTCTACTTCGTCCCGGCCTTCTCCGGGCTCTTCGCCCCGTACTGGCGTCCCGACGCCCGCGGCGCGATCGTTGGCATGACCCGCTACGTCAACCGCGGACACATCGCCCGCGCCGCCCTCGAGGCGACCGCGTTCCAGTCGCGCGAGGTGCTCGACGCGGTCAACGCCGACTCGGGGGTCGACCTGGCCGAGCTCAAGGTCGACGGCGGCATGACGGCGAACGACGCGCTCATGCAGTTCCAGGCCGACATCCTCGGCGTGCCCGTGGTCCGCCCGGTCGTCGCCGAGACCACCGCCCTGGGCGCCGCCTACGCGGCCGGCCTGGCCGTGGGCTTCTGGGACAACCTCGACGACCTCCGGTCGAACTGGCAGGAGGACAAGCGCTGGGAGCCGAACATGGACTCCGACGAGCGCGAGCGCGAGCTGCGCCTGTGGAAGAAGGCCGTCACGAAGTCCATGGACTGGATCGACGACGACGTGCGCTGAGCGCACCGTCCGCAACGAGACCCCCGTCGACTTCGGTCGGCGGGGGTCTCGTCGTCCTCCGGCGTCAGGCCGCGACGACCTCCGGCTCGTGGAGTACCGGGAAGTTGACCGAGTTCGCGATGAAGCACCACTCCCGCGCCTGGCGGTGCGCGGCACGGGCGGCCTCGACCATCGACTCGTCCGCGACGACGACCCGCGGGCGCAGCGTCACCTCGGTGAACGCGCCCCCGCCCTTGCCGTCCTCGACGAGGGTGCCGCTCGCCTCGTCCTCGTAGCCCACGACGACGACGCCCACCTTCACGCACGCGTACAGGTAGGACAGCAGGTGGCACTCGCTGAGGGCGCCCAGCAGCAGCTCCTCCGGGTTCCACTTCGCGGGGTCGCCGCGGAACGGGGTGTCCGCGGACGCCTCGAGAAGCGGCTTGCCGTCGACCTCCAGCGACACCGACCTGTCGTAGTCGCGGTACCCGGTCGTCCCGGCTCCGCGATCGCCGGTCCACGTCGCCCGCAGGCGGTACTGGTGCTCACCGTTCATGCAGCCAGTCTCGCACCGCCCGCCGTCGCCACGGCGCCTCCCGGCCGCGGCATCGCCGCCCGCGGGCCCCAGCCCGTGGCATCCCCCGCCCTTATCGGCACGACGCGCGAGACCCGCGCGCGGACCGGTCGGAGACCCCGCGCCCGATACGATGGAGGGATGCCTGTCGCCCCTCTGGATGCCGCCGAACTCGCCGTCGTGGAGCGGAACGGCTTCGTCGAGTCACGCCATCTCGGCGTCGCGGTCGTGCTCCGTCCCGACGGGTCCGAGCTGCTGACCCTCGGCGACGCCGGAGCCCCGTTCCTCCCCCGCTCGAGCATGAAGCCGTTGCAGGCACTGGCCTGCCTGTCCGCGGGCGCCGACCTGTCGGGCGAGCGACTCGCCCTGGCCATGGCCAGCCACGCCGGCACCGATCGGCATGCCGAGGTGGCCCGCGGCATCCTGGAGTCCGCCGGCCTGACCGAGGACGCCCTCGGCTGCCCCGCCGCGTGGCCGAGCGACACCCGGACGCGCGACGAGCTCGTGCGCGACCACGGCGTGCCCTCGCCGCTGCGGATGAACTGCTCCGGCAAGCACGCCGCGATGCTGCTCACCTGCGTCGCGAACGGCTGGTCCACGGCCGACTACCTCGACCCGCAGCACCCGCTGCAGGCGCACATCCGCGAGGTGATCGAACGCCTCGTGGGCGAGCGGCTCACGACCACCGCGATCGACGGCTGCGGCGCCCCCGTGTACACGATGAGCCTCACGGGTCTCGCCCGGGCCATCCAGCGCATCGCGACCTCGTCGGAGCGCTCCCCCTTCGCCCTGCACCGCAGCGCCGGGGCGCTCGTGCGCGCGGTGCGCGAGAACCCGTGGACCATCGACGGCCCCGGTCGCGGCGACACGATCGTCATCGAGCGGCTCAACGTCTTCTCGAAGATGGGGGCCGAGGGGGTCCAGGTCATGACCGCCCCGGACGGCACGACCGTCGCCCTCAAGATGCTCGACGGCAGCAACCGGGCCGCGCACGCCGTGGCCCTGCGCCTGCTCGAGAAGGCGGGCGCGCTCACCCCGGGCGCGGTCGCCGACACCCTCTCCGCGCTCCCCCTCACCATCTCGGGCGGCGGGCGCGAAGTGGGCGTGATCCGCGCGACGGTCTGACCCGGCACAGGCCCGCGGTGTCATTCCGGGAGCGTGGATGCCACCGCGTGGCATCCGTCCCCCTCCTCCGGGGGTGGCGACGCTCTCAGATGCCGCCGTCGACCGACCGCGGGTAGGTGATCGGCTCGTCCGGGACGAGCACCTCGGTGTCGCGGTTCAGGCTCTCGCCGCGGAAGAACGGACGCGACGCCGGCATGACGAACCACAGCAGCATGAGCAGCACCCCGACCGCGAGCGCGCCGATGCCCACGACGAAGGTGCCGCCGACGCCCAGCAGCACCGTGTAGCCGTAGTCGACGTCGAACATGTCGATGGCCGACTGCACGAAGGCGAACGTCAGCATGAGCGCGCCGAGGAGGGGCAGGATGCCGCGGGTGACGAGGTTCCGGCCCGAGGAGAACAGGTCGCGACGGAAGTACCAGACGCAGGCGTAGCCGGTGATGGCGTAGTAGAACGCGATCGCGAGGCCCAGCGACAGGATGGAGTCCTGAAGGATGTTGTCGCTGATCAGGGTCATCACGATGTAGTAGAGGCTCGCCACGACGCCCATGACCAGCGTCGAGAACGACGGCGTGCGGTACCGGGGGTGGACGGCCTGGAACCGGGCGGGCAGCGCCTTGTACGCCGCCATCGCGAGGGTGCCACGCGCCGTGGGGAGGATGGTCGTCTGCGTCGAAGAGACGGCCGAGATGAGCACGGCCACGACCAGCAGCCACCCGAAGGGGCCGAAGACCCCGTCCTTCAGGGCGAGGAAGACGTCGTCGGCGTTGTCGAGGTTGGCCAGTCCGACGCCGTCCTCGCCGACGCCGGCGTACATCATCGCGGCGACCGTGACGGAGACGTAGGTGCCCAGGAGGATCACCGTCGTCAGCAGCGCCGCCCGCCCGGGGGTGCGCCGAGGGTCCCTGGTCTCCTCGTTGAGAGCCAGGCAGGTGTCCCAGCCCCAGTAGATGAAGAGGGCGAGCAGCACGGCCTCGGTGAAGCCGCTCCAGTCCGTGAATCCGAGCGGGTTGAACCAGGCGAGGTCGAACGGCGTCGGGTTCGGTGCGGTGCCGTCGAAGAACTGCCACAGCGTCGCCACGACGAATGCGGCGAGCACGAGGTACTGCACCGCGAGGAGGACGTTCTGCAGTCGCTCGCCGATCTCGACCCCGCGCCAGCTGACGTAGGTCATCGCGGCGATGAAGACGACGCCGGTCGCGGTGACGACGACCGGGTTCTCCGCGAGCGATCCGTCGCCGATGAGGGTCCAGAAGTAGATGCCGGCGATCTGCGCGAGGTTGGCCAGCACGACCATGCCCGCGACCGCCACTCCCCATCCGCCCATCCAGCCGACCCACGGGCCGAACGCCTTCGTCCCCCACGTGAACGTCGTGCCGCAGTCCGGGACCGCATTGTTCAGTTCCCGGTACGCGAACGCGATGAACAGCATCGGGATGAAGGCCAGGATGAACGCGATCGGCGCCTGGGCTCCGACGGCCACGACGACGAAGCCGAGGGTGGCCACGAGCGAGTACACGGGCGCCGTCGACGCGAGCCCGATCACCGTGGATCCCCAGAGTCCGAGCGTCCCCGTCGCCAGGCCCTTGGTCGTCGCCGTCGTGGGCTGCGTCGTCATATGCCGAACGTAGAATTCACCCGTCGTCCGCGTCAAGGACGGATTCCCCTCGCGTCCTCGCCGCGGTCCGGCCTGACGGGCGGGAGGGCTCAGGCGGGGGGGGGCTCAGACGGTGGCTCCGGCGGACGGAAGGGCTCAGGCCGTCGGGCGGGCCACGTCGAGCACGACGATGGTGATGTTGTCGCGCCCACCGTTCTCGAGGGCCGCGGCCATCATCGCCTTCACGGCGTCGGCCGGGTCGCGGTTGGCCTCGAGGAAGTGCCGGATGCCGAAGTCGGTGAGCTCCTTCGTCAGTCCGTCGGAGCAGATGACGAAGCGGTCGCCGTCGACCACCTCGAGACGCAGGTAGTCGGGCTTGACGCTGTCGCTCGGGCCCACGGCGCGGGTGATGACGTTGCCGTAGGGGTGGTTCTCCGCCTCCTCCGGGCTGAGACGCCCGGCGGCGATGAGCTCCTGCACGACGGAGTGGTCCGTCGTGACCTGCACGATGTCGTCGTCGCGCAGGAGGTAGACGCGCGAGTCGCCGATGTTCAGCGTGACCCAGTGCGGCTCCTCCCCCGACGTCTCGAGGTACAGGCCGGTCAGCGTGGTGCCGGTGCCCTCGTCCGTGGTCTCGGGGTGCGCGACGATGTCCTTGACCGCACGCGAGAGAGCCTTCTCGATGCTCTTGGGCGTCACGGAGCCCGCGGCGACCGTGGCCCGCAGCCGGTCGACGGTGCTGGTGCTGGCGATCTCGCCGCCCAGGTGCCCGCCCATCCCGTCGGCGACGACGAACAGCGGGTATTCGGCGAGGACCGCGTCCTGGTTGACTTCGCGACGACGCCCCGTGTCGGTGCTCTCCGCCCACGACAGCTCGATGTCTCCGCCATGGAGCGGGACGCGGCGGGTATGGGTGGTCACCTCGGGCACGAAAGATCCTCCGGTTGGCCGACAGCTTCGCCGGCGAGGGACGCGCGGCCCTCACATACTAGTCGACACGCCGCGTCTCGCCGGGGCAGCGCCGCGCGGAACGGCCCGGCCCCGTCGCGCGCGGGACTCATCCCGCGGCGGGGTCGGCGGGGAGGCTCAGGATGCCGTCGAGCTCGGCGATGTCCTCCGGCGTCGGCGTCCAGGCGACGGCCGCCTCCGCGTTGGCCCGCACCTGCTCGGCGCTGGTGGCGCCCGCGATCACGCTCGACACGAGCGGGTTGGCCAGGAACCAGCCGAAGGTCCCCTGGAGCATCGTGATGCCGCGCGCGTCGCAGAAGGCCTGGTACTGCTCGAGGGCGTCCCACGGCGCGTCCCGCCACAGGTGCGGCCGCTGCCGCATGATGCGGCTGCCCTCCGGGCCCCCGTCGCGCGTGAACTTGCCGGTCAGCAGACCGTTGTGCAGCGGGAAGAACGGCAGGAACCCGAGTCCGTAGCGCTCCACCGCGGGCAGGACCTCGCGCTCGGCGGCGCGAGCGAGCAGGCTGTACTGGTTCTGCGCGGAGACGAACCGGACAGCCCCGGCGGCGTGGTCGGCCTCGGCGATCTGCCACCCCGCGAAGTTCGAGTGCCCGACGTAGAGCACCTTCCCCTCGCGCACGAGGTCGCTCACGGCATCCAGGGTCTCCTCGATCGGGGTCGAGGGGTCGGGGGTGTGCAGCTGGTAGAGGTCGATGCGGTCGGTGCGCAGGCGGCGCAGCGAGTCCTCGACGGCCCGGCGGATGTGGATGCGCGAGCCCTTCGCGCCGCCTGGGACGTCCGGGGCGAAGTCGGCGTGGCCGAACTTCGTCGCCAGCACGACCTCGTCGCGGCGGCCCGTGAGAGCCTCCCCCATGAGCGTCTCGCTGAGACCGAACTCGCGCCCGTAGATGTCGGCGGTGTCGAGGAAGGTCACGCCGGCGTCGATCGCTGCGTCCAGCACCGCCCGTGTGCCGTCGATGGTCTCGGTCGCCGTCCCGGCGCGGCCGAAGTTGTTGCAGCCGAGTCCAACCGCGGAGACGCGGAGTCCGGAGTCGCCGACGGGACGGAGGGGCAGCGTCGAGGGGGTCATCCCTCCACGGTAGCCGCCGCCGGGACGGCGACGGGCCCGCACCGGAGTGGTGCGGGCCCGTCGGTCGATCAGTACTGCGGCGGCGGCGGGGGCGTGGTGCCCGGCGACGGCGGCGGCGGGGTGGCTCCCCCGGCGGGCGGGGGCGGGTAGCCACCGGCGGGCGGCGTGCTCCCCGTAGCGGGCGGGGGCGGGTAGCCGCCGGGGTTCTGCGGGGCGCCGTATCCGGCGTTCGGGACGCCGCCGGCGGCGGAGACCGGCTGGCTCGGCTGGACCGGGATGCCGTTCCACACGGTCTTGTCGGCGAGGAACGACGACGACCAGGGAGCGGGCGCGATGCCCGGCGTGAAACGCGCACTGCCGAACCCGAGGATGGCCAGCCAGATCCAGATGCCGAGCGGACCCAGGAGGAACAGCAGGAGCAGCGGCCACTCCTTTCCGAACTTGCTGTTCACGCGCCACGCGATGGCGACGAACGCGACCAGACCGGCCAGTCCGGCGAGGACGTTGAGCAGCGGGATGACGCCCGCCACGACGATGCCCAGGACGACCCACGGCGAGACGTCGCCGAGCTTGGCCAGGACGAGGGTGTTGTAGACGGGCACCCAGGCGCGCCACTTGCCCTGGACCCCGGCCTTCTCGAAGACCTTCATCAGCAGGAACGAGCTGATGACGTAGCCGATGACGGAGAAGAGGAAGGCGAAGAGGTTCAGGATCGCCAGGATCGCCGCCGACGCCGCGTCGGAAGAGTCCCCGTACATTGCAGGGAGAATGGTCATAGTGTCTCCTTCCGGGCCCGAGCCCACGGGAGCGGAGGTGCCCGCCGCAGTCATGGTAGCGAACTGAGTGTTCGCTGTGAGCGAGGCGCTGCGCTGTTATGAGCTGACGAGCGAGAATTCACCTGAATCGCCGCGCCGGAGGTCGACGCCGCGGTCGGCGGCCCAGGACAGGAGGTCCTCGCCGGATGCGATGGTCGCTCCCGACGAAGCGAGGTCGCGGACGAGCTCGCCCTTCGCCTTCTTGTTGAAGTGGTTGAGGGCACGAACGGCCCCGTCCTCGGTCTCCGCGACGACCCGCACGTAGGCGGACGCCACCTCCTCCGGCACGGGCCCGAGGGCCACGTAGGCCTCGGAGCGCAGGTCCAGGACGAAGGCGGGGAGGGATGCCGCCAGCGCCGCGCTCACGGGGGCCGCCCACTGCCGCCGCAGGGCCGGCAGTCCCGGCACCGACGTCCCGGCGGCGAGGCGATAGGCGGGGATGGCATCCATCCCTCCCACCGGCCCGAAGGGCGCCGAATGGATGAGGACGTGCTCCCCGATCCAGACGCGGGCGGCGTCGTCGAGAGACGACGCGTCGAGCGCGTCGAAGAGCGCGCCGGTGTAGCGGTCGATCGCCGGCATCGTCGGGGCGGTCCGGAGCGCCGCGTTGTCCGCGATCTCGTGCCGGCGAGCGGCGCTGAGCTTGAGGACGCGCGCAGCCGCGTCCTCGTCGGCGGAGAGCGCGATGAGGGCGTCGATCACCTCGTGACGCTGTGGCGCGAGCGCGGGCAGCGCCAGGTCGGCGAGGTCGAGCGGGACGCCGTCGCCGCCCGGGCGCTTGGTCTCGGACGGGGGCAGGAGGACGAGCATGGGATCTCCGGGAAACGATCGACGCGCGCCGCCCGGTGAACCGGGCGACGCGCGTCGGGGATGATGCGGTCGCGTCAGGAGACGAGTGCGGCGTTGCCGGCGACGATGGTGAGCTCGTCGTCGGCCATCGACAGGAAGCCGTCCTTCGCGTTGGCGAGGATCTTCGTGCCGTCGGTGCGAGTGATGCGCACCTCGCCCTGCGCCAGGATGGCGAGGACGGGCTCGTGGCCCTGCATGAAACCGATCTCGCCCTCGACGGTCTTGGCGACGACGAGCGTCGCCTCACCCGTCCAGACCTCGGCGTCCGCCGAGACGAGGCTCACGCGCAACGACATGTCAGCCGTTCTCCTTCTGAATCTGCGCCCACTTGGCCTCGACGTCGGAGATGCCGCCGACGTTGAAGAAGGCCTGCTCGGCCACGTGGTCGAACTCGCCCTTGACGATCGCGTCGAACGACTCGATGGTCTCCTTGATCGGGACCGTGGAGCCCTCGACGCCGGTGAACTTCTTCGCCATGTAGGTGTTCTGCGAGAGGAACTGCTGGATGCGGCGTGCACGCGACACGACGATCTTGTCCTCTTCGGAGAGCTCGTCGACACCGAGGATCGCGATGATCTCCTGCAGCTCCTTGTTCTTCTGCAGGATCTGCTTCACGGCGGTGGCCACGCGGTAGTGGTCCGCACCGATGTAGCGCGGGTCAAGGATGCGGCTCGTCGAGGTCAGCGGGTCGATCGCGGGGTACAGACCCTTCGAGGCGATCTCGCGCGACAGCTCGGTCGTCGCGTCGAGGTGCGCGAACGTCGTGGCCGGGGCCGGGTCGGTGTAGTCGTCGGCGGGGACGTAGATCGCCTGCAGCGAGGTGATCGAGTGACCGCGCGTCGAGGTGATGCGCTCCTGGAGCACACCCATCTCGTCGGCGAGGTTCGGCTGGTAGCCCACCGCGGAGGGCATACGACCGAGCAGCGTCGAGACCTCGGAGCCGGCCTGCGTGAAGCGGAAGATGTTGTCGATGAAGAGCAGCACGTCCTGCTTCTGCACGTCGCGGAAGTACTCCGCCATCGTGAGCGCGGACAGGGCGACGCGCAGACGCGTCCCCGGCGGCTCGTCCATCTGGCCGAAGACCAGGGCGGTCTTGTCGAAGACGCCCGCCTCCTCCATCTCGCCGATGAGGTCGTTGCCCTCACGGGTGCGCTCGCCGACACCGGCGAACACCGACACACCACCGTGGTCCTGCGCGACGCGCTGGATCATCTCCTGGATGAGGACGGTCTTGCCGACGCCCGCACCACCGAACAGACCGATCTTGCCGCCCTGCACGTAGGGGGTCAGAAGGTCGATCGACTTGATGCCGGTCTCGAACATCTCAGTCTTGGACTCGAGCTGGTCGAAGCTCGGGGCCTTGCGGTGGATGCCCCAGCGCTCGGTGACCTCGATCTGCTCGCCGGGAGCCGCGTTCAGCACCTCACCGGTGACGTCGAACACCTTGCCCTTGGTGACGTCGCCGACGGGCACCGTGATGGGGCCGCCGGTGTTGCGCACCTCCTGGCCGCGGACGATGCCGTCCGTGGGCTTGAGGGCGATGGCGCGGACGAGGTCGTCACCCAGGTGCTGCGCGACCTCGAGGGTGATCTCGGTCGACTGGTCGCCGATGGTGATCGTGGTCTTGAGGGCGTTGTAGATCTCGGGGATCGAGTCGTGCGGGAACTCGATGTCGACGACCGGGCCGGTGACGCGCGCGACGCGTCCGACGACGGCCGCGTCGGTCTTCTCGGCGGTGAGGCTCATGGCTTCTTCTCTCCTTGGGAACTTACTTGCCGGATGACAGGGCATCGGCGCCGCCGACGATCTCGGCGATCTGCTGCGTGATCTCCGCCTGACGCGCGTTGTTGCGCAGACGGGTGTAGTCGGTGATGAGCTTGTCGGCGTTGTCGCTGGCCGACTTCATGGCCTTCTGCGTCGCGGCGTGCTTCGCGGCGGACGACTGGAGCAGGGCGTTGAAGATCCGGCTCTGGACGTACACCGGCAGGAGCGCGTCGAGGACGGTCTCCGCGTCGGGCTCGAACTCGTAGAGCGGGTAGAGCTGCGCCTGTGCGGGAGCGGCATCCGCCTCGACGACCTCGAGCGGCAGCAGACGGACGGTCTCGGGAGACTGGGTCATCATGCTGACGAAGCGGTTGTAGACGAGGTGGATCTCGTCGACGCCGTCGTTCTCACCGGTACGGCGGTAGGCCTCGAGCACCGCGGCCGAGATCTCCTCCGCCGTCGAGAACTGCGGGGTGTCCGTGTCACCGGTCCACTGCGCCTTGCTGGCCATGCGGCGGAACTGGAAGTAGCCGACGGCCTTGCGACCGACGAGGTAGAACTCCACCTCCTTGCCCTGACTGCGCAGCAGCTCGGTCAGCTCGAGGCCCTCACGGAGGATCTGCGAGTTGAACGCGCCCGCCAGGCCACGGTCGGAGGTGAAGATCACCACGGCCGACCGGCGGATGTTCTCGCGCTCGGTCGTCAGCGGGTGGTCGACGCTGGAGTGCGTCGCCACCGCCGACACCGCGTTGGTCACGGCGCGCGCGAAGGGCGACGCCGCGCGCACACGCGCCATCGCCTTCTGGATGCGCGACGCAGCGATGAGCTCCATCGCCTTCGTGATCTTCTTGGTCGTCTGAGCAGAGCTGATCTTCTGCTTGTAGACCCGTAGTTGTGCGCCCATGATTCCGTTCTCGTGTCGTCGCTTTAGCGACGGCCCTTGACGATCCGCTCCTGGTTGACGTCTTCGGCCTCGGCCGCGTCGACCTTCTCGGCACCGACGAGACCCTGGTCGTCGCCCGACTGGAACTCGAGGATGAAGGCGTCCACCTTCTGCTCGAGCTCCGAGACGACGTCGTCGCCCAGAACGTTGGTCTCGCGCAGGGTGTCGAGGACCGTGGAGTTGCGACGGAGGTAGTCCAGGAGCTCGCGCTCGAAGCGGAGCACGTCGGAGACCTCGATGGTGTCGAGCTTGCCGTTGGTGCCGGCCCAGATCGAGACGACCTGCTCCTCGACGGGGTACGGCGAGTACTGCGGCTGCTTGAGCAGCTCCGTCAGGCGCGCACCACGGGCGAGCTGGCGACGCGACGCGGCGTCGAGGTCGCTCGCGAACATCGCGAACGCCTCGAGCGAGCGGTACTGCGCGAGCTCGAGCTTCAGCGTTCCGGAGACCTTCTTGATCGACTTGACCTGGGCGTCGCCGCCGACGCGCGACACCGAGATGCCCACGTCGACCGCGGGACGCTGGTTGGCGTTGAACAGGTCGGACTGCAGGAAGATCTGGCCGTCGGTGATCGAGATCACGTTGGTCGGGATGTACGCCGAGACGTCGTTCGCCTTGGTCTCGATGATCGGCAGACCGGTCATCGAGCCGGCGCCGAGCTCGTCGGACAGCTTCGCGCAACGCTCGAGCAGACGCGAGTGCAGGTAGAAGACGTCACCGGGGTACGCCTCGCGGCCCGGCGGGCGGCGGAGGAGCAGCGACACGGCACGGTAGGCCTCGGCCTGCTTCGACAGGTCGTCGAAGATGATCAGGACGTGCTTGCCGCCGTACATCCAGTGCTGGCCGATGGCCGAGCCGGTGTAGGGAGCGAGGTACTTGAAGCCGGCCGGGTCGGAGGCCGGGGCCGCGACGATGGTGGTGTACTCCATCGCACCGGCGTCCTCGAGCGCGCCCTTCACCGAGGCGATGGTCGAGCCCTTCTGACCGATCGCGACGTAGATGCAGCGCACCTGCTTGTTGACGTCGCCGGAGTCCCAGTTGGCCTTCTGGTTGATGATCGTGTCGATCGCGATGGCCGTCTTGCCGGTCTGGCGGTCGCCGATGATCAGCTGGCGCTGACCGCGGCCGACGGGGATCATGGCGTCGATCGCCTTGATGCCGGTCTGCAGCGGCTCGTGCACGCTCTTGCGCTGCATGACGCCCGGGGCCTGGAGCTCGAGCGCACGGCGCCCCTCGCTGGCGATCTCGCCGAGACCGTCGATCGGGTTGCCGAGCGGGTCGACGACGCGGCCGAGGTAGCCGTCGCCCACGCCGACCGAGAGCACCTCACCGGTGCGGGTGACGGGCTGGCCCTCCTCGATGCCGGAGAACTCGCCGAGGACGACGACGCCGATCTCGTGCTCGTCGAGGTTCTGGGCCAGGCCGAGCGTGCCGTCCTCGAAACGGACGAGCTCGTTCGCCATGACGCCGGGGAGGCCCTCGACGTGCGCGATGCCGTCGGCGGCGTCGACGACCGAGCCGACCTCGGTCGCCGCAGCGCCGGTCGCCTCGTAGGCGTTGACGAAGTCCTTCAGCGCGTCACGGATGACGTCGGGGCTGATAGAGAGGTCTGCCATTGTCTTCCTTCGTTCGTGGGACTCGAGGTCCCCAGATCTCCGCCCGCTCGGGCGGGAAGTCTTAGCCTGCGATCCGCTGCCGCAGGTCGGCGAGACGCGTCGAGACGCTCGCGTCGATCACGTCGTCGGCGATCTGCACGCGCAGTCCGCCCACCACCGTGGGGTCGATGACCGTGTTGAGGGTCACCGTCGTGTTGTAGCGGGCGCCCAGAGCCGACCGGAGGCGCTCCTCCTGCTGCTCGCTCAGCGGCGCCACCGCGTACACGGTCGCCACGACGCGGCCGCGCTGCTCGGCGACGAGACGCTCCGCCCAGCGCAGCAGCGACCGCACGCGGCGGTTGCGCGGCTGCTGGACCAGCGACGACGCTATGAGGATCGTCGCCGCGCTGACGCGGCCCTCGAGCAGCGAGGTGACGAGCGCGCCCTTCGCCGCGGGGTCGCCCACGCGGCTGCCGAGCGCGAGCTCGAGCTCGCCGTTGGCCGAGACCGTGCGCGAGAACTGGAACAGCTCGCCCTCGACGTCGCTCTGACCGTCGGCGACGCCGGCGGCGCGGATCGCGAGCTCTTCGAGCCCCTCGACCAGCTCGTCGGTGCTGGACCAGCGCTGCGCGACGACCGTGCGCAGCAGGTCCACCGTGGTCGGGGCGAAGGACGGACCGAAGACGGCCGCCACCACGCCGGCGCGCGCCGCGGCGGGCGCCGAGTGGTCGGCCAGCGCGCCGCTCAGGTGCGCCGAGGCGCCCACGGTGCGCGCCGCGGCGAACAGCTCGCGGGCGACGTCGAGATCGACGCCGGCGGCGGCGCCGAGCGCCTCCGCCGCAGCCGCTCGCGCCTGAGTGGTCGCGCTGCCCATTACTTGGCCGCCTTCTCGGAGGCCTCGAGGTCGGCGAGGAAGCGGTCGACCACGGCCTGCGCCTTGGCGTCGTCGGAGAGGGTCTCGCCGATGACGTTGCCGGCCAGGTCGACGGCCAGGGTGCCGACCTCGGAGCGGAGCGAGACGAGAGCGGTCTGACGCTCGGCCTCGATCTGCGTGTGGGCGGTCGCCGTCAGGCGAGCCGCCTCCGCGGATGCGGTCTCCTTGGCCTCGAGCACGATCTTGCGACCGTCCTCGCGAGCGGCCTCGCGGATCTCCCCGGCCTCCTTGCGAGCGGCGACGAGCTGCGCGGTGTACTCCTCGAGCGCGGCCTCGGCCTTGCGCTGAGCCTCATCGGCCTTGGCGATGTTGCCCTCGATCGCGGCGCTGCGCTTGTCGAGCACGGCACCGATGCGCGGCAGGGCGTAGAACACGACGACTGCTGCGATGATCGCGAAGCAGACACCAGACCAGATGATGTCGTAGATGGCCGGCAGCAGCGGGTTGCCGCCGCTGTGGCCTTCCTCGGCCGCGATCGTGACAAGAGCGGGAAGCATCCTGTCTCCTTACTCGTGGGTCGGGTGGATCAGGCCGCGCCGAAGATGAAGGGCGTGGCGATGCCGATCAGCGCGAGGATCTCGATGAAGGCGACACCGATGAACATGGTGGTCTGCAGGCGACCGGCGAGCTCGGGCTGACGGGCGGTCGACTCGATGGTCTTGCCGATCATGATGCCGAGACCGATGGCCGGGCCGATGGCAGCGAGACCGTAGCCCACGGTCGCGATGTTGCCCGTGACCTGAGCGAGAATCGTCGTTGCGTCCACTGAGGGTTTCCTTTCGTTGGGCGAACAGCCGGATGGCTGGTCGTCAGTGCTCTTCCGCGACCGCGAGCTGGATGTAGACCGCGGTGAGGATGGTGAAGACGTAGGCCTGGAGCAGGGCGACGAACACCTCGAAGAGAGTGAACGCCAGACCCAGGGACAGCGTCCCGGCCGCGAGCGGAGTCAGCCAGTTGAAGCTGAGGAAGAAGAAGTGCGTCGCCGAGAAGAACAGCACGAGCATGAGGTGCCCGACGATCATGTTCAGCAGCAGTCGCAGGAACAGCGACACCGGGCGGGCGATGAAGACCGAGATGAGCTCGACGATCGCGATGATCGGCACGAGGTACACCGGGACGCCGCCGGGGACGAGGGAGTACTTGAGGAAGCGGCCCACGCCGTGGCGGCGGATGCCCGCGTAGATGAAGGCGACGTACGCGACGAGCGCGAAGACGAGCGGCGCGCCGGCGACCGAGGTGCCCGGGATGTTGAGTCCGGGGATGACGCCCGTGAGGTTCAGCGCGAGGATCGTGAAGAACAGCGCGGTCAGCAGCGGCAGGAAGCGCTTGCCGTCCTTCTCGCCGAGCACCTGGTAGGCGATCTGCTCGCGGATGAACCCGAAGCCGAGCTCGACGACGCTCTGGAAGCGCCCGGGCACGACCGTCATGCGACGGGTGCCGAGGACGATCACGAGCACCATCACGGCCGTCGCGATGAGCTGCACCATGGTGATGCGCGTCATCGCGAAGGGCGTGCCGGCGAACAGCAGCTCGGGCGGGAAGAAGTCCGAGATGGAGGGCGGGGAGAAGTAGGGCGCGTCAGCAGCGTGCGCGATCGTATTCGCCTGAGTCAACGGGGTGGCTCCAGCTTCTCGAACCGATAGGGAGTGGTTCGGGGAGGGTGGGAAACGGCTCTCCCCGGGGCCTCGGCGTCACCGCCGCACACCGGCCGAGGTGCGTTCGACCAGCGTAGCAAAGATCCCCGGAATCGCGGCATCCGGATGTGGTCAGACCTCGTCGGGTGCGCTCTGCTGGGGCAGGACGGTGTCCGAGACGGCGGGCAGACGCATGCGCGAGATGACGACGAGGTCCACGACGAGCGAGCTGACCGCCGTGGCCAGGAGGGCGAAGAAGAACACCGGGGCGACGACCCAGTCCATGCGCAGCAGCACGAGGAACGCCACGATGACGAGCACGAACTTCAGCAGCCAGCCGCCGAGGACGACCCCGAAGAAGATCTGCAGCCAGGCCGGATTGCCGTAGAAGCGGTTCGCCACCAGGATGCTGACGGCGGTGAGCGCGGGGAAGATCGCACCGACGGCGGCCCCCACTCCCCCGCTCCAGGCGCCGTTGGCGCCGGCGACGAACAGGCCGACGACCACCGCCACGACGAGGACGACGACGGCGACGACCGCCGACCAGATCAGGGCGGCGCGCAGCACCGGGGTGCTCGAGACGGGGGTGGTCATGACGACTCCTCACGGACGGGACGACGGGAGAACCGTCGCGATGGAAGCAGGGTGAGCACCGCGCAGGCGGCGACGCCGACGACGCCGAAGGCGATGCCGATGGCGTAGTCGCCGGGCCACTCCTGCTGGGTGCCGATGTACATCAGCAGGAACGCCAGGCTCACGACGGCGGTCCAGCTGTAGAAGATGAGGACCGCGTCGCGGTCCGTGTGCCCCATGTCGAGCATGCGATGGTGCAGGTGCTTGCGGTCGGGCGAGAAGGGCGACCGGCCGGCCCATTGGCGGCGGATGACGGCGAGGCCGAAGTCCAGCAGGGGCAGCAGCACGATGACCACCGGCAGCAGGATCGGGATGAACGCACCGAGGAGCTGCGACCGGCCGAGCTGCTCGGGATCGAGCACTGCCGGATCGAGCTGGCCGGTGATCGCGATGGCCGAGCTCGCCATGAGCAGCCCCAGCATGAGCGCCCCCGCGTCCCCCATGAACAGCTTCGCAGGGGTCCAGTTCATCGGCAGGAAGCCGAGGCAGGCGCCGACGAGGACCGCGGCGATGAAGGAGGCGAGGTTGAAGTACGTGCTCGCTCCGGTGTCGCGCACGAGGAGGTACGAGTAGGCGAAGAACACGCCGTTGGCGATGAGGCAGACGCCGGCGACGAGCCCGTTGAGGCCGTCGATGAAGTTGACCGCGTTCATGACGACGACGATCGCGAACACCGTCAGGAGGAAGCTCACCCAGCTCGACCCCACCGTCAGAGCCCCGATGGGGAGCGAGAGGATCTGCAGCTGCCCGTACCAGGCGATGATCCCGGCGGCGACGAACTGGGCGCCAAGCTTGATCATCCAGTCCAGGTCCCACAGGTCGTCCGCCACGCCGACGAGGACGATGAGCAGCACGGCGCCGAGCAGCGACAGCACTGGGACCGGGTCGACCCAGAAGATGGCGAAGTACGGGTTGCGGCTGGAGAGCAGGAACGCCGCCAGCACGCCGAGGAACATCGCGACTCCCCCCAGGCGCGGGGTGGGGGTCTTGTGCACGTCGCGTTCGCGGATGCCGGGGTACAGCTTGAACCGCAGCGCGAGCTTCCACACCACCCACGACAGCGCGAGAGTGACCGCGGCCGTGAACAGGATGGTGAGGAGGTACTGGGTCACGGCCCGCCGGCCTCGACGTCCGGGTCGGGCTCGAGCAGGTCGCCGAGCACCTCGCGGAGTCGGGCACGGGTGATGGCGCCCTCGCGGAGCACGCGCACCCGGGGGTCGGTCCCGCCGACGAGGCTCGTCGCGTCCACGATGGTGGAGGCGATGCCCTTCTCGCTCGGACCGGCGTCGAGGTAGACCGCGACGCTGTCGCCCAGCATGTCCCGCGCCTGGTCGATGCCGACCGCGGCGGGCATCCCGGTGCGGTTGGCGCTCGAGACGGCGAGCGGACCGGTCTCCTCGAGCAGTTCGAGCGTCAGGTTCTGCGCCGGCATGCGCACGGCGACCGTGCCGTGCGTGTCGCCCAAGTCCCAGGACAGGGACGGCTGCGACGGCAGGACGATGGTCAGTCCCCCGGGCCAGAACTCGCCCACGAGGTCGTCGACCGCGGCGGGCACGTCGGCGACGAGCGCGCGCAGAGTCCCGACGCCGGGCACGAGCACGGGCGGCGGCTGCTGGCGCCCGCGGCCCTTGGCCTCGAGCAGGCCCGCGACGGCGCGCGCGTTGAACGCGTCGGCGGCGATTCCGTAGACGGTGTCGGTGGGGAGCACGACGAGTTCGCCTCGACCGATGGCCTGACGCGCGTGGCGCATCCCGGACAGCAGCTGCGACTCGTCACGGCAGTCGTAGACGGGAGACATGTCGGCAGCAGTCTACTGGCGCGGCCGTGCCGACGCGTCCAGGACGGGATGCCGCCGGTACGGCCGTCCCGTCAGGGACGGATCGCCGTCGTCGCGCGGTCGCGCATCGTGAGGTCCGGATGCGTGGCGGCGGCCCGCCAGCCGTCCGCCCCGAGGATGTCGCGGATGGCCGCGCCCTGCCATTCCCCGTGCTCGATGACGATCGTGCCGCCGGAGTGCGCGAGCCGCAGGCCGACCCGGCTCAGCACGCGCACCGCGTCCAGCCCGTCGGCGCCGCCGTAGAGCGCGGCGGGCGGGTCGAACAGCCGGACCTCCGGGTCGCGCGGGATCGCGTCGTCGGGGACGTAGGGCGGATTGGATGCCACGACCGACACACGGCCGTCGAGCTCGGGGAACGCGTGCGCGAAGTCGGTGAAGGCCAGGCGCAGGTTGGACGCGCCGATCCGCTCCGCGTTCTGACGCGCCCACACGAACGCGTCGACGGAGTTCTCCGCGGCGTGCACGCGCGCGTACGGCACCTCGGTGGCCATCGCGAGGGCGATCGCCCCGCTGCCCGTGCCGAGGTCCACGGCGATCGGCTCGGGCGAGGCCGCCGCGGCGAGCGCGTCGATCGCCAGCTGCGCGACCATCTCGGTCTCCGGACGGGGCACGAACACCCCCGGGCCCACCGCGAGCTCCAGCGACCGGAAGGGCGCGAGCCCGGTCAGGTGCTGCAGCGGCTCCCGGGCGCTGCGGCGGTCGATCAGGTGCGCCAGCTCGGAGGCGGCGGCATCCGGGAACATGTCTCCGCGGATGGCCGCGGCCTGCACGCCCCCTCGGCTGAGGCCGAGCACGTGGGCGACGAGGAGCTCCGCGTCCACCTGCGGGTCGGGCACTCCCGCGGCGGCCAGGCGCGCGACCGCGTCGCGCAGGACGGTGGACGTCGGTGCGGGGAGGGAGGGGGGCGAGACGGAGGCAGACATGACGGGGAGAGCCTAGACCGCCCCTGCCGCACGGGACGTCACACAGGATCCCGGACCGGACGGCTCGCCTAGGCTGGACGCGACTTCATCGACGGCGAAAGGCGACTCATGCCCGGCATCCACTCCGACATCACCTCCGCGTTCGGCGACACCCCGCTCGTGCGCCTGAACCGCGTCGCGGAGGGCGCCGGGGCGACCATCCTCGCCAAGCTGGAGTTCTACAACCCCGCGTCGAGCGTCAAGGACCGCCTCGGCATCGCGATCGTCGACGCCGCCGAGGCCTCCGGCGAGCTGAAGCCGGGCGGCACCCTCGTGGAGTCGACCAGCGGCAACACCGGCATCGCCCTCGCCATGGTCGGCGCCGCGCGCGGCTACAAGGTGATCCTGACGATGCCGGCGTCCATGTCGAAGGAGCGCCGCATCCTGCTCAAGGCCTTCGGCGCGGAACTGGTGCTGACCGACCCGACCAAGGGCATGTCGCACGCCGTCGAGGAGGCCAAGCGCATCGTCGCCGAGACCCCCGGCGCCGTGTGGGCGCGCCAGTTCGAGAACGAGGCCAACCCGGCCGTCCACCGCCGCACCACGGCCGAGGAGATCCTGCGCGACACCGACGGCAAGGTCGACTACTTCGTCGCCGGCATCGGCACGGGCGGCACCATCACCGGCGTGGGGCAGGTGCTGAAGGAGCGCGTGCCCGGCGTCAAGATCGTCGCCGTCGAGCCCGCCGACTCCCCCGTCCTCACGAAGGGGCACCCGGGGCCGCACAAGATCCAGGGCATCGGCCCGAACTTCGTGCCCGCGATCCTGGACCGCGACATCCTCGACGAGGTCATCGACGTCGAGTTCGACGACGCCATCCGCCTCGCCCGCGAGACCGCGTCCAAGGACGGCATCCTCGTCGGCATGTCCTCGGGCGCGGCCATCTGGGCCGCCCTCGAGGTCGCCCGCCGCCCCGAGGCCGCCGGCAAGACGATCGTCGTCATCATCCCCTCCTACGGCGAGCGGTACCTCTCCACCGCCCTGTACGAGCACCTGCGCGAAGACTGACGTGGGGGTGCTCAGCCGCCTCCGCGAGGACGTCGCGGCGGCCAAGCTCCGCGACCCGGCCGCACGCAGCGGCCTGGAGATCGCCTTGCTGTACCCGGGGCTGCACGCCGTGTGGTGCCATCGCGTCGCCCACCGGCTGTGGGGACGGGGCCTGCGCTTCCCGGCGCGGGCGCTGTCGCAGGCGGCCCGCTGGCTCACCGGGATCGAGATCCACCCCGGGGCCGTCATCGGGCGGCGGTTCTTCATCGACCACGGCATGGGCGTCGTCATCGGCGAGACCGCCGAGGTGGGGGACGACGTCCTGCTGTACCACGGGGTCACCCTCGGCGGCCGTCAGCGCGAGGGCGGCAAGCGCCACCCGACGCTGCACGACGGCGTGGCCGTCGGGGCGGGCGCGAAGATCCTCGGCCCGGTGACGATCGGGGCGCACACCGCTGTCGGGGCGAACGCCGTCGTCACCGTCGACGCCCCGGCCGACAGCGTCCTGGTCGGCGTCCCGGCCAAGCCCCGCGCCCGCCGCACCGGCGAGGACACCCGTTCGCTGCTGATGGCGCCGGAGTACTCGATCTGACCGCGGGTGCCCGCCCCGTGGCATCCATCGGTCCCTCCCCCCGGCTCTAGGCTCGGGGGATGGACCGCCTCCACGACCTGTCGCTGACCGCCCAGGTCGACACCCTCGCCGCGGGCGAGCTGGACCCGCGGGAGCTCGCCGAGCACTACCTCGGGCGGATCGCGCGCCTCGCGGACCTGGGGGCGTTCGCCGAGGTGAACCCGGATGCCGCCCGCGCACGGGCCGACGCGCTCACGCGCACGGCTCCCGCCGGGACGCTGTGGGGCGTGCCGCACGCCGACAAGGACCTCGTCGCCCGCGCCGGTGTCCCCACCCGTTACGGCTCACGAGCCCGCGCGCACCTCGTGCCCACGGCATCCGATCCTCTCGCTCTCGCCCTGGACGACGCCGGGGTGGTGACGCTCGGCAAGACGAGCACCTCGGAGTTCGGGCTCACCGGGTTCACCGAGCCGCTCATCCACGCGCCGGCGCGGGATCCGTGGCGCCTCACGGCCGGGGCGGGCGGATCCAGCGGCGGGGCCGCCGTCGCCGTCGCGGCCGGGCTCCTGCCCGCGGCCGTAGGCTCGGACGGCGGCGGGTCGATCCGCATCCCGTCCGCCACCGTGGGCGTCGTGGGGCTGAAGCCGTCGCGCGGTCGACTGCCGATCGGCTCGGGGTTCGACTCCCCCGACGGCCTGTCGGTGACCGGGCCGATCGCCCGCTCGGCCGAGGACGCCGGGCTGCTGCTGGACGCGCTCGTCGACCTGGCGCCGTTCCGCTACGCCACGGCCGCCCCGGGATCGGGGCCGTTCGCCGACGCCGCCCGGCGGCCACCGGGAGCGTTGCGCGTGGGGATCACGACCGTGTCGCCGTGGGACGACGACGAGGACATCGTGCTCGAGGCCGACGCCCGTATCGCCTTCGGCACGGCCGCCGCCTGGCTCAGCGACGCCGGACATGCCGTGACGGATGCCGACTGGCATCCCTCCGGCTACGCGTCGCTGTTCCACGTGCTGTGGCGCGCGAGCGCGGCGCGGATCCCGTTGAGCGACGACGACATGACGCTCGTCGAGCCGTTGACGGCGTGGCTCGTCCGCGAGGGGCGCCGGCTGCCGGCGCTCGACCTGCTCAGCGGGCTGTCGTCGGCGCGCGCGTTCGAACGCCGCACGATCGCCGACTTCGCCGCTTTCGACGCGGTGCTCACCCCCGCGCTGGCGCAGCGGCCGCAGCCCGTGGGGGCCTACGCCGGCCACAGCCCCGAGCGGACGTTCGCGATGCAGGTGGAGTACGCGCCCTACTCGAGCTTCGTCAACGTCGCGGGGCTGCCGGCGCTGACGCTGCCCGTGACGAGGGATGCCACCGGGCACCCGGTGTCGGTCCAGCTCGTCGGCCGCCCCGGCGGCGAGGCGACGCTCCTGTCCCTCGCCGCGCAGCTCGAGGACCGCCGCGGCCCGCTCCCCCACCCGCCCGTCTGGGACGCGTGAGCGCAGGCCGCGGGGGCTGACGTGCGGCGCGGCGGCGGCGGGCCGTCCCGCGGCGCTGACTTGACGCAGATGTACGCGGAACACGCCCCTGCGCGAGCAAATGCGACAAGTCAAAGACCCAGACCCGGCGACTGGGCGCACAGGCACACGCAGCCCACCCCTGCGCGAGCAAATGCGACAAGTCAAAGACCCAGACCCGGTGACTGGGCGCGAATGCACGCGCAGCCCACCCCCGCGCGAGCAAATGCGACGAGTCACGGAAGCAGCAGACCCACCCCCGCGCTGACTGGGCGCGAATGCACGCGGAGCGCATCCCCGCGCGAGCAAATGCGACAAGTCAAAGACCCAGACCCGGTGACTGGGCGCACATGCACACGCAGCCCACCCCCGCGCGAGCAATTGCGACAAGTCACGGAAGCAGCAGACCCACCCCCGCGCTGGCTGGGCGCGAATGCACGCCCAACACGCGCCTGCGCACGCGCGTGCGGCCAGTCACGCCTGCAGCAGATACACCGCGGGGCGCGGGCCGTCGTCAATGCTCGAGCGCGCGGAGCACGAGGCGGACAAGGGTCTCCGGCTTGGAGAACAGCATGTCGTTCGTCACTCGCACGATGCGCCAGCCCGCCGCCGCGAGACGCTCGTACCTCTCGATGTCGCGGAACCACTGTCGGCTGTCACTGCGGTGCTGATCGCCTTCGTACTCCACCCCGACCAGTGCCTGGGGGTAGGCGAGGTCGACGCAGGCGACGAACCCGTCGCGGTCGTAGACATCGTGGTTCAGCTCGGGCTCGGGCACGCCGCCGTCCAGGAGAATCAGTCGGGTCCACGTCTCGCGCCGCGAAGCCGGTCCCGGCCGGACCATCGGAAGCGCCTCACGCAGCGCGACGATGCCCCGTCGCTTGGGAGCGCGCAGCACAGCCGCCTCGAGCTCCTCGATACTTGCGAGCGGCTCACGCAACACCCGTCCGCGGGGGCCCGGCACACGCGGGGTGGTGACCAGGTAATCCGCGGCAGCGACAAGATCGAAAGGATGCCGCACCGTGCCGCCGAGCAGCGCCCACGTCGTCGCGGCACTGGTCAGCGGCATCCCGACGTCGTTTCTGGAGAGGCGCACTCCCGCCGGCCGTAACTGGTGGCCACGCACGCCGCGCCCCCTCGGTGCGCGCACGGGCGGCAGGACGGAGACGTGGATGTCCTCATCCGGCAACGGCGGAAGAGGGATGCCGTACAGGAGTGCGGCGGTCGTATGGGAGAAGAACTGTCCCGGCGCGAGGAGGACCGCGTACTCCTCTGCCCGACGCAGGACGTCGAGCTCTCGTCGTCGAGCGGGATGCATGTCGTCCGGGTGCTCTCTGGCGAGGGACCGGACTCCATGGAAAGGTCTGATGAACGCCGGCGTGTCGACCTGTCGGCGGGTGAGGCCGCGTAGACGTGCCTGGGCCGTGGTGAACACACCCACCCCATCGAGATCCATGTCGCGAAGTCTGCCCACCGGCATCCGTTCATCCGGGGTTGTCCACAGCCCTGCAGAGCTTTCCCCAGGTGTCCGTGTACGAATGCGGCAACTCAGGGCAGAGAAGACCCACCACAGGCGCAGCCGGGGCAGTGAACCCCCTAGCGCTGACTTGGCGCAGATGTACACGCAGACGTCCCCCACACGTACATCTGCGACAAGTCACGGCGGAGAACACCCACCCCTACCGCTGACTGGGCGCAGATGTACACGCAGACGTCCCCCACACGTACATCTGCGACAATTCACGGCGGAGAACACCCACCCCTAGCGCTGACTTGGCGCAGATGTACACGCAGACGTCCCCCACACGTACATTTGCGGCAAGTCACGGCGGAGAAGCCCCACGCGTGAGCGCGGCCGCGGGCGGGCAGGGAGCCTGAGGGTCAGGCGTCGGAGAGGGCCGCCAGGCGGGCCTCCTCGTCGGCGGTGATCGCCGACTCGATGATCGGCGCGAGTGCGCCGTCCATCACCTGGTCGAGGTTGTACGCCTTGTAGCCGGTGCGGTGATCGGCGATGCGGTTCTCAGGGAAGTTGTACGTGCGGATCCGCTCCGACCGGTCCATGCCGCGGATCTGCGACCGGCGCGCGTCGGCGGCGACCGCGTCCCGCTCCTCCTGCTGCTTGGCGAGCAGACGGGCGCGCAGCACGCGCATGCCCGCCTCGCGGTTCTGCAGCTGCGACTTCTCGTTCTGCATCGACACGACGATGCCCGTGGGCACGTGGGTGATGCGGACGGCGGAGTCCGTCGTGTTGACCGACTGCCCGCCCGGCCCGGACGACCGGAAGACATCGATCTTCAGGTCGTTCGGGTCGATGGCGATCTCCTCGGGCTCGTCCACCTCGGGGAACACGAGAACACCGGTGGTCGAGGTGTGGATGCGGCCCTGCGACTCGGTCGCCGGGACCCGCTGCACGCGGTGCACCCCGCCCTCGTACTTCAAGTGCGCCCAGACGCCCTGCGCGGAGTCGCTGGACGAGCCCTTGATCGCGACCTGGACGTCCTTGTAGCCGCCGAGGTCGGACTCGTTGCGCTCGAGGAGCTCGGCCTTCCACCCCATGGATGCCGCGTACTGCAGGTACATGCGGAGGAGATCGGCCGCGAACAGCGCGCTCTCCGCTCCGCCCTCGCCCGCCTTGATCTCCATGATCACGTCGCGGGCGTCGTCGGGGTCGCGCGGGATCAGCAGCCGCCGCAGACGCTCCTGCGTCTCGGCGACCCGCTCCTCCAGGGCCGGCACCTCGTCGGCGAACGCCGCGTCCTCACGCGCGAGCTCGCGAGCGGCATCCAGGTCGTCGGATGCCGCCCGCCACGCGTCGTGCGCGTGCACGATGCGGTTCAGCTCGGCGTAACGGCGGTTGACGCGCTTCGCGCGCGCCGCGTCGGCATGGACCGCCGGGTCGTTGAGCTCGAGCTCGACCTGCCGGTGCTCCTCGAGCAGTCCGCGGACGGACTCGAGGATGCCGGACTGCTCGGCGGGCTCAGGCGACACGGGTCAGCGGATGCCGTTGTCGTCGCCGCCGCGCGCGGGCGCCGGGATCGACTTCTGCATCTGCACGAGGAACTCCACGTTCGACTGAGTCTCCTTGAGCTTGCCGAGCACGACCTCGAGGGCCTGCTGGGGCTCGAGACCGGCCAGCGCGCGGCGGAGCTTCCAGGTGATCTTGACCTCGTCGTTGGACAGCAGCATCTCCTCGCGGCGGGTGCTGGACGCGTTGACGTCGACGGCCGGGAAGATGCGCTTGTCCGCGAGCTGGCGGTTCAGACGCAGCTCGCTGTTGCCGGTGCCCTTGAACTCCTCGAAGATGACGTCGTCCATCTTGGAGCCGGTCTCCACCAGCGCGGTCGCGAGGATCGTCAGCGAGCCGCCGTTCTCGATGTTGCGCGCGGCGCCGAAGAAGCGCTTCGGCGGGTAGAGCGCCGAGGCGTCCACGCCACCGGTCAGCACGCGGCCCGAGGTCGGCGCCGACAGGTTGTACGCACGGCCGAGACGGGTGATCGAGTCCAGGAGCACGACGACGTCGCGGCCCAGCTCGACGAGGCGCTTCGCGCGCTCGATCGCCAGCTCGGCGACCGTGGTGTGGTCCTCGGCCGGGCGGTCGAACGTCGAGGCGATGACCTCGCCGCGCACCGTGCGCTGCATGTCGGTGACCTCTTCGGGGCGCTCGTCGACGAGCACGACCATGAGGTGGACCTCGGGGTTGTTGTGCGCGATGGCGTTCGCGATCTGCTGCAGCACGATCGTCTTGCCCGCCTTCGGCGGCGCGACGATGAGTCCGCGCTGGCCCTTGCCGACCGGGGCGACCAGGTCGATGATCCGCTGCGTCAGCTTCTCGGGCGCGGTCTCCAGGCGCAGGCGCTCCTGCGGGTACAGCGGCGTCAGCTTGCCGAACTCGACGCGCGCGGCGGCGTCGTCGACCGAGAGGCCGTTGATCGAGTCGACCTTGACCAGCGCGTTGTACTTCTGGCGGGTGGACTGCTCGTTCTCGCGCGGCTGCTTGATCGAGCCGACGACCGCGTCGCCCTTGCGCAGGTTGTACTTCTTCACCTGGCCGAGCGAGACGTAGACGTCGCTGGGACCGGGCAGGTAGCCGGTGGTGCGCACGAACGCGTAGTTGTCGAGCACGTCGAGGATGCCGGCGATCGGCACGAGCACGTCGTCCTCGCCGATCTCGGTCTCGAACTCGTCGCCCGTGGTGTTCTGCCCGCGGCGCTTGTTGCGCTGGCGGTTGCGGCCGTTGGCCTGCTGCTGCTGCGCCTGCTGCGCGCCCTGCTGCGGCGCCTCGGGCTCGTCGGCCTTCTCGGCCGGCGCGGGCTTCTCGGCCGGCTCCGGCTTATCGGCGGCGTCGGCCTTGTTCCGGTTGCGGTTGCGCGACCGGCTGCGGCTGCGGCTGCGGGACGGGGTCTCGTCGGCGCTCTCGCCATTCTCGGGCGCCGCGGCCGGGGCGTCCTTGCTCGCGGCGGGGGTCGCGTCGCCCTCGGCGGTCGTGGCGGTCTCGGCCTCGGCGGGAACGGTGGATGCCGCTGCGTCGGGCGTCACGTCGGCGGCGGTGTCCGCGGCGGCCGGCGTCTCGACCTCGGCGGCGGGCGCCTCGACGGCGGCCGGCGCCTCGTCGGCGGCGGGGGTCGCAGCCTCGGGGGCGGCACCCTCGGCGGGGATCTCGGTGGCCGCGGCGGTCTCGACCGGCGCCTCGGCGGTGGGAGCCTCCGCAGCGGGCGCCTCGTCGGCGGGCGCGCTCTTGGCCCGGCGGGGCGCACGCTTGCGCGGTGCACGGGCCGGCTTCTTCTCCTCCGCGGCGGCGGGCTCCTCCGCAGCGGGCGCAGCCGCGGCGGGCTCCTCCACAGCGGGCGCCTCGGGGGCGGCCTCCGTCACGGGCTCGACGGGCTCGGCGACGGGCGCCTCGGGGGCGGCCTCCACGGCCGTCTCCTCCGCGGCCGGCGCGTCCGCCGCAGCGGGCTCCTCGGCAGCGGGCTCCGCCGCGGCGGGCTCCGCGTCCTCGGTCCCGGAGGCCGCGGCATCCGGGTCCTCGTCGGCGGGCACCGCGTCGAACAGCGTCGGCTCGGCGGGAGTCTCGTCGGCAGACGTCTCGGTCTGCTCGGCGGCCGCGGCGGGCTGCTCCTCGGGGGTGGTGTCGGCGCCCTCGGGCGCGTCGACGGGCTGGGTCTCGGAGATGGACTCCACGACTGCTCCTCAGAAATGAAACGTGATCAGATCGCGGGTCGTCGGTGCAGACGGCAGACGAAGACACTCACCAGCGGCTCGGAAGACTGCAGCCGACGCCGGGTTCGCGATTTGTTGCGGATTTCGCGGGGTGCAGAGGCTCAGATTCGCGTCTTTACGCGGAACCCTCTGCGGTCCTCACTGTACCACCCTTGACGTCGACGGCCAGCATGAGCGCCTCCCACGGGGTGTCGACGAGGGATGCCGTAAGATCCGCCGCGGCCAGGCGCTGGCCCGGTCCGTCGGCGAGCACCAGCACGCTCGGCCCCGCACCGGAGACGACCGCCGCGTAGCCCTCGGCCCGCAGCGCCCGGACCAGCCGGTCCGTCTCGGGCATCGCCTGCGCGCGGTAGTTCTGATGCAGCTTGTCCTCGGTCGCCGCCATGAGCAGCTCGGGGCTCTGCGTCATCGCCGCGATCAGCAGCGCCGAGCGCGAGACGTTGAACACCGCATCCTCGCGCGGCACCTGCAGCGGCTGCAGGCTCCGGGCGACGGCCGTGGACATCGTGAAGCTCGGCACGAGCACGAGCGGGGAGACGCCGCGGTGCACGATCAGCTGCTTGTGCTGGGGGCCGGCGGCATCCATCCACGCGATGGTCAGGCCGCCGAAGAGGCCCGGCGCCACGTTGTCGGGGTGCCCCTCCATCTCGGTCGCCAGGCGCAGCAGGTCGGTGTCGGTCAGCTCCACCTCGTCCGCGAGCAGGCCTTTCGTGGCGAGGATGCCGGCGACCACGGCGGCGCCGGACGACCCCATCCCCCGGCCGTGCGGGATGACGTTGGTCGCCGAGAGCCGTAGGCCCGGCATCTCACGGCCCACCGCCGCGTACGTGTGGGCGATGGCCCGCACGACGAGGTGGGAGGCGTCGCGCGGGACGTCCGCCGTGCCCTCGCCGGCGACCTCGATCTCGAGGCGACCCGCCTCGAGTGCCTCGACCTCGAGCTCGTCGTACACGCTGAGCGCGAGACCGAGGGTGTCGAAGCCGGGCCCGAGGTTCGCGCTCGTGGCCGGGACGCGGACGGCGACCCGGCGCCCGAGGGCTGCGGTCACGCGGTCACCGGCTGCAGGTCGAGCACGGAGGCGACCTCCGACGTCGTGGCGTCCACGACCGTGGGCTGCACGTCGGTGCCGTCGCTCTGGCGCAGGGCCCACTGGGGGTCCTTCAGGCCGTGACCGGTGACGGTGAGGACGACCTTGGCGCCGGCGGGGATGACCCCGGCCTCGGCACGGTCCAGCAGACCGGCGACGCTGATCGCGGAGGCGGGCTCGACGAAGACGCCGACCTCGCCCGCGAGGATCTTCTGCGCCGCGAGGATGCGCTCGTCGTCGATCGCCCCGAACCAGCCGTCGGTGGCATCCCGGGCCTCCAGCGCCAGGTCCCACGAGGCCGGGTTGCCGATGCGGATGGCGCTGGCGATGGTCTCGGGGTTCTTCACGACCTCGCCGCGCACGAGCGGGGCCGAGCCGGCGGCCTGGAACCCGAACATGCGGGGAACCGTGCGGGCGGCGCCGCGGGCGGCCTCCTCGCGGTAGCCGCGGGAGTAGGCGGTGTAGTTGCCGGCGTTGCCGACCGGGATGAAGTGGAAGTCGGGGGCATCGCCCAGGACCTCGACGATCTCGTAGGCGGCGGTCTTCTGACCCTCGATGCGGTCGGGGTTGACCGAGTTGACGAGGTGCACCGGGTAGTGGTCGGCGAGCTCGCGCGCGATCTCGAGGCAGTCGTCGAAGTTGCCGCGGATCTGGATGAGACGGCCGTTGTGGGCGACGGCCTGGCTCAGCTTGCCCATCGCGATCTTGCCCTCGGGCACGAGCACGGCGGCGGTGATGCCGGCGTGCGCGGCGTAGGCCGCGGCCGACGCGGAGGTGTTGCCGGTCGAGGCGCAGATGACGGCCTTCGCGCCGTGCTCGACCGCGCGGGACAGCGCGACGGTCATGCCGCGGTCCTTGAAGGAGCCGGTCGGGTTCATCCCCTCGAACTTCACCCAGACGTCCGCGCCGGTGCGGCGCGACAGCGACGGCGCCGGAATGAGCGGCGTGCCGCCCTCGCCCAGCGTGACGACGGTGGAGGCGTCGGTGACGCCCAGACGGTCGGCGTATTCGCGGAGGACTCCGCGCCAGACGTGTGCCATGTCAGTTCCCTTCCACGCGCAGTACGGAGACCACGCGCTCGACGACGCCGCTTGCGGCGAGACGCTCGACGGTCTCGCTCAGGTCCTGCTCGCGGGCTGTGTGCGTTCCGATGACGAGGCGCGCCGATGCGCCCGTCGCGTCCGCGGTCGGCTCGATGACGGTCTGCTCGACCGTCGCGATCGAGACGCGGCCGTCGCTGAGGATGCCGGCGACCGTGGCGAGCACGCCCGGCTTGTCGTCGACCTCGAGCGTGATCTGGTAACGCGTGATGACGCGGCCGATCGGCACGGTGGGCAGGTTGGCGCGGGTGGACTCCCCCACGCCGACACCGCCGGCGATGTGGCGACGGGCGGCCGAGACGACGTCGCCGAGGACCGCCGAGGCGGTCTGGACGCCACCGGCGCCGGCGCCGTAGAACATGAGGTCGCCCGCAGCCTCGGCCTGGACGAAGACGGCGTTGTTCGCGCCGTGGACGCTGGCGAGCGGGTGGGCGCGGTCGACGAGCGCGGGGTAGACGCGCACCGAGATGGACTCGCCCTCCTCGCCGTCGGCGGCGGAGAGGCGCTCGCACACGGCGAGCAGCTTGATGACGTAGCCGGCGTGCCGCGCGGACTCGATCATCGCAGCATCCACCGAGGTGATCCCCTCGCGGTGGACCGCCTCGAGCGGCACGGTCGTGTGGAACGCCAGACTCGCGAGGATGGCGGCCTTCTGGGCGGCGTCGTAGCCCTCGACGTCGGCGGTGGGGTCGGCCTCGGCATACCCCAGGTGCTGCGCCTGCGCGAGCACGTCGGCGAAGTCCGCGCCCTCGGTGTCCATGCGGTCGAGGATGTAGTTCGTCGTGCCGTTGACGATGCCCATGATGCGCACGACCCGGTCGCCGGCGAGCGAGTCGCGCAGCGGACGGATGATGGGGATGGCGCCGGCCGCCGCGGCCTCGTAGTACACCTGCGCGCCGACCTGGTCGGCGGCGTCAAAGATCTCGGTGCCGTGCGTGGCCAGCAGCGCCTTGTTGGCGGTGACGACGTCGGCGCCGGAGTTGATCGCCTGCAGCACCTGCGTGCGGGCCGGCTCGATGCCGCCCATCAGCTCGATGACGATGTCCGAGCCGACGATGAGCGTCTCGGCGTCGGTGGTGAACAGCTCGCGCGGCAGGTCGACGTCGCGCTTGCCGTCGAGGTTGCGGACGGCGATCCCGGACAGCTCGAGCGTGGCTCCGGCGCGGTCGGCGAGCTCGTCGCCGTGCTTGAGGAGCAGGTCGGCGACCTGCGAGCCCACGGCGCCGGCGCCCAGCAGGGCGACCCGGAGCGTGCGGTAGTCGGTCATTCGGTGTCTCCGTACGTCGAAGCGGCGAGGCCGCGGAAGGCAGGCGACGCGGTGGCGTCGCGGGAGTCGGATGCCGCGACCCCGACATCCCGCGCGAGCAGGTCGTCGACGGTCTCACCGCGGACGATCACGCGGGCGCGGCCGTCGCGCACGGCGACCACCGGCGGGCGGGGGGTGTAGTTGTAGTTGCTCGCGAGCGAGAAGCAGTAGGCGCCGGTGGCCGGGACGCCGAGCAGGTCGCCGGGCGTGACGTCGCCGGGCAGGTACTCGGCGTCGACGACGATGTCGCCGGACTCGCAGTGATGGCCGACGACGCGGGACAGCGCGGGCGTCGCGTCGCTCGTGCGCGAGACGATGCGGGCCGAGTAGTGCGCGCCGTAGAGCGCCGTGCGGGCGTTGTCGCTCATTCCCCCGTCGACGCTCACGTAGGCGCGGTCGAGGTCGTCGCCGACCGGCACCGTCTTGACCGTGCCGACCTCATAGAGGGTCACCCCGGCCTGGCCGACGATCACGCGCCCGGGCTCGCAGGCGATGTCGGGCATCGGGATGCCGCGGACGGCGCACTCGTCGGCGACCGCGTCGACGATACCGTCGGCGATCTCCTCGATCGGCCGCGGCGCGTCGACGGAGGTGTACGAGATGCCGAAGCCGCCGCCCACGTTCAGCAGCGGGATATCTCCCCCGGCGAGCAGCTCCGCGTGCAGGTCGACCAGGCGGGCGGCGGACTCGCGGAAGCCGGCGACGTCGAAGATCTGCGAGCCGATGTGGGCATGCAGTCCGACGAAGCGCAGGCTCGGCAGCTCCCGGATGCGCGCGACGGCCGCGGCCGCACCGGCGAGCGGGAAGCCGAACTTCTGGTCCTCGTGGGCGGTGGCGAGGAACTCGTGCGTCTCGGCGTGCACGCCGGTGCGGACGCGGACGAGCACCGACTGGACGGCGCCGCGACGGTCGGAGATGGCGGCGAGACGCTCGATCTCGATGGCGCTGTCGACGATGATCGTGCCGATGCCGACCTCGACGGCCCGCTCGAGCTCGTCGACCCGCTTGTTGTTGCCGTGGAACCCGAGGCGGGCCGGGTCGGCCCCGGCGGCGAGCGCCACCTCGAGCTCTCCCCGGGTGCACACGTCGACGGCCAGGCCCTCGTCGGCGACCCAGCGGACGACCTCGGTCGAGAGGAAGGCCTTGCCGGCGTAGTACACGCGCGCCGACACGCCGTGGCGGGCGGCCGCGGACGAGAAGGCCTCCCGGGCGCGTCGCGCGTGCGCGCGCACCTCGTCCTCGTCGAGCACGTAGAGCGGGGTGCCGAAGCGGTCGCGCAGGTCGAGGACGGAGACCCCGCCGATCTCGACGGAGCCGTCGTCGACGCGATGCGCGGACGCGGGCCACACGGGGGCGACGAGCTCGTTGGCCTCGGCCGGGGCGAGGAGCCACGCGGGCACGGGCGCGGAGTGCGAGGCGGACACGGAGGGACCAATCGGTTTTGCGGCGACGCGACGGCCGCGGATCACGGCACCCACCCCCGCGGGGCGTCACGCGGCGGGCAGTCCTTGCAGTCTAGGGCACGACGTATGCCGTCCCCGTCCCGCGTCTGCCCGCCGCGGACCGGCGCGTCAGACCTCGAAGCGCCCGTTGCGGACCACCAGGGTCTGCGGGGTGGAGGAGAGCGTGCCGGAGCGCTCGCTGTTCTGCCACACCCGGACCCGGCTCGGCTCCTGCGCCTCCACGACGAGCCGGTACCCGTCGCCGACCGCCGTCCCGTCGAGGGCGGTGACGACCTTGTCGTGCGTGTCGTCGCCGTTCACGGTCACCGTTCGCAGCTCGGTGCCGTCGGCATCCTGGACCGTGATCTTGTAGTATGGCTTGCCCGTGAAGTACTCGTGCAGCACCTCGCCGGTGGAGGTGGCGACGAGGCGCGAGCCGTCGCGGCTGATGCCGAGCCACCCGCCGACGACGTCGCTCAGGCCGTGGAACTGCAGCGCGGACGTGGCGGTCACCGGGACCCGGTCGTGCCAGAGCACCTCCTGCGTGCCGTCGGGCGCCTCGAGCACGGCCAGGAGTCGTCCCGCCGTCGGGCTCACCTCGGGGGCCGACGACTGCTGGGCCACCACCGTGCTCGACGACCCGCCCAGCGTCGACGCGCCGCTCACCACGCCCGAGGCCCCGTCGCGTTCGCCGAGGTTCAGCGAGCCCGTCTTGCTCGACAGCGATCCGACGGGGAGGTCGTAGCCCACCTCTCGCTCCCGGTGCGCGTCGCGCGAGTCGATGGCGGTCCAGATCTTGTTCTGCAGCGCCGGGTAGGAGGCGAGGGACTTCTTGACGGATGCCGAGAGGGGCACACCCCATTCGGCGAAGAACGGGCTGAGGTCGCGGTCGGCGACCTGCGAGGCGACCTGAGCGAAGAGGTCGCGCTTCTCCTGGTCCGATGACGGCCTGGCCTGGCCGCGGATCCTCCGCACGCGATACGCCTGGCTCACCGCCGGGTAGAACCCCTCCCCGAAGGACTGTCGCAGCTGATCGAACAGGAACAGGCCGTAGAACGCGCTCTCCTCGGTGAGCTTGGCGTGGTCGCGGTCGCCGACGGGCTGCTCGAAGTAGCGACGGATCCGGTCCTTCGAGTCCTGATCCTCGTCGAGGCGGTGCTTCCCGGTCAGACGCTGCTGCAGGGCGAGCGACGAGATGTTGACCGTGACCTCCGTCAGCCCGCTCCATGTGTAGTCCGGGGTCTGGAAGGTGTGCCCGACCTCGTGCCACGTGCCCCACCCGTCGGGAGTGACGAGCAGGTCCTTCGTCGCCCCGGTGTCGACATGGAAGCTCAGCCACTGCTCGGTGGCGAACGCCCAGCCGACGCCCGTGTCGGGACCGGAGAAGTCCACCCGTCCGGGACGCTTGCGGGCGATGCCCACGGCGGCGCGGGACAGTCCGTAGACGTCGCTCGTGTAGGCCACGATCCGGTCGAGCCGCATCACGACGTCCGCGGGGTCCCACGCGGTGGACGTGGCCGCCATGTCGTCGATGACCCGCCGTTGCACGTCGACGAGGGCGCGGTCGCCGACCAGCTCCACCACCGGCGCCGTCGACCATCTCGTGAGCTGACCGGCGAACTCCTCCGTCTTCGTCCGGTCCTTCACCCAGACCGGGTGCGGTCTTCCCCCGGAGATCGTCATGCCGCCGGCCGTCTCGGTCGACGAGTTCGTCACGAAGACGATCCCGTCCTGCGGGGCGGTGATGCTCTGCCGGCCCTTCTTCAGCGGGACGATCGAGAGGTCCTGTTCCGTGGAGCCGTTGAAGTCGCGCCAGGGCCCGCGCGTTCCGATGGCGAGCGACAGCGTGTCGGGGGCGTCGGAGTCGACGACGACCTCCAGGGTCTCGCCGGAGCGGACGTGACGCCCGGTGGGCTGGGGGTCGCTGTGCGAGAAGGCCCGGTTCTCGAGGCCGCTCGTCTCGCTCTGGCTGCCGTGGGGCAGCGCGATCACCCGGGTCGAGGCACCCGTGTCGTCGTGCACCACGACGGCGGGCTCGCGGATCTCGAAGGCCGTGACCGCGCCGCCGGACGCCGAGCTGACGTTCAGGGTGCCGGAGGCGGCGGCCGCGCCGCTCCGGACGCGCATCGTGGTGCGGTACCGTCCCTCGCTGTCGGTCACCCCCGACGGCTGGCCGATCTCCCCCTGGTTGCGGTCCCCCAGCGACAGGGTCAGCGGTTCGCCGCGGCGAGGGCGGCCGGCGCCATCCGAGCTCGTGACCCACACGGTCGCGACCTCGTCCGGGTAGAGCCAGGACCGCGACATCGTCACGGTCCACCCCCGGGCGAGGGTGGCGGCCGCGGCCGGGGCGCTCGCCACGGTGGTCACCGCGGGGACGGCCCAGGCGGCGGCCCTGAGAACGGTTCGACGGGTCGGGAGAAGGGTCATGTTTCGGCCTCCGTTTCGCATGTGCGCTCGACGGGGTCGCCGAGCACGAAGTGGTGACCATAGGTCGGTCGTCTCGCGCATCCGGCACCCACGGGACTCCGGGCGGCGGGGTGAAGACCGCGGGAGGCTTCCCGACGGTGAGCGGCCGTCAGCCGACCATGACCGCGGACGGGCCGCGGCGGCGGGGTGTCAGCCGCAGGTGCCGTTCTGCTGCAGCGCCGGGTCGACGATGATGCCGCCGTCGATCGCGAGCCCGGCGACGACGTCGCTGCCCTGGACGGTCACGGAAGTGAGCGTGAGTCCGGCGGGGAGCTGATCGGCGATGCAGAGGCTGCGGGTGGCGACGAGTCCGTCGGCCAGGCCGCCGAGCTGGCCGCGCAGAGTGTCCGCGTCGATGTCGTTGCCGGCGAGCTGGAACGAGATCGGGGTCAACGTGAGGTCCCCCTCCGCCGCCCCGGGGGTGAGCTCGACTCCGATGGGGATCGCAAGCCCGAGCACCGTCACCTCGGTGGCGAACTGCAGGTTCGGCGCGGCGATGCTCACGGCGTCGGCCGGCAGCCCGTCGATCCCCGCGAGGAGCGCGCGCAGCTGCGCCTCGTCGAGACGGACGGACGCCTCTCCACCCGCGGCCGCGGCGTCGCCGCTGATCGGCACACCCTCGAGCCGGACCCGCACGTCGCCCGTCAGCGGGCCGAGGGCCACGTCGTCCGAGGAGACGGCGACGTCGTCCAGCCGACCGGCGATGACCTGCGGCAGCACGATCCCCGGCACGTCGACGTCGACCTGCTGGTCGTCGGGCAGGCCGATCTGCTGCACCACGAGCGTCCGCACCGTCCCGGTCACGATCGAGCGGGCGATGAACTCGGCGGCCACCGCCAGACCGGCCAGCAGCACGACGACGACCACCACGACGGCGATCCACCGTCCCGTGCGGCGGGGGCGGGCGGCATCCGTCATTTCTTACATCCGTTCCGGAGCGCTGACGCCCAGCAGCGTCAGACCGTTGCGCAGCACCTGTCCGGTCGCGTCGTTCAGCCACAGGCGGGTGCGGTGCACGGACTCGACGGGGGCGTCGCCGAGCGGGATGACGCGGCAGTTGTCGTACCAGCGGTGGTACAGGCCGGCCAGCTCCTCGAGGTAGCGCGCGACGCGGTGCGGCTCGCGCACCTCCGCCGCGTACGACACGATGCGGGGGAACTCCTGCAGGGCGCCGAGCAGCGCCGACTCGGTCTCGTGGGCGAGGAGCTCGGGCGCGAACTCCGACCGGTCGACTCCGGATGCCGCGGCGTTCCGCGCGACGTTGTGGGTGCGGGCGTGGGCGTACTGCACATAGAAGACGGGGTTGTCGTTCGTCCGCTTCTGGAGCACGTCCAGGTCGATGTCGAGGTTGGAGTCCGCCGAGCTGCGCGTGAGCGCGTAGCGCGCGGCATCCACGCCGACGATCTCGACGAGGTCCTCCAGGGTCACGACGGTCCCGGCGCGCTTGGACATGCGCATCGGCTGGCCGTCTCGGACGAGGTTGACCATCTGCCCGATGAGCACCTGCAGGTTGACGTACGGCTCGTCGCCGAAGGCGGCGCACATCGCCATGAGGCGCTGGACGTAGCCGTGGTGGTCGGCGCCGAGCATGATGATGCAGCGGTTGAAGCCGCGCTCGCGCTTGTCGAGGTAGTAGGCCAGGTCGCCCGAGATGTAGGCCGGCTGCCCGTCGGACTTGATGACGACGCGGTCCTTGTCGTCGCCGAAGTCGGTGGAGCGGAGCCAGGTCGCGCCGTCGGCCTCGAAGATGTGGCCGAGCTCGCGCAGCCGCGCGACCGCGCGGTCGACCGCGCCGGAGTCGTGCAGGTCGTTCTCGTGGAAGTACACGTCGAAGTCGACGCCGAACTCGTGCAGCGACTGCTTGATCTCGCCGAACATGACGTTCACGCCCAGCTCGCGGAAGGCCTCCTGCTTCGCGGCCGGATCGAGGGCGTCGATGTCGCCGCCGTAGGCCTCGGCGACGCGACGCGCGATGTCGCCGATGTAGGCGCCGCCGTAGCCGTCCTCCGGCGTCGGGTCGCCCTGGTGCGCGGCGACGAGGCTGCGCGCGAAGCGGTCGATCTGCGCGCCGTGGTCGTTGAAGTAGTACTCCCGCGTGACCTGCGCACCCTGCGAGGAGAGGATGCGGGCCAGCGCGTCGCCCGCGGCCGCCCAGCGGGTGCCGCCGAGGTGGATGGGGCCGGTGGGGTTGGCGCTGACGAACTCGAGGTTGATGATCTCGTCCGCGCGGGAGTCGTTCGTCCCGAAGGCCGCGCCCTGGTCGACGATCGTCTTGGCGAGGGCGCCGGCGGCGGCCGCGTCGAGACGGATGTTGATGAAGCCCGGGCCGGCCACCTCGACGGAGGCGATGCCGTCCACCTCCTGCAGCCGTTCGGCGACCTCGGCGGCGAACTCGCGCGGGTTCGCCCCGACGACCTTCGACAGCTTGAGCGCCGCATTGGAGGCCCAGTCGCCGTGGTCGCGGTTCTTCGGCCGCTCGAGCGGCAGGTCCGCCGCGGTCAGCCCCTCGGACGAGCCCTCTCGTCGGGCCTCGGCGAGCGGGGCGATGACGGCGAGCAGGGCGGCGGAGAGGGCTGCGGGATCCATAACCCTCCGATTCTAGGGCGCGCGCTCCGTCGGGCGGAGCCGCTGGGGCTCCGGTGGCGCGCGCGTCTGCAGGACCGGTGGGGCGCACGTGCACGCGTGCGACGGATGAGGCGGCCGCGGGGCCGGCCGTCCTGCAGACGCGCGGTCTGACCCTGCAGACGCGCGGCCCCGGCCGCTCGGCCGTCCTGCAGACGCGCGGTCCGGCCCTGCAGGCGTGCGGCCCGGCCGGCCTCGCACCGGCTCAGGCGATGCGTACCAGCGACACGTGGTCGTCCGGCTCCCCCGCCGGGCCGTCGGACACGGCATCCACGGTCATCCGCTCCAGGCCGACGTAGCCGCCGTGATAGCTGAGGAAGGCGCAGTCCGCGGCGTCACGGCCCGTCGCGATGCGGACCAGCTGCCGACGGTCGGACAGGCGGGTGGCATCCACCACGTACCAGTCCCCCTCGACGTACGCCTCCGCGACGGCGTGGAAGTCCATCGGCACCAGCCCCGGCGCGAAGCACGCGGCGTAGCGGGCGGGCACGTCCATCGCGCGCAACAGTGCGATGACGAGGTGCGCGTAGTCGCGGCACACGCCCTGGCCGCTCGACAGCGTCTCCACGGCGGAGTCGGTCCCCAGGCTCATCCCGGGCGAGTAGGTGACGGTGGATGCCACGAACTCCGAGATCGCGGCGAGGAGCTCGACGCCCGCGAGTCCGCCGAACTGCCGCCGCGCCTGTCCGAAGACGGCGTCTGACTGGGCGTACCGGCTCGGGCGCAGGTAGGAGATGAGGTCCAGGTCGGTCGACGCGGGAGGCGTGGCGTTCCCGTCGGCGACGGCCTCGTACCGGATCGTGAGCGGCCCGGCGGTGCCGGTGAGGCGGTGGAGGCGACTGCCGGCGGCATCCACGATCTCGTGCGGGATTACCTCGCGATCGCCCTGGACGATCCGCAGCTCCTCGTGGGCAAGGGGCACGCCGCGGGCGGCGGTGATCTGCAGGATGAGGTCGACGGACGCCCCCAGATCGAGGTCGAGTTCGGCGGTCACTCGGCGCGGCACCGGGCAATCCTCGCACGCTCGCGGCCCCCCGCGGCGCGCAGGCCGCAAGGCCGTCGGGAACCGGCCGTGTCAGCCGCGTCCCGGCCCGCCGGGAGTGGCGCCGCCGGGGGTCGTCGACGCGGTGCCTTCGATACCGCCGGGGGTCGTCGCGCCCTTCTTCTGCCCGCCGGGACTGCTGGAACTGCCGTTGCCGTTGCCGTTGTTGTTGCCGTTGTTGTTGCCGGGTCCCGTGTTCCCGTCCTCGGACGTGTCGTCCTTCGACTTGTCCTCCTTCGGCTCCTTCTCCTCCTCCTCGGGGGTGGAGTCGTCGCCGCCGTCATCCGTCTCGGTGGCCGGCGTCTGCGGGGCCGGCTCCTGGGTCTGAACCGGCTCCTGCGTCTGCTCCTCGGTCGGCGTCGACTCCGGCGTCGGGGACGGGGCGGGCACGAGGGAGGTGAGGTCGGCTCGCACGGCCGCGATGGCCGCGAGGATCCGCTCGGCCTCGTCCGCGGGGATCTCCCCCGCGTCACGACGGGCGACCACCTCGGCCTCCAGAGCGTCCAGCGAGGCGAGCGCCCCGGCGTAGTCGCCCGCCGCGGCCTGGTCGGCGACGGTCTCGACGCTGCCCTGCCACGCGGTGGGCTCCGCTGCGGGGGGTGTGCAGCCCGCGAAACCGAGTGTCGCCGCCACGACGACGGACGCGAGCATCAACCGACGGCGCATCACTCCCCCACCTCTCGCCACAGATCGTCCACGTGCTGGTCCAGCGGTTGCGGCAGGCCCGGCAGATCGGGCTCCGGCGCGGCCGGGTCTCCGCCCATCGAGGCCGCAACGGCGACCCCTCCCCCCGCGAGGAGGAGGGCGACGAGGGATGCCACGAGGATCGGCGTGCGACGGGAACGACGGCCGGCAGTCGGTGCGGGCGGCCGCGGCGGGGCGTCGAACACCCGCGTGGGGGCCGTCGTGGTCGGGAGCCGCGTGGTCGCGGCGGCGGTCGCCCCCGCGGCGGCGGGCACCGAGACGTTGCCGAGCGTGCGGAGCGCGACGATGACGCTCGCGGCATCCGGCCTCTCCGCCGGGTCGACCGCGGTCATGGCCTCGAGGATCTCCCGCCACGGCGCAGGCACCCCCTCGGGGATCGGCGGCGGCGTCACCAGACGCGCGGCGAGCGACTCGTTCGCCGTGCTGCCCGCGAAGGGGCGCCGACCGGTGAGCGCCTCGATGAGCACGAGGCCGAGGGCGTAGATGTCGGTGGCCGGTGCCGGCGGCATCCCGCGGACCTGCTCCGGGCTGAGGTACGCGGCGGTGCCGATGACGGTGTTCGTACCCGTCATGCGGGTGGCGCCCACGAGGGAGGCGATGCCGAAGTCGGCGAGGGTCGCCCGCGGGGTGGTCCCCGTGTGCGCGGCGGGACGCAGCAGGATGTTCGACGGCTTCACGTCGCGGTGGACGATGCCCCGCGAGTGGATGACCGCGAACGCCTCCGCGATCTCGCGTCCGACGCGCGCCGTCTCGGGTCCGGTGCGCGGGCCCTTCGCGATGAGGTCGGTCAGGGTGGGACCGGCGATGAGCTCCATCGCCAGGTACGCCGGCTCGGCGTCGAGACGCGCGTCGTACAGCGTGACCAGCGACGGATGCGAGAGCGAGGCGAGCAGCCGGATCTCCGAGCGGACGCGCGCGACGTCGGACGGGTCGGCGCTCTCCCCCGAGATGACCTTGAGGGCCAGCGTCCGACCGAGCGACGTGTCGACCGCCTCGTACACGCTCGCGTAGCCGCCGCGACCGAGGAGCCGGCCCAGGCGGTACCGCCCGTCGAACAGGTCGTCGACGCCCGGCCGGAAGGCCTGGGTCGCCTGCGAGTCGTCCTGACGGTCGGTCTGCGGGGTCAGGTTCGGCGCAGTGCGCTCGCCCGACGAGGTCGCCGGTTCGGTCATAGCGTGCTCCTCAGGGGCCGAGCCCCGGCGGATCCTCGGGGTCAGATGACGTCGTCGTTGGACGATCGGGTGCTCGAGCGGGTCACCTGTGCGCCGCCGACGCCCTCGGTGCGGGTCACGGTGTCGGTCTGACGACGACGGACCAGCAGGACGAGGCCGATCACGAACACGATCGCTCCCGCACCCATCATGATGTAGCCGATGGTGCTGAGGTCGACGTACTCATTGGGCAGGTTGACCGCGAAGGCGAGGACAGCGCCGATGACGAACAGCGCGATGCCGGCTCCGATGCTCATGACAAAACCCCTTTCGAAGGTCTCACAAGCATCCCAGTCGGGACGGGTGACGCTGTCAGCCTTGACAAGACCGTGTCAACCGCGGTGCGTCGTCCGGCCCCGGACGGTTGCATGGATGCCATGAGCAAGAACGACGTGACCACCCGTTCGAACCGCGGCCAGTGAGAGAACTCCGTGGAGGGGCGCCCCGAGTACTCGGCCAGCTTCTCGAGCAAGGACGAGGCCGTGGACCAGGGCCGCGCGATCGCCGACGAGCTCGGCGGGCAGCATTTCGTCGAGGATGCCGAGCCGACCGGCGCGATCACCGACGAGGACTGACCCCATCCCGCGCCGCGCCGAGCCGCGCGGGCCGTGACTTGTCGCATATGCCCGCGCAGCGGCATCCCTCGCGTACATCTGCGACAAGTCAGCGCGGAAGGGGCGGGGACGTCGGCGTCGGCGTCGGCGTCGGGGCGGTGGGGTGCGCGGTGCTAACCTTGACCGGTCCGCCTCCGTAGCTCAGGGGATAGAGCGTTGGTTTCCGGTACCAAAGGTCGCAGGTTCGATTCCTGTCGGGGGCACCACGTCGAACGGCCGCGAACTCAGTGAACAGCTGAGAGCGCGGCCGTTCCGCCGTTGACGCGGGCGATCCGGCGATCGCGGAGCGTGGGAGCGCTCCCTCCCCGCGGCTGACCGCGGGCTCTTGTGACCACGCTTTGTGAGCGATAACATCACCGGGTCACAGGATTCGGCGGCCGACGAGGGCCGCGCGAAAGGACCGCAATGAAGCAGACCCTTCCCCGTCGGACGCTTGCGAGCGTCACGACATTGGCTCTCGCGCTGACCGGCGCGCTCGTCGCCACGCAGCCCGCCGCGGCCGCGGACGACCGACTGGTCGCGCACTACCCCCTGACCGAGACGAGCGGCACGACCGCCGTCGACGCGTCGGGCAAGGGCCGCAACGCCACCTACGTCGGGGGCGCCTCGCTCACCGGCGCGGAGGGCGTGCGGCTCGACGGGACGGACGACTACGTCGACCTCCCCGACAACCTCCTCTCCGGGCTGAACTCGGTGACGGTCAGCACCGACGTCCTCGTCCGGGCCGGCCAAGGCACCCCGTACTTCATCTACGGCCTCGGCAACACCTCCGGCGGCGCCGGCAACGGCTACCTGTTCTCCACGGGCAACCCGTTCAAGACCGCCATCGCCACCGGCAACTGGACCACCGAGCAGACGGTCAACAGCAACGCCGACCTGCAGCGCGACGTGTGGAAGACCATCACCTACACGCTCGACGACGCGACCGACACGGCGCGCGTCTACCTCGACGGCGTCCAGGTGGGCCAGGCCACGAACGTCACGATCACGCCCGGCGCGATCGGTGGCGGCACGACGACGGCGAACTACCTCGGTCGTTCCGTGTACGACGCCGACCGCCGTCTGTCCGGCAGCCTCCGCGACTTCCGCATCTACAACACGGCGCTCTCCGCCGCCGACGTCGCCGCGCTCGTACCCACCGACGCGACCCGCCTGCAGCGCGACGCGGCGGCGCTGTCGCTGGGCGACCTCAGCGCCGTGACGGCGGACCTCACCCTCCCCGCGACGGGCGTCAACGGATCGGCCGTCACCTGGGCCACCAGCAACGCCGGCGCCGTCAGCGCGACCGGCAAGGTCACCCGCCCCGCCGCCGGACAGCAGCCCGCCACCGCGACGCTCACGGCGACGCTCACGCGGGGCTCGGCGACGCAGACGCGCACCTTCGCGGTCACCGTCGCCCCGATGCCCGGCCGGGACGACCTCGCCCGCGCCGATCTCGACAAGATCTCGATCGCCAACGCCGGAGACATCCGCGGCAACATCACCCTGCCCGCGAAGGGCGCCGTGAACGGTACCGCGCTCACCTGGACCGCCTCCCCCGCCGGCGTCATCACGACGACCGCCCAGGGCGGAAAGGCGGCCGGCGTCGTCACCCGGCAGGCCGCCGACACCACGGTGACGCTCACCGCAGCGGCATCCGGAACCTCCCTCACCCGGCAGATCCAGGTCACCGTCAAGGCCGCCCCGGCGGGCCTCGACAAGGACTACTCGGCCGGATACCTGTGGACCCACTTCGCCACCGAGGGCGGCTACGAGAAGATCTTCCTCGGCCACAGCACCGACGGACTGCACTGGGAGAAGCTGAACGACAACAAGCCCATCCTCGCCAACCTCGGCGGCGACCTCGGCGTGCGCGACCCGCACCTCGTCCGCTCCCCCGAGGGCGACAAGTACTGGATCATCGGCACCGACCTGCACGCCGAAGGCGGCGGCCCCGGCGGCTCCGGCTGGAACCAGCTGAACGCCAGCCAGAACATCGTCGTCTGGGAGTCCACCGACCTGGTGAACTGGAGCGACCAGCGCATCGTCTTCGCCGGGTTCGACAAGGCCGGCTGCGTGTGGGCGCCCGAGGCGATCTACAACGAGGCCACCGGCGAGTACTACGTCTACTGGGCGGCCCGCGACCAGCGCGACAACGGGACCGAGGACTGGGCCCTACGGATGTACCTGACCAAGACCCGGGACTTCGTCTCCTTCACCGAGCCGGAGATCTGGACGACCCTCAACCCGAAGGGCGACGGTCAGGGCGGACGCAGCATCATCGACTCGACGATCGCCAAGGAGGGCGACACCTACTACCGCTTCTCCACCTCCGACTGGGACACCGTCGTCGACACGGCACCGTCGCTGGACGGCCCGTGGACGCAGAAGATCGGCCCCGGCCAGGCGGCCGCCGCCGGGATGCGGGCGCGCATGGAGGGCCTGACCGTCTATCAGCTGCCCGACGGTCGCTGGTCGGTCATGGGCGACGAGTTCAACTACTACGGACACATCGCCGACACGCTCTCGAGCCTGAAGTTCCGTCAGCTGAGCAGCGGCAGCGGCGCCGACCAGTTCTCGTTCGACCAGTCGTTCCGGCACGGGTCCGTCCTGCGCCTGTCGAAGGCCGAGGAGCAGCGCCTGCTGGCCGCATACGGTGACGCGCCGGTCGAGCCGACCGAGCCGGAGGAGCCCGCGCAGGGCCCGATCGCGGAGTACACCTTCGAGAACGGCTCCCTCGCGGACACCGTCGGGGACGCCGACCTCACCGCGTCCGGCACGGCGGCGGTCGCGACCGACGCCGACCAGGGGTCGGCCCTGCGCCTGACGGGTGCGGCGAACGGGTTCGCCTCGTTCCCGGCCGGGTTCTTCGACGGCCGCGACACCATGACGGTGTCGATGGACGTCAAGTCCGAGCTGAACGACGGCAACTTCTTCACCTTCGCGTTCGGTCAGAACCAGGACCGCTACTCGTTCCTCCGGGTGCGCGGCGGCGACGCCCGGACGGCCATCACGAAGTCGACCTGGCAGGGCGAGTCGGACGTCACCGGCTCCATCTCGGCCGGGCAGTGGCACCGCTACGACCTCGTCTACGACGGCAAGACGCTGCGGATGTACATCGACGGCGTCAAGGTGGACGAGAACACCGCGCTCAACGCCTCGGTCAGCGAGCTCGGCTCGAACCTCGCCGGCTACCTCGGCCGGTCCTTCTACGGCGCCGACCGCGCCTTCCAGGGATGGTTCGATAACGTGCGCGTCTACAACCGCGCGCTGTCCTCGACCGAGATCCTCGAGAACGCGGGCGTCGAGGACCAGCTGCTCGACGTGTCGCTCACGCATCCCGAGAAGCTCAAGCTCGCGCCGATCGTGAACGGCGACGCGCGCACCGTCATCCTCCCCGTCGTGAAGGGCACGGACGTGTCCCGGCTCGCCCCGACCTTCACCACCGTGTCGGGGGCGACCGTGTCGCCCGCGTCGGGGACGACGGTCGACCTGCGCACCCCCGTCACCTACACGATCACCACGCCCTCGGGCGAGAAGGCGACGTGGAAGATCGAGGCCCGCGTCGTCAACAGCCCGGTGCTGCCGGGGCTGTACGCCGACCCGAACATCGCGGTGTTCGGCGACACGTACTACATCTACGCGACGACCGACGGCTTCCCCGGCTGGGGCGGCAAGGAGTTCTACGTCTGGAAGTCGAAGAACCTCACCGACTGGACGCGCTCGGCCGCACCGTTCCTCACGCTCGACGGCGCCAACGGCAACGTCCCGTGGGCGACCGGCAACGCGTGGGCGCCGACGATCATCGAGCGGGGCGGGAAGTACTACTTCTACTTCAGCGGGCACAACCCGACGTACGACCGCAAGACGATCGGCGTCGCGGTGGCTGACTCCCCCGAGGGTCCGTTCGTGGCCCAGCCCACCGCGATGATCCTCAACAACGAGGCCGTCACGTCGGGCCAGGCCATCGACCCCGCCGCGTTCCACGACCCGGTGACGGACAAGTGGTACCTCGGCTGGGGCAACGGCTCACCGGTCCTGGCGGAGCTGTCGGACGACATGCTCTCGATCAAGCCGGGGACGTACCAGCGGATCAACGGACTGACGGACTTCCGTGAGGGCGTGTTCTTCAACTACCGGAAGGGGCTCTACCACCTGACGTACGCGATCGACGACACGGGGTCCGAGAACTATCGGGTCGGCTACGCCACCGCGACCAGCATGAACGGTCCGTGGACCTACCGTGGCGTGATCCTCGAGAAGGACCTCGCCCTCGGTATCAAGGGACCGGCGCACAGCTCGATCATCAACGTGCCCGGCACGGACGACTGGTACATCGCCTACCACCGGTTCGCGATGCCGAACGGCAACGGCACCAACCGTGAGACCACCATCGACCGGGTCACCTTCGGCGCGGACGGCCTCATGCAGAAGATCGTGCCGACGCTGGAGAGCGTGGCTCCGCAGACGGTGCCGGCGGCCGGCCCGGAGATCACGTCGACGGCGAGCACCCGCTGCGTGGCGGGCAAGGTGACCCTCGTGGTCAGCGCCGTCAACCGCGACGACGTCCCGGTGTCGGTGACGATCGCCACCGCCTTCGGGTCCAAGACCGTCGCGTCCCTCGCGCCCGGGAAGACGACGACGCAGAGCTTCACCGTGCGTCAGTCCTCGGTCGCGGCGGGCACGGCGACCGTCACGGCGACGGCGAACGGCGGGAGCACGGAGCTCAAGCCGGCGTACACGGCGCGCAGCTGCGGCTGACACCGGGCGGGCCCCCTCGGCCCGCACACGAAGGGGCCCCTCCGTTCGGAGGGGCCCCTCTCGTCTGTCCGGCGTCCGTCGCCGGTGCCGTCGAGCAGGGTCCGGGCCGGCGTCCGCCGCGCGGTGCCGTCCTGCGGAGTCCGGGTCCGCCACGCCGGTGGGCTGCGCCGCGACGCGGCGTGTCGCCTCACGACTCCGCAGGACGGCGGCCGGTCACTCGTCGCCGATGACCCCGATGCCGCTGGCCTGGTGGTCGGCGTTCGGGTCGTCCTTCGCCGGGGCCTTGGCCCCCTCGTCGGGGTCGGTTTCCTGGCTCGGGGCGACCGTCGGGTCGTCGGCGAGGGTGTCGGCGTCCTCGGCGGGCGCGCTGTCCTGGGGGTCGCTCATGGGGTGTCCCTTCGTCGAAGCGGAGCACCATCCTGTCGCGCCGCCCCGCCCCTCCCCAACCGCTTGACCCCCGCCCGTCACCGCGCAAGGGATGCCACGGCGGTGACATGGCGCACATGCACGCCGCACGCCGCCCACGGCGGGCATTCGCGACAGGTCAGCGCCATGGGGGAACCGGGATGCCACGGCGGTGACATGGCGCACATGCACGCCGCATACCGCCCACGGCGGGCATTCGCGACAGGTCAGCGCCCGAGCACGCCGCGCAGCCGGTCCGTCCAGGACTGCGTCAGCAGGACCTCGCGCCCGTCCACCACGACCGCGAGCGTGGAGCCGCCGAGGAGTCCGGACCGGCGGGGACGCTCGTCGCTGCGCACGTAGGCGGCGGCGATCTCGACGTAAACCGCGAGCAGGCGGGCGCTCTCGTCCTTCGACGAGGCCTCGTCGACCAGCTGCACGCGATGCCGCGTGTCGACGTCGACGCTGAACCATCGCGATCCCGGCGTCGACACCCTCGCCCACCGTTCGCCGCGCGCGAGCCGCGCCCAGGCACTCCCGGCCGAGACGCCGGTCTCGACCTCGAGGTCCGCGTGCGCGACGACGAGCACGTCCAGCATCGCCAGCGCTTCGGGAGCGCTCACGTAGTCGGCACGGCCGGGTCCGATGCCGCCCCACTCGAAGCGCGATCCGGAGCTCATGATCGCCGGGATGCCAGGGGGGCCATGTCGAGAGCGTACTCTCCGACGGTCGTGTCGCGGCGCGTGCCGCCGGTCAGCTCGGCCGCAGGCGTGCGTCCGGATGCAACGAGCGCAGACGCACCGACCCGTCGACGATCGCCCGGAGCGCGCGCGGGCTCAGCTCCAGCTCGGCCGACACGCGCTCCACTCCCGCTCCGGACGACACCGCGCCCCGCAGCGCCGCCTCGGCCGCCCGTGCCGCGGCCTCGACGCCGTCCGCCGTGCTGCCCACGAAGGCGGCCAGCCGCTCGGCGGCGAGACGGATGGATGCCGAGCGCTCCCGCTCGAGAGGGGAGGTGGCATCCCTCGGTCCGAGTCGGCTCATGCCCGCACCTCCGCGACGGAGGCGGTGGGGGTATCGGCGAGGTTCATCGGGCCTCCGCGGGTCGGCGTGGACGGGCGATGACTCCATGCTCGCCCGCGCGCCGCGGTGGCACATCCTCCGTGCGGACCATTTCCTCCCCCGGTCGGGGGAGACGGGGACGCTCAGGCCCGCGTCGCCCGGGAGGACGCCCGCAGTCCGATGCCGAGGCGGGCGGCCCGCCCCAGCGTGAGTCCCGGGACGTAGCACCGCACGAGCGCGATGCCGATGGCCGGCAGCTGCGCGGCGTCGGGGTACAGCATCCAGACCGCGGCGTGCTCCGGCTGGAACTTCTTCTTGAAGTTCGCCAGGGAACGGAACCCGTACGCCGGCTCGAGGAGCGTGCTCAGCGTCTCGAGCAGACGCTCGACGGCATCCCGGTCCGCGTCGTGTTCGCTGCGATGGAACGCGAGGGGCGAGCCGGACAGGCTCAGCGTCACGCACCCCTCCTCCTTCGCCTGCTCCACGACCGCGCCGATGACGAACTCCATGACGCCGTTCATCGCGTCGTCGCGCCGGCGCATCACGTCGAGCGTGTAGCCGGTGACGCCGTCCGCGGAGAAGACGGGCAGCCAGCTCGTGACCGCGATGATGCGTCCGTCCGCGTCGCGCGCGAGCATGAGACGGACGGCGGGGTCGAGGAGCTCGTCGACTCCGCCGAGCGTGAACTCCATCTCGGGAATGGTCTTGTCGGCGACCCACGCCTCGGAGATCTCGCGCACGTGCGCGCGGTCCACGAACGACAGGGCGCTCCAGCTCGTCCACTGCGCTACCACGCCCTCCCGCTGCGCACGGTTCGTCGCGGTGCGGACGTCCTGCCGCTTCTTGCCCGCGGGCGTCCACGTGCGCGGGTCCAGCAGCGCCTCCTCGGCGACCTGCGTCTCACGCCAGCCGAGGTCCGACAGCGCCGCACGCTCGACGTCGTCGACGCTGTAGAAGACCGGGGTCCAGCCGTGCTCGCCGCAGTAGTCGACGAAGCCGCGTCCGACGCCCGGGTGGGAGCGGTCCGCGCCGAAGGCCCCGCCGAGGGAGACGGCGATCCGGCCGTGGACGCGGTAGGCGATGGCGGCGTCGAGACCGGGCGCGAACCAGTACGCGTTGCCGGACCACGTCGTCATGAACGCGAGCGATCCGCCGCCGCCCCGCTCCAGGACCTCGCGCGCGCGGGCGCGGTCCCCCGAGTGCGCGACGGTGCCGCCGCTGGTCACCAGGCGGATGGATGCCACGATGCACAGGATCCAGAACAGGACCGACGGCAGATACCACGTCGCCTGCGCCCACCCGCTCACGGGGACGAACGTCGCCGAGTCATAGGGCAGGAGCGACGGGGGCAGGAGGCGCAGCGGCAAGGACGCGACGATGTCGCGCACGCTCGCCCACGGACGGAACTGATCGCTGACGACGAGCATCGACAGCAGCGTCACGACGAGGATGAGGAGGCCCCCGCCGACGACCGTCCCGACGAAGACCGAGCGGGCCCCCGGCGCGGACGCCACGCGCACCGCGCGCCGCGACAGGAAGAGCACGAGCGCCACCGCGAGCGGTGTCAGGGCGGCCACGCCGAGTCCGATCAGGTACTGCACGGCCGATGTGCCGATCGTGGGGCTGCGGATCTGGGAGACGGCGTCCCACGTGCCGGGGCTGAAGACGAGGAACTGCAGGGACAGCCCGACGAAGGCGCACAGCTCGACGACGATCGCGATGCTGAGCGCCCCGCGCCGGCCGCGGAGAATGCCCCAGGCGCAGACAACCAGCAGCAGCATCGGCAGGGCCGCGATCCACCCCGCGTCGGGCTGCATCTCCGCGTAGACCTCGCCGTCGGGGCACGGCACGACCGACGAGGTCACCGAGCAGGGCTGTCCGTCGACGAAGGTCAGGGGATCGTAGGAGAGGTAGCCGTAGACCGTCATGAGCCCGTAGCCGACGCCCCACACGGTCGCGATGACCGGCCCGATCGCGCTGATCGCGGTGACGGCCGCGAGCAGGATCCGCGTCTCGTGGTGCGAGCTCCGCAGGACGCGCAGCCCCGCCCCCCGCCCGCCGCTCAGACGCCCGATGAGCAGGCCGACCGGCAGCGAGACGAGGGTGTACAGGTCGTCGGCCGTGCCCGAATACAGGAAGAGGGTCACCGCGAGCAGGGTGAAGGCGAGCCGCACGCGACGGCGCCAGAGCGGACGGGCGAAGCAGCTGGCCGCCATGGCCACGCCGATCGCCGCGGCGATGGGCGGGGCGCCCGACAGCGGCTCGTCGTTGAGCGGAAGCACCGCGAGGACGCTCCGCTCGACCGTGGAGAGCGCCAAGCCCGCGAGCGAGGTCAACAGCCCTCCGCCGAGGTAGGCCAGGACCACCCGGCGAGCGCCCATCGCCCGCTCCGCCGCCGCGGTGACGAGGAGGACGACGGAAGCGACGACCAGCAGCCGCCGCCACGAATCGACGGTGAACAGCGCGAGACCGACGGCCCGGAGGTCGTAGGCGTTCCGCCACGGCAGGGTGTCGCGCATGAGCATCACGGTGCTGACGACGACGACCGTCAGCGTGAGGACGACCGCCACCCACGGCACTCGTCGCCACCACGCGGCCGCCGGCGACGCGGTGACGACGGGATCCGTACCGTCCGCGGCGGGGGGCGTCGCGGGTACGGTCGGCACGACGGCTGTGGGGGTCATGGGATCTCCACTCGGGTGCGGGATCGTCCCCCCGGGTTCGGAGACGACTCCCCATCCTCATGACCGCTGTACGCCCGTGGCATCCGTCCGCGGGGTTATTCACCCCCGCCACCCGGCGTATTCACCCCTCGCCACCCGGCGTGGCCGGATGCCGCCCGTCGGGCGGGGTCCCCCGCCCGCCGTCAGGCCTGCGTGGGCGTGTCGAAGTCCCAGTCGATCGACTCGTCGGCACCGTCGCGCTCGTCCGGCTCGACGGCACGGAGCTGGGTGCGGGGGAAGAGCCGATGCTGCGTGAGCTCGGCGGCGGCCCGGGAGAAGTCGGGCTCCTCGCCCGTCCAGTCCACCGGCGCGGACAGGACGTCGTTGCCGACGCCGATCACGAGCTCCGCCTGCGCGACCGTGCCGTCCTCGGTCACGATCGGGATGCTCACGGCCTCCGCCTGGCCTTCCTTCGCCACGGCGGCGGTCAACTCCACGAGCGACGCGGCGACGTCGTCAGTGGTCTTCACGGTCTCTCCGGCGTAGGTCACACATCGCATGGTCACAGCCTGGGGCTCGGGCCACGGCCGGGAGGGCGGGTTGCACCCTCCGGGTCCGGTGGGGTACGCGCGCCCACCTCCACGGTGCGACGGATGCCAGGCGCGTGCGAGGGCGCGTCGAGCGCCGCGGCGGTCACTCCCGGCGCTGGACTCCGCGCAGCATGGCCGCATCCAGTTCGTGCCACACGGCCCGGACGGTCTCGAACTCGGCGAACCGCTCCGGTGGCGGCTCCTCCAGGGAGAGGCGGTATCCGCGGGGCAGGTCGTCCACGTGCTGTCCGTCGCGGGGTCCGCCGACGAGCACGTAGATCACGATGACGGGTGCGCGTCGGACTCGACCGCGACGCCGTCGACGGCCTCGCTCATGCGCTGCAGGAAGGCCACGACGGCACCCGACTCCTCGGGGCTCATGTCGATCACGGCCGCCAGCATGCGATCGTGCATGTTCCCCAGGGTTTGACGGACTTCGACGTGGGCGCGATCGGTCGCGCGGACGAAGATGCTGCGCCGGTCGGCGGGGTTGGCCACGCGGGTGAGGTGACCGGAGCGCTCGAGACGGTCGAGGATGGCGGTCGTGGAGGCGGTGGACAGGCCGAGATAGCGCGTCAGCTCGCCCGGGCGCACGCCGCGGCTCGGGTCGCGGAGCAGGTAGCGCAGCACGAGGAGCTCGTTCTCGCCCATCGACATGGACTCGCGGGTGCGACGGCGCATGGCCATCTCGGCTGCGCGGTATACGCGGAGCGCCTCGAGGACGGCCTTGCTGCGGGTGCGCCGGTCGGCGCTCTCCTGGCCGTACCAGTAGGTCGACGACGGGGTGGTCTCCGCGGAGGCGGGGACGCGAGGAGCCGTCTCGATGTCGGTCATGGTGACTCCCCTTTCCGTTCGTTCGTACGTGGAGCATACCGCGAAACAAATAGTTAGACAAACTAGTTACTAACCGAGTATGTTCGGATCACAGCAACCGCTTCACGAAGGGAGATCCCATGGGCCACCTGTTCTACGGCGCCACCACCGAGCCGATCGCCGTTCCCGACCGTCTGCTCGCCCACCTCAAGGTCGTCACCGCGACCAAGCTCCGCCGCGGCGAGAGCTTCACGATGTCGTGGCGTCACCTCGACGGCGAGGCCGGTCGCACCACGCTGTGGCTGCAGCCTTCGATCCCCCTCCGTTTCGTCTTCGAGTCGGCCGAGGCCGAGAAGTTGCACGCCCCCACGCTGAAGAACATGGCCGACCTGGCGAACTCCTCCGCCGGCCTCGTCGTCGACCTCGACGCGCAGATCCCCGAGGTCGAGGACATGGGCCGCCCGTCGGCCGCTCCGCTGCGTCGCTCGCTCACCACGGCAGCTTGACGTGACCTCCCCGACATCGGCCACGATCACCCCGATCTCGACCGCTCGCGTGCTGTGGGCGAAGGTCGACACGGGTTTCTGGGTCGCCGACCGCGGCGGCGAGTACTTCGGATGCGTCGACTCCGTGGCGGGCGGGTTCGTCGCCCGCGACAGCCACGGCATCCCGGTCGGACGCTACGAGACCCTGGATGCCGCCAAGGCGTCCCTCCGCACGACGATGCACCCGGCGAACTCCGCACGCCGTCGTCGTCTGGAGCGGACCCCACTCGTCGTCGCGACCGCCGCGGGCTCCACGGCCGTGGCCTTCGCCCTGACCGCCGGCGCTCTCGCGCCGTACCTGTGAGGCGCGGATGAACGGCGAGGACCTCCGGGACGAGGCCGACGACTTCGAGGACGCGGCAGCCGCCGCGTTCCGCGTCCGCTACGGCGTCGCACCTCTCTGAGCCGCGGCACCGGGGTGCGCCAGGGGGTGTACACCCGGCGCCACGTGTGGAACCGTGCAGGTCTCGGACGATCCGGCCCGCATCCCGTGCCTCGGGACCGCGCCCGGGTGAGGCCGGAGGAAGAAGGGCAGAGCCATGACGACGAACGACACGACGGGTCGACCGGACGACGAGGACGTGCCGGGCGCGGACGCGCACGGTGCCGGATCGGAGTCCCCCGAGGAGGGCGCGGCGGCTCAGGATGCCGCGGACGACGCCTCCACCCAGGCGGACTCCCCCACCGGTCAGATCGACTGACCGCGCGCCTCAGAAGGCGTAGCGCACCCGGCAATACGGCAGCGTGGTCGCGATGAGATCGGTGAGGGCCGCCACGCTCTGCGCTTTGAGGGGGTGACGGTACCGCACGTTCGTCGCGCCGTTCTGCGAGCGCTTCTCCTCCTGCGCGGCGGGCGTCCACAGGAGCTGCTCGGCGGTCGGATGCCACCCGAGGTTGACCTCATGCAGGCCTTCGTTGTGCGTGAGGAAGATCACCTCGCACGCGAGCTGGGCCTTCGCCCGGGGGTGCAGGGCGGCATCCAGCTGTTCGAAGAGTTCGCGCCAGTCCGCGAGCCAGGTCGGCGTCAGGATGACCGGCGAGAAGTTGACGTGCACCTCGTAGCCCGCGTCCACGAAGTCGTTGATGGCGGCGATCCGCTCGGCCATGGGCGACGTGCGCAGGTCGGTGACCCGCGCCGTGGCGGCCGGCATGAGGGAGAAGCGGATGCGCGTGCGGCCCGCGGGGTCCCAGTCGAGCAGGTCGCGATTGACGAACTTGGTGGCGAAGGACGCCTTGGCCGTCGGCGTCATCCGGAACAGCTCGCAGACGTCGCGAACGTTCTCGCTGATGAGGGCGTCTACAGAGCAGTCGCCGTTCTCGCCGATGTCGTACACCCAGGCCTCGTCGTCGCACTGGTTCGGCTCGGTCTTAGGGCCCCGCGCGGCGATGTGACGGGCGAGGTGCCGACTGATCTGGTCGACGTTCGCGAAGACCGTGATGGGGTTGCTGTAGCCCTTGCGGCGCGGCACGTAGCAGTACGCGCACGCCATGGCGCACCCGTTGGACAGCGACGGCGCGATGAAGTCGGCCGAGCGACCGTTCACGCGGGTGACGACGCTCTTCTTGACCCCGACCACCAGGGCCTCCGTCTTGATGCGGACCCACCGTGCGACGTTGGCCTCGTCGCCGTGCACCTCGGGGATCTGCCAGTGGGATGCCACGGGGACGATCTCGGCCTCCGGCCAGCGGGCCACGATCTCCCGTCCGCGCTCCAGCTCGAGCGCCGCGTCCTCGGCGTAGATGCGGGTGACGCGGAGCAGCTTCTCGCGGGTGACGGACATACGTCCGTTCTACTCGGGGGTTCCGACATCGCCCCCGTCGGGCAGGGGCTGGCACCGCGGGCACCACCACGTCCGCCGCTGCTCGGGGTCGTTCGCGACCTCGTCGCGCACCCGCACCCGGGTGCCGCACCGCAGGCACGGCCGCCCCGCCCTGCCGGCGACCCAGTGCGAGGCCCCCTTCCGGCGGTCCCCCGTCGTGACCTGGTACATCCCGGGCACCGTGGCCGAGAGGCGCAGGCACCGAGCGGCGAGGGCCACGAGAGCGTCCAGGTCCGTCCGCCCGATCGGGGCGAAGGGATGGATGCCGCGGAGGAACGCGAGCTCGTTGACCCACAGGTTGCCGAGCCCGGCGATCCGCGTCTGGTCGAGCAATGCCGCCACGACGGGGCGGGCGGGGTCGCGACGGAGGCGGCGCACGGCCTCGGCGGCATCCCAGTCGTCCCGCAGGGGATCCGGACCGAGCCGGCCCACGACGTCGTCCTCCCGCGCCGTGGGGACGAGCTCCACGACCGGCAGGTCCAGTCCCCAGACCTCCTGCCCGTCGTCCAGGCGCAGCCGCACGCGCGCCGTCTCGCGCGCCGACGCCGGCAGACGCCGTCCCGGACGGGTGACGGTCCAGCTGCCCTGCATGCGCAGGTGCGTGTGCAGCGTGGATCCCCCCGAGAACCGGGTGAGCAGGTGCTTGCCGTGCGTGTCGTAGCCGACGATGCGCTCCCCCGCCAGCGACCGGCCGGCCGCGTTGCCGGAGCGCAGCTCACCGTCGACGACCACGCGGTCCCGCGTGGCGGCGTCGAGCCGCATCCGCAGGCGGTAGACGCTGTCGCCCTCGGGCACGGCTAGGGGGTCGCGTCGCGCCGCGACGCCGCACCGGGATCGATGTCGCGCAGCGACTCCTCGCGCGGGGCGAGGTCCGGCCGCAGGCGTGTGCCGAACTCGTGGCGCAGTGCGCTCAGCGCCGCCTGCCACCCCGCGAGGCCGTGCACGCCGGGGCCGGGGCTCGTCGAGGACGAGCACAAGTACACGCCGTCCATGGGCGTACGCCAGGGGTCCGGGCTGTAGACGGGACGGCCCAGCAGCTGCGGAAGAGAGGGGGCGCCGGCGGAGATGTCGCCACCGGGGAAGTTGGGGTTCCAGGCGGCGATGTCCACGGCGGTGCGAGAGGTCGACGCGAGGATCGTGTCGCGGAAGCCGGGCGCGAAGCGCTCGACCTGACGGACGACGGCCTCCTCGCGATCCGCGGGGCTGCCGGGCGGGACGTGGGTGTACGCCCAGAGCACGTGCTTCCCCGCCGGGGCGCGGGTCGGGTCGAACAGCGTCGGCTGCGCCGCGAGCACGTACGGCGCGTCGGGCAGTTCTCCCCGCGCGACGGCGTTCTCAGCCGCGGCCACCTCGGCCCGTGTCCCGCCGATGTGCACCGTCCCGGCGCGCGCGACGTCGGCGTTCGTCCACGGCACCGGCTCGGACAGGGCGAAGTCCACCTTCGCCACGCCCCCGCCGTAGCGGAAGCGCTCGAGCTTCCGGCGGTAGCCGGACGGCATCCGGGATCCCGCCAGTCGCACGAGAGCGCGGGGGGTGACGTCGAGCAGCACCGCGCGGGCGGGGGGCAGCTCGTCGAGGGAGGTCACCTCCGTGCCCGTGAGGAAGACACCGCCGTGGGCGCGGACGTCGGCGATCATCGCGTCGGCGATGGCCTGACTGCCGCCCACGGGGATGGGCCAGCCGCGGCCGTGCCCGTACGTCGCGAGCACCAGGCCGGCGCCGCCGGCGGCGATGCTCGGCTGGTGCAGGATCGTGTGCGCCGAGACGCCGGTGATCAGCGCGGGCACCACCTCGTCGCGGAAGCGCTGATTCCACCACGGCCCGCCCTGCTCCAGGGAGCGGATGCCGAAGAAGAACGCGGCCAGCGGGTCTCCGGGGACCCGCAGCAGGGCGTTGCCGGTGAAGTCGGCGACGCCGCGCAGATGGTCCACGAGGGGGCGCATGAGCCGCTCGTACGCGGGGCCGTCGACACCGAGCCCCTCTGCGGCGCGCGCGAGGTCGCGGAAGGCGAGGCCGGCACGGCCGCCGTCCAGGGGATGCGCGTACGACACCTCGGGCCGGACGAACGGCACCCGGCGCTCGAGCGCGAACTCGCGGAAGAACCAGGACTCGAACGCGAGCGGGTGCACCGCGGAGCCCACGTCGTGGCGGAAGCCGGGCAGGGTCAGCTCCGCGGTGGACGCGGCACCGCCCAACGTGTCGGCCCGTTCGTAGACGGCGACCGACAGACCCGACCGCGCCAGCGTGACCGCGGCGGCCAGGCCGTTCGGGCCCGACCCGACGATGATCGCGTCGTATCCCTCGCTCATCGGTCGACCGGCTCTTCCTCGGCGGTGGAGACGTGGCCGAGCGCCGACGCCCCGCCGGACGTGCCGGGGGCACCGCCCTCGGCGAGGTACGCCAGTCGGTGGAGCGTCTCGGCGTTCCGCCAGCGGGTGACGGCGTCGAAGACGACGTCGGGCAGCAGCCTCGTCGGTCCGGTCACCGGCTCCTCCTGGATCCGCACGACGCAGGTGTCGCCGCGCGGCTTGACGTCGATCGCGACGCGCGCGACGCCGATCGGTCCGCCGTGGGGCTCGAGCACCACGCGGCGCGGCGGATCCCACACGCGCACCACGGTCCGGTCGTTGGTGACGATCGGCCAGGAGCCGAACGAATGATGCAGGGTCGCGCCCTCGGCGGGCCAGTCCTCCGACACGTCGCGCATGCGGGAGGTGCCGACGACCCACAGCGGATAGAGCCAGCCGTTCTCGAGCACGCGGAAGACGTCCTCGGGGGTGCAGCGCATCACCCGGACATTGCGTGCCATGGGACGATCCTGCCCTTCGTCGTCGTCGTCACGGCGGTGGACCCGCCGCTCAGGCGTCGGACCGCGGACAACGTCGGTCGGGGCGCCTGGATGCCACGCTACGCACCGCTGCGCCGACCGCCTCGACCGTTGCGCCCCACCCGCCGCAGCGGGTAACGCGAGCTGCGCGGCTCAGCGCTCCCGCGGCGAGCGCGGCAGCACGACCCACACGCGCGTGCCGCCGGTCGGCGCCTCATCCAGGCCGATGTGCCCGCCGTGCGCCTCGACGATGCGCCGGCACGTGGCCAGGCCGATGCCGATGCCCGCCACGTCCGCGTCGTGGCCGCGCTGCATCGGCTCGAACATGCGCTCGCGCAGCTCCGGCTCGATGGCGTCGCCGTTGTCGTCCACGGTGAGCCGCCAGCCGTCGGGCAGGGCCTCGAGGCGCACCTCGACCCGCGGGACCCGCCCCGCCGCCACGGTGAACTTCACGGCGTTCGCGATGAGGTTCTGCAGCAGCACGCGGAAGAGCGTCACGTCCGCCCGCACGAACTCGGAGGCATCCACGCTCACCTGCGCACCCGTCTCGACGAGGGCGCCGTCCAGGTCCTCGAGCACCGCGTCCACCGAGTCGGCGACGTCGACGTCGCTGAACTGCGGGCGCGCGCCGCCCATGCGGGCGAAGTCGAGGAGGTCGGTGACCATGGCGGTCATGCGTCCGGCGGCGGCCTCGGCGCGGGCCAGGGACTGCGCGGCGCGGGGGGCCTCCGCCATCTCGGGGCTGTCCGCGGCGAGCTCCAGGAAGCCGGAGAGCGCGGTGAGCGGGTTGCGCAGGTCATGGCTGACCTGCGCGGCGAACTGCTCGAGCTGGGCGTTGGACTCCGCGAGGTCGCGCGTGATGCGGCGCAGCTCGAGCACGTCGATGACCTGGTGTGCGAGCAGGTCGAGGGCGTGGCTGTGGGCCGCCGAGAGCTCCCCCACCTCGTCGTCGAAGACGCACAGCGTGCCGATCGCGACCCCGGACGGCGTGATGAGGGGGCTCGAGGCGTAGAAGCGGACGTTCGCGATGACGCCGGTGACGAAGGGGTTGGCGGCGAAGCGCTCGTCGAGGCGGGCATCGGAGACGACGACGCGACCCGGGCGGGAGATGACCGCGGCGCACATCGAGTCCTCGCGGGAGCAGCTCGCCGCCTGGATGCCGACGGCGGCGACCTGATGCTGCATCCGGTCGTCGATGATGTTGATGACGGCCGTCGTGACGCCGCAGATCGTCGCGGCGAGCTCCACGAGGCCCTGCAGGTCCGGTTCGGGCGCCTCCCCGACCAGTCGGTACTGCGCGATCGCCTCGCGTCGCGTCACATCGTGCGCTGTGGACACAGCCGTTCCCCTCGAGCTCCCCAGTGAGGTCAGCCTAGGGGACTACACCCTTCCCTTCGTAAGTCCAAGACCCTCGCGTGCGGGCGCCCGGGCGACGAGAGTGTGGGGATGAGCGATTCCACCCCCGTCCCCACCGACCCGACCGCGCCCGGCGTCCCCGGGGCCCCGGCGGAGCCCGTCGCCCCGAACCCGGTCGAGCCGACGGCGCCGAACCCCGTCGAGCCGACCGTCCCCCTGCCACCCGAGCCCTCCCCCGAGCCCGTGGGCGCCTTCGCCGACGACGACGGGGATGCCGTCTCGTCCGACGAGCTGCACGCGGACAACGCCGTCGAGGAGGACATGATCGACGCCGTCGACCCGGGCGGTCGTCCCGACTGAGCCTTCCTGCCCGCACCGCGGGCCCGGATACGACGATGCCGCCGCGGTCCTCCGCGGCGGCATCGTCATGCGGACGTGCGGGTCAGGGATTGCCCCGCGTCCAGAGCAGGAGGATGGCGACGACCTGGAGCACGAGGCATCCCGCGAGGATCGCCGTCCGCCGCCGGGGCGTCGAGGACCAGCGCTCGTCGCCGAAGAGCGGTGCCATCGGCATGATGAGGCGGAACGTGCTCTGCTGCGGCAGGAACACCGCGAACAGGTAGAGGCCGTAGCTGAAGCTGTAGGCGACGACCATCAGGCCGAGGCGGCGGACCGGGCGCGACCACATCAGCATGGCGAAGCCGACCACGATCGCGACGACGATCAGGATGCCGACGGGGCCGAGCCACGTGCCCGCCTGGCGGAACCACGGGGTGAAGGGCATGAACTCGTCGTTGCCGACGAAGTCGATCCACCACCCGATCTCGGTGCGGATGTAGGCGTTGTGGGTGCCGGTGGCCGCCTGGGCGATGTGGTTCCAGGACAGACCGGCCGCCGCGAGGCCCATGCCGGTGACGAACAGCCCGGCCCACTCGCGGAACGGGAACGGGTCGACGCGGCGGCGGAAGAAGCGGACCGCGAAGACGATGCCCAGGCCGAGCGCGAGCGCCAGCACCCCGGGACGCGTGTAGGCGGCGACGAGCCCGATGGGCAGGATCCAGATGTACTGCCGTTTGATGGCCAGCAGCATCGACGCGAACATCAGCATCATGAACAGGCCCTCGCTGTAGCCGAGGACCATGATGAACGACAGGGGGGCGAACGAGAAGATGACCGTGCCCCACCAGGCGGAGCGGGGCGCGGTGACGGTGCGCAGCAGCACGAACAGCAGCCAGGTGGCGCCCAGGCCCGCCGCGACGCTCAGCAGCACGGCGACGACCTGCCACCCCAGCCCCGTGGCTCCCGACAGGGTGCGGATGAGGAACGGGAACACGGGCAGGAACGCCCAGTTGTTCGGCAGGATGTCGCCGGAGACGTTCATCGGCAGCGAGGTCGGGTAGCCCTGCGCGGCGATCTGCCCGTAGCGGTCGGCGTCCCAGCCGGTGAGGTAGTCGAAGAAGGTGCCCAGGCGCTCGTCGTCCGGGCCGAAGCCCCAGCGCGCCGCCTTCGCGATGGAGTAGAAGCCCCACAGCATCCCGACGTTCACGAGGCGGGCGACGGCCCACAGCAGCAGGACCTTGGTGAAGGCGCCGCGCTCGAGGGGGACGACACCCTGCGGCTTCTGCAGGACGTCCGCGGCGTACTCGCGCAGGGCACGGCCGGCGCGGGAGTCGAGGAGGCGGCGTCCGCGGTCGCCGAGGCGGGTCGGGACCGTCCGCGGGGACAGCTGGCTCGGCGGTGCGCTCACTCGGAACCTTTCAAGATGAGGGCGAGGTGACGACGTTGTCGGGCCCGGGAAGTGCATCTGGGCCAGATGGTAGCGGATGCACCCGGACATTCCCCCTGCTTGACTTCTCGGAAGAAGCCCCGGTCAGGCGTTTTCACCCCCGCACTCATCCCCCTGCCGGAAGCGGAGGGGCGGCATCCCGGATCAGATGAGGAAGATGCTCACCGCGCCGGGGTTGTGCGCGTGCACGAGGACGCCGAAGACGACCGCGTCGAACAGGAGGTGGACCGTCACGACGTACCAGAGGGACCGGGTCTTCAAGAAGAGGAAGCCCTGGACGATCGCGAACGGCACCGTCAGCAGCGGCCCCCACGCCTGGTAGCCCAGCTCCCACAGGAACGACACGAAGACGATCGCCTGCAGCAGGTTCGCCGTCAGGTCGGGGAAGTGGCGGCGCAGTAGGACGAACACCGTGCAGATGAAGAAGAGCTCGTCCCAGATGCCGACGGCGCCGACCCCGACGAACAGGCGCGCGATGAGGTCCGGGGTGTCCACCACCGGCCAGTTCGTGTAGACGCCCGAGGTGATGAAGTAGAACGGCAGGATCAGGTAGCCGAGCACGATCACACCCGCCAGCCACGCCCACTGCCACCACGTCCAGCGTCCGCCGCCGCGCCAGGGGAAGCGGATCGCGTCGTCCCGGTAGACGAACCGCGACACGACGTACGGGACGACGACGGCCCCGCCGAGCGCGAGCGTGAAGCGGACGAAGGCCGCGTCGTCGAGCTCGGCGTGCAACGGGATGAGGCTGACGATGAACTGACCGACCGCGACCAGCGACACGTCGCGGGCGATGCTCGGCTCGGCGGTCCCCCGGCGCGCCCCGGCGGGCGGCAGGACCGGCACGTCCCGCAGGCGGTCGACGAGGACCCCGGATGCCACGGCCAGCACGAGCAGCACCCACCCGAGCCACACGACCTGGACGACGAAGAGCGCGGGGGCGGCGAGGCACACCAGCAGCGCCGGGACGAGCTTCGGCGTCCACGTGGAACGCTCGTGCACGGGCACCGCGGTGTGCGCGGTCACGGGGAGACCCGGGTGTAGGTCAGGTCGCGGATGTCGCGTCCGACGCGCAGGCCCTTGCGCTCGAACGCGGTCAGCACGCGCCCGTCGAAGCGCTCGGCCCACTCCCCCGCGAAGGCGCGGTCGAAGTCGGGGGCCCCGTCGAGCACGTCGCGCATCTGGTCGGCGTAGTCCTGCCAGTCCGTCGCCAGGCGCAGGACGCCGCCCGGGCGCAGCGCTCGTGCGGCGACGCGGGTGAAGTCGGGGGCGATGAGCCGTCGCTTCGTGTGCTTGTTCTTGTGCCAGGGGTCCGGGAAGAACACCCACAGCTCGTCGACGGAGCCCTCCGGGAGCAGGTGCTCGAGCACCTCGGGTGCGTTGGCCTCCGCGAGGCGCAGATTGCGCACCCCCTCCCGGTCGGCGTCGAGCATCGTGCGGGCGAGCCCGGCGCGGAAGACCTCGACGGCGAGGAAGTCGCGGTCGGGATGGGCGGCGGCGGCCGCGACGATCTGGTGCCCCTGACCCGACCCGATCTCGACCGTCAGCGGCGCGCGGCGGCCCCACACCTCCGCGGGGTCGACGGCGGTGCCCGCGCGGACGCTGGTCGCGGCGGTGCCGCGCTCCACCGGCAGCAGGTAGAAGGGCGAGTGGTCGGCCCAGGCGCGGTCCTGCGCCTCGGACATGCGCCCGCTGCGGCGCACGAACGACACCGGCTTGTCGCGGAAGACGGGGGTGTCCATGGCATCCAGGGTAGGCGTCCCCTCCGACGCGGACGGCGCGAGAGGGGCCCCGGATGCCGCGGAGGCGTCGGACGCGACGGCGCGTTTGCGGCCGCTCACGGGACGGTCACGAAGTCGATGAGCTCCTCGACCCGACCGAGCAGTGCCGGCTCGAGGTCGCGGAAGGTGGTGACGCGGGACAGGATGTGCTGCCACGCGCGGGCGAGGTCGGCCTGCTCCTCGGCAGGCCAGCCGAGGGCCCGGCAGACGCCGACCTTCCACTCCACGCTGCGCGGCACCTCGGGCCAGGCGCGGATGCCGAGGGCTCGCGGCGTCACGCACTGCCAGACGTCCACGAAGGGGTGCCCGACGATGCGGAGGTGGGCCCCATGACGGCCCGCCATGATCCGCTCCGCGATGCGGGACTCCTTCGATCCGGGGACGAGGTGGTCGACCAGCACGCCGTATCGCCGTTCGGCTGTCGGGGGCTCGGCATCCAGGGTCTGCTCCAGCAGGTCGACGCCCTCGAGGAACTCCACGACGACGCCCTCGGCGCGCAGGTCCGCGCCCCACACCTTCTCCACGAGCTCCGCGTCGTGCTTGCCCTCCACGAAGATGCGGCTGGCCCGCGCCGTGCGCGCGCGGGGGTCGTCGACGGCGAACGAGCCCGAGGCGGTGCGCGTGCGTCCCTTCGGGGCCGCGGCGGGAGGCGTCAGGACGACGGGCGCGCCGTCGACCAGGAAGCCGCCGCCCAGGGGGAAGAGACGTCGCTTGCCGAATCGGTCCTCCAGCTCGACGTTCATCCCCTCCAAGCGGGTGACCGCGCCGCAGAACCCGTCCCCGGCGACCTCGACGACGAGGTCGACGGCGGCTTCCACGCGGCCGACCTTCGTCCGCCCCGCCTCGCGCCACCCCCGGGCCAGCACGTCGGTCCCGTAGCGATCGTCCATCCCGCACCTCCGAGCGTCCGAGCCTAGGCGGCCCGCGCAGGCGGGCGGAGGGGGCGCGCCGACGGGGTGCGCTGTGAGCGGACGCATCGGCCTTCCCCCCTGTCGGCGGGGGTTTATAGAGTTGAACGGATCGGCGGAGGAAGGCGGACGCATGGGGGCGGCGAAGACGACGCGCATCGTGGCGGCACTCTCGGGTGCGCTGCTGCTGGGCGCCCCGACGGCCGCCGTCGCCGAGACGCCGCCGTCGCTCGGGTCGTCGTGGGTCGTGGACCGCGCCGACGTGATGACCACCGCACAGGAGGCCCAGGTCGAGGAGCGCCTCGAGCGCCTGTCGCAGGACACGGGACTGGACCTCTGGGTCGTCTACGTCGACGCCTTCGCCTCGCCGACCGACCCCGCCGACTGGGCCAATGAGACGGCCAACCGCAACGGACTCGGACCCCGTCAGTACGTGCTGGGCGTCGCCGTCGACGAGGTCGGGAGCAGCTTCTACCTGTCCGGCGACGTCGACGACGGCGAGCTGTCGGCCGACCAGCTCACCGCGATCGAGAACGACCGCATCGCCCCCCGCCTCGCGGAGTCCGACTGGGTCGGCGCGGCGACGGCCACGGCCGACGGCCTGCAGACCGAGCAGGCGGCCGCGCGCAGCACGGCCGGCGGGACCGGCGGCGGTCTCGGCCCCGTCCTGCTCATCGTGGCCCTCGTGGTGCTGATCGGCGGGGGGCTGCTGTGGTTCGGGCTGCGCCGACGTCGCGCCGCCGCGACGGCGCAGGCTCCGCAGGAGAGCGTCGAGGAGCTCGCGCGCCGCGCCGGGTCCGCGCTCGTGGCCACCGACGACGCCCTGAAGGACAGCGAGCAGGAGCTCGGTTTCGCCCGCGCGCAGTTCGGCGAGGATGTCGCGGCGCCGTTCGCGGAGGTGCTGGCACGCGCCCAGGCGGATCTGGACCGCGCGTTCGCGCTCCAGCAGTCGCTCGACGACGACACCCCGGAGACCCCCGAGCAGCAGCGTGCCGCCTACCTCGAGATCCTCCGGCTGTGCGGGTCGGCGGATGAGGCCCTGGATGCCAAGGCGGCGGACTTCGACGACCTGCGAGCCCTCGAGGCGGACGCCCCGGCCGCTCTCGCCCGGGCCGAGGAACGGCGCGCCGCGGCCGCCGCCGCCCTCGACACCGCCGAGGCCGAGCTGGCCCGGCTCCGCGGACGGTACGCCCCCGACGCGCTGACGGCCGTCGCCGACAACCCCGCCCAGGCCCGGACGCGCCTGGAGTTCGCCGCGGTGCAGGCCGACACCGCCCGCACCGCCGTCGCCGCCGGGCGGAGCGGCGAGGCCGCCGTCGCCATCCGCGCCGCGCAGACGGCCGTCGGCGAGGCCGAGACGCTCGAGCGCGCCGTGACCACGCTGTCGACCGACCTCGCCGCGGCGGAGCGCCGTGCGCCCGACCTGATCGCCGAGATCGAGGCCGGCATCGCGAGCGCCGTGGCCGTCCCCGACGCCGACGGGCGTGTGGCCGGTGCGGTCGCCGGGGCGCGGGCGCAGCTCGCGTCCGCCCGCGAGGCGCTGACGCCCGACCGGCTCGACCCGATGCGCGCCCTCACCGGGCTGCAGGCCGCCGACGCCGCCCTCGACGAGGTCGTCGCCCGCGCCCGGGATGCCGACGAGCGGCAGCGACGGGCAGCGGCACAGGTCGACGCCGCCCTCGCGCAGGCGCGGGCGCAGGTCTCCGCCGCCGAGGACTTCATCTCCGCCCGCCGGGGCGCGGTAGGTGTGACGGCGCGCACGCGTCTGGCCGAGGCGGCGTCCGCCCTCGTCCAGGCGGAGCAGCTGCGCGCCGCCGATCCGGCGTCGTCCCTCGCGGCGGCCCAGCGCTCCGCGCAGCTGGCCGCGCAGGCCGGCTCCCTCGCGCAGAACGACGTGGGCGCCGTCGGCGGCGGCGGCGGGTCCGACCTGCTGACCGGCATGATCGGCGGCATGGCCGTCAACGCGCTGCTCGGCGGCGGTCGCCGCGGCGGCTTCGGCGGCGGCGGGCTCGGCGGTCTCGGCGGTCTCGTGGGCGGCGGGTCGTCGCGCGGCGGCGGTTTCGGCGGCGGCTTCGGCGGCGGGGGCGGGCGCTCCCGGTCCGGCGGCGGCTTCGGCGGCGGTGGGCGCGCCCGAGCCGGCGGCGGACGGGTGGGCCGCCGCTGATCCCCGGCCGTGGCCGCACCGGCCGGACACAGAAAACTCGTAGCATCCGCCACCAGACTCGACACCGTCTCCCTCAGGAAGGAACACCCCGCATGGCCAAGCAGTCCATCTTCGGTCGCATCTCGACCCTCGTCCGCGCGAACGTCAACGCGCTCCTCGATCAGGCCGAGGACCCGCAGAAGATGCTCGACCAGCTCGTCCGCGACTACTCGAACTCGATCGCCGACGCCGAGTCCGCCATCGCCGAGACCATCGGCAACCTGCGCCTGCTCGAGCGCGACCACCAGGAGGACGTCCAGGCCGCCGCCGAGTGGGGCAGCAAGGCCCTCGCTGCCAGCCGCAAGGGCGACGAGCTCCGCGCGTCCGGCAACGCCGGCGAGGCCGACAAGTTCGACAACCTCGCCAAGATCGCGCTGCAGCGTCAGATCACCGCCGAGTCGGAGGCGAAGTCGGCCGAGCCCACCATCGCCGCGCAGACCGAGGTCGTCGACAAGCTCAAGGACGGCCTCAACGGCATGAAGGCCAAGCTCGACCAGCTGCGGTCGAAGCGCAGCGAGCTCCTCGCCCGGGCCAAGGTCGCCGAGGCCCAGAACAAGGTCCACGACGCCGTGAAGTCGATCGACGTCCTGGACCCGACCAGCGAGCTCGGCCGCTTCGAGGACAAGATCCGCCGCGAGGAGGCCCTCGCCGCCGGCAAGCAGGAGCTGGCCGCGTCCAGCATCGACGCGCAGTTCAACGCCCTCGAGGACGTCGGCGAGTTGACCGAGGTCGAGGCGCGGCTGGCCGCGCTGAAGACCGGCGGCCCCCAGCGCGCGGCGATCGACGCCCCCAGCCCCGACCTCTGATCGACCCCGCGGGAGCGCATCGTCGGCGTCGGCCGGGCGGTGCGCTCCCGTCCTTCTCCCCGGGAGTGACCGGATGACGCGTTTCGTCGTGGCCCCGCAGTGGCAGGGATCCTCCTCGTCGCGGGCGATGCAGCTCATCGACGGTGCCGAGGCGATCGCGGGCGACCTGCCCCGCGCCTCGACCACCGTCCTCGATCCCCTGCCCGAGGCCGGCGACGCCCAGGGCACCGGTGTGCACCGCCTCAGCGCGCTCGTGCGCATGCGCGCCCTCATCGAGGACGCTCTCGGCTCCGGCGACGGCCCGACGGTCCTGGTGGGCGGCGACTCCGGCGTCACCCTCGCTGCCGTGTCCGCCGTGGCCGGCGACGACCTCGCCGTGGTGTGGCTCGACGCCCACGCGGATCTGCACACCGCCGAGACCAGTCCGAGCGGCGCCTTCCACGGCATGGTCCTCCGGGCCGTCGCGGGAGAAGGCGAGGAGCTGTTGCGCCTGTCCCCCGGCATCCCTCCCTCCCGGCTCGTCCTCGCCGGGACGCGGACGATGGCCGCCGAGGAGGTCCGCTACGCCGCCGAGAACGGCCTTCGCCGTCTGTCGGCGAGCGATCTCGCCGACCCCGCCGCCCTCGCCGAGGCCGTCTTCGCGACCGGCGCCGCCCGCGTCTTCGTGCACGTGGACCTCGACGTCCTCGACCCGGCCGAGATCTCCGGCGTCGCCCTGCCCGAGCCGTTCGGCGTGCCGGCGGCCGACCTCGTGGCATCCCTCCGCCGTCTGCGCGAGACCCTCCCCCTGGCCGGAGCGAGCCTGACGGAGTTCTCCCCGTCATCGCCCACCGCGGCCGTCGACGACCTCGGCACCATCCTGCGGATCATCGGGGCGCTCGCATGAGCCCGATCCCGACACCCCCGGCCGACTGGCGCGAGCGCGCGGACGCCGCCGTCCGCCGAGGCCGCCGGTGGGACCGGCTGATCCCGTCCGTGCTGCTGGACTCGCCGATCAGCCGGGTCGGCTACTGGTACGGCTGCGCGCTCGGCCGCGTCTGGGGCGGATTGTGGAGCACCGGACGTGTCGAGCACCGCAACGGCCTCCGGGTGTTCCGGGGGATGCCGACGTGGGCCTTCCCCCGCGGCGGCGTCTGCGTGGGCGACTGCTTCCTCACCGGTGACGCCCGTCCGACCGACGCCGTGCTCCGGCACGAGGCCGTGCACGAACGTCAATGGCGCCGCTACGGCTTCCTCATGCCCGTTCTGTACTGGCTGGCGGGCCGCGATCCGCTCCGCAACCGCTTCGAGATCGAGGCGGGACTCATCGACGGCAACTACGTCCCGCGGGGGTCCTGAGGACGACGGGATGCCACCCCTCGCGGGAGCGGGCCGGCGGTCAGCGGGAGGTGGCCAGACCGAACCGCGCCGGCGTGTGGATCGCCGTGGCGTCCACGCCGTGGCGGTGGGTCAGGTCGTCGACGATCTCGGCCGTGCCGAGGTAGGCGCCGAGGAGGAAGACGCGCGTCGCATCGTCGTCGCAGCACAGCATCTCGCCGGCCCACCCGGAGACGGCCCGCACGACGGCCTGGCCGGGGGCGCAGGTCGCTCCGGTCCCGGGCGCTCCGCCGCGGCGCGAACGGTCGAGCCAGCTGACCGTCATGCGCGGAGGCGCGGTGACGACACCGATCCAGGTGGCATCCGGAACCTCGATGAACACCCGGCCGGTCGAGCAGATCGGCAGCGTAGCGAGCAGCGCGTCGAGCTCGGCGAGAGAAGTCTCGTCGGCGGTCACGAGGTGCTGGACACGGGTGTGCCGCGACGCACGGCAGGCGGCGTCGTTGTGCTCGGTGGGGGGAACCATGATGCGACCATCATACCCCCGATGAAGGGTTGCCTTACCTGTGTTCCGGCTCGGAAACCGGCGGTCCTCCGTCGACCAGGACCGCACGGAGGGCGGCGAGCTCGGCGTCCGTCATCCCGTGGGCGCGGAGATACCCGGCCGGCGAGCCGTAGGCGCGGTCGAGGCGGTCGAGGAGGGCCCGCATGACCGGGGCGGGCGAGCGGTTGGCGAGGTCCTCGGCGTGCACGTTGTCGGGGTACACCGCCCGGATGCTCTTCAGCACGTGCGCGTTGCGCTCCGGCGACAGCATCGACTCCGTGCGGGCGTAGTCCGCGATGACCGCCTCGCGGTCGACCCCCGCCGCGGCGAGCGCGAGGGCGACGGTGACTCCCGTCCGGTCCTTGCCGACCGTGCAGTGGACGAGCACCGGCTGCTGCGCGGCGATGGCGCGGACGGCCTCGACGACGCGGTCGGCGGACTCCTCGACGATCGCGGAGTAGAGATCCTCGAGGCTGAGGTCGCGCGCGAAGAAGGAGGCGACGGACCCGAGGAAGAGCGGCACGCGCTGCACCTCGCAGGCGAGGTCGTCGAGGCGGCTCGGCGAGCGGGCGACCTCGGCGTCGTCGCGCAGGTCGACGATCCTCCGGATGCCGAGGCTCCGCATCGTCGCGACGCCGTCGTCGTCGAGGCCCACCAGGTTGCCGGAGCGGAAGAGGACGCCCGGGCGGGTGCGCCCCTCCCCCGCGGGCAGGCCGCCGACGTCGCGGAAGTTGGTGGCCCCGGAGACGAGGGATGCCGTCACGTCGCGGCCCCGTCATGGGCGTGCGGCGTGCGCGGGGCGGTGGTCGCCGGCGGAGGCGTGCCGCCGACGACGGCGGCCGTGCCGCCGGAGCGAGGCGGCACCGGGTAGCGGCCGGCGATCGCGACGCGGTTGAACGCGTTGATGGCGACGAGGATCCAGCTGAGCGCGACGTACTCCTCCTCGCTGAGGATGCCGCCGGCGTGGTCGTAGACCTCGTCCGGGAGGCCGTCCTCGTGGATGAAGACGAACGACTCCGTCAGCTCCAGGGCGGCGCGCTCGCGCTCGTCGAAGACGCCGGACTCCCGCCACGTCGCGATCTGCGCGATGACGTCCGCGTCGAGGCCGGCGGCGACGGCCGCCTCCACGTGCACGCGCACGCAGTAGGCGCAGCCGTTGAGCTGCGATGCGTGGATCTGGACGATCTCGCGCAGCCGCGCGTCGATGCCGGCGCGGGCGGCGAGCCCGCCGACCGTGGTGGAGAACGCGCGCAACGCGGCGTACGCCTCGGGGGCCTTCTTCGACAGGTGCACGCGACGTTCCTCGCCCATGGCGACAGCCTAGGCCCGTGCTGCGCCCACACTGACTTGTCGCAGATGTACGTCGCGACTGTGTCCGGGCGTACATCTGCGACAAGTCAGCGCCCCAGGCAGCACTGAGGACCGGTGGCGCCGCGGCGACGGGGGTGGAAGGGTGGGCGGGTGCCCGCCGACGACGAGTTCTCGTTCCTGCCCGCCCAGGCCGCCGCCGCGGCCGCGCCGCTCCCCCGCGTCGAGCGCCGCACCCTGTCGCTCCCCGACGGGCGCGTCCTCAGCGGACTGGCCTGGGGCGACGCCCCGCCCGCGGTGACCCTGCTGCACGGCGCGGGGCTGAACGCGCACACCTGGGACACGACGCTCCTGCATCTCGGCCTCCCCGCCCTCGCGCTCGACCTCCCCGGCCACGGCGACTCGTCCTGGCGCGACGACGCGGCGTACGTCGCGCGCGTCCTGGCCCCGGACGTCGTCGCGGCGCTCGAGGAATGGACCGGCCGGCCGCAGACACTCGTGGGCCACTCGCTCGGCGGGCTCACGGCGGCGGCGGTCGCGGCGGCGCGGCCCGACCTCGTCGAGCGGCTGATCGTCCTGGACATCACCCCCGGCGTGGACCCGAGCGCCGGTCCCGCGCAGATCCGGGCGTTCTTCGCCGGGCCGACCGACTGGGCCTCCCGCGACGAGCTGGTGGAGCGCGCCCTGTCGTTCGGTCTCGGCGGGTCGCGCGCCGCCGCGGAGCGCGGCGTCTTCCTGAACTCCCGGGTGCGCCCGGACGGGCGCGTGGAGTGGAAGCACCACTTCGCCCACCTGGCCGCGGCCGCCGCCGCCGGCGGCTCGGCGGACACCGGGACGCCCGACGCGGTCCGGGCCGTCCTCACGGAGACCGGCTGGGAGGACCTCGCCGCGGTCCGCACGCCCCTCGACCTCGTCCGCGGCGAGCGCGGCTTCGTCACGGCGGCCGACGCGGACGAGCTGCTCCGCCGCCATCCCGGCGCCGACGTGCACGCCCTGCCCACCGGCCACAACCTGCACGAGGAGGATCCGGCGGCCCTCGCCGCGCTCCTCCGCGACATCATCGACGGGCGCTGAGCGGCCGACGTCCGGTGCCCGCGACGGGCCGCTGTCGCCGATCGTCACACGGCATCGAGCGTATGCGGGTGAAAGTAGGCTGTCACCACCCCTGCACGGCATCCCACAGCACCCGGATGCTTCGGCCTGCGAAAGGAACCCCCGCAATGCTGCGCCGCACCGCCCTCGCCACGAGCACCCTCCTCCTCGGAGCGCTCGTGCTGACCTCCTGCACCGGCACCTCGGACGCCCCCACCGCGACCGGCACGCCCGACCCGGACGCGACGCTGACCGTGCGCCTGACGCTCGAGCCCACCAACCTCGACATCCGCCGGACGAACGGCGCCGCGCTCGAGCAGGCCCTCATCGACAACGTGTACCAGGGGCTCGTGACCCGCGAGGGCGCCGAGGACGGCACGGTCTCGATCGCCCCGGCCCTCGCCACCGAGTGGACCGTGTCGGACGACGGCCTCACCTACACCTTCTCCCTCCGCGAGGGCGTCACCTTCCACGACGGCAGCGAGCTGACCGTCGACGACGTCGTGGACTCGCTGCAGAGCACCAAGGACGACGCGACCCTGCAGGGCAGCGCGGACCTCGCCGGCGTCTCGTCGATCACGGCCCCGGACGCGTCGACCGTCGTCGTCACGCTGGCCCAGCCGAACATCGACTTCCTCTTCGCGCTGACCGGCCGCGCCGGTCTCGTCTTCAACGCCGGCGACACGACCGACCTCGCGACCGCCGCGAACGGCACCGGCCCCTTCCGCCTGCAGTCGTGGAACACCGGCGACAGCCTCGTGCTCGAACGCAACGACGACTACTGGGGCGACCCGGCGGGCGTCGCGGAGGTCGTGCTCGACTACATCCCCGATCAGAGCGCCGCGGTGAACGCGGCCGTCAGCGGCGACGTCGACGTCGCGCTGGAGATCGACCCCGAGCTGCAGAGCCAGCTCGAGGGCGGCGACTTCGACCTGCGCACGGGCCTGACCACCGACAAGGGCACCCTGGCGTTCAACAACCAGCGCGCGCCGTTGAACGACGAGCGCGTGCGCGAGGCGCTGCGCCTGGCGATCGATCACGACGACCTCGTCGAGGCCCTCGGCACCGGGGAGACCCTCTACGGTCCGATCCCGCCGCTCGACCCCGGCTACGAGGACCTGTCGGACACGCTGTCGTACGACCCGGACCGCGCACGCGAGCTGCTCGCCGAGGCCGGCGTCTCCGACCTGGACCTGACCCTGACGATCCCCAGCGTCTACGACACGACGCTGCCGACGTTCCTGGTGTCGTCGTTCGCCGACATCGGCGTGACCCTCGAGGTCGATTCCGTCGAGTTCCCCGCCTGGCTGCAGGACGTGTTCCAGAACAAGGACTACGACCTCAGCTTCGTCCGCCACGTGGAGGCGCGCGACTTCGGCAACTGGGCGAACCCGGACTACTACTTCGGCTACGACAACGCCGAGGTCCAGGACCTCTACGCTCGCGCCCTGGCCACCACCGACGAGGACGAGTCCTCCGCACTGCTGTCCGAGGCGGCCCGGATCGTCGCCGACGAGGACGCCGCCGACTGGCTGTTCCTCTCCACGCCGATCGCCGCCGTCGGCACGCACGTCGCGAACTTCCCGCAGAACTCGCTGAACGTGCGGATGCCGCTGGCGGAGACGACGGTCTCGGCGGAGTGATCCGTTACGCGCTGACACGGCTGGGCCTGCTCGTGCTGGGCCTGGCCGTGGCCAGCGTGCTGATCTTCGTCTCGCTGCGCGTGCTGCCGGGCGACGTCGCGCAGCTCATCGCCGGCACGGAGTCCACCCCCGCGCAGGTCGAGGCGCTGCGCGAGAGCCTCGGACTGAACACGCCGCTGCCGGTGCAGTACCTGGACTGGGTGGGGGGCCTCCTGCGCGGCGACCTCGGCACATCGCTGCTCACCGGCGCTCCCGTCGCCGCCGAGCTCGGGGACAAGGCGCAGGTCACCGTCCCGCTGGGGATCATGTCCCTTCTCGTCGCGCTCGTCATCGGGGTGCCCTTCGGAGTGCTCTCGGCGATCCGCCGCGGCCGCGCCGACGGAACGGCCGTCGGCGTCGGGGCGCAGGCGCTCGCGGCCGTCCCGGTGGTGTGGGCGGGGATGATGCTCGTCGTCGTCTTCGCGGTGTGGCTGGGCTGGCTGCCGCCGCAGGGCTTCCCCCGCGCGGGGTGGGCCGACCCGGCCGCTGCGCTGCGCGCGCTCGTGCTGCCGGCCCTCACCATCGGGGTGGTGGAGGGGGCGATGCTGCTGCGCTTCGTCCGCAGCGCGACGCTGCAGGCGATCGGGCAGGACTACGTCCGCACCGCCGCCGCGAAGGGGCTCACACGCACCCGCGCCCTGCTCACCCACGGTCTGCCGAACGTGGGACTGTCGGTGATCACCGTGCTCGGCCTGCAGATCGCCGGGATCGTCGTGGGGGCCGTCGTCATCGAGCAGCTCTTCACGCTCCCGGGCGTCGGACGGATGCTCGTCACCGACGTGGCCACCCGCGACCTGCCCAAGGTCCAGGGCGAGCTGCTCGCCCTCACCGGCTTCGTCCTCGTCGTCGGATTCCTCGTCGACCTGGTCCACCGCCTGATCGACCCGCGGCAACGGGAGGCCTCGTGAGCGCGACCGACCCCCGCCGCGACGAGCGGGCCTCCACGCCCGGCGGCCGTCGGCGTCCCGGCATCCGTCCCGCCCGCCGGAGCGCCGCGCGCGACCGGCGCCGCACCCTGGGCCGCCTGTGGGCGCTCGGCACCGGCCGCTTCGGCATCGCCGTCGTCGCCGTCGTCGTGCTGACCGCGCTCGTGTCGCTGGTCTGGACGCCGTTCGACCCCGCGGCGGTCGACGTGCGGGCGCGGTGGGAGGGTCCGTCGTGGCCGCACCTGCTCGGCACCGAGGACAACGGCCGCGACATCCTCAGCCTCCTCATGGCCGGAGCCCGCACGACCGTGCTGGTCGCGGTCGGCGCGGGCCTCGTCGCCACCGTCGTGGGCCTCGGCCTGGCGGCCCTCGGCGCGCTCACGCCGCGGTGGGTGCGCGAGGGCGTGGCTGTCCTCGTCGACATCCTCATCGCGTTCCCCGTCCTCATCATCGCCATGATGATCTCCGCGGTGTGGGGCGGGTCCCTGTGGGTCGTCGTGTGGTCGGTCGGCATCGGCTTCGGCGTGAACATCGCCCGCGTCACCCGGCCGGAGCTGCGCCGGGTGCTGCACAGCGACTTCGTGCTCGCCGGGCGCGCGAGCGGGCTCACCGGCGCGCAGAACCTGCGGCGTCATCTCCTCCCCAACGTCGCCCCCGTCTTCATCGTGCAGCTGTCGTGGGGCATGGCGGTCGCCGTCCTCGCCGAGGCGGGCCTGTCGTACCTCGGCTTCGGCGCCCCGATCACCCAGCCGTCGTGGGGCGTGCTGCTCAGCGACCTGCAGAGCTACATCGCCGTGCACCCGCTGACGGTCGTCTGGCCCGGCCTGGCGATCACCGTGACGGTGCTGGGGCTCAATCTGCTCGGCGACGCGCTCCGCGAGGCGGGCGACCCGACGCTGACGCCACGGACCCGCGCCGCCCGGACGCCGGTCCCGGAGGTGATCGCGTGAGCCTCGTCGTCCGGGATCTGCGGATCGAGATCGACGGGAGGGCCGTCGTCGACGGCATCTCCTTCGACGTCCCCGACGGCGCCCGCCTGGGCCTGATCGGCGAGTCCGGGTCGGGCAAGTCGCTCACCGCCCTGGCCATCCTCGGACTCCTCCCGGACGGCGCGACCGCGAGCGGGAGCGTCCGCTGGGACGACCGCGAGATCCTCGGCCTCCCGGACCGCGAGCTCGCTCGGCTGCGCGGCGACGACATCGGCATCGTCTTCCAGGACCCGCGCACGGCGATCAACCCCATCCGCACGGTCGGACGCCAGATCGGCGAGGCCGTGCGCATCCACGAGGGCGTCTCCCGTCGCGAGGCGCTCCGCCGGGCCGTCGTCGAGGCGGAGCGGGTCGCCCTGCCCGATCCCGAGCGCATCGTCGCGCGCTATCCGCACCAGCTCTCCGGCGGACAGCGCCAGCGCGTCGCGATCGCGATGGCCCTCGCCTGCCGTCCGCGCCTCCTCATCGCCGACGAGCCGACGACGGCGCTGGACGTCACCATCCAGGCCGGGATCCTCTCGCTCCTGCGATCGCTCGTCGCCGACGCCGGCATGTCGCTCGTGTTCATCACGCACGACCTCGCGGTGCTCGCGCAGGTCGCCACGCACGCCGTCGTCCTCGAGCACGGGCGGGTCGCCGAGCGGGGCACGGTCGCCGAGCTGCTGCGCGCCCCCGCGGCCCCCATCACGCAGGCCCTCGTCCGCGACGCGACCGCGACCCTGTGGCATCCCGAGATCGGACGGAGGGATGCCGCCGCCCCGGGGCCGTCGCCGACCCCGCCCGGCCGCACACCCGACGACGCGACACCGGGGGGCGAGCGCGCATGAGCGACACGATCATCCATGCGCGGGGGCTGTCGCGCTCGTACCCGGCGCCCCGCACCCCCGGACGCGGGCGCGCGGCGCGGACGACCGCCCTGGAGGACGTCGACCTCTCCGTCCTGGCGGGCTCGGCCGTCGGCGTGATCGGCGAGTCGGGGTCGGGCAAATCCACGCTCATCCGTCTGCTGATGGGTCTCGACATCCCCACCGCCGGGACGGTCGAGGTCGACGGGCGGCCGGTGGATGCACGCGGCTCGGCGCGGTCGCTGCACTGGCTGCGGCGGCAGACCGGCATCGTCTTCCAGGACCCCTACGCCTCCCTCGATCCGCGGATGAACGTCGGGCGCATCGTCGGCGAGCCGCTGTGGGCCCTCGACATCGACGGCGACCGGCGCGCCCGCGTCGCCGAGGTGCTGGAACAGGTCGGGCTGGACGCCGACATGGCCGAGCGTTTCCCGCACGAGTTCTCCGGCGGTCAGCGCCAGCGGATCGCCCTCGCGCGCGCCATCGTCCACCGTCCGCGGATCCTCGTCGGGGACGAGCCCCTGTCGGCGCTCGACGTCACCGTCCGCGCGCAGATCCTCCGGCTCCTCGCCCGCCTCCGCGCGGAGGAGCAGCTGACCCTCGTCCTCGTGTCTCACGACATCGGCGTGGTGCAGAACGTGTGCGAGCAGGTGGTCGTCATGAAGGACGGCAAGGTCGTCGAGCAGGGCCCCACCGAGAAGGTGCTGCTGCAGCCGCAGGCGGCGTACACGCGGGCGCTGCTGGCATCCATCCCGACCCTGCCGTCCTAGGGCCTCGGGCCGGGATGCCGTGAGGCGGGGCCGTCTGCTCCCGGGACATGCGCCGCGGCCGGGACAGGCGGATCCGGGGTGTCGGCGCCTGTCGCGGGTTCGTCGCCTGCCCCGGATGCGCGGCATCCCGAGCGCAGGAGCGACGGCGGGGGCAAGTGGTCCGGGAATGTCGGGAGCGGGCGCTACTCTCGCCGCATGGCAGCCGGAATCGTCCCCCCGTTCCTCCTCGACCGCATCGCCTCGACCGACGACCCGCGTCTCGCACGCGCGGCCGCGGCGGCCCGAAAGACCCTCGCGATGCCGCGTCCGCCGCGGCCCGCGCGGACGCGGCTGCGCCTGTCCATCGACGAAGGCGCGCTCGTCGCGGAGGCCGTCCCCGCCCCCGACCGCATCATCTCCGACGCGCAGAACGCGGAGCTGCTGCCCGGTCGCCGCGTGCGCAGCGAGGACGAGCCCGCCACGGGGGATGCGGCGGTCGACGAGGCCTACGACGGCCTGGGCGCGACCTACGACTTCTTCTGGGACGCGTTCGCGCGCGACGGGATCGACGGCGCCGGCGGCTCGCTGCTGGCGACCGTGCACTTCGGCGACGACTACGACAACGCCTTCTGGAACGGCGAGCGCATGGTGTTCGGCGACGGCGACGGGGAGGTCTTCGTCGGGTTCACCCGGTCGCTGAGCGTCATCGCGCACGAGCTCGCGCACGGTGTGACCGAGGCCGCCGGTGGACTCGAGTACCAGGGGCAGTCCGGCGCGCTCAACGAGTCGCTGTCCGACGTGTTCGGGGTGCTCGCCGAGCAGCACCACCTCGGGGAGCGCGCCGACGAGGCGACCTGGCTCGTCGGCGCCGGCATCTTCGCCGACGCGGTCGAGGGGGTCGCGCTCCGATCCGTGAGCGACCCGGGCACCGCCTACGACGACGACGTGCTCGGGCGCGACCCCCAGCCGGGGCACATGCGGGACTACGTCGACACGCAGGACGACAACGGCGGGGTGCATATCAACTCCGGCATCCCGAACCGGGCGTTCTTCCTCGTCGCCTCGGCGCTGGGCGGCTTCGCCTGGGAGCGGGCCGGGCTCATCTGGTACCGCACACTGACCTCCGGCACCCTGTCGGTGACCGCGGACTTCTCCGCCTTCGCGACCGCCACCCTCGCCGCCGCGGCGGCAGAGTACGGTGAGGAGTCGGAGGAGGTCGCCGCCGTCCGCGCCGCATGGGCAGGAGTCGGCGTCGAGGAGGATGACGCAGCCTGACCAGGACACCGCGCCGCGGCTGATCATCGTCGTCGCCCGCTCGGGCGGTCTGGCGGGCCTGACGCGCGAGTGGCGCGCCGAGGCGGACCCGGAGCGCGAGCCGAGGTGGCGGGAGCTCGTGGAGAGCTGCCCGTGGGACGCGACTCCCCCGCCCGCCCGCGGCGCCGACCGGTTCCACTGGCGCATCGAGGTCCGCGCCGACGCGGCGACCCTGCACGAGGCGCGGCTCGGCGACACGCAGGTGTCCGGCCCCTGGCGCACCCTCGTCGACGAGGTCCGCAGCGCCGCCGCCTGACTCCTGCCCGCGCGCGCCTCCCCCGTCGAGATCACGTGATCTCGTCGAGGTCACGCGCTCCGGCGCGCACGAACGTGTCGTCTCGGCGAGATCACGTGATCTCGCGGCCGCCGCCGCGCGCCCGTCCACGGGCGGGAGCGGCGGGTCAGCGGAAGAGGCCGCGCCGCTTCTTCTTCGGGATGCTCAGCTGCAGGTAGATCACGCCGAGCCAGCGCCCGAACTTGAACCCGACGCGGCCCATGCGCCCGACCTCGGTGAAGCCGAGCTTCTCGTGCAGGGCGATCGAGGCGTCGGCGCCTTTGTCGCTGATGGCGGCCACCATCTCGCGGATGCCCTTCTCGGCACAGGCCTCGATCAGCGCTTCGAGCAGGGCGCGTCCGAGCCCCTTTCCGGCGGCGGCCTGCCCGAGGTAGATCGAGTTCTCGACCGTGTACCGGTAGGCGGACTTGGACTGCCACGGCTGCACGAGCGCATAGCCCAGCAGCTGACCGCTCGGCGACTGCGCGACGAGGAAGGGCAGCCCGAGCTTCTCGATCAGGGCGAACTTGTCGCGCCACTGACCGATCGACCACGCCTTCTCGTCGAACGTCACGACCGAGTTGCGGACGTAGTAGTTGTAGATCTCGCGGATGTCGGGGATGTCCCCCGCGGTCGCCGGACGGATCTCGTACGAGAACGGCGCCTCCGGTGCCGGCTGGCGCCGCAGATGCGCCGGCAGGCGGCGGCGGCTCTTCTCGTACTCCTCTTCCAGCACGCCCGCCAGCCTACGGCCGCGGTGTGTCAGGCAGGTAACCGCCAGTCCACGGGCTCCGCACGCTGCTCCTCCAGCAGGGCGTTGACCCGGGAGAACGGGCGCGAGCCGAAGAAGCCGCGGCTCGCCGACAGCGGCGAGGGATGCGCGGACGACACGACGGCCGTCTCCCCGAGGAGCGGGGTGAGGCCGGCGGCATCCCTCCCCCAGAGCACCGCCACCAGCGGCTTGTCGCGCTCGACGAGACTGCGGATGGCGCGCTCGGTCACCCGTTCCCACCCCCACCCCCGGTGGGATGCCGGCTGCCCCGGCGCCACGGTGAGCACCCTGTTCAGCAGCATGACCCCCTGGGCGCCCCACGCGGAGAGGTCGCCATGGGGGGCGGGGGCGATGTCGAGGTCGTCCGACAGCTCGCGGTAGATGTTCGCGAGGCTCCGCGGGAGGGGACGCACGTGCGGGTCCACTGCGAAGGACAGCCCGATCGGGTGGCCGGGCGTCGGGTACGGGTCCTGTCCGACGATGAGCACGCGCACCTCGTCGCGCGGGACGCGGAACGCCCGCAGCACGAGGTCGCCCGCGGGGAGGTACGGGGCGCCCTCCGCGCGGAGGCGCTCCCCGATGGCCGCGATGTCCGCCGCGACCGGTGCGAGCGGCTCGACCCAGGACGGGTCGATGAGGCCCGCGTCGGCGAGCTCGGGGAGGGTCTTGGCGGTCACGCGGCGAGGCCCGACCGCACGACGACGCTCGAGGCGCCCGCCGTCACGCGGCGTCCTCCTCGCTGACCGACCCCTGGAACGACCAGGGGAAGTCGATCCACAGCGAGGTGTCCTTCCATGCGTAATCCGGGGTGATGATCGTCGAGGGCTTGGTGTAGATGACCGCGGACCGCGCCTCCGCGCCGTGCCGGGCCAGCAGTTTCACGGCGAGGTCGAGCGTCCGTCCGCTGTCCGCCACGTCGTCCACGAGCAGGACCCGCCGGCCGGTCAGGTACGACAGGTCCAGCTCCGGGGGCAGCACCTCCGGAGCGTCCAGCACCGTGCCGACGCCGGTGTAGAACTCGACGTTCAACGCACCGCAGTTCTTCACGCCGAGGCCGTAGGCGATGGCGCCGCCCGGCAGCAGTCCGCCACGCGCGATCGCGACCACGACCTCGGGGTGGAAGCCGTCGGCGACGATGTCGCGCGAGATCGCGCGGGTGGCCTCCCCGAAGTCGTCCGAGGTCAGCCGCTCGCGCTCGTCCGTCGTCTCCGCCACGCGGGTCCCCTCTCGTCGTGGTCCCACCCTACGGGCGGTCGTCTCAGCGGGTCTTCAGCGGTCCGCGTGCGAGCAGGTGCTGGGCGGACTGCGCAACCGGCCGCACCGTCACGAGGTCGAGGTTCACGTGACCCGGCGCGTCGAGGGCGTAGGCGATGACGTCCGCGACGTCCTCCGCCACCAGCGGCGCCTCGACGCCCTCGTAGAGCGCGTCGGCCCCGGCCTGGTCGCCCCCGAGGCGGTTGAGGGTGAACTCCTCGGTGCGGACCATGCCCGGCGCGATCTCGATCACGCGGATCGGCTCGCCGTTCAGCTCCTGCCGGAGCGCGTGCACCAGCATCGCCTCCCCCGCCTTCGCGGCGTTGTACCCGCCGCCGCCGGGGTACGCCACGCGCGCCGCGGTCGAGGTCACGAAGAGCGCGTCCGCGTGACCGGCGCGGTCGGCGGCGCTCCGCAGGAGCGGGAGGAGGGATGCTACGAGCCGCTGCCCCGAGAGGACGTTCGCCTCGAACATCCAGCGCCAGTCGTCCGGGTCGCCGTCCTCCACGCGGTCGGTGCCGCGGGCTCCGCCGGCGACGTGCACGAGCGCGTCGACGCCGCCGGTCTCCTCCACCCACGCGGCGAGCGCGGCGATCGCGTCGCCGTCGGTGAGGTCGGCGACGTGCGCGACGACCCCGGTCTCCGCCTCGAGCGCGGCGAGGCGATCGGCGCGGCGGGCGACGCCCACGACGTCCCATCCGCGTGAGCGGAGGTGGCGGGCGGTGGCCTCGCCGATCCCCGAGCTGGCCCCGGTCACTACTGCACGTCGCGTCATGGCATCCACGCTACTGTCCCGCCCGGGCGTCCCGGCACGGGGCAGGTTACGGCGCGTGTCCGACCGGTTGTCCCGGGCGAGGGCGCTGCCTACGCTCGCAGGAGGCCGCGGCATCCGTCGGGCCCCACGCGACTTCAGGAGTAGCCATGTCCGCACCCGAGAACTGGCGTTTCGAGACCAAGCAGATCCACACGGGCGCCCAGCCCGACCCGGTGACCAAGGCCCGCGCCACGCCGATCTACCAGACCACCTCGTACGTGTTCGACAACGCCGACCACGCCGCGAACCTGTTCGCGCTGGCGGAGTTCGGCAACATCTACACCCGTATCCAGAACCCCACGCAGGACGTCGTCGAGCAGCGCATCGCCGCGCTGGAGGGCGGCACCGGTGCGCTTCTGGTGGCCAGCGGACAGGCGGCGGAGACCTTCGCCGTCCTGAACATCGCCCAGGCAGGCGACCACATCGTCTCGTCGAGCTCGATCTACGGCGGCACGTACAACCTCTTCAAGTACACGCTGGCCAAGCTCGGCATCGAGACGACCTTCGTCGAGAACCAGGACGACCCCGAGGCCTGGCGCGCGGCCGTCCGTCCGAACACCAAGCTCTTCTTCGCCGAGACCATCGGCAACCCGAAGATCAACGTCCTCGACATCCGCTCGGTCGCCGACGTCGCCCACGAGGCCGGCGTGCCGCTCATCGTCGACAACACGATCGCGACGCCCTACCTCATCCGCCCGTTCGAGCACGGCGCCGACATCGTCGTCCACTCCGCGACCAAGTTCCTCGGCGGACACGGCACGGTCATCGGCGGCACCATCGTCGACGGCGGCACGTTCCCGTGGTCGGAGCACGCCGACCGCTACCCCGGCCTGACCACCCCGGACCCGTCGTACCACGGCGCCGTCTACACGCAGGCGGTCGGCGACGGCCTGGCCTACATCATCAAGGCGCGCGTGCAGCTGCTGCGCGACCTGGGCGCGTCCATCGCCCCGCAGAGCGCGTGGCAGCTGATCCAGGGCATCGAGACGCTGTCGCTGCGCATCGAGCGCCACGTGCAGAACGCGCAGGAGATCGCCGAGTGGCTCGAGGGCCACCCCGACGTCGCGAGCGTCAACTACTCGGGTCTGCCGTCGTCGCCCTGGTACGCCGCCGCGAACAACTACGCCCCGAAGGGCGTCGGAGCGGTGCTGTCCTTCGAGCTCAAGGGCGGCGTCGAGGCGGGGCGCGAGTTCGTCAACTCGCTCGTCCTGTTCAGCCACCTCGCGAACATCGGCGACGTCCGCTCGCTCGTCATCCACCCGGCATCCACGACGCACTCGCAGCTGACGCCCGAGCAGCAGCTGACCGCGGGCGTCACCCCGGGGCTGGTGCGCCTGTCGGTCGGACTCGAGAACATCGCCGACCTGAAGGCCGACCTCGACCAGGCCCTCGCCGCCGCGCGTCGTCTCTCCGAGGCCGCCCGCGTCTGAGGCCGTTCGCGAGGACGCCCCGGCCCGTCAGGGTCGGGGCGTCCGCGTCTCCCCCGCAGAATCGGAGCGGGGCGCCGGAATCGGAGGATCCGGCGCCCACGGTCCGATTCCGGCGCGCGACTCCGACTCCGCGGCGGTCGGAGACGAATGGATGCCACCGGGGTGGCATCCATCTCAGATCTTCTGTCGTGGACGCAGGCTGCCCAGCCCGCCGTCCACGCCGAGCACCTGACCCGTGACCCAGACGTTCTCGGGGTCGAGCAGGAACTGCACCGCGCGGGCGATGTCGTCCGGCTCGCCGAGGCGGCCCGTCGGGTGCATCGCCTCGGACACCTTGCGCGACATGTCGGACGAGGTGAGCTTCGCGGTCAGCCGCGTCTGCACGAGCCCGGGCGCGACGGCGTTGACCCGTAGCCCGTGCGCGGCGTAGCTGGCCGCCGACGACAGCGTCAGGCCGATCACGCCGGACTTCGCCGCGGCGATCGCGTCGTGGTTCGGCAGTCCGGCCAGGGCGGCGGCGGACGACACGAGCACCACGGACCCGCCGTCGCGCAGGTGCGCCCCGGCCGCGCGCACCGCGGCGAACGCGGTCGTCAGCGACGCGGTCACGATCCCGTCGTACTGCTCGCGCGAGGTGAGGTGCGCGGGCTTGAGCAGCATGGACCCGGCGAAGACCGCCAGCCCGTCCAGGTGCCCCGCCCGTTCGACCGCCTCGCCGACGACGCGGTCCACGGCGTCGAAGTCGGCGGCATCCAGAGGGAAGTCCGGCTCGATGACCGAGGAGTCGCGAGCCGTCGTGAGGACGCGGTGCCCCGCGTCGGTGAGTCGTCGTGCCGTCGCCCCGCCGATGTCGCTCGAGGCTGCGATGAGGAGGTAGTTCGCCATGCCGTGATTGTGCGCGACGGCGCCACTCACGATCGGGGGCTGGACAGGCGCCCGCGGGCGGCCCTCCCGTCTGCAGGACCGGTGGGCTGGACGGGAGCTCGCGGGCGGCCCGCCCGCCGGTCAGCAGGACCGGCGGGGCTGGACGCGCCTCGCGTGGCCCGTGCGCCGCCCGCGCCCGCCTCCGTCCTGCAGATGTGCGGGTCGACGCCCCCGCGCTCCCGGCGTAACACGGGAGGCCGCGGCCGTCCGACCGGGGAGAATGGATGCCATGGACTGGCAGATCTCCGAGGACACGGTGCCGTCGGCGCCGATCACGGAGGCCGACGCCCGGCTGCTCCTCGGCCGCCCGCCCGCCACCGGCGCCTGGCGCGACGGCGATCCCGCCGGCGACCGGCTGTTCGCGGCGTTCGGCGCGTTCGAGACGGAGAACGGCCAGTCGCTCCCGGGCTACCGCCTCGCCTACGAGACGTGGGGCGAGCTGTCCCCCGCGCGCGACAACGCCGTCCTGGTGCTGCATGCGCTCACCGGGGACGGGCACGTCCGCGGCTCGGCCGGTCCCGGCCACCCCACGGCCGGCTGGTGGAACGAGCTCGTCGGCCCCGGCGCGGCGATCGACACGGACCGGTGGTTCGTCGTCGCGCCCAACATGCTGGGGGGATGCCAGGGCTCGACCGGTCCGGCCAGCATCGCGCCCGACGGGTACGAGTGGGCCGCGCGGTTCCCGCACCTGACCATCCGCGACCAGGTGCGCGCGCAGGTGCAGCTCGCCGACGCGCTCGGCATCGACGTCTGGCACGCGGTCGTCGGCGGATCCATGGGCGGCATGCACGCGCTGGAATGGGCCGTCGGCCACCCCGACCGCGTGGCGCGGGCGGCCGTCCTGTCGGCACCGCCGGTCACGACCGCCGACCAGATCGCCTTGAACTCGGTGCAGCTGGACGCCGTCCGCATGGACCCGCGGTTCAACGGCGGCGCGTTCTACGACGCCGGCGACGGCGACGGCCCTCACCGCGGGCTGGCGCTCGCCCGCCGCATGGCGCTGCTGAACTACCGCAGCCCGACCGAGCTGAACTCCCGCTTCCAGCGGTCCTGGCAGTCCGGCGTCAGCCCCCTCGGGCACGGCGGCCGCTTCGCGGTGGAGTCGTATTTGGACTTCCATGGCAACAAGTTCACGCGCCGCTTCGACGCCAACAGCTACCTGACGCTCGTCGAGGCGATGAACTCGCACGACGTGGGGCGCGACCGCGGCGGTGTCGAGGACGCGCTCGCCCGCGTCACCGCGACGACCCTGGTGCTGGGGGTCGACAGCGACCGCCTCTTCCCCATCGAGGGGCAGCACCGCATCGCCCGCGGCATCCCGCACACCCTCGACGGCGACGAGGCGGTCGTCCTCGTCAGCGACTACGGCCACGACGGCTTCCTCATCGAGACCGCGGCCGTCGCCACGCACCTGCGCCGCCTGTTCGCGGCCTGACGAAGAATGGATGCCACCGCAGTGGCATCCCTTCCCCCGGAGCGCCCGGGCCGGGCAGGGCCGCAGCGCTGCGTCGGGATGAAAGCCTTCCCGCCGGGCGGAGCCTCAGCGCTGGGTCGGGATGGATCCGGTGATCGCGGTCTGCGCGGCCTCCGCGACGGGCACGCGGTGGCCGGCGGCGGCGCGACCAGCGCGCTTCTCCACGCGGTACGACAGCGCGGCGACGACGAAGCCGCCGAGGGCGAGCAGCGCACCGACCCAGGCCGGGGCGACGAGTCCGAGGCCGGCGGCGATCGCGAGGCCGCCGAGGAAGGCGCCGAGGCTGTTGCCGATGTTCAGCGCCGAGTGGTTCAACGCGGCGGCGATGGACTGGTTGTCCTCGGCGACGTCCATGAGCCGGGTCTGGATGGCGGGGCTGAGGGCGGCGCCGAAGAACGCCACGAGGAACGCGAAGAGCACGAGGCTGACGATCCATCCCGCGGTCAGGGCGAGCCCCACCGACGCCGCGCCGAGCGCGAGGAGGCCGGTGAGCAGCCAGAAGCGCAGGTCCTTGTCGGCGAGGGTGCCGCCGACGACGTTGCCGGCGGTCATCCCGACGCCGACGAGCACCAGCACGAGCGAGACGGTCCATTCCGGCTGCCCGGCCACGTCCGTGATCATCGGGGCGATGTAGCTGTACATCGCGAAGAACCCGCCGAAGCCGACGGCGCCGATGCCGAGCGCGAACCACACCTGGCCGATCCGGAAGACGCGCAGCTCGTCGCGCAGGCGGCGGCCCGGGACGCCCGGGTGGTGCGGGACGAAGAGGGCGATGCAGACGGTCGCGAGGAGGAAGATGCCGGTGACCACGGCGAACGCCGCGCGCCACCCGACCTGCTGGCCGAGGAAGGTGCCGATCGGGACGCCGACGACGTTCGCGATCGTCAGGCCCGTGAGCACGAACGCCACGCCCTTCGCGCGATTGCCCGGGCCGAGCGCGTCGGCGGCGACGAGCGCACCGATGCCGAAGTACGCGCCGTGCGGGAGGCCGGCGAGGAACCGGGATGCCGCCACCAGCTCGAACGTCGGGGCCACCACCGTCAACAGGGTGAAGAACGTCAGGGCGGCGGCGAGCACGATCATCACCCGGTGCCGCGGGAAGCGGGCCACGGAGCCGGCGATCGTGGGGGCGCCGACGACCACGCCGAGGGCGTAGAGCGAGATGAGCCAGCCGGCCTGCGCGATCGCCTCGTCGGGCGACGCGGCCCAGGCGGCCGGGTTGAGGTCGCGGGCGATGTTGGGCAGCAGGCCCATCACCACGAACTCGGTCATGCCGATGCCGAAGCTGCCGATGGCGAGGGAGAGGAGCGCCCTCGTCGCCGCCCCCCTCGAGGTCGTCGAGGAGGTCATGCCTCCGATGCTATGCCCCGCGCGACGGTCGTGTCGAATCGATTCGGAGCCCGGACGCGGAACGTGCGCGCAGAGTGATCCGCAGCCGCGACGCAGAACGCGCGTGCAGACCGCCGGACGTCAGGACCGGGCGTCGAGAGCGCGCTCGAGGCGCTCGATCTTGCCGTCGATCTCGCCGGTGCGCCCCGGGCGGATGTCGGCCTTGAGCACGAGAGAGACCCGCGAGCCGTACGGCAGGACCGCGTCGGTGGCGCGCTTCACCACGTCCATGACCTCGTCCCACTCCCCCTCGACCTCGGTGAACATCGACGACGTGCGGTGCGGCAGTCCGGACGCGCGCACGACGGCGACGGCCGCGGCGACGGCATCGTGCACGGAGCCGTCGGGGGTCTCAGCGGAGGCGGGACCGACGCCCGAGGGGGCGACCGAGAAGGCGATGAGCATGCGTCGAGGCTACCGGCGCGCGGCGGCGAGCGGCAGGCGCCTGCCGCGTGCGAGCCGCCGACGTCGGACGGGGACGGATGCCACCGGGGTGGCATCCGTCGTCCTCACACGCGCGATGCCGCGGGCACCCGCTCGCCGGTCAGCAGCTCGCGCACACCGCGCGGGCGCGCGACACGGCCCACCGGGACGCGGACCAGCCGCACCACCGCCCACACGAACAGCCAGATCGCGAGGACGTTGCGCAGCTCGAGCAGCAGAACCGGGCCGAGGTACGGCCGGGTCGCCATGAGGCCGTCGTACCAGAGCGGGTAGACCAGCTGCGTGACGCCGGCGATCGCGAGGGTGAGCAGCGCTGGCCCGAACCACCGGCGCCGGTCCAGGACGAGGCCGACGACGATGGGGGCGAAGATCCACACGTAGTACTGCGGCGATCCCACCTTGTTGAGCACGATGAACGCGGTGACGAGCACGAGCGACAGCGGCGGGAACAGCGTCGCGAACGTCGCACCCCGCCACATCTTGACCGCGCCGAGCGCCGCGGCACCGGCGATGGCGAGCAGCAGCAGCGGGGTCATGAGGACGATCAACGGGTCGACCTGCGGCCCGGTCACCTGGAACGTCAGGACGTCGGGGTCGTAGTACACCCAGGCCTCGGGCACGTCGAGGGCGGCCAGGATCATGTAGACCCCGGCGACGGGCGCCTCCATCTGGATGCCGCGGCTCGTCTGATCGCCGACGAAGCCGAACACGTGGCTCGCTCCCCCCAGCAGGGCGACGAGCAGGATCGTCCCGCCCGAGACGGCGACCGCGCCCCAGACGAGGGACAGACGGCGACGGGCCGCGACGAGACCGGCGGCGAGGATGGCGGCGGGCCACACCTTCATCCACACCGCGGCGGAGAGCAGCACGGAGGCGACGAAGGGCCGGCGGACGAGCCACAGGCTGCCCGCGATGGCCAGGGGGACGGTGAAGCCGTCGATGCGGTAGATCCCGACGGGACCCATCAGGAGGATGGCCGCGAGCCAGAACGCCGCGGCGGTGAGGCGGCCGCGCGACCGGCCGCGCCCGAGGAGCAGGGCGAAGGCGCCGGCGTTGGCCAGCGAGACGGTGATGGCCCACGCGGGGGTGTAGGACACGGCCCACGCGAACGCCCAGGCGACCGCCATGGGGATGAGGGCGAGCTGCGGGTAGATCCAGCCCTGCGTCACGCCGGGCAGCTCCCACGAGCCGGAGAGGGTGCAGGCGGCGGGATCGGCCGCACCGAAGAGGGCGCAGCGCGACCACGGTTCGTAGACGAGGTACACGTCGCCCATGGGCGCGTTCGGCTGCTGATAGCCCAGGACGCCCACGACCACGTGCACGACGACGAACGCGATCCAGAGAACGACAGCCCACGGCACCGTCACATCCTAGGGGTCGCCTCATCCCGGTCTCCTGAACGAGGGATGCCGCCGGCTCGCGCCTCGTCTGCCCTGGTGGGGCGTCAGGCGGCGAGGGCGGGGGTCAGACGGCGAGCGCGGCCGCGACGGCGGCGCTCAGCCCCTCCGCGACGTCCAGCGCAGTGATCGGACCGCCGGCGGCCCCGTGCCGCGCGGCCGCCGTCGACCCGGCCGTGCCGTGCAGCCACGCAGCGGCCGCCGCCGCGTCGGCGAGATCGTCGAGGGTCGTGCGCCCGGCCGCGACCGCGCCGGCGAGGACCGCGCCGAGCGCGCCGCCGAGGACGTCCCCGGTCCCGGCGGTCGCGAGCCACGGCGTGCCGCTGGTGACCCGGCGGACGACGCCGTCCGGGGTGGCGACGAGCGTCGCCGCCCCCTTCAGCAGCACGACCCCGTCGATGGCGATGGCCGTCTCCCGGGCGGCCGCGGCCCGGCCGTCATCGTCGGCGTCGGCTGCCACCGGGTCCAGGTCCAGGGCCTCGCGCAGCCGGTCCAGCTCGCGCGCGTGTGGGGTCACGATCACGGGCGCCCCGGCCCCGGGCACGAGGTCGAGCGCGCCGGCGTCCACGACGACCGGCAGCTCCCCCGAGAGCACCTCGCGCAGCGCCGCGGTCTCGTCGGAAGAGCGGGAGGCGGCATCCATCCCGGATCCGATCACCCAGGCCTGCACGCGGCCGTCGGCCGTGACGGTCTCGGGTCGACGCTGCATCACGAGGTCCTGCGCGCGCTGCGGGCCGAGGTAGCGGACCATTCCCGTGCCCGCGCGCCACGCGGCCTCGACACCCAGGACCGCGGCCCCCGGGTAGCGCGCCGATCCGGTGCGCATGCCCACCACCCCGCGGGAATACTTGTCATCGCCGGCCGTTGGCCTCCGAAGTGCGCGCGCCGTCTCGCGTGCGGTCCAGTCCGTCGCCGTCATGGCGCCACCCTAGGAGAAAGGGTCCCCCGTGAGCAGCCTCTTCACGCCCCTCGCGATCCGCGGTAACGAGATGCGCAACCGCCTGTGGGTCTCGCCGATGTGCCAGTACAGCGCCGTCGACGGGGTCCCCAACGACTGGCACCACGTGCACCTGGCCCAGTTCGCCGCCGGCGGGGCGGGACTGGTCGTCGCCGAGGCCACCGCGGTCTCCCCCGAGGGCCGTATCTCCCCCGAGGACGTCGGCCTCTGGAACGACGCCCAGCTCGAGGCGTGGCGGCCCGTCGTCGCCGCCATCCGTGCGCGCGGCGCGGTCGCGGGCGTGCAGCTCGGCCACGCGGGACGCAAGGCCTCGACCACCTCGCCCCTCACCGGCGGGCGCGGGACCGTCGCACCGGCCGACGGCGGGTGGCAGACGGTCGCCCCCTCCGCCGTCGCCTACGACCGCTTCGCCGAGCCGGTCGCCCTCGACGCGGAGGGCATCGAGAAGGTGGTGCGCGACTTCGCCGAGGCGGCCCGCCGCGCCGTCGCCGCCGGCTTCGAGGTGCTCGAGCTGCATGCCGCCCACGGCTACCTGCTGCACCAGTTCCTCTCCCCGCTGACCAACCTCCGCGACGACGCCTACGGCGGGTCGTTCGAGAACCGCGTACGCCTGCTCGTGCGGGTGACGGAGGCCGTGCGCGCGGCCGCTCCGGATGCCGCGGTGTTCGTGCGCTTCTCCGCCACCGACGCCGCGGAGGGCGGCTGGGACGTCGCCGACACCGTCGCCGCCGCCCGCCTCGTCGCGGACGCCGGGGCCGACCTGATCGACGTGTCGAGCGGCGGGCTCGTGCCCCACCAGCGCATCACCACGGGCCCGGGCTACCAGGTCGAGTACGCGGCGACCGTCCGCCGCGAGACGGGTCTGCTCGTCAGTGCCGTCGGCATGATCGACGACCCGGCCCTCGCCGAGAACGTGGTCGCCGACGGGCGGGCCGACGCCGTGATGTCCGGCCGGGAGTGGCTGCGCGACCCCCACTTCGGCCTGCGCGCCGCCGCCGCCCTCGGCGCCGACGTGCCGTGGCCGGCGCAGTACACCCGCGCCGCCCGCTGACCTGCCGGCGTTCCGACGCCGAGAAACGCCCGCTGCACCGAGAAACGCCCGCACCCGGCGTTTCCGGGTGCAGCGGGCGTTTCTCACGGGCCCCCGGCGGGCGCACGCCGAGGACACGGGATGCCACGGGGCCGGGACCCGCGGCATCCGGTGTCGGGACGGTCAGGCGTAACGGCGGCGGGCGGTGGCGTCCTGCACCTCGCCGACGAGCTCCTCGATGACGTCCTCGAGGAACAGCACCGCGGTGACGTCGCCGCGCTCGTCGCGCACCTGCGCGAGGTGCCGGCCGGCGCGACGCATGAGCCCGAGGGCGTCCTCGAGGTCGGTCGTCTCGAGCACGGGGACCATGTGGTGGATGCGCTTGGCCGGGATGGGCCGTGCGAGGTCCGCCGGCGTGTCCGCGTCGTCGGCCACGCGCAGGACGTCCTTGAGGTGGACGTACCCGGTCGGGGCGCCGCTCTCGTCGACGATCACGTAGCGCGAGTAGCCGTGCCGGGCGACGGCGCGCTCGATCTCGTCCACGTTGGTCGTCGCCGGCAGCGTCACGAGGTCGGCCATCGGCACGGCGATGTCGGCGGCCTTCTTCTCGGTGAACTCCACGACCGCGGTGACCGTGCCGGCGCTGTCGTCGAGCACGCCCTCCAGGCGCGACTGGTTGACGATGGTCGCGACCTCGTCGAGCGTGAAGGTGGAGGCGGCCTCGTCCTTCGGCTCGACCCGGAAGAGCCGGACGACGTGGTTGGCGATCCAGTTGAGCGCGACGATGACGGGGTAGAACGCCTTCGACACCGCGACCAGCGGCGGCGCCAGCATGAGCACCGCCCGGTCGGGCAGCGAGAACGCGAGGTTCTTCGGCACCATCTCGCCGAACACCACGTGCAGGTACGACACGATGAGGAGCGCGACGACGAACGCCGCGACGTCCACGGCGGCCGCCGGCAGCCCGGTCAGCTCCATCGGCACCGCGAGCAGGTGGTGGATCGCGGGCTCCGACACGTTCAGGATCAGCAGCGAGCAGATCGTGATGCCGAGCTGGCACGTCGCCAGCATGAGCGTCGCGTGCTCCATCGCATAGAGCGCCGTCTTGGCGGATCGGGAGCCGCGGTCGGCGAGCGGCTCGACCTGCGACCTCCGGGCGGAGATGACGGCGAACTCGGCGCCGACGAAGAAGGCGTTGGCGACGAGCAGCACCACGAGCCATGCGAGTCCGGCCCAGTCGCTCATCGCTGGTCGCCGCCCTTCGTCGCGCGGACGAGGTCGTCCACGTCCTCCTCCACTGGCGTCGGCGTGAACTGCACGCGGTCGACGCGGCGCCCGTCCATGCGGTGGACCGTCAACGTCCCGCCGTCGATGTCCACGCGGTCCCCGACGGCGGGGATCCGCTCGAGCTGCGCCATGACGAACCCGCCGACGGTGTCGTAGACCTCCCCTTCGGGCACGACCACGCCCGCGCGGTCCAGCGCCTCGTCCGGCCGCAGGTCGCCGGGGAAGGTGAGGGACTGCGCCGACCGCACCACGCCCGCCCGCGACCGGTCGTGCTCGTCGAGCACCTCGCCGACGATCTCCTCCACGAGGTCCTCGAGCGTGACCACGCCGGCCGTCCCGCCGTACTCGTCGACGACGATCGCCATCTGGTAGCCGCGGGACCGGAGCTCCTCCACGAGCGCGTCGAGGTGCACGGTCTCGGGTACACGCAGCGGCTCGGTGGCGAGGGCCGCGGCGGGCACCTCGCCACGGCGCTCGCGCGGCACGCCGATCGCGGCCTTCAGGTGCACGACGCCGACGATGTCGTCCATGGACTCGCCGTACACCGGGAAGCGGCTGTGCCCCGTGCGCCGGGCGAGCTGCACGACGTCGTCGGCCGGGTCGCCCGCGGCGAGCGCGTGCACGCTCGGACGCGGGGTCATCACGTCGGCCGCGCTGAGCCGCGCGAAGGTGAGGCTGCGGTCCAGCAGCGACGCGGTGTCCTTCTCGAGCATGCCGGCGCTGGCGGAGCGCCGCACGAGGCTGGACAGCTCCTCCGCCGTGCGCGCGCCGGACAGCTCCTCCTTCGGCTCGACCCCCATGGCCCGCAGCACGCCGTTGGCGCTGCCGTTCAGGACCATGATCGCCGGGCGGAACACCGTCGTGAAGGCGACCTGGAAAGGCATGACGAGCTTGGCCGTCTGCCGCGGGATCGCGAGCGCGAAGTTCTTCGGGACGAGCTCGCCGAGGATCATCGACAGCACCGTCGCGAACGCGATGCCGATGAACGCCGCGAGCGGCACGACGAGCCCCGCGGGCAGCCCGGCGGCGAGGAACACCGGACGCAGGAGGTTCGAGATCGCCGGCTCCATCGTGTACCCGGTGAGCAGGGTCGTCAGCGTGATGCCCAGCTGCGCGCTCGACAGGTGCGTCGACGTGATGCGCAGCGCGTCGATCGTCAAGGACAGACGGGACTCGCCGGCGGCCCGACGGGACTCGAGGTCGGCGCGGTCCAGGTTGACCAGCGCGAACTCGCTCGCGACGAACAGACCTGTTCCGACAGTGAGAAGCAGCCCCACGCCCAGCATGACGTAATCCATCAGGCATCACCTCCGCTCGGCGCGGAGGCGGGTCGTCGGGGCCTGGGTCTACAACTGGGAGGGTCGTCCATCGTGAGGGCAATTCTAGGGCAGGGGCCCGACATCGGTCCCGCCCGTCAGGATGGATCCATGGATGCCACCGTCCCGGCGCCCGCGCGGGCCGCTCTCGCCGAGCGGGCCGTGCTGTCCCGGTACCTGCACCGCTTCGGACCCGTGGCCTGGGCGCACGCCTCCCCCGGGTCGCGGACGTGGCACTACTGGTGGCACGCGCACCTCGTGCACGTCCTCGCCGACACGGAGCGACGTGCGCCCGACCGCCGGCGTCGCGCCGTCCTCGCCGCGGTCGTCCGCGGTGTGGGCCTGCGCACGGGACTCACCTGGATCACCCCGTACTACGACGACATCGCGTGGATGGGTCTGGCCCTCGACGCCGCCGGCGGGCACCGGTGGCCGCGGCGCCGCATCGCCCGTCGACTGGCCCGGGCCGTCGATCCCCGGACCGGGGTCCTGCCGTGGCGGGTCGGCAGCACGCTCTTCAACGCCCCGGCCAACGCACCCGGCGGACTCGTGCTGGTCGCGCACGGGCGGAGGGATGCCGCGGAGCGGTTCGCCGAATGGATGGCATCCGTCCTCCACGACGACGACACGGGGCTCGTCAGGGACGGCCGCGAGGACGGGCGCGTGCGTCCGGACCTATGGACGTACAACCAGGGCGCGGTCATCGGACTCGAGCTCGCACTGTCCGATGAGAACCCCCTCGGCGCCGCGCACGAGGACCGGGCACGGGCGCTGGTGCGCGCCGTCGACGCCTGGTGCGCCCCGCAGGACGGGCTGTTCCCCGCGGCGGGGGGCGGGGACGGCGGACTGTTCGCCGGCATCCTCGCGCGCTACCTCGCCGAGGCCGCCGTGCGAGTGAGCGGACCGGAGGGCGCGACGGCGCGACGACTCGTCGAGCGCAACGCCGACGCGATCTGGGCGACGGCGGTGGACGGTCTGTTCTCCGCCGACCCGCGCCGCCCGGCGCGGCCGGAGGGCGACGACCTCGACCTGTCCGTGCAGCTCGGGGCGTGGATCACCCTCGAGGCCGCGGCCGCGATCGCCCCGCGTCCCTGAGCCCCGCGGCATCCCTCCGCCCGGGCGAGGCCGTCACCAGCTGACGGGCAGCGCCTTGCCCTCCTCGTACCCGGCGGCCGACTGCAGTCCCACCCGGGCGCGCTCGTGGAACTCGGCCACGCTCGCCGCCCCCGCATAGGTGAAGGAGGAGCGCACGCCGGAGGTGATCATGTCGAGCAGGTCCTCCAGGCCGGGGCGCTGCGGGTCGAGGTAGATGCGCGACGACGAGATGCCCTCCGCGAACAGCTCCTTGCGGGCCCGCTCGTAAGGGTCGAGGCGTCCGAAGCGCCCCTGCACCGCCTTCGTGGAGGCCATGCCCCACGACTCCTTGTAGATGCGGCCGTCCGCGTCCGCCTGCAGCTCCCCCGGCGCCTCGATCGTTCCGGCGAACCACGAGCCGATCATGACGGAGGCGGCGCCGGCCGCCAGGGCCAGCGCGACGTCGCGCGGGTAGCGGACCCCGCCGTCGGCCCAGACGTGGGCGCCCACGGCGCGCGCGGCCTCGGCGGTCTCGAGCACGGCCGAGAACTGCGGACGGCCGACCGCCGTCATCATGCGCGTGGTGCACATGGCGCCGGGGCCGACGCCCACCTTGAGGATGGACGCGCCGGCGTCGGTAAGGTCGCGCACGCCCTCGGCGGTCACGATGTTCCCGGCGGCGATCGGGATGCCGAGATCGAGCGCGGCCACCTCGCGCAGGGCGCGCAGCATCTGCTCCTGATGACCGTGCGCCGTGTCGACGACGAGGACGTCCACGCCCGCCGCGGCGAGCGCGCGGGCCTTCTCGGCGACGTCGCCGTTCACGCCGACCGCGGCGGCCACGACGAGGCGGCCGTCGGCGTCGACGGCGGGGCGGTACAGGGTCGTCCGCAGCGCGCTGCGCCGCGAGAGCATGCCGACGACGCGCCCGTGCCGGACGACGCAGACGAGGTCCGTGTCGGCGGCGACGAGCAGGTCGAAGGCGTGACGGGCATCGGTGACGTCGTCCGCGTCGATCGAGACCGGACGCGCGCGGACGAGGTCCCCGAGCTGCGCGTCCGGGAGGGCGGTGGCGAGCCGGGTCGCGGGCACGATGCCGACGACGTCGTCCAGCGACAGCGTCTCCGCGCCCGGATCCGCCACGAGGATGCCGTGACCTTCCGTCGGCGGCAGCACCTTCGCCGCTTCCGCGGCGGTCGCGTGCGGCGGCAGGACCAGGGGGCTGTCCCACGGCACCGGCTGCGACTTCACCCAGCGGATGGCGGCGTCCAGCTCCTGCAGCGGCATGTCCTGCGGCAGGACGCCCAGTCCGCCGCGGCGCGCCAGCGTCGCGGCGAGCCGCGTCCCGGTCACCGAGTTCATGTTCGAGGAGACGAGCGGGATGGTGGCCCCGCTGCCGTCTCCGGGAGCGAGGTCCACGTCCAGACGGCTGCGCACGTCCGAGTGCCGGGGCACCAGGAAGACGTCGGAATACGTGAGATCGACCTCGGGTGACGCGCCGTAGAACTCCATGGCATCCACCTCACCACATCAGGGGAATGTAAAGACCCGGAAGGCGGGCGGGAACCTCGGCTAGGCTGGAGTATCGCGCGCAACGTCGACGACTTCCTGCCGACGGATGCGCGCATCCACAGGAATCTTCATCGAGGAAAGCAGGCGATCGACTGTGTCGAGCCAGGTGACGGGCGTCGGTACTTCGAGCGAGGGCGAGTTCGGCGCGAACGAGTGGCTCGTAGACGAGCTCTACGAACAGTTCAAGGTCGACAAGCACTCCGTGGACAAGGCCTGGTGGCCGATTCTGGAGGCGTACCACCCGGTCGTCGACGGAACCGCCGCCGCCCCGCCGTCCGCGACAGCTCCCACCGAGCCGAAGCCGGTGACGGCACCGATTCCCGTGGTGGGCCAGGCGCCGGTGGCACGCACCACCGCGAAGCCCGCCGCTCCGCAGCCGATCCCCGCGCAGGCGCCCGCGTCGGCGCCGTCCGCCGCGAGCGAGAGCACCGAGGAGGACCGGGTCACCGTCCTCAAGGGGATGCCGAAGGCGCTCGCCTCCAACATGGACGAGTCGCTGACGGTTCCCACCGCCACGAGCGTGCGCACCGTGCCCGCGAAGCTGATGATCGACAACCGCATCGTCATCAACAACCACATGTCCCGCACGCGCGGCGGCAAGGTGAGCTTCACGCACCTCATCGGGTGGGCGCTGATCCAGGCGCTCAAGGAGTTCCCGAGCCAGAACGTGTACTACGCCGAGATCGACGGCAAGCCGGCCGTCGTCGCCCCCGCGCACGTGAACCTGGGCATCGCGATCGACCTGCCCAAGCCCGACGGCACCCGCGCGCTCATGGTGCCGAGCATCAAGCGCGCCGACACCCTCACGTTCAGCGAGTTCCTCGCGTCCTACGAGGACCTCGTGCGCCGCGCCCGCAACAACAAGCTGACCGCGGCCGACTTCCAGGGCACCACCGTCTCGCTCACCAACCCGGGCGGCATCGGCACGGTCCACTCGGTCCCGCGGCTCATGCGCGGCCAGGGCTGCATCGTCGGCGCCGGCGCGCTCGAGTACCCCGCCGAGTTCCAGGGCGCGAGCGAGAAGACGCTCAACGAGATGGCGATCGGCAAGACGATCACCCTCACCAGCACCTACGACCACCGCGTGATCCAGGGCGCCGGCTCCGGCGAGTTCCTCAAGAAGGTGCACGAGCTGCTCATCGGCCAGCGCGGCTTCTACGACGACATCTTCGCGGCCCTGCGCATCCCCTACGCGCCCATCCACTGGGCGGCCGACATCAGCGTCGACCTGTCCGAGCGCATCGACAAGAGCGCGCGCGTCCAGGAGCTCATCAACTCCTACCGGGTCCGCGGCCACCTCATGGCCGACATCGACCCGCTCGAGTACGTGCAGCGCACGCACCCCGACCTCGAGATCGAGTCGCACGGCCTGACCTTCTGGGACCTCGACCGCGAGTTCGTGACCGGCGGCCTCGGTGCCAAGCGCGTGGCGAAGCTGCGCGACATCCTCGGCGTGCTGCGCGACTCGTACTGCCGCACCATCGGCATCGAGTACATGCACATCCAGGACCCGGCCCAGCGCCAGTGGTTCCAGCGGCAGGTCGAGGTCAAGTACACCAAGCCCGGCCACGACGAGCAGCTGCGCATCCTGTCGAAACTGAACCAGGCCGAGGCGTTCGAGACGTTCCTGCAGACCAAGTACGTCGGCCAGAAGCGCTTCAGCCTCGAGGGCGGGGAGTCGCTCATCCCGCTGCTCGACCAGATCCTCCAGGGCGCCGCCTCCGTCGGTCTCGACGGCGCCGCCATCGGTATGGCGCACCGCGGTCGCCTGAACGTCCTCACCAACATCGCCGGCAAGACGTACGGTCAGGTCTTCCGCGAGTTCGAGGGCGCGGTCGCCATCGGCAGCAAGCGCGGCTCGGGCGACGTGAAGTACCACCTCGGCACCGAGGGCACCTTCGTCGGCGACGCCGGCGACGAGCTCCCCGTGTACCTGGCGGCCAACCCGTCGCACCTCGAGACCGTCGACGGCGTGCTCGAGGGCATCGTCCGCGCCAAGCAGGACCGCAAGCCCATCGGCACGTTCTCGTGGCTGCCGATCCTCGTCCACGGCGACGCCGCCTTCGCGGGTCAGGGCGTCGTGGTCGAGACGCTGCAGATGTCGCAGCTGCGCGGCTACCGCACCGGCGGCACGATCCACGTCGTGGTCAACAACCAGGTCGGCTTCACCACCACGCCGACCGACGCGCGCACCTCGGTGTACGCCACGGACGTCGCCAAGACGGTCCAGGCCCCGATCCTCCACGTGAACGGCGACGACCCCGAGGCCGTCGTCCGCGCCGCCGAGCTCGCGTTCCTGTACCGGGAGGAGTTCCACCGCGACGTCGTGATCGACCTCGTCTGCTACCGCCGCCGCGGTCACAACGAGGGCGACGACCCCTCGATGACGCAGCCGCTGATGACCAACCTCATCGAGGCCAAGCGATCGGTGCGCCGTCTCTACACGGAGTCGCTCGTCGGTCGCGGCGACATCACCGAGGACGAGTACGAGCAGGCGAAGCAGGACTTCCAGAACCGCCTCGAGGTCGCCTTCGCGGACACGCACGAGGCCGAGACCGGCACCAACCCGGTCGTCTCGACCGACGCGGCCGACGAGGTGCCGACGGGCGAGCCCGAGACCACCGGCGTCTCGCGCGAGGTCGTCCAGCACATCGGCGACGCGTTCGTGAACAAGCCCGACGGCTTCACCGTCCACAACAAGCTGCAGCAGCTGCTCGACAAGCGCTACGACATGAGCCGCAACGGCAACATCGACTGGGCCTTCGGCGAGCTCCTCGCCTTCGGCTCCGTGCTGATGGAGGGCACCCCGGTGCGCCTGGCCGGTCAGGACTCCCGTCGCGGGACGTTCGTGCAGCGCCACTCGGTGCTCCACGACCGCTCGAACGGCCAGGAATGGCTCCCGCTGACCAACCTCAGCGAGAACCAGGGCCGCTTCTGGGTCTACGACTCGCTGCTCAGCGAGTACGCCGCGATGGCCTTCGAGTACGGCTACTCGGTGGAGCGCTCCGACGCGCTGGTGCTGTGGGAGGCGCAGTTCGGCGACTTCGCCAACGGCGCGCAGTCCGTCATCGACGAGTTCATCTCGTCGGCGGACCAGAAGTGGGCGCAGCAGTCCAGCGTCGTCCTCCTCCTGCCCCACGGCTACGAGGGCCAGGGACCGGACCACTCGTCGGCGCGCATCGAGCGCTACCTGCAGATGTGCGCGCAGGACAACATGATCGTCGCGCGTCCCTCGACCCCGGCGTCGTACTTCCACCTGCTCCGCCGTCAGGCCTACCAGCGCCCGCGCCGCCCGCTCGTCGTGTTCACGCCCAAGGCGATGCTCCGCCTGCGCGGCGCGACGAGCCCCGTCGAGGACTTCCTCGAGGGTCGGTTCGAGCCGGTGCTCGACGACGACCGCGGCGGCGACCGCGGCGCCGTCACCCGCGTGCTGCTGCACGCCGGCAAGATCCACTGGGACCTGCGTGCGGAGCTCGAGAAGAACCCCAACCCGGCCGTCGCGCTGGTCCGTCTCGAGCAGTACTACCCGGCGCCGGTCGAGCAGCTGACCCGCGTGCTGGAGAACTACCCGAACGCCGAGCTGGTGTGGGTCCAGGACGAGCCCGAGAACCAGGGCGCCTGGCCGTTCATCGCCCTCGAGGTCGCGCAGCAGCTGGGCGGACGCGCCATCCGGTGCATCTCCCGCGCCGCGGCGGCGTCGACGGCGACCGGCTCGCCGAAGGTGCACGCCTCCGAGCACGCCGAGATCATGAAGGCGGCGCTCGCGCGCTGACCCGCGACAGCGGACCCCGGGGCCCGGTCGACATCGCGTCGGCCGGGCCCCGTCGTCGTCCCGGACGGAGCGCACCGCCCGGCGGCGCTCAGCCGCACGGCCGCGTCGAATCAGGTGGACGGCGCCGCGAGCCGACCCGCCCGGCGGCGCTCAGCCGCACGGCCGGGTCGGATCAGGTGGACGGCGCCGCGAGCCCGAGCGCGGGAGCGAGGCGGGGGATCCCCCACGCCAGTCCGGCGTCCAGCGCCTGACCCGTGTGTCCGGCGCCGGGCACGGTGTAGGTGAGGGTCGTGAACCCGGCCTTCTGCGCGGCCTGCGCGTTCGACGCCTGTCCGGGACCGTAGGTCGTGTCGTCCGCACCCCAGGTGAACACGGCGGTGTGCCCGTCGAACGTGCCGGCCGGTGCGGCGGCCATGAGTGAGGACGGCTTGGCCGCCTCGAACGCGGTCGCGTTGCCGCCGTAGACGTCGGCGACGGTCTCGCTCACGTGCTCGGACCCGGGGTACTCGTTGCCCGACACGTCGAGGATGTTGCCCCAGACGTCCGGGTGACCCGCGCCGTAGAACGCCGCGCACGAGCCGCCGTTCGAGAACCCGCCGATCGTCCAGTAGCGGTTGTCCGGGGTGACATTGAGGTGGGTCTTCGCCCACTGCGGCAGCAGCTCATTGATGTAAGTGCTCACCGCGCCGTACATCGCGGAGTCCGCACAGGCGGGGTCGCTCGTGGACGCCGCCAGCTGGTCGACGACGACCGCGATCGGCGCGAGGCCGCGGTTCTGCGCGGCGTAGGCGTCGAGCGCCTTCGCCAGGCTCGTCGGGTCGGGCGACCCCGGCTGGCCCATCATGAAGACGAGGAGCGGGAGGGCCGGCGGGTCGGCGACGAGGGCGGCGGGCGGGAGATAGAGCGAGGCGTCGCGAGCGGCGAACTGCCCCGTCGGGATCTGCGCGCTCCCGCTCAGGGCGCTCACCGTCCCCTGCGTCGGCATGTCCGCCGGCGGCTGCCACCGCTGGTAGAGGGTCGCGGGGTCACCCTCGGTGGCGTTCGTGGTCGGCAGGTCGGCGGCGTCGAGGGCCTGGATGCCGAGGACAGCGGCCGGCGTATGGGTCACTCCGTACGCCGCGTTCACCCCGAGGGCGCCGGCCAGCAGCGAGGCGAGCACCGTCACCACGCCGACGATGCGACGCCCCCACGGGCGCCGGCAGATGCCGACGACCCCGATGGCGATGCCGAACACCGCCAGCGCCGACCACTTCGCCGCCCCGACGGGCAGCGGGCCCTGCATCGTCTCGAGGGCGTTCAGGATGAGCGCCACGACGTACATCACGGCGCCGGCGATCACGCCGATCACCAGGGTCAGCACCACCCGTCGGCGCGGCCAGAGAATGACCGCCAGCGCACCGGCCACGGCGATCGCCGCCACGACGGCGAGCAGGGGGCTGTCGATGAGCTCGATCGACAGGAAGAACTTCCTCACTTGCGTCCCTCCCACGCCGTCCGAGCGAGGGCGACGAGCTCGCGGCGGGAGGCGTCCGGCAGATAGGCGCGGCCCACGGCCGCCCCGATGGCGGGCAGCTCCAGCGGATCCCGGTACGCCAGCGACAGCGGGCGGTAACGGGGGCGGAACTTGCCCTTGAAGCGGAACAGCGAGGCGAAGCCATAGGCCGGCTCGAGCACCTCGGCGAGCCAGCGCAGCACGGCCCGCAACGGGGAGGCATCCGCCCCCGGCTCCTCGCCCGGGTCGTCCGCGAGGGGCGCACCCGACAGGCTGAGCACCGTCGCCCCCTCGGACTGCAACTGCAGCGCGGCCTTGGCGATGAGGAACTCCATCATGCCGTTCTGACCGTCCGCGCGCCGCCGCATGAAGTCGAGGGTCCAGCCGGTGATGCGACCGTGCTCCCAGCTCGGCATCCAGCTCGTCACGGCCTCGATGCGCCCGTCCGGGCCGACCGCGAGCTGCAGGCGCACCTCGGGGTCGCGCAGCTCCTCGAGCGAGCCCAGGGTGAACCCCATCTCGGGGAGGGCCCGGTCGGCCACCCACTCCTCATCGATGGCCACGACCTGCGAGGCCTGCGAGACCGTGAGATCCGGCCAGCGCGTCCAGATCGAGGTGAAGCCGTCACGCTCCGCGCGGGTCAACGGCTGCCGCACCTTCTGCCAGGCCTTGCCGGCGAACTCCAGGCCCGGCAGGTCCATCACGGTCTCCACTCCTACCGGCACCTCCCGCCAGCCGCGGGCCCGGAGATCGTCCATGGTCTCGGCGTGGATGCTGTAGAACGCCGGCGTCCAGCCCTGCTCGAGGCAGTAGTCGGTGAATCCGGCGAGGGCGGCGGGACGCTCCCCCGGGGCGGCGAGCGGATCCCCGACGGCGAGCGCGACGTCGCCGACGAGGCGGTAGGCGACGGCGGCGGTGCGGTCCTCGGCGTACCAGTAGCGGTTGCCCTCCCAGGTGCCGAGGAAGCCGAGGGTGTCGCTGCCGCGGCGCAGCAGGTCCCGGTACAGACGGTCGTCCCCCGCGTCCGGCCGCTGCACCTTGCGGAACAGCCACAGCAGCGCCGCGCAGACGATCGCCCAGAACAGCACGCCCACCCACTGGTAGACGAACAGCGCCGGACCGTGGTGCGGGAACGGAGACGACCCCGGCGGGTGGAGGAAGACGGGCGGGATGAAGCGGCGCACCGTGAGGCCGAGCAGGTCGAGGACGCCGAGGTCGCGGTCGAACTCCCGGCGGTTGACCTCCTCGACGACGAAGAAGGCCGCACCGCAGACGACGAACGCCGCCCCCACGACGACAGCGACCGTCCGGGCCGCCCGGGCCGTCGCCCGGATCCGGAACCGCTCGCGCGCGACCAGCAGCGCGGCCGCCAGGGCGAGCGGGATGACGATCGACGCCAGCGCCCACAGCACGTACTCGGCGCCGCTGCCGTCCACCCACGGGTCGATGACCAGGCGGCCGTCGAGCAGCGACACGACGGGGAGGACCGCGGATGCCACGAGCACCGCGACCGCCAGCACGAGGGCCGCGCGGCGTCCCTGCCGCAGGCCCCAGGCGGCGATGAGCAGCAGCACGAGCGGCGTCACGGCCAGCAGGGCGGGACCCACGCCCCGGGTCATGAGGAGCGCGAACTGCTCGTCGCACGCCGACGACGACAGCTGGTCGCACTGCTCGATGAGCGCCTCGTCGAACTGCGTGTAGGCGTCGACCACGAGCGAGAGCGGACCGCGCCCCCCGCCGCTGACGAGGGCGACCAGCGGCCCCAGCCCCACGACGGTCGTCAGCAGCGCCAGCAGGGTCCGCGTCTCGCGCGTCGAGCTGCGGTGCCAGGACCCCCGCGCGCTGCCGCGGGCGAGGAACGCCCCGGTCAGCAGGCCGAGCGTGGCCGCGATGAGTCGGTACCAGGAGTCCGCGTCGCCCGCGTAGAGCGCGAACAGCGCGAGCAGGGCGAAGCCGACGAGCCGCACCCGGCGTCGCCAGAGCGTGGATGCCATCGCCGACGCGGCCATGACGACGGCGGCCGAGGTGATCGTGGGATCGAGGACGGGCACCTCGGTGGCGATGACGGGGCGGAGGTCGGTGAGCCCCCACGCCGCCGCGTGCAGGCCGATGCCCGTCAGCAGGCCGAGGACGCCGAGTCCGCCGAGGAGGGCGGCGGTGCGCCGGGAGCCCAGACGCCGCTCCGCCCACGCCAGCAGTGTCACGGCGACGAGGATCGACGCCAGCGCGTCCACGGTCGAGTCCGGCACCACCAGGGCGGTGACGAGCGTCCACCACCGCCCCGACACGAAGGTGGACAGGGGCCCCGCGCCCCAGGCCGAGGCGTCCGTCCCCCACAACGACCCCGTGGCGGCGGACGCCGAGAGGATGGCAACCGCGAAGGCCAGCGCGACCGGGTTGACGGCCGCGTAGCGCCGCAACGCGTCGCCGAGGGAGCGCAGACGGGCGCGCAGGACCGCGCCGCGGGTCGGGGCCGGCGGGGTCGTCGTGGTGTGGGACATCGGCGGGATGCTACTCCAGAACTCGATACCGGATGCCGTGAACCCGGCGGATCAGTACCAGATGTCGAGCAGCGGCGTCGCGGCGGGCGCGAAGGCCGCGTCGAGCGCGGCGAGCGCGTCCGGACCGCCGCGGACGAGACCCGCGACGGACAGCTCGGTGGCACGGACGCCGCCGAGCAGGAGCGAGCCCAGCGCGTTGACCGACAGCGTCACGTCGGCCTCGTCGTCGACGGGGACGACCTCCGCGGTTCCCTCCTCGTCGATCCGGAGCGACCAGGTGCCGTCGGCGAAGCCCAGGGGGTCCTCGACGCGGATCGTCGTCGTCAGCGCGGCCGCGTACGTCCGCGCCGCGAGCGCGCGGGGCACGTCGAGCACGCGCAGCCAGTGATGGTCGGTGAGCGTCGCGGTGACCGCGCGCCGGTCGGACACCATCCACTGCACCGGCGGGACCGCGGGCTGCAGGCTGGCCGTGACCCGCGAGACGAGATCGTGCTCGAGGGCGAAGCGCCAGAGCGCCGCGACGGCCTCGTCGTCGTCCGCGAGCAGGATCCGCACCCGCAGCTCGTGGTCCGTGAACGCCGACCCGTCCTTCTCGGCGAGCGTGTACACCAGGATGCCGCGCTCCTCCCCCGCCGCATCGGTGTAGGCGACGGCGCGCACCTTGCGGGCCTCCTTGTCGTCGGGGTTCAGCCCGGCCATGCCGCGCCACCGCGCCTCCCACCCGCGGACCGAGCCCGGACGCTGGACGCGGATGCGCTCGTGCAGCGTCTCGAGCCGCACGGGGAGGGTCTCGCGGGCCACGAAGTCGAGACGACCGGATGCCACCGGGCCGGTGAATGCGGCGCGGCGGCTGTCGATCACGACGTCCGACGCCCAGGCCGCGGGTGAGAAGCCCCACCGCCCGTAGATGGTGGCCTCGGTGACCGTGAGCCCCGCGACCGCGAAGCCGGCGGCCGCCGCCGTGCGCAGCTCACCGGTGAGCATCGCGCGGGCGATCCCCCGCCGCCGGTGCGTGGGGGCGACGGTGACGGCGCTGATGGACCAGAGCGGGAGCGTCCGCTCGGGCGAGACGGTCAGCTCCGACGGCCAGGACTCGATCGTGCCCACCGGGGCGTCGGGCGCCTCGCCCGCGCGGTCGAAGACGCCGATCAGCCGCCGGGCGCGCATCGCGCGCCGTGCCGTCTCGACCACCTCGTCCGTCGGCTCCTCGTCCAGGAACCCGCGGACCACCGACCGGAGGTAGGGCACGAAGTCGTCGCCGTCGCCGGAGACGAGCGCGTACTCCAGCTCGTTCTCGGCGAGGGCCTGCGATGACGAGGCGTCCAGGGGCAGAGTCGCGGTGTCGGTGTGAGCCATGCCCCCAGCCTAGGGAGGGCCGGCGTCCGTGTCCGGCGGGCTTGTCCCGGATCGCGGGAGCCCGGACGACTAGTGCGTCGCCTGGATCGAGCGCAGGCGCGTGAGCACCTGATCGCGCAGCTCGTCGGGAGCCGTCTCCTTGCAGGCCCGTGCGACCACCTCGGTCAGGGTGCGGGCGACGAGCGCCTCGTCCTGGCATCCGGGGCAGTTCTCGAGGTGCTCGCGGATGTCGTTGTGCTCCGTCTTGCACACCTCGTTGCGGAGGTACTCCTCCAGGTCGCGCCGTGCCTTGTCGCAGCCGCAGTCGCTCATTTCTTCACTCCCGTCGCGGCCTGGTAGCCGCGCTCCTTCGCGTAGTCCGACAGCAGGTCTCGCAGCAGCCGCCGGCCGCGGTGCAGACGGCTCATGACCGTGCCGATCGGGGTTTTCATGATGTCGGCGATCTCCTGGTAGGCGAAGCCCTCGACGTCGGCGAGGTACACCGCCATCCGGAAGTCCTCGGGGATCGACTGCAGCGCGTCCTTGACGACCGACGCGGGCATGTGGTCGATGGCCTCGGCCTCGGCGGACCGGGCACTGGTGGCGGTGGTCGACTCGGCACCGCCGAGCTGCCAGTCCTCCAGGTCGTCGATCGCGCTCTGGTAGGGCTCGCGCTGCTTCTTGCGGTACGTGTTGATGTACGTGTTCGTCAGGATGCGGTACAGCCAGGCCTTCAGGTTCGTGCCCTGCGTGAACGAGGCCCACGAGCCGAAGGCCTTCACGAAGGTCTCCTGCACGAGGTCCGCCGCATCGGCGGGGTTGCGCGTCATGCGCATCGCCGCCGCATAGAGCTGGTCCATGAAGGGCAGCGCCTGCTCTTCGAACTGCGCGCGGGGCTCCGTCGCATCTGCCGTGTCGTCCATCATGCGCCAGTCTACGTCCGGCGTGTCCGCCGGCCACTGGACGGTCTCGCGCTCGAGAAGTGCGGTCACGTGTCGTCCCCCTTTCAGTAGGGTAGGAACCGATGACCGACCACGGGTATTCCCCGCTCTCCCCCTCCGCCGCCCCGCGCGGCCCATGGGACGCGCCCGTCGCCGACGGAGTCCTGGATGCCGCGATCACGGTGCCCGGTTCGAAGTCGCTGACGAACCGCGAGCTCGTCCTCGCCGCCATCGCCGACGGCCCGGGCATGCTCCACGCCCCGCTGCACTCCGACGACTCGGCCCGCATGGTCGACGCCCTGCGCGCGCTCGGCGTGACCATCGAGGACGTCCCCACCGACTCCCCCTACGGACCCGACCTCCTCGTCACCCCGCCGTCGGCGTTCACCGGCGACGCGACGGTCGACTGCGGGCAGGCGGGCACGGTCATGCGCTTCGTCGCCCCCGTCGCAGGCCTCGCCCGCGGCGACGTCCTGGTCACGGCGCACGAGAGCGCGCTGCACCGCCCGATGGGCACGATGATCTCCGCCCTCCGCGACGTCGGCGTCGACATCGACGACGGCGGGCACTGGGCCCTCCCGTTCTCGGTCCGCGGCCACGGCCACATCCGCGGCGGCGAGGTCGACATCGACGCGAGCCAGTCGAGCCAGTTCGTCTCGGGGCTGCTTCTGGCCGCCCCCCGCTTCGACGTCGGCCTGCGCCTGCGCCACGTCGGCTCGCGCCTGCCGAGCGTGCCCCACATCGACATGACCGTCGAGGCCCTCGGGCACCGCGGCATCCACGTCGAGCGCCCCGCGCCGGGCGAGTGGATCGTGCCCGCCGGCCCCGTGCGGGCCAAGGACGTCGCCATCGAGCCCGACCTGTCCAACGCGGCGCCGTTCCTCGCGGCCGCCATGGTGGTCGGCGGGTCCGTCACCGTCACCGGATGGCCGCTGCACTCGACGCAGCCGGGCGCCCTGCTCGGCGACATCCTCACCGAGATGGGGGCCCGGGTCGTCCGCCGCGGCGGCAACCTCACCGTCTCGGCCGGGGAGGGCATCTCCGGCGTCGAGCTCGACCTCTCGGCCGCCGGAGAGCTGGCGCCGACGATCTTCGGCCTCGCGGCGTTCGCCGACGGTCCGACGACGCTGCACGGCATCGGCCACATCCGCGGACACGAGACCGACCGCATCGCCGCTCTCGTGGGCAACCTGCGCTCGCTCGGCGGCGAGGCGCACGAGCTGCCCGACGGCATCCGGATCGTCCCCCGCCCCCTGCGGGGCGGCGAGTGGAAGGCGCACCACGATCACCGTCTCGCGACGACCGGCGCGCTCATCGGTCTGCGGGTCCCCGGGGTCCGCGTGGACGAGATCGGGACGACCGCCAAGACCCTCCCCCAGTTCGCCGCGCTCTGGCGGATCATGCTGGGGATGGATGCCACGGGCTGACGCGTGAGCTGGCTCGACGACAGCGACGACGACGACGATCTCGACTACGACGAGTCGTCCATCCGGGTCCGCCCGAATCCCAAGGCGAACCGTCCGCGGACCAAGCGGCGTCCGGCGCACGCCGACGCGCAGATCGCGCGCGTGCTCGGCGTGGACCGCGGCCGCTACACGGTGCTCGTCGACGAGGACGGGCCGGACGAGCGCCGCATCCTGGCCACCCGCGCCCGCGAGCTCCGCAAGCAGCCCATCGTCAACGGCGACCGCGCCCGCGTCGTCGGCGACCTGTCCGGCGACGAGGGCACCCTCGGTCGCATCGTCGGCATCGAGGAACGCACGTCGCTGCTCCGCCGGAGTGCCGACGACACCGACCAGGTGGAGCGCGTCATCGTCGCCAACGCCGACCAGATGCTCATCGTCGTCGCCGCCGCCGACCCCGAGCCCCGCGCGCGGCTCGTCGACCGCTACCTCGTCGCGGCGCTGGACGCCGGCATCCGCCCGATGCTCGTCGTCACGAAGACCGACCTCGCCGACCCGAGCGACTTCCTCGCCCACTTCGAGGGCGTCGACCTCCGCGTGTTCACGAGCGCGCAGGGCGACATGCCGGTCGAGCGCATCGGGGAGGCTCTCGTGGGGCACTCGACCGTGTTCGTCGGACACTCCGGGGTGGGTAAGTCGACGCTCGTGAACGCGCTCACCGGCTCCGAACGGGCGATCGGGCACGTCAACGTCGTCACCGGCCGCGGCCGGCACACGTCGTCCTCCGCCGTGTCGCTGCGCTACCGCGGGGCGGGCGGGTCCGGCTGGGTCATCGACACCCCGGGCGTCCGCTCCTTCGGGCTGGGGCACGTCGATCCGTCGAACGTGCTGGGGGCCTTCACCGACCTCGCCGCCGTCGCGGAGGAGTGCCCCCGCGGCTGCACCCACCTGCCCGACGCCCCGGACTGCGCGATCGCCGAGGCCGTGGCATCCGGTCGCCTGGGTCCCGGCGGACCCGCCCGACTGGACTCGCTGCACCGGCTGCTGACGACGTTCCAGGCGATCGAGCGCTCTAGGCTGGAGGGGTGACGAACCTCGAACCCGGCTCCGCCGCGCCCGACTTCACCCTGCTCGACCAGGACGAGCACCCCGTCTCGCTGAGCGACTTCCGCGGTCGCCGCGTCATCCTCTACTTCTACCCCGCCGCGCAGACGCCCGGCTGCACCACGCAGGCGTGCGACTTCCGCGACAGCCTCGCCTCGCTGCAGGGGGCCGGCTACACGGTGCTGGGCATCTCGCGCGACACCCCCGAGAAGCTCCGCGCGTTCCGCGACAGCGACGGCCTGACCTTCCCGCTGCTCAGCGACCCCGACCACGCCGTGCACGAGGCGTACGGCGCCTGGGGCGAGAAGCAGAACTACGGCAAGACGATCACCGGCGTGCTCCGCTCGACCTTCGTGGTCGACGAGGAGGGCGCCGTCGTCGAGGCGCTCTACAACGTCAAGGCGACGGGTCACGTCGCGCGTCTGCGCAAGACGCTCGGCCTCGCCGCGGCCTGAGTCGCGCGCGGGCCGCCGACTCTCAGGCGTCGTCGCGACGCGCGCGCGGCGCCGCCTGACGCACGGCGAGGATCAGCAGGATCAGGCCGACCACGGCCGGCACGGCGATCAGCGCCGCGACACCGGGCTCGGCCCACTCCCCCGTGACTGCGCCGAGCGCCACCGACAGGATGAGCAGCTGGGTCACGATCCCGCCGGACCGGCCCGCCGACACCCCGCGCGCCGTCGCCACGGCGAAGGCGCCGACGGCGACCGCTCCGATGACGGTGAGCACGATGAGTGCGATCGAGCTGGTGACGGAGTCGGTGTCGCCGCCGGCGAGGGCGACGACCTGCCATGCCGCGAGGGCCAGGATGCCGATCGCCTCGACGGCCAGGACGGCGGCGGCCAGAAGACGGACCGGCATGGAGCGGCATCCTCTCGAAGACATGTTTCGCCGACGTTGCTCGCTGGAAACCTGCCGGTTACCTCTTGATCGGCCGGAAGCGCTGTGGGAGCATGGAAAAAGCCGTGTGCTCCCACAGCGACGTGGGGCGAGCAATCGCTCGCATTTCCCACAAGGGTACCGGACCCGAACACCGGTGCCCGAATCACAAGAAATTTTCGCAACAAGGAGCACCCCCATGGACTGGCGTGATAAAGCAGCCTGCCTGACCGTCGACCCCGAGCTGTTCTTCCCCGTCGGCAACACCGGCCCGGCCGTCGACCAGATCGAGAAGGCCAAGTCGGTCTGCGCACGCTGCACGGTGACCGAGGTCTGCCTGCAGTACGCCCTCGAGAGCGGTCAGGACTCGGGCGTGTGGGGCGGTCTCTCCGAGGACGAGCGTCGCGCCCTCAAGCGCCGCGCCGCCCGCGCCCGCCGCGCCTCCTGACCTCGCGGTCCCGCTGAAGAACCCGCCCCCGAGGGGCGGGTTCTTCGCATTCGGGGCGGGTCAGCCCGCCGAGCGGTCGATGTAGCGCAGCGGGATCTCGATCGTGACCTCGGTGCCGTTGCCCATGAGGGTGTGCCAGTCGATCGTGCCGCCCAGCTCGCCCTGGATGAGGGTGCGGACGATCTGCGTCCCGAGACCCCGACCGACCTGCCCCTCGGGCAGACCGACGCCGCTGTCGCGGACGCGCACCTCGAGCATCTCGTCGCCGCGCTCCGCCGCGATCTCGACGTCGCCCTCCTGCCCGGCCAGTCCGTGCTCGACGGCGTTGGTGACGAGCTCGGTCAGCGCGAGAGCCAGCGGGGTGGCGTACTCGCTCGGCAGCGTCCCGAAGCGTCCCGTCGAGCGCGTGCGCGCCCGGGTGTTCGGTGCGGCGGCCACCTCGGCGACGAGCTTGAGCACCCGCGCGAAGACGTCGTCGAAGTCGACGTTCTGTGCCAGGCCCTCCGACAGCGTGTCGTGCACGACCGCGATCGCGGAGACGCGGCGCATGGCCTGGGTCAGGGCGTCCCGCGCCTCGTCGGAGTGGGTGCGGCGCGCCTGGATGCGCAGCAGCGACGCGACGGTCTGCAGGTTGTTCTTGACGCGGTGGTGGATCTCGCGGATCGTCGCGTCCTTGGTGATGAGCTCCTGCTCCTGATGACGGATCTCCGTCACGTCCCGGCTCAGCACGATCGCGCCGATGCGGGTGCCCCGGTCGCGCAGCGGGATCGTCCGCAGCGACACCTGGACGCCGCGCGCCTCGATGTCCGCGCGCCAGGGAGCGCGGCCGGTCACGACGATCGGCAGCGACTCGTCCACGTCGCGGCGCTTGGCCGGCAGGATGCGGGACGTCACCTCCGCCAGGGACTCCCCCTCGAGCTCGTCGTCGAAGCCCATGCGGTTGAACGCCGAGAGGGCGTTGGGGCTCGCGAACGTGGTGATGCCGTCCACGTCGAGGCGGATGAGGCCGTCCGACGCACGCGGGGCGCCGCGCCGCGGGGAGGTCGGGGCCTTGAGGTCGGGGAACTCGCCGGAGGCGATCATGCCGAAGAGGTCGTCGGCGCAGTCGTTGAAGGTGATCTGCTGCCGGGAGGGGGTGCGCGCCTCGCCGAGGTTGGTGTGGCGCGTGAGGACGCCGACCGTGACCTCTGCGCGTCCGTCGCGGGCGAGCGTGCGCACGATGGGGACGGCCCGCACGCGCGTGGGCGTCTCCTCGAACCAGTCCGGGGAGGCCGAGTCGACGATGCGCCCGCTCTGGAACGCCTCGCGCACCTGCGTCCGCCACTGCGGGCGCACCCGGTCGCCGACGATGTCCCGGTAGAACAGCGTCGCCGCTCCCCCGGGCCGCGTGTGCGCGACGGCGACGAACGAGTCGTCGGGGGTCGGGACCCAGATCACGATGTCGGCGAAGGCGAGGTCGGCCAGCAGCTGCCCGTCGCCGGCGAGGCGGTGCAGCCACTCCACGTCCTCTTCGCTGGAACGGCCCTGGGCGTAGACGAGTTCGCTGAGTGTCGACACGCGACCAGCCTATTCTGCGGGCGACCCGGCCCCGCCCGCGGGGGTCGTCGCGCCGACGGGCCGACGGGTGAGGCACGGGTCCGGCAAGGGTGACGTCGGCGCCGCTGACGGGTGATGTGATGCGGCGTCGACCGGTGAATCCCCTGCCCCGGCTTCTCCACAGGTCCCGGTTCTCGTGGGAGTGCGCGCCCCGGGTGTGCTCTACTGGCCGCGACGACGCCCCCCGATCACCGTCGGCACACGATCGAGGGAGCTCCCATGCCTGACACCACCGCACGACGGTCGCCGTCCGAGACGCGCACCGAGCAGCCGCCGTCCCTGGCGCTCGTCCCTGCCGACCCCGACGCGGCGAGCGGGCACGGCGAGCTGCCCGACCCGCTGCCGCTGGTTCACGCCCTCGTCCGGGGCCTGCTGGAGGTGCTCTCCGGCGTGCGGGAGGCCGAGCAGATGTCGCGGTGGTTCAGCGAGGACGCCTACCGCGCCCTCGTGACCCGCGCCGGACTCGCCACCCGGGCCCGGAGCGCCCGGAACACCCCCGCACAGCGGCCCCACTACGGCATCCGCAGCATCCATCTGTCGTCGCCGGCCGACGGTGTCGTCGAGGCCGCCGCGGTGGTCGCCGCCCGGGCGCGCACGCGGGCCGTCGCCCTGCGCCTCGAGGCCACCGAGCGACGGTGGCGCGTCACGGCCGCGGCGCTGCTGTGACCCGCCGTGCCGCGCCCTCCACGGCGGCCCGTCGCGTCAGGGACGCCAGGTGGACAAGAAGTTGCCCAGCCGCTCGATGGCGTCCGTGAGCACACGCGCCTCGGGCAGCGTGACGATGCGCACGTGGTCCGTCGACGGCCAGTTGAAGCCCGACCCCTGCACGAGGAGCACGTGCTCCGCGATGAGGAAGTCGTGCACGAACTTCGCGTCGTCGGGGATCTCGTACACCTCGGGGTCGAACCGCGGGAAGGCGTAGAGCGCGCCGCGAGGACGCACGCACGAGACGCCCGGGATGGCCTCGAGACCCTCCCACGCCGCGTCGCGCTGCTCGTGGAGGCGGCCCGTCGGCGCGATGAGCGAGTCGATCGACTGCACGCCCGACAGCGCGGCCTGCACCGCGTACTGCGCCGGGACGTTGGGGCACAGGCGCGTGGAGGCCAGGAGGTTGATGCCGTGGAGGAAGCCCTCGGCGTGCTCCTTCGGGCCGGTGATGGCGAGCCAGCCCGACCGGTAGCCGGCGACGCGGTACGTCTTGGAGAGGCCGTTGAAGGTCAGGCACAGCAGGTCGGGGGCGATCGTCGCGAGGGGGATGTGCTCCGCGTCGTCGAACAGGATGCGGTCGTAGATCTCGTCGGCCAGCAGCAGCAGCGAGTTCTCGCGTGCGATCGCCGCGATGCCCTCGAGGACCGCCCGCGAGTAGACGGCCCCGGTCGGGTTGTTCGGGTTGATGACGACGATCGCCTTGGTCCGCGGCGTCACCTTCGCGCGGATGTCCTCGAGGTCGGGCTGCCACTCGTTCGTCTCGTCGCAGACGTAGTGCACGGGGGTCCCGCCGCCGAGGCTCGTCATCGCGGTCCAGAGCGGGTAGTCCGGGGCGGGGATGAGCACCTCGTCGCCCTCGTCCAGCAGCGCCTGCATGGTCATCGTGATCAGCTCGGAGACGCCGTTGCCGAGGTAGACGTGGTCGGGGTCCAGGTGCGGGAAACCGGGGGTCTCCTCGTAGCGCGAGACGACGGCGCGACGCGCGGACATGATGCCACGGCTGTCGCTGTACCCGTGGGCACGCGGGATGGACGCGATCATGTCGCGGACGATCTGGTGCGGCGCCTCGAACCCGAACGACGCCGGGTTGCCCGTGTTGAGCTTGAGGATCGTGTGCCCCTCGGCCTCGAGCCGGTCGGCCTCCACGAGGGCCTCTCCACGGATCTCGTAGAGGACGTCCTTCAGCTTCGATGACTGGTCGAGGGGGCGCAGCGGGCTCATCGCCTCAGGATATCCCCGCTCCACAGCGTCCAATCGACCCCCCGTGGACCGCCCGCCCTCCGGACGACGGGACCTCCGCCGGCCGCGACGGACCCCCGGACGACGGATGCCGCGACCGGGGCGTCCGGCCCCCGTCGCGGCATCCGTGGTCCCTGCTTACTTCTTCTTGCCGGTGGCGCGACGCTCCGCGCGGTTGTTCGCGGCGGCCGGCTCGGCCACCTCGGTGCGCTGACCGAACGCTCCGCGCGGGCCGGTCGCGGCCGCGGCCTCGGCGGGCGGCGCGGACGACGAGGCCGCCGCCGCCTGACGCAGGCGGTTCGTCGCGGCCTGCTGCACCTGACCGCGGTCGTTGCGCACCTCGACCTCGCCGGCGTCGTTGGCCGCCGAGTACTGCAGACGCTGCCCCTCGACGGGAGCGGCGGTCAGGCCCTTCGCCTCGACCTCGGCGCTGTCGCCCTCGACCTTCTTGACCTCGACCTCGAGGTTGTAGAGGTAGCCGACCGACTCCTCCTTGATCTGGCCCATCATCGACTGGAACATCTGGTACCCCTCGCGCTGGTACTCGATGAGCGGGTCGCGCTGGGCCATGGCGCGCAGGCCGATGCCGTCCTTGAGGTAGTCCATCTCGTAGAGGTGGTCGCGCCAGCGGCGGTCGAGCACCTGCAGGACGACGCGGCGCTCGAGCTCGCGGACGGCCTGCTCCCCGAGCGTCTCCTCGCGGTTGTGGTACGCGATGCGGGCGTCCGAGATGATCTCGCGCTTCAGGCCCTCGGCCGTGATGCGGCCGCGGTTGCCGCCGGCCTCGGCGACGACCTCGTCGATCGTCACTCCCACCGGGTACAGGGTCTTGAGCTCCGTCCACAGGGCGTCGAAGTCCCAGGACTCGGTGTGCCCGTTGCTGGTGTGGTCGTCGATGACCGCGGTGATCGCGTCCTCGATGAAGTGCTGCACGCGGTCGGCGATGTCGTCGCCCTGCAGCATGTGGCGGCGGTCGGCGTAGATCGCCTCGCGCTGACGGTTGAGGACGTCGTCGTACTTCAGCACGTTCTTGCGCATCTCGGCGTTGCGGGCCTCGACCTGCGACTGGGCGCTCTTGATCGCGCGCGAGACCAGCCCGGACTCGATCGCGACGTCGTCGGGGAAGTTCGTGCGGGCGAGGATGGCCTCCGCGGCGCCGGACTGGAACAGGCGCATGAGGTCGTCGGTGAGCGACAGGTAGAAGCGGCTCTCGCCGGGGTCGCCCTGACGGCCCGAGCGACCGCGCAGCTGGTTGTCGATGCGGCGCGACTCGTGGCGCTCGGTGCCGAGCACGTAGAGACCGCCGGCGTCGACGACCTTCGCGGCCTCCTCGGCCACGGTGTCGCGCGTCTGCTGGTAGACGGAGTCCCACTCGGACTCGTACGCGTCCGGGGTCTCGACGGGGTCGAGGCCCTTGGCCTTCATCTCCGAGACGGCGAGGAACTCCGCGTTGCCGCCGAGCATGATGTCCGTTCCACGACCGGCCATGTTGGTCGCGACGGTGACGGCGCCGAGGCGACCGGCACGCGCGACGATCTCGGCCTCGCGGGCGTGGTTCTTGGCGTTCAGGACCTCGTGGCGGATGCCCTTCTTGGCCAGCAGCCGGGAGAGGTACTCGCTCTTCTCGACGCTCGTCGTGCCGACCAGCACGGGCTGGCCCTTCTCGTGACGCTCGGCGATGTCCTCGACGACCTGGGCGAACTTGGCGGTCTCGTTCTTGTAGACGAGGTCGGCCTGGTCCTTGCGGATCATCGGCTTGTTGGTCGGGATGGGGACGACGCCGAGCTTGTAGGTCGACATGAACTCGGCGGCCTCGGTCTCGGCGGTACCGGTCATGCCCGAGAGCTTGTCGTACAGGCGGAAGTAGTTCTGCAGCGTGACGGTCGCCAGCGTCTGGTTCTCCGCCTTGACCGGCACGCCCTCCTTGGCCTCGATGGCCTGGTGGATGCCCTCGTTGTACCGGCGACCGACCAGGATGCGGCCGGTGTGCTCGTCGACGATCATGACCTCGTCGTTCATGACGACGTAGTCGGTGTCGCGCTTGAACAGCGCCAGCGCCTTGATCGAGTTGTTGAGGAACGAGATGAGCGGCGTGTTCGCGGACTCGTAGAGGTTGTCGATGCCGAGGTAGTCCTCGACCTTCTCGATGCCGGGCTCGAGCACGCCGATCGTGCGCTTCTTCTCGTCGACCTCGTAGTCGACGCCGGCCTCGAGCGTGCGGGCGAGCTTGGCGAACTCGGCGAACCAGCGGTTCGCCTCCCCCGACGACGGGCCCGAGATGATCAGCGGCGTGCGCGCCTCGTCGATGAGGATCGAGTCGACCTCGTCGACGATGGCGAAGAAGTGCCCGCGCTGCACGAGGTCCTCCTTGCGCCAGGCCATGTTGTCGCGCAGGTAGTCGAAGCCGAACTCGTTGTTCGTCCCGTAGGTGATGTCGGCCTCGTACTGCTCGCGGCGCACCTCGGGGGTCTGACCCGCGACGACCGTCCCGGTGGTCATGCCGAGCGCGCGGTAGACGCGGCCCATGAGCTCCGACTGGTAGCTCGCGAGGAAGTCGTTGACCGTGATGACGTGCACGCCCTTGCCCGCGATGGCGTTGAGGTACGCCGGCAGCGCCGCGGTCAGCGTCTTGCCCTCACCGGTCTTCATCTCGGCGATGTTGCCGAGGTGCAGGGCCGCGCCGCCCATGATCTGGACGTCGTAGGGGCGCTGACCGAGCGTGCGCTTGCCCGCCTCGCGGACGGCGGCGAAGGCCTCGGGCATCAGCTGGTCGAGGGTCTCGCCCGCCTCGTACCGCGCACGCAGCTCGACGGTCTCGTTGCGCAGCTCCTCGTCGGTCAGCTGCTCGTAGTCCTCTTCGAGGGCGCCGGTCGCCTTGACCACGCCCTGCAGCCGTCGCAGGATGCGTCCCTCTCCGGCGCGCAGCAGTTTCTCGAGCGGATTGGCCACGAAGCATCTCCATCTGTCGGGTGTCGCGTCCACACAGACGCCGGCATGCCCACAGGCATACCGGGGGCCATGTTAGTCGTGTTACCCGTTCGTGACCTGCGAGCGGGCGGGTTTCGGTATTCCGGCGTTCGCGCCCGCAGCGAACACTCGGCGACGCCGCCGGGTACGCGGCCTAGGATCGTGCCATGGCTGGGTTCTGGGGCAAGAGGAAGCGCGAAGAACAGGATGCCGCGGATGCCGACCTGGCACGACGCGCCGAGCTGGCGATCGTCGCGGCGGACGAGCGGGTGCGCCTCACCTCCGACGAGCTCGACTTCGCCCGGGCGGAGCTCGGCGACAAGGCCGTCGAGGACCTCAAGGCCGCTCTGGACTCGGTGCGCACGCACCTGGCCGAGGCCTTCCACCTGCACCAGCTGAACCACGACGAGATCCCCGACACCCGCGAAGAGCTGCGCACCCGCAACGCGCGCATCGTCCAGCTCTCGGAGTGGGCCGAGGACCTCCTCGAGGAGCGCACGCTCGTCCTCCAGCCGAAGATCGACGCGGTCCGCCGCGCGCCCGAGATCCTCGCCCGCGTCCGCGCCGACCGCGAGCAGCTCGCTGCGCGCGTCCCGCACGCCCGAGCGGTCGTCGAGCGTCTCGCCCACCGCTACAGCGACTCGGCGATGCAGCAGATCGGCGGCAACCCCGAGGAGATCGACCAGCTGCTGGACTTCGCCGTGCACACCGCGGGCGTCTCCGAGCGGCGCCGGGAGGCCGGCCAGCGCGAGCAGGCGTCGGTGGCGCTGGAGGCGGCGACGGAGGCGGTCCGCCGCGCCGAGTCGTTGCTGGACGCCGTCGACACGTTCGAGATCGAGGCCCTGCGCGCCGAGTCCACCCTCGCCGCCGTCGTCGACGACTCCCGCGGCGACCTCGTCGAGGCCCGCCGCGGCCCGCAGACCCCCGCGGTCGCCCAGGCCATGACGGCCCTGGAGCGCGCGCTCGCCGCCCTGCCGGCCTCGGGCACCCGCACAGACCCGTTCGCGGCGCTGTCCTCCCTGCGCCAGGCCAACGCCGACCTCGACACCGCTCGTGAGCGCGCGTCGCGGCCGGTGCCCTCGCAGGAGCAGGTCGACCACGCCGTGGACGACGCGGACCGGCAGATCGCGGTCGCGCGCGGGCTGATCACCGGCCACCGCGGCTGGGTCGGCGCCGACGCCCGCACCCGCTTCGTCGAGGCCGAGCGCCTGCGGTCGGGCCTCCCCCTGGGGCCGGTCCCCGAGGACGACCGCGAGACCGTGCTGGCGACCGCCCGCCGCGCCGGCGGCCTGGCCGCGGAGGCGCTGCAGCTCGCGCAGAACGACATCCAGCAGGGCCGTCCCGACGAGTGGAACGACGGCGGCTACGGCGGCAACGGTTGGGGCGGTCGCCCCCGCGGCGGCGGCATGGGCGGCGGCAACATGGTCGGCGGCATGCTCGGCGGTCTCGTCATCGGCTCGCTGCTCGGCGACATGTTCGACGGCTGAGCCCCGCTCCTCGCCCCGGCGGGGCGGACGGCGCCCCGCTCGCACACCCCACGGCTCCCGCGTCGCCCCGTGACGCGAGCGACGCCCCGCGGCATCCATGACGCCCGGCACTATCCGGCGAGCCCGGCGACAGCGACGACGGCCCCCGTCCCGGAGGACGGGGGCCGTCGTGACGGTCTGCGTCAGCTCGCCACCTGCGCGGCCGGAGGCGCCTGCGTGCCGAGGGCGATGACACCGTAGTCCCATCCCTTGCGGCGGTACACGACGCTCGGGTGATCGGTGCGCGCGTCGATGAAGAGGAAGAAGTCGTGGCCGACCAGCTCCATGCGGTCGACGGCGTCCTCGGCGGTCATCCACTCGGCGTCGAACTCCTTCTGGCGGATGACGACCGGGGAGTAGTCCTGCTCGTCCTCAGCGGACGACTGGATGGGCACCTCGCCGGTCGCGACCGCGCGCAGCACATCGACGGAGGCGGGCTCGACGTCGATGCCCGACAGCTCGCCGGTGCCCTTCTCGAACCGTGCGCCACGGGGGTGGTTTCGGGCGTCGACGCGCTTCTCCTTCGCGCGCCGCACCTGCTCGGAGATCTTGTCGACCGCCAGGTCGAGCGCGGCGAACTTGTCCGCGTCGGTGGCCTCGGCGCGCACGACGGGGCCCTTGCCGTCGAGGGTGAGCTCGACGGTGTCGTCCTCCATCCGGCCGTTGCGGTACGAACGGTGCGTCACCTTGACCTCGAGGACGGTGGCGCGGGGCGCCAGATGCTCGATGCGACCGACCTTCTCTTCGACCACCGAGCGGAAACGATCGGTGATACCGACTCCCACGCCGACGATGTTGGTGTCCATCCGTGACCTCCTTGTTCCGGGTTCCGCCCGGAGAGGGCGGAACATCCGTCGCCTTCAGTCCCTCCCACGCTAGTGGCGCGGCACCGGGGTGTCACGTGGGAATCATCTGCTGTTCACCTCCCGATCCCCTGCGCGACGGCGTGTGCGCCAGTGCCACCGCCCGGACGGGCCCCGCGCCGGCCGCGCGGAGCGCCCGCATGGCTTCGGCCAGGGTCGCGCCGGTGGTCACCACGTCGTCGACCACGACCACCGCCCGTCCGCGCACCCCCCGCGCCACGAGCGCGCCCGCGAGGTTCCGACGCCGCTCCTCCCGGTCGAGGCCGCGTTGATCGCGCGGGACACGCCGCAGGCGCAGGACGCGAACGGGACGACGCCCAGCCCGTCGGACGAGGAGCTCGACGACGACGAAGCCGCGCCGCCGGAACGCCGCGGCGCGCGTCGGGACGGTGGTCACGAGCACCGTCGGCGGGACGGCGGTCAGGACCGCGGCCAGCGCGGGAGCCAGGTCACGGGCGAGACCGGTCCGCCCCTCCTCCTTGAGCGCGCGGACGCAGCGCGCCACGACGCCCGAGAACGGCAGGGCGCACAGCACGGCCTCGCCCCCGGGCAGCCGGCGCGTCGACGGCCGGGCGGCGAGCTGTGCGCGACACGCCGGGCACAGCGGCACGTCCAGCGCCCCGCAGCCCGCGCACGCGATCGGAAGCCAGAACGACAGCGCCTCCTGCGCCGCCGCGCGCAGCGCGGCGGCGAACCGGCCCGTCCGGGAATCCGAGAGTGAGGTCATGCGGACCAGGGTGCCGGTGGCATCCCTCCCCCCGCTCGCCCTGCAGACGCATCCGTGGACGGATCCCCCGGACCGATGCCTGGGGAGGAGGGATCAGGACGCGGTGCCCTGCTGCGCGGCGAGCAGCCGGATGTCGCTCGCGACGAGGGTCCAGGAGCTGCCGCGGCGGCTGAAGAGCTGCCCTTCCGAATCCAGCACGCGGATGCTCGTACTGCCGCCGGCCACCGAGCGTGCGCCCTCGGGCGCCACGGCATCCGTGCCCCGTCCGCCGACGCCGATCTCGCGCAGGCGCGTGCCGCTGTCGCCCTGCGCCAGCACGCCGACGGTCGTGTCGTCGAGCCAGGCGATGTCGAACGCCCCGGCCTCGCTGAAGGACAGCACATGCGGGGGTCCGAGCGTGATCTGCCCCGACTCCCGCTCGATACCGGCGAGCCACACCTCGCGCGCCCCGGCGACGGTGACGATGGCCGCGACGCGGCTGCCGTCGCGGGCGAGCTGGAAGGCGGTGACCTCGGAGGCGTCCGGCCAGGCGTTGCCGACGGCCTGCGGGTTGCCGTCGGACGTGTAGGCCCGCAGCTCCCCCGGCGACGAGCGCGGCACGCTCCAGATCGCCCCCTCGGTGTCGATGGAGGGGTCGACGAGGCCCGGACGCTCGTCGAGGAGGAAGGTGCGCCCGTCCGGCAGGGCGCTGACGACCGTGCCGCCGATGGTGCGCACCGCCGCGAGGCTCCGGTCGGCCTCGAGCTCGATCGAGGCGGCATCCAGTCCCTCGATCGCCTCCGAGAGGTCGCCGAAGGGGGTGACCTCCTCGCCGGACAGGGCGCCGAACACGCCCGCCTCGGTCAGGACGGCGGGGGTCGGGTCGACGCGCCCGCGCACCGACACCTCGCTGGCGGGCACCGGGGTGCCCTCGACCGTCATCTGCACCTCGGCGATGCCGGCCGAGGCCAGGCTGCGCGCCAGCTGCGTCTGCATGCGGTCGAGCGTCATGGTGTCCAGCGCCAGGGCGGCCCGCGGCAGCTGGATCTGCGCGACGCCGCCGGTCGACAGGGTCACCGACCGTCCGACGAGCGACAACTCCTCCGGGAACGCGCTCTCGACGGCGCCGGCGAGCCAGGTGCTGGGCTGACCGTCGACGAGCGCGGTCGCGATGCGGCTGGCCACCGACTCCCGCGGGAACCAGCGGACATCGGGCACGATCGAGGTCCACGTCGGGTCGAAGTAGGCGATGGATGCCGTCTGGTAGACGGCCGGGAAGACCTCCTCGTACAGCACGACGCCGTCGGGGGCCTGGGTGATGCGCCACTGGTCGTCGACGAGCGCGAGGGCGAAGCCGAGCGTCTCGGTGGTGCCGCTGATGTCGGGCGTGTAGGCGCCCGTGCTGTCGACCTGCGCGACCGTGGCGAGGTCGACCGTCACGGCGGTGCCGTCCGCCGAGGCCGTCGCGCGGCGGTCCGCCAGCCGGTCGATGGTCACCTGCGCACGCGGGTCCCACGACGCCCCGGGGGCGAGGAAGAGCTTGGCGGTGCGCCAGTCGTCGGCCGGACCCGAGCCCGCGCGCAGGAACCCCTGCACGATCTCGGCCGGTGACGCGCCGTCCTGGGGGCTGTCCGGGACGAACGAGAACGCCTGCACGTCGTCCTCGCTCTGCGGGCCGCGTCCGGGGTTGACGTATCCGGAGGTGGGGAGACCGGTGCACGCGGCGAGCGCGAGCACGAGGAGCAGGCTGAGAGCCGACAGGATGCGCTTCACGGCGTCCTCCGCATCGCGTCGCGGGAGAGCGAGATGGGCTGCGTGAGTCCGAGCGCCTCGCGCGGCCCCCCGCCCTGCTCGTCCTCGGGGACGAGCGGCAGCGGCGAGCTCTCCACGGCCCGGCCGTCGCGCGGGAGGGTGAGGACGAAGTTGGACCCGCGTCCGGGCTCGGACCAGACGGCGAGCGTCCCCCGGTGCAGGCGGGCGTCGCCGAGGGCGATGGAGAGCCCGAGCCCGGTCCCGCCGATGGTCCGCACGCGGGACGGGTCGGCGCGCCAGAAGCGGTCGAACACGCGCTCGACGTCCTCCGCGCGCATGCCCATGCCGAAGTCCCGGACGCCGAGCGCCACGGCATCCCGATCGCTGTCCACCGAGACGACGATCGGGCGCCCCTCCCCGTGCTCGATGGCATTGCCGAGCAGGTTGCGGGCGATGCGGCGGATGCGGCGGGCGTCCATGTCCACGGGCGAGTAGCCGCCCGGGGCGACCAGGCGCACGTCGGAGCCCCGCTGCTCGGCGAGCTGCTCCATCGAGGCGATCACGTCCTCGGCGAGGTGGGCGAGGCTCGTCGCCTCGAGCTCCAGCTGCACCGAGCCAGCGTCGTAGCGGCTGATCTCGAGCAGGTCGGTCAGCAGCACCTCGAACCGCTGCACCTGCGCGTGCAGCAGCTCGGCGGCCCGGCCGGTGACGGGGTCGAACTCGGCGCGCTGGTCGTTCAGCATGTCCGAGGCGAGGCGGATGGTGGTCAGCGGCGTGCGCAGCTCGTGGGAGACGTCGGAGACGAACCGCTGCTGCACGAGCGACAGATCGGCCAGCTCCTTGATCTGCGACTCGATGCTGTCCGCCATCGCGTTGAACGAGCGGTTCAGCGTGGCCAGCTCGTCCTCGCCCCGGACGGGGAGCCGCACGCCGAGGTCGCCCGCGGCCAGCTTGGCGCTGGTCTCGGCGGCGTCGGCGATCGGGGTCGTCACCGACCGCAGCACCACCCAGGCGATCGCGCCGATGAGGACGACGAGGACGAGTCCGACCACCCACAGCAGGACCTGGACGAAGGCGAGGGTCTGCGACGCGCTGGCGAGGTCGTACGCCATGTACAGCTCGTAGGAGTCGCTGCCGTCCTCGGAGGGGAAGCGGAGCTGATGGCCGACGAGGATGCCGGGGACGGTCCGGCCGCCGTCGATCTCGAGGGGGACCGACTGCCACCACTGGGTGTCCGGGTTGGCCTGCACCTGCGCGCGCAGGGCGTCGGTCAGGATGCTCGCGTCGAACGCGCTCGAGATGAACGGCTGCGGCGCCAGCGAGGACGGCGGGCCGATGCGGTACAGCGCGATGAGGTCGCTGGAGGACTGCTGCGACAGACGCGTCGCGATGCCGTTCATCAGCGTCTGCGCCGCCGCCGGATCGGTCGAGTCGACGGCGGCATCCAGGGTCGCCTGAGCGGAGACGGTCGCGCGCTGGGCCTCCAGCAGCACCTGGTCCTTGCGGGCCGAGAACAGCTCGTTCTGGATGACGAGGGCCATGGCCACGCAGGTGACGAGGATCGTCAGCGCGGTGAGGGCGACCGTGACGACGATCGTGCGGAACCGCAGCGAACGGCGCCAGAGCGTGCGCAGCCGCTCGGCCCAGGCCCGCCAGTCCGGCCGACGCCGGAACCGCGGGACCGCGACGGTGCGCACGGCGGCGGACATGTCGGCCTCAGGCCACCGCGCCGGCGCGGTAGCCGACCCCGCGCACCGTCGTCACGATCCGGGGGTTGTCGGGGTCGGCCTCGATCTTGGCGCGGAGGCGCTGCACGTGGACGTTCACCAGACGCGTGTCCGCCTTGTAGTGGTAGCCCCACACCTGCTCGAGCAGCATCTCGCGGGAGAACACCTGCTGGGGCTTCTCGGCGAGGGCGACGAGCAGCTCGAACTCCAGCGGGGTGAGCGCGATGGGCGCGTCCCCCCGGCGGACCTCGTGCGCGGCGACGTCCACGACGAGGTCGCCGATGCGCAGCGTCTCGTCGACAGGGGCCGGGGAGGGGCGCAGCCGCGTGCGGATGCGGGCGACGAGCTCCTTCGGGTTGAAGGGCTTGACCATGTAGTCATCCGCGCCGGACTCCAGGCCCTTCACGACGTCGGCGGTGTCGGTGCGGGCGGTGAGCATGATGATCGGGATGCCGGACTCGGCACGCACGCGCGTGCAGATCTCGATGCCGTCCACACCGGGCAGCATGAGGTCGAGGAGGATGAGGTCGGGACGCTCGGAGCGCCACGCGTCCACGGCCTGCGAGCCGTCCGCGCAGAAGATGGTGTCGAACCCCTCCGTGCGCAGCACGATGCCGATCATCTCGGCCAGAGCGGTGTCGTCGTCGACCACCAGGATCCGTGAAGTCATCGGGTCATCGTCTTCCATGTCTCACCCGCCGTGCAGCGGGGAACGCGTACCGGGTTTATACACGCGCCTTCGAGAGTAACGGACGTGGCGACGAGACAGCCGAGGGCGTCGGACGTGTATGACACGATGAACGGACCGCCGACGCACGAGGAGGCACGCCGTGACCGCGTACCCGGCCTGGACCCCGGCATCCCGTCCGGGCATCGTCCCGCTGCACCCCTACGGGTTCGGCACGATCCTGGGCCGCTCGTTCACCGCCCTGCGGCAGAACCCGCGCGTGCTCCTGGGCTTCGCCCTGGTCGTGCAGGCCGCGGGCTCGATCCTCACCATCCTCGGCACCGCGGCGGTCGCGTTCGCGACGTTCTCGCGCCTGGACACGGTCCGCGCGAACACCGACGAGTTCGAGGCGGTCTTCGCCGGCTCCGTCGCTCTCACCGCCCTGACCGGCATCGTCCTCTCGGTCGCCTCGGGCGTGCTGACGACGCTCGTCCAGGGGGTCGTGGTGGCCGAGGTCGCGCACGCGGTCGTCGCCGAGAAGGCGCCGCTGCGGACCGTCTGGCGCCGCGTGCGCCCGTCGGCCTGGCGGCTCATCGGCTGGGCGGCGCTGTCGGTGCTGGCGGTGGGGGTCGTCGTCGGCCTCGTCGCGCTCGTCTTCCTCGGCGCGGCGGTGGTCGGGCCCGGGTTCCTCCTGCTGCTCATCCCGCTCGTGCTGGCGCTCATCCCGCTCGGGCTGTGGCTGGCCGCCAAGCTCTTCCTCGTCCCGGCCGCGATCGTCCTGGAGGGCGCCGGTGTCTTCGGTGCCGTGGCCCGCTCCTGGCGTCTCACGCGAACGCGCTTCTGGCCCACTCTCGGCGTGATCGTCATCATCACCGTCGCCTTCGGGGCGATCGGCCAGGTGATCTCGGTCCCGCTGGGCTTCGCGTCGGGGATCGTCTCGAGCATCCTCTCCCCGTCCGGCGAGACGAACGTCACCGCCGTCGTCACCCTCCTCCTGACGCAGCTGCTCGGGCAGGTCCTCGTCACGCTGGTCCAGTGCATCGCCCTGGTGGTCCAGGCCACCGCGGCCGGACTGACCTACGTGGACGCGCGGATGCGGCGCGAGGGGCTCGATCAGGACCTCATCGCCTACGTCGAGGCCCGTGACGCCGGCGGCACGGGACTCCCCGACCCCTACCGGGCGGGCATCGGCCGGTCCGCGCCGGTCCGGCCGTCGCCGGGGGCCGCCACGCCCGTCGCGCCGGCCGCGTACCCGCCGCCCGCCATGGCCCCCTCCCCTCCGGCCGCGACGCCCTTCGCGCCGGGTGCTCCGGCTGCCACGCCCTTCGCGCCCGCAGCCGCCCCGGCCTATCCGCCGCCGACGGGACCCGCCGGCGTCCCGACGGCGCCCGCCGCCGCTCCCGCCACTCCTCCGCCGTCGGCCTTCCCGCCGCCGTCCGGCTCGCCCGTCGCGCCCGCCTCACCCCCGGCGCCCGGCCCGCCGTCCGCCGAGACGCCGCCCGCGCCCGCCCCGCCCGCCGCCACCCGCTGGGCTCCGCCCGGCGACGGCGCCTCGTGATCGTCCTCCACCGCGCCCTCTCCGCGGTGCCGCTGCTGCCCGACGGCGAGGAGGCCCGCGACTGGGCGGAGCGCGAGCTCGCCGACCCCGTCTACCGCGCCGCGGAGCCGACGTTCTTCGACCGAGCCTCCCGCGCCGTCGCCGACTTCTTCGCCCGCCTGTTCTCGCCGGAGGTACCCGACGGCTCCGGCTCGGTCGCCCTCATCGTCCTCGCCGTCGTGGTGATCGCGGCGGTCGTCGTGGGCATCCTCGTCTGGGGCGTCCCCCGCGCGACGGCGCGTTCGCGCAGCGTCGGCGACGCGCTGTTCGACGCGGCGGACGACGGCCGGAGCGCCGACGACCTCCGGCGCGAGGCCGCCGCCGCGGCGGCGCGCGCGGAGTGGGACGACGCGATCGTGCTCCGCTTCCGTGCCCTCGCGCGCGGCCTCGTCGAGCGCGGGATCGTGGAGACGGCGCCCGGCGCGACGGCACGGGCGTTCGCACGCGAGACGGCGCGCGCCCTCCCCGCCCTCGACCCGGCCGTCGGCGAGGGGGCCGCGGTCTTCGACGACGTCCGCTACCTCCGACGCCCGGGCACCGCCGAGCGCTACCAGCAGGTCGCCGCCCTCGACGCGGCGGCCGTGGCCGCGCGCCCCCGGATCCCGGATGCCACCGGAGCGCTCCCGTGACCGGCCTCGCGCCGGCGCCGGCCGCTGCTCCCCCGCGACGGTCGCGCAGGGTGCTCGGATGGGCGTCGTTCGTCGTCGCCCTCGTCCTCTTCGCGCTCGTCGGTGCGAGCCTGCTCCCCGAGGAGTGGAGCGCACGGCAGCCCCTCGACCCCGAGTCGGCCGGCACGGACGGGACGCGCGCCCTGGTCCAGGTCCTGCGCGCGCAGGGCGTCGAGGTGACGATCGCCCGGAGCCGCGACGAGGCGCAGGCCGCCCTGGCCGGAGGCGACGCCACGCTCGTCATGCCCGCGGCATCCATGCTCTCGCTCGACGCGATCGACGGGCTCACCGCGTCGGCGCGGGACGTCGTCCTCATCGAACCGCGGTCGCGCCTGCTCGACGCCCTCGTCGCGGGCTCCTCGCTCGGCGGCGTGACGGACGGGGAGGCGGTGGCGCCGTCGTGCGACCTGCCGGTCGCGCGGGCCGCGGGGCCCGCCGGCACGGGCGAGCTGCTGCTGCCGGGCGACGGCGTGCGCGCCTGCTACCCGCAGGCCGACGGGTTCGGCCTGCTGGTCGCCGAGATGGACGACGGTCGCACCGTGGCCGCCGTCGACGGTCTCGCGACGATGACGAACGACCGTCTCGCCGCGGACGGCAACGCCGCCCTGGCGATCGGGCTGCTCGGCCGCAACGCGGAGGTGGTCTGGTACGTCCCCGCCCTGACCGACGCGGACGCCACCGGCGAGCCGCCGACGCTCGGCGATCTGACCCCGCCGTGGGTGACGCCCGCGATCGTCCTGCTCATCGTGGCGACCGCGGCGGCGGCCGTCTGGCGCGGGCGGCGGTTCGGCCCCCTCGTGAAGGAGCGTCTGCCGGTCATGGTGCGGGCGGGCGAGACCACCGAGGGCCGCGCCCGTCTCTACGCCGCCTCCGGGGACGCCGCGCACGCCCTCGCCGAGCTCCGCCGCGCCGCGCGCACCCGCCTCGCCCGCTCGCTCGGACTCGCGGCGAGCGCCCCGCCCGAGCGCGTCGTCGACGCCGTGGCCGAGCGCCTCGGAGCCGACCGCGCGGTCGTCCGCGGCATCCTCCTCGACACCCAGCCCCGCAACGATCGCGAGCTGGTCCACGCGAGCGACCGCTTACGAGACCTGGAGGCCAGCGTCCACGCCGCCCTCCGTACGGAAAGGAACGCCCGATGACCGACACCACCGCCGGGACCCCCGCCGCTCCCGCCGACGACGCCGCGCTCCGCGAGGCCATGCACCGGGTGCGGCTCGAGGTGGGCAAGGCCGTCGTGGGACAGGACGGGACGATCACCGGCCTGCTCATCGCGCTCCTGTCGCGCGGCCACGTCCTGCTGGAGGGCGTGCCGGGCGTGGCCAAGACCCTCCTCGTGCGCTCCTTCAGCCGCGCGCTCGGCCTCGACACCCGCCGCATCCAGTTCACCCCCGACCTCATGCCGGGCGACGTGTCCGGCTCGCTCGTCTACGACGCCCGCACCGGCGAGTTCGAGTTCCGGGCGGGCCCCGTCTTCACCCACGTGCTGCTCGCCGACGAGATCAACCGCACCCCGCCCAAGACGCAGTCCGCGCTGCTCGAAGCGATGGAGGAGCGGCAGGTGTCGTCCGACGGCGTGACGCGTCCCCTCCCGGACCCGTTCCTCGTCGCCGCGACGCAGAACCCCGTCGAGCACGAGGGCACGTACACGCTGCCCGAGGCGCAGCTGGACCGCTTCCTGCTCAAGCTCACGGTCGACCTGCCCGGACGCGACGCCGAGGTCGACGTGCTGCGCCGCCACGCCGGCGGCTTCGACCCGCGACGCCTCGACGCCGCCGGGATCGCGGCCGTCGTGAGCGCCGACGACATCCTCGCCGCGCAGCGGGCGGCCGCCGCCGTGGCCGTGACCGACGACGTGCTCGGCTACGTGGTGGACCTCGCGCGCGCCACCCGCCAGAGCCCGTCGGTGCAGCTGGGCGTGAGCCCCCGTGCCTCGACCGGGCTGCTCGCCGCCGCGAAGGCGTGGGCGTGGCTCGGCGGATACCCCGCGATCACCCCCGACCACGTGCAGACGATGGTCGTGCCGGCATGGCGCCACCGCATCCGGCTGCGTCCCGAGGCGGAGATCGAGGGGGTCTCGGTGGATGCCATCCTGACCTCGGTCCTGCAGCAGACCCGCGTCCCGCTCTGATGTTCGTCACGGGTCGTCTGGCGCTGCTCCTGGCCGCGGGGGTGGTGCCGCTGGTACTGCTCAGCGCGGCGGGGGTGCCGCCGTGGGCGTTCGTCGGCGCGTGGGTGCTCCTCTGCGCGGCGCTGACCGCGTTCGACGTCGTCGCCGCCGCCGATGCCCGCGCCGTCGAGGTCACCCGGCGCCTGCCGGAACGGGTGCTGCGCGACGAGGCCGTCGCCGGCGAGCTCCGGGTGCGCAACCTCGGCCGCCGGACCCTCCGCGCGGTGATCCGGGACGCGTGGCAGCCCACGGCCGGCGCGCCCGCGGCGCGCCTGCGGATGACGGTCCCGCCCGGCGAGCGCCGGGGCGCCCCGCTGCCGCTGCGCCCCCGCCGACGTGGCGAGCTGCGCAGCGACTTCGTCGTCATCCGCGCGGCCGGCCCGCTCCGCCTCGCCGGGCGCCAGGCCCGTGTCGACGCGCCCGCCCGTCTGCGCGTGCTGCCGCCGTTCACCTCGCGTCGGCACCTCGCCTCGCGCGTCGCCCGACTGCGCGAGCTCGACGGCAACACGAGCCTGCAGGTGCGCGGGCAGGGCACCGAGTTCGACAGCCTGCGGGAGTACGTCCGCGGCGACGACGTCCGCTCGATCGACTGGCGCGCCACCGCACGGGCGGGCACGACCATGCTCCGCACGTGGCGTCCCGAGCGCGACCGGCACGTCGTCGTCGTCATCGACACCGGGCGCACCTCCGCGGCCCGCGTCGGCGACGGGGCGCGACTGGATGCCGCCCTGGAGGCGACCCTCCTGCTGTCCGCGCTCGCGACGCGCGCCGGCGACCACGTGCACCTCGTGATGTTCGACCGGATCGCCCGCGCCCGCGTCACCCGCGTGGACGGCGCGCAGCTCCTGCCGGCGCTCGTCGACGCCATGGCTCCGGTGGAGCCGCAGCTCATCGACACGGACTGGGATGCCGCCCTCGCGCAGGTGCGGGGGCTCGCGGTCCGCCCGTCGCTCGTGGTGCTGCTCACCGCGCACGATGATCCCGAGGCGGCGCGCGGCTTCCTCGCCGCGCTGCCCGCGGTGGCCCGGCGCTCCCGCCTGCTCGTGGCGACGGCCACCGACTCCCCCGGCGACGAGCCCGACCGCACGGACGCGCAGGCCGTGTACGCCGCCGCCGCGGTCGAGCGCGCGCGGCACGACGCGGAGCGCGTGCGCGACGCCGTCGTGCGCGCGGGCGGCGACGCGGTGACGGCGTCGGCCGAGGACCTTCCGCCGCTCGTCGCCGACCGGTACCTCGCCCTGAAGGCCGCCGGGCGGCTCTGACGCGTATCACACCGACCCCCTATGCGCCGGTCGACATACGACGCGGCTTATCCTGGGGGGTACCCTTCGAGCCGTCCGCGCGTCCCCTCCGTGCCCGGGCTGCCCCGTCTACGCACAGGATGCGGGAGATCTCTTGCCAGGAAACGCCACGACCCGCTTCGACGATGTGGCCCTCGTATCGGTGGCGAGCGTCCTGCCCAGCCGTGTGACGACCTCCGACGACATCGAGGACCGTCTCGCGCCGGCCCTCCACCGCCTGCGCCTCAAGCCGGGGCTCCTGCGCCGCGTCGCGGGCGTCAACGAGCGCCGCAACTGGGCGGAGGGCGAGTCCTCGGACGAGGCCACCATCGCCGCCGGTAAGGAGGCCCTCGCCCAGGCCGGGGTGGATCCGTCCCAGATCGGCCTCATCATCAACACGTCCGTGACGCGCAAGCACCTGGAGCCCTCGGTGGCGGTGCGCCTCCACCACGGCCTCGGGCTGCCGAGTTCGGCGGTCAACTTCGATGTCGCCAACGCCTGCCTGGGCTTCATCAACGGCATGAGCCTGGCGGCCGGGATGATCCAGTCCGGCCAGATCCGCTACGCGCTCATCGTCAACGGCGAGGACGCGGACGAGATCCAGGTCAACACCATCAACCGGCTCGTCCGCGAGGACCTCGACCGCGACGCCTTCATGCAGGAGTTCGCCTCGCTCACCCTCGGCTCGGGCGCGGCCGCCGCCGTCCTGGGCCGCGCGAGCGACCACCCCGACGGCCACCGCATCGTCGGCGGCGTCACGCGGGCGGCGACCGAGTTCTACGACCTGTGCGTCGGCAGCGTCGACGGCATGTTCACCGATGCCAAGGCCCTGCTGAAGGGCGGGCTCGACCTCGTCGTCTCCGCCTGGAAGGAGGCGAAGGACGAGTTCTCGTGGACGGGCATGGACCGCTACGTCACCCACCAGGTGTCGTCGGTGCACACCTCCGCCATCGTGCGCGCGGCCAAGCTCGACCGCAGCCGGGTGCCGGTGACCTACCCCCACCTCGGCAACGTCGGTCCGGCATCCATCCCCATCACCCTCGTCGACGAGCAGAAGACCCTGCGCCGCGGCGACCGCGTCCTGCTGATGGGAGTCGGGTCCGGCCTCAACACGGGGATGCTGGAGCTGGCCTGGTGACGGTGACCGGTCGGGCCGCGACGCTCCCCCCGGCGGGCCTGCCCGGGCTCGACCCCGCGCTGTCGCGGCTCGTCGACGTCCCCGGTGCCGGCGCCGACTCCGGCACCACCCGGCGCTGGCACGTCCTCGACACCGGCCCCGCTCTCGCCGCCCGCGGCGTCCAGCCGGTCGGCACGATCGTCGCCGTCCACGGCAACCCGACCTGGTCGTACCTCTGGCGCTCGTTGGTCGCGCAGTCGCTCGACCGCGCGGACGCCGGTCCCGCGTGGCGTGTCGTCGCCGTCGACCAGCTCGAGATGGGCTTCTCGGAGCGGACCGACGTGCGGCGCACCCTGGCCCAGCGCATCGCCGACCTCGGCGCGCTCGTCGAGGCGTGCGGCATCCCGGGTCCGATCGTGACCATCGGGCACGACTGGGGCGGTCCCGTCTCGCTCGGCTGGGCCGTGGAGAACCGGGAACGCCTGGCCGCCGTCATCGCGCTGAACACCGCGGTGCACCATCCCGAGGACGCGCCGCTGCCCTTCGCGCTGCGCGTCGCGACCGCGCGGGGCGTGCTCGCGCACGGCACGACCACGACGACGGCGTTCCTGGACACCACCCTCGCCCTGGCGGACCTCGACCCCGCCGTGCGGGCGGCCTTCCGCTCCCCGTACGCCACCGTCGCCCGGCGCGGCGGCATCGGCGGGTTCGTCGCCGACATCCCGGCCACGGCGGACGACGAGAGCACCCCCGCCCTGCGCCGGATGTCGTCGGGCCTGCGCGAGCTCACGGTGCCTGCGCTGCTCCTGCGCGGACCGAAGGACCCCGTTTTCGGCGAGGGCCACCTCGACGACCTCGCCGAGCGCCTGCCGCACGCCGACGTGCACCGCTTCGAGGGGGCCGGGCACCTGATCGCGGAGGAGCGCCCGTACGCCGAGGCCGTCCTCGACTGGCTGGCCGAGAAGGTCGAGCCGGGGAGGGATGCCACCGGCCCGGCGCCGACGCCCCCGTCGACGGACGCCGACGCCGACACGGCCGCCCGGCTGTGGGACGCGCTGCACGCCCGCCGCGACGACGACGACACCGCCGTGATCGACATGAGCACCGCCCGCGACGGGGAACCGCTGCGGGTGAGCTGGCGGCAGCTGGCCGCCCGCGTCGAGGAGATCGCCGCGGGACTGGACGCGTTCGGCGTCCGTCGCGGCGACCGCGTCTCGCTCCTCGTGCCGCCCGGGCCGACCCTCACCGCCGCGCTCTACGCGTGTCTGCGCATCGGAGCCGTCGTGGTCGTGGCCGACCGGGGTCTCGGCATCCGGGGCCTGTCCCGCGCGGTCCGCGGCGCCGTCCCCGACATCGTGATCGGCGAGACCGCCGGCCTCGCCGCCGCGCGGGCGCTCGGCTGGCCGGGCCGGCGCATCTCGGCCGCGGCCCTGCCCGCGCCGACCGCGCGCGCGCTCGGCGTCGACACGAGCCTCGCCGACCTCGCCCGCGCCGGCCGTGGCCGTGCTCTGCCGCCCGCCCCGCCCGCGGAGGCCGAGGCGGCGGTGCTGTTCACCTCCGGCTCGACCGGTCCGGCGAAGGGCGTCGTCTACACGCACGCCCAGCTGGTCGCGCTCCGGGACGCCCTCGCCGCGCACTTCGACGTGACCGCCGACACGGGACTGGTCACCGGGTTCGCTCCCTTCGCCCTGCTCGGACCGGCGCTCGGCACGCGCTCGGCCACCCCCGACATGGACGTGTCCGCGCCCCGGACGCTGACCGCCGCGGCCGTGGCGTCCGCCGTCCGCGCCTCGGACGCGCGGATCGTGTTCCTCTCCCCCGCCGCGGTGCGCAACGTCGTCGCCACGGCCGACGCCCTCGGTGACGAGGACCGCGCGGCACTCGCGCGCGTGCGGACGTTCCTGTCCACCGGGGCGCCCGTCGCCGTCGACCTCTTGCGGCGGGCGCAGGCGCTCATGCCGAACGCCGTCGCCCACACCCCGTACGGCATGACCGAGTGCCTGCTCGTCGCGGACGTGACCCTGCCCGAGATCGAGCGCGCCGCCGAGACGGGCGACCGCGGGGTGTGCGTCGGGCGCCCCGTCGGCCACGGCCGCGTCCGCATCTCGGCGCTGGACGCGGACGGGCGTGCGACCGGCACTCCGGACACCGTCGCCGGCGTCTCGGGCGAGGTCGTCATCTCGGCGCCGCACCTGAAGCGGGGATACTTCCGGCTGTATCTCACGGACCGCGAGGCCCGTCGCGACGTCGGCGAGCGCTGGCACCGCACCGGCGACGTCGGCCACCTCGACGCCGACGGCCGGCTGTGGATCGAGGGCCGGATGCCGCACGTCATCGCCACCGCCGCCGGCCCCGTGACGCCCGTCGGAATCGAGCAGGACGTCGAGTCCGTCCCCGGCGTCGGACGGGCCGCGGTGGTCGGGGTCGGACCGCGGGGCGCGCAGGTCGTCGTCGCCGTGGTCGAGACCGCCCCGGGCGCGCGGCGTCCCGGACTGGCATCCCCGGATCTGACGGCCGCCGTCCGCGCCGCGACGTCGCAGCAGCTCGCCGCGGTGCTCGTGGTCACGACGCTGCCGACGGACATCCGCCACAACTCCAAGATCGACCGCACCCGCGTCGGCGAGTGGGCCGCGCGGGTGCTCGCCGGCGAGAAGCCGTGAAGGTCCTCGCCACCGGGGCGTCCGGCTTCCTGGGCCGCGCCGTGGTCCGGGCCCTGCAAAGCGCCGGGCACGAGGTCCGCACTCTGCAGCGCCGGCCGTCCGGGGTGGCGGGTGCGGAGGACCGGCGCGGATCGGTGACGGATGCCGCCGTCGTGGCGGCCGCTCTCGACGGCGTCGACGGTGTGGTCCACCTCGCCGCGAAGGTCTCGCTCGCCGGCGACCCCGCGCAGTTCCGGGCGGTCAACGTGGAGGGCACGCGGACGCTGCTCGACGCCGCGTCGGCGGCCGGGGTGTCCCGGGTCGTGCACGTGTCGTCGCCGTCGGTGGCGCACGCCGGTCATGCGCTGGCGGGAGTGGGCGCCGAGCCGGCCGACCCCGCCGCGGCCTCGGGCGAGTACGCCCGCACCAAGGCCGAGGCCGAGCTGCTCGCCCTCGGCCGTGCGGGCGACGGACTCTCGCTCGTGGCGATCCGCCCGCATCTCGTCTGGGGACCGGGTGACACCCAGCTCATCGCGCGCATCGTCGCCCGCGCCCGGCGCGGGACGCTGCCGCTGCTGAACGGCGGGACAGCCCTCATCGACTCGACCTACGTGGACAACGCCGCCTCCGGCATCGTCGCCGCCCTGGACCGCGTCGACGACGTGAGCGGCCGGGCCTACGTGCTGACGAACGGGGAGCCGCGCCCGGTGGGCGACCTGCTCGCCGGTATCTGCCTCGCCTCGGGTGTACGGCCGCCGCGGTTCAGCGTGCCGGCCGGACTGGCCCGCGCGGCGGGCGCCCTCGTCGAGCGGGTGTGGGCCGTGCGCCCCGGCGAGGACGAGCCGCCGATGACCCGCTTCCTCGCCGAGCAGCTGTCCACCGCCCACTGGTTCGACCAGACGGAGATCCGCCGCGATCTGCGCTGGACGCCCGCCGTCTCGCTCGACGAGGGCCTGCGCCGCCTCTCCCGCGCCTGACTCGGCGGCATCCCCTCTCTGCATGTCCCACTCTGTGCAGAAATCAGCCCCCTGACCTGCACGAAGTGGGACACCCACTCCCGGGAACGGCGGAAGGCCCGCCCCCGCGAGGGGACGGGCCTTCCGGACAGGGGCTCAGACCAGGTCGAAGCGGTCCAGCTCGGTGACCTTGCGCCAGGCGGCGACGAAGTCGCGGACGAACTTCTCCTTGGCGTCGTCGGAGGCGTAGACCTCGGCGAGCGCGCGCAGCTCGGAGTTCGACGAGAACACCAGGTCGACGCGGGTGCCGATGCCGACCTTCTCGCCCGAGCCGTCCTTCGTGCCCTGGAAGGCGTGCTTGCCGCTGTCGAGCGGCTTCCACGTCGTGCCGAGGTCGAGGAGGTTCGCGAAGACGTCGTTCGTCAGCGCGCCCGGGGTGTCGGTGAAGACGCCCCAGTCGCTGCCGTCCCAGTTCGCGCCGATCGCGCGGAGGCCGCCGACGAGCACGGTCATCTCGGGCGCGGTGAGCGTGAGCAGGTTGGCCTTGTCGAGCAGCAGGAACTCCGCGGGCAGGCGCGCCTCGCGCGAGGCGTAGTTGCGGAAGCCGTCGGCGATCGGCTCGAGCCAGCGGAACGACTCGATCTCGGTCTGCTCCTGCGACGCGTCGGTGCGGCCCGGGGTGAAGGGCACCTCGACCTCGACGCCGCCGGCGAGCGCGGCCTGCTCCACCCCGGCGTTGCCGGCGAGCACGAGCAGGTCGGCGATCGAGACCTTCTTGCCGTCCGCGGCCTGCGCGTCGAACTCGGCCTTGATCCGCTCGAGGACCTCGAGGACGGATGCCAGCTGCTCGGGGTTGTTGACCGTCCAGCTCTTCTGCGGCTCGAGGCGGATGCGCGCGCCGTTCACGCCACCGCGCTTGTCGCTGCCGCGGAAGGTCGAGGCGGCGGCCCAGGTGGTGGTGACGAGCTGCTGCACCGACAGGCCGCTGTCGAGGATCTGCTGCTTGAGGGCAGCGGCATCCGTCGCATCGATCAGTGCGTGGTCGACGGCGGGCACGGGGTCCTGCCACACGAGCACCTCGGAGGGGACCTCGGAGCCGAGGTAGCGCTCGCGCGGGCCCATGTCGCGGTGGGTCAGCTTGAACCAGGCGCGGGCGAACGCGTCCTGGAAGGCCGCCGGGTCCTCGGCGAAGCGGCGCGAGATCTTCTCGTAGGCCGGGTCGACGCGCAGGGCGAGGTCGCTCGTGAGCATGCGGGGCTCACGGCGGCCGTCCGAGTGCGCCTCGGGGACCATGTCCGCTCCGCCGCCGTTCACGGGGCGCCACTGGTGCGCGCCCGCGGGGCTCTGGAACAGCTCCCACTCGTAGGCGAAGAGGATGTGGAAGAACTCGTTGTCCCAGCGGGTCGGGTGGTAGGTCCAGGTGACCTCGAGGCCGCTGGTGATGGTGTCGTCGCCCTTGCCCGTGCCGTGGCTGTTCTTCCAGCCCAGGCCCTGGTCGTTGATGTCGGCGGCCTCGGGGTTGACGCCCACGTGCGAGTCGCTCGCCGCGCCGTGCGTCTTGCCGAAGGTGTGTCCGCCGGCGATGAGGGCGACGGTCTCCTCGTCGTTCATGGCCATGCGGCCGAACGTCTCGCGGATGTCGTGCGCGGACAGCTGCGGGTCGGGGTTGCCGTTGGGGCCCTCGGGGTTGACGTAGATGAGGCCCATCTGCACCGCGGCGAGGGGACGCTCGAGCTCGCGGTTGCCCGTGTAGCGCTCGTCGCCGAGCCACGTGGTCTCGGGACCCCAGTACACGTCGTCGTCGGGCTCCCACTGGTCGGTGCGGCCGCCGGCGAAGCCGAAGGTCGGGAAGCCCATGTCCTCGAGCGCGACGTTCCCGGCGAGGATCATGAGGTCGGCCCACGAGATCGACTGGCCGTACTTCTTCTTGATCGGCCAGAGCAGACGGCGCGCCTTGTCGAGGTTGACGTTGTCGGGCCAGCTGTTCAGCGGAGCGAAGCGCTGCATGCCCGCGCCCGAGCCGCCGCGACCGTCGGTCACGCGGTAGGTGCCGGCGCTGTGCCAGGCCATGCGGATCATGAGGGGGCCGTAGTGGCCGAAGTCGGCGGGCCACCAGTCCTGCGAGGTCGTCATGACCTGCTGGATGTCGCTCTTGACGGCGGCGAGGTCGAGCGCCTCGAAGGCCGCCTTGTAGTCGAAGCCCTCGTCGAGCGGATCGCGGGAGGCGTTGTTCTTCGCGAGGATCTTGACGTTCAGGCTCTCGGGCCACCACACGCGGTTGGCGGATCCCTGGGTCGGGTGCGGCAGGGCACCGACGGGCTCGCTGTCGGCGGGGGCTTCGCCCACCGGCAGCCGGTTGTCGTCGGGGGCGCCTCCGTCGTGGAAGACGGGGCATCCGTTCAGCGTGTCGCTCATCGGAATCCTCTCGGGGAAGGGTGTCAGGACGTGGCTCGACAGTCGGGGCAGACGCCCCAGAACGTGACCTCGGCGGTCTCGATCGTGAATCCGCTGCCGACCGGCGCGTGCAGGCAGGGAGCGGCTCCGACGACGCAGTCGACGTCGTCGACGCGCCCGCACTGACGGCAGACCACGTGGTGGTGGTTGTCGCCGACGCGCAGTTCGAACATGCCGGGGTGCCCCGCCGGCTCGATGCGGGCGGCCAGCCCGGCCCCGACGAAATCGCCGAGGGCGTTGTAGACCGACTGCATGCTGGTGGCGGGGAGGACGTCGCGGATGCCGGCGAACACGTCGTCGGCGGTCGCGTGCGGGCGTGAGCGCAGCGCGTCCAGCACGGCGACGCGGGTCGCCGTCACGCGCAGGCCGGCCTCGCGGATGATCGCATCCGCCGAGGCATCCATTCGTCCGTCGAGCACTCGATCACTCTAGCTTGTTTTGAATTAATCAAAAACAACACGCCGGTGACGGATCGGATTCGGGATGCCGCCCCCCCCCGGCGGTGCGGTCACCCGGCGACGAGCGTCGGCGTCCCGGCCTCGTACTCGGTCAGATCCCCGGTCTCGCCGAGCCGCACCGCGCGCCGGCCCACGACGAGCATGTAGAGGAGGAAGACGCCGAGGGCCGCAGCACCGATGGCGACCTTCACCTGCCAGGGCCACTCGCGCGGGGTGACGAAGCCCTCCACGACCCCCGAGAGCGCCAGCGCGAACACCAGCCCGACCGCGACCGTGGCGAGGGACCGGCCCTCCGCCGCCAGCGCCTCGATGCGCGTGCGACGGCCCGGGGCGATCCAGGACCAGAAGATGTGGAGCCCCGCGGCGATCGCGACGAAGATGCACGTCAGCTCGAGCAGCCCGTGCGGCAGGATGAACTGGAAGAACACGTCGATGCGGTCGAACGCCGCCATGATCGCGGCAGTGACGCCGACGTTCATCGCGTTGAGGACGAGCTGGTAGACCGGCCAGATGCCGGTGATGCCGAAGATCACCGCCTGGGCCGAGATCCACGCGTTGTTCGTCCAGACCGTTGCCGCGAAGATCGAGTTCGGGTTCTCGCGGTAGTAGGCGACGAACTGCTCGTCCGCGAGGTTCTGGAGCTGCGACTGCGCGCCGAGGGACGCCAGCGCGGCCGGGTCGTTCGAGATCCATGCCGCGAAGAGCGTCGCGATCAGGACGAACACGACCCCGACGACCAGCGTCGTCCACCGCACGCGGTAGAGCGCCGCCGGCAGCTGCAGCACGAAGAAGCGCGGGAGCTGCCGCAGGACGTTCTCCCGCACCCCGGTCAGACGCAGACGCGTCCGCGCCAGCAACGTCGAGACCACGTCGCCCTGCGGCGTGCGGCCGGCGGAGCTCTTGATGTCGGCGAGGTCGGCGGAGGCGGCGCGGTAGCGCGTGACGAGCTCGTCGACCTCCGGGCCGGTCAGACGGCGGGTCCTGCTGAGCTCGTCGAGACGACTCCACTCGTCGCGACGGGCGGCCGTGATCGCGTCGAGGTCCATGTGGTCAACTGTACGCATGGCCTCGTCGCACCCCACGCCGGTCTCGCCCGCCCCCGCCGCAGGGGCGGCCGTCGTCGAGATCGCCCAGGACGAGACCCTCACCGGCGAGGCCGTGGCCCTGGACGTGCAGCCGGTCGGGTTCTTCCTCCGCATCGTCGGGGCGCTGATCGATCTCGTCGTCTCCGTCCTCGTCCTCATCGCCGGGAGCTTCCTGGCCGGCTGGCTGCTGCAGAGCGGCGTCGTCGACGCCGCGGCGCTCCCCATCGTGAGCGTCGTGCTCGTCGTCACCGTGCTCGTGGTCGTCCCGACCGCCGTCGAGACCCTGAGCCGCGGACGCAGCCTCGGCAAGCTCGCCGTGGGCGGACGCATCGTCCGGCTTGACGGCGGGACGTCCGGCTTCCGGCAGGCCCTCATCCGGGCGGTGGCGGGCGTCTTCGAGATCTGGTTCACCCTCGGCACGGTGGCGGCCCTCGTCGGCATCTTCACGCCGCGCGCGCAGCGCCTCGGCGACCTCCTGGCGGGAACGGCGAGCGAGCGGACGCGGACGCGCCCGCTGCCCTCGCCCGCACCCGGCCTCCCGGCGGGTCTGGAGGACTGGGCGCGCTCGGCCGACGTCTCCCGCCTGCCCGACCGCCTGGGCGCGCGTGTGGGACAGTTCGTCCGCACCGCCGACGCCCTCGATCCGGCGAGCCGTCTCCGCGTGGCCACCGGGCTGGCCGAGGCCGTGGCGCCCTACGTCGCCCCGCGTCCGCCGGTCGACGCCGAGACGCTGGTCCGCGCCGTCGCCGCGGTGCGCCGTGACCGGGAGTACCGCGCCCTGGTCTGGGAGCGCGAGCGCGCGGCATCCCTCACCGCCGACCGCTGACGGCCGGGACGTGCGCCGGGTGTCAGGCGCGCAGGGTCTCGTGCCGGACGACAACCCAGCCGCGCGGGACGGACAGCCGGTCGGCGTGGATGGCGCAGAGGTCGTGGGCGTGCGGATCGCCGGCCGGGCCGAGCGGGCCGAGCGCGGCCATCTGGTCGCCGTAGTCGTAGGTGAGGGTGCTCATCGCCTCGCGGGCGCATCCCACCTTCGAGCAGAGTCTGTCGCGCATCGCCGCTCAGCCTAGGCGAGGGCCCCTCCCCCGCCGACCGCGCCGCGCCGCCGACCGTAGGATGGGCGCATGGTGCGCAGACGATTCCGCGAGGCCGCATCGGTCCCCCGCCCGGCGCGTCCGTCCCGGCACGGACGTCACGGCCGGGAGAACCGCAGCCCCGTGGTCCGCCCCCCACTGCCGCCGCTGGACACCCGACCCGAGCGCTTCGACCTCGCGGTGAGCACGGCCGCGGAGTTCCTGCGGTCGGCGTGGAGCGAGCTGCGCGACGTCTCGTTCGAGATCGGGATCATGCCCCCGGCCGCGGGCGACGGCATCCCGCGCTGGCAGGTGCTCCGTGACGAGAAGCGCATCATCCTGTACCGCGTGCCGATCGAGCGTCTGGGGCACCCTCACCAAGACGACGACCTGCATCGACGCATGATGGTCGAGGGCGCCGTCTTCCGCGCGGCCGCCGAGTACCTCGACCGCGACCCCTGGGACCTCGGTCCCGAGCGCTTCCGCTTCCTCTGAGCCGGACGGCCGTCCCCGCGTCAGGGGTAGACGGTGACGGCGGCGGTGGCGGCCTCCGCCGGCCACAGCGGGTAGCCCGCGAGCGCACGGTCCGCCGTGTACGACACCGCGGCCCGAACGGGCGCCTGCGGCGAGAGCGTGTAGACCCCCGCACCGGCATCGACGACCACGCCGCCGTCCCCCGGGACGTCGATCTGGACCGGCGACCCTCCGTCGGACGGGGTCAGCGTCGCCGTCGTCGCCTGCCCGCCGTCCGCGACGAGGGCGAGCCGCGCCCCGGCACCCGGGGCGACGGCGACGACGCTCTCGGCGTCGAAGACGGGCGCCGCGGCGTACCAGGCGAAGTCCGCGCCCTCGCCGAACCCGGTGGTCGACCACACGCCGCCGACCACCGGCGCATCCGCGCGGACGTCGACGGTGTAGGTCCCGGGGGCGATGCCCGACAGGTCGAGGGCGGTCGGGATGCCACCGGCCAGCGGCACCTGTCGCGGGTCCCCCGCCGTCTGCCCGGCGGCGTCGGTGACGGTGACGGTGGCCGTGGCATCCCCTCCCGGGGAGAGCAGACGCACGAAGGAGCCGACCTCGCCCTCGCCGCTGGTGAGGATCTCCACGCCGGGGACGACCACGCGCGTGTCGGCTTGGGCCGCCGGCGCGGCCTGGTCGACCCCGCCGGCGAGCAGGGTCCGCGTGAGGGTCGACTGCAGCGACGCCTGCACGGGTGCCCCGGTGGCGACGACCCGGACGGCCGGGCTCTCCTCCCCGAGCAGCAGTCCCGCGAGGGGCACGATGCGCTGGCCGCGAGCGGGCACGATGACGTCGGCGCCGCCCGGCGGCGTGGAGACGCCCTGCGCGCCGTAGACGGACAGCTGCACCGTCGCGGGCACGTCCCCGGGGTTGCCGAGGACGACGAGGTCGTTCGCGCCCGTGGTCGTCGCCCCCGCGACGAGCCAGGACTCCGCCAGCGGCGGGCGGCACGCGGAGGCGACGAACCCGGCCAGGTCCTCCGCCGCGGAGGCGGCGCTCCCGGCCGCGGCCAGCGGCGCACGCGCCCCGTCCTGCGGCGCCGCACGGAAGGCGGGGGTGTCCGCCCCGGCGTCGCCCGACAGGGTGAACGCCTCGACCTGGGCCGCGCCGCCGCTGACCACGTCGGGCGCGGCCGCGACGCTGAGCGCCCCGGCCTGCTCGATCGTACGGCCGAGCGCGAGGATCGGACCGCTGCAGGCGAGAACGGTGTCGGACGGCGTCGGCAGGGCCTCGACGCTGACCGGGTCGGAGGCCACGACGGGCCAGGGCGCCGCGATGGCGACGACCGTGCCGACGACCGCAGCGGTCGCCACGGCCGTCCCGGCGATGACGCGGGCGCTGGTGGTGGCTAGTCGGACGAGACGGCGATCGGTGCTCATCGGTGTGCTCCCGGGGTCGGGCCGACCACGCGCGGCGTCCGGCGGGCCACCCGGCGGGAGGCGGCGGTGGGCACGGCCAGCAGGAGGGCGATCACGAGGACTGCGAGGGCCGACAGGGCGATCACGCGCGCGATGACCTCGTCGTCGCCGCCGATCGCCGCGCGGGGCTGCACCTCCCCCGTCACGCGCCACAGGTCTCCGCGGGCGGTCGCGCCCACGGCGTCGAGGCGGTCGCGCTGATCGAGCGCCGTCCCCGCCGAGAGGCGGTTGCCCCGGGCGATCTCGTCCTGCCCGTCCGGTGCGGTCTCGAGCAGGACGAACCCGATGCCGCGCGCGGCCAGCCGGGACACGGCGTCGTCGGACGACAGCGTCACGAGGTCGGCTGCGATATCGGCGAGCTCCCGATCGCCGGGGGTCGCCTCCGTGCGCGTGGCCAGGACGGTGCTCTGCCCGCCGAGGGTCGCGCTGCCGCCCCAGACCACGTCGACGCGCAGGCCGTCCGCCCGGGGGTCGAGCACGATCGTGCCGATCGCGGTCGAGCCGCGTCCCTCCGCCGCGACGAACGCGGGCAGCGTCGAGGTCGGGCCGTTCGTCAGCCGGCTGCGCGCCTGGTCGGCGGCGAGGTCCGTCTGGGCCGTGAGAGCGGGGACGGCCGAGACCGTGAGGGCGAGGAGCACGACGAGCGCGCCGATCGGCCGGAGGGCGTGCGCCCGGCCCACGACCCCCGCGTCGAGCGCGACGGCCGCCGCGCACACGACGGCGAGCCACGCGAGGCTGAGGCCGGAGCCCGGCCACAGCGCGACCGGCTCGGCGTGATCGAACGACACCGCGACGCCGACCGCGGCGAAGGCGGTGGCGATCCCCGTCGCCGCGACGACGATGAGGGCGGAGGCGGTGATCCACCGCGGGGTGAGGACCGACAGCACCGCGAGCACGGCGAGGGGCGCCGCGAGCAGCCCCACCCACCACACCGGACCGCCGTCGGTGAAGAGCGACCAGCCCCCGGGGTCGGCGGTCGGGAAGCCGGCGGCCAGCAGGGCGCGGCCGAGGGGGTCGGCGCCCACCTCGTCCCCGGCGTACGGCAGGCCGGGGTCGGCCAGCAGCCCCCAGGGGTTGCCCGCGCGCAGCTGCGTCCACACCAGCGGCGCGAAGACGACGGCCGACGGGATGAGGAGCCAGATGACGCGAGCGGTCCCGCGCCCCGCGACGAGCGCGACGACGATGAGGCCGGCGGACCACAGCACCACGGTGGCCGGGGCCAGCGACGGCGCGCACGCCAGCACGGCGACGAGGAGGATGGATGCCGCCCCCGCGGGCGCCCAGGAACGGTGGGCCACGCTGGCCGAGAAGAACAGCCAGGGCAGCAGCAGGTGCAGGAGCACTGCCGCGGGCCGCCCCTCGACGAGAGCGGCGAGGAACGTCGGCGCGAGGGCCCAGGCGATCGCCACGACGATGCGCAGGAGCGCCGACTCGGTCACCCGCGTCGCCGCGAACCACCCGCCGAGCACGGCCAGCGGGAGGGCGAGGACCCACAGCACCACGAACGCGCGGGACGGGTCGCCCGGGGAGAGGGACCCGAGCAGCGCGACGAGGGAGGCGAACGGGTCGGCCGGCCCGATGGCATCCAGCCCCAGGGGGCGGAGCCCCCAGCCGGCGTCCTCCCAGAGCTGGGACACGGTCGCGCGCAGCGGCAGCAGCCCGCCCCCGCCGAGGACGGGCCACGCCAGCAGGCGGGAGAACAGCGCGGCGGACACGGCCAGGGCGCCGAGCACGACCCACGCCCCGCCACCGGTGAAGAACCGCAGCTCGCTGCGGACCGGAGCCGTCGTGTCACCGTCGCCGTCCAGGCGCAGGCGCATCTCGCCGCGGGTGATCCGGAGCGGCGCGATCCGCGACCAGCCGACGCCGCGGGTCGTGCGGATGCGCCGGCGGGCGCGGGCGACGGCGGCGGGCCGCAGCATGACCAGGAGCGTCGCCCCCCATTCCGGCATCACCCGGTGCGGGGCCTTCGTGATCAGGTGCAGCACCGAGCGCCACAGGGCGAGCGGGAGGAACGAGAGCCAGTGGAACAGGACCGCCGGGGCCGGCGCGTAGGTCAGACGGCGGTGCAGCTCGGCCTGCCGCTGGGCGAAGGCGCGGCGGCGCGCACGGCGGCGGCCCTTCGCCATGGCGGCGACGCCGTCGCCGGCGACGGCGATCCGCGCGGCCGGGACGAGCGAGACGCGGTCGGCGGCGAGACGGGCGCGGATGCAGAGGTCCAGGCCCTCATCGGCGCCGCCGAGGGCGGGATCGAGGCCGCCCAGAGCGCGCCAGGTCTCGCGGCGGACCAGCAGACCGCGGACGTCCGCGCCGAGCACGTCGGCGTCGCCGTCGTGCTGCCCCTGGTCCAGCTCGCCCGCGGCGAGCTCGACGGTGCGCCCATAGCGGGTGACGCTGATGCCGAGGGAGACGATCTCGCCGTGGTCGTCCCACTTCACGATCTTGGGGGCGGAGATCGCCAGCGACGGGGAGAGCTCGAGCGCTCCGGCCAGCCGCTGCAGCGCGTCCGGCTCGGGGGCGGTGTCCTGCGCCAGCAGCCAGACGGCGTCCCCGGTCAGGCGGGGGGTGGCGAGCGCGGTCGCGCGGGCGAACGGCGTGCCCACGGGGGCGGTGATGACGCCCTCCGCGCCGGAGGCGGCGGCGAGCTCGGTGAGAGCCGCGTCCGCGCCGCAGAGGACGATGGTGAGAGCGTCGACGGGCCGCACCTGCGCATCGAGCGCGGCGAGCGTGCGCTTCAGATGGAGCGCGGCGGGCGTGCGTCCCTCGGGGCGCACGACGAGGATGGCGTGAACTCTCGCGGGCATAGCGTGGTCAGCCTAAGCGGGGCCCCCGGCGAACGGCGACGCCGCGCCGGGAGCGCGGGGATCAGGCGCGACGCTTGAGCTTGCGCCGCTCGCGCTCGCTCAGACCGCCCCAGATGCCGAAGCGCTCGTCGTTCTGCAGGGCGTAGTCGAGGCACTGCGCCTTGACGTCGCACGAGGTGCAGATGCGCTTCGCGTCGCGGGTGGAGCCGCCCTTCTCGGGGAAGAACGCCTCCGGGTCCGTCTGCGCGCAGAGGGCGTCGGTCTGCCAGGCGAGAGCGTTGTCGTCGCCGGCTTCGGTGTCACGCCGTACGCCCGGGACACCGAGGTCGACCGGGTCGACGAACCAGTTGTCCGGGACGCCGGATCGATACTGTGACGTCGCCATCTCGTCCTCCGCCTCGCTCGAGCCCCCATGACGCGATTTCGCGTACTCATAATTACACCGGTGTGATTCGCTCCGGTCAAGTCGCGGATACTAAAGGCTCAATGGCGGCTTGAACCTTCACGACGCGCCGCGGGCGTGTCGCGATGCGATCACGCTCCCGGCATGGCGACGAAGACCTCGCCGTCGCCGCGCACCGCGATCGGGCTCTCGTCGGCCGTGACGAGCGCGGCCTGCCCGGGCTTGAGCGTCAGCATGGCGCCGGACGCGCCGGTGACGTGCGCCTCGCCGGCCACGCCGAGCACGAGGGAGACACCCCGCAGGTCCAGGCGAGCGGTGGACTCCCCCGCGGTGAGGTGGCCCAGCGCGAAGTCCGCGATACGCGGGTCGAACACCTCGGCCCCCGCGCCCGCCGGGGACGGGGTGAGCAGCGGCGCCGGCGCCGGGCGGAAGTCGACGAGCGCGAGCAGCTCCGGGACGTCGATGTGCTTCGGCGTCAGCCCACCGCGCAGCACGTTGTCGCTCGCCGCCATGATCTCGACGCCGAGCCCGGCCACGTAGGCGTGCAGCACGCCCGCCGGGACGAAGACGGCCTCCCCGCGACGCAGCTCGACGAGGTTCATCAGCAGCGCGACGACGATGCCCGGATCGGCGGGATAGGCCGAGGACAGTGCGCGCGTCAGGGCGAGCTCCGCGGCGAACTCGTCGGAGGTCGTGGATGCCGCGGCGGAGACGATCTGCTCGATCTCCTCGCGCGCCGCCTCGCCCAGCAGCCACCCGATCGCGGCGCGGAGGGACGCGGCGGCGTCGTCGGCGCTCAGCCGCTCGCGCAGCGCGTCGACGCCCGCTCCGCCGCCGAGCGCGTCCACGAGCCGCCGGGTGGCGGCGATGTCGCGCAGGCCGGCGAGCGCCGTGAACGTCTCGCTGAGCGCGACGATGACCTCGGGCTTGTGGTTGTCGTCCTTGTAGTTGCGCGAGCCGGCGTCGCGCGGGACGCCGGCGGCCTCCTCGCGGGCGAACCCCTCGGCCGCCTGCTCTTTGGACGGATGCACCTGGATGGAGAGGGGCGCCCCAGCGGCGAGGAGCTTCAGGAGATAGGGCAGGTGGGCGGGGACGTCGACGTGTCCGGGCGGGTCCGCGAGCCACTGGTCGAGCGTCATGCCGGACCCGTCGTGCACGCGGGCCGGCGACCCCGGGTGGTCGCCGAACCAGACCTCGGCCTCGGGTGCACCGGTCGGGGTCCGCCCCTCGAGACCGGCGATGAGCGTCGGGCTGCCCCAGGCGTAGTCGCGGGGCGTGTTCGAGATCGCTACCAGCACGGCGTCAGCCTACCCGGGAGGCCCGTCGGCGCCGAGGTCGGACGGGTACCCTGAAGGCACCATGGCCATGCACACCCACCACCCCGTGACGGGGCCGCCCGCGGCCCCGGTGCGCGAGACCACGGGCCACCTGCTCCTGCGGGCGTGGTGCGTCGCCGTCATCGTGCTCGCCCTCGGCGGTGTCGGTCTGGTCAACGCGGTCGGGCCCGTCGCGGCCGGGGTCGTCGTGGTCGGGTCGGCGGTCGTCTCCGCCGTCGTCTGGGCGGTTGTGCGCCCGCCCGTCCTGGTCAGCCGGCTTCCGTGGCTGGCGTTCGGCTACGTCGGCTGGGCGCTGCTCTCGATCCTGTGGAGCGCCTGGCCCGCGGCATCCGTCGTCACCTGGCTCATGCTGGCCGTGACGACCTTCCAGGGGCTCTTCGTCGGGGCGATGCTGGCCTGGCGCGACGTCGTCCGCGCCGTCGCGTCGGCGGCCAAGTGGATCGTCGCACTGTCGCTGCTGTTCGAGCTGGGCGTGTCGCTCCTCGTGCACGGGCCCCTGCTGCCCGGCTTCGTCATCCCCGCCGAGCGGATGGACCCGATCGTCTACTGGTCGCGCGACAACCTCCTCGACGGGGGCCGCATCCAGGGGATCTTCGGCAACGCCAACCTCCTCGCCCCGGCCATGATCGTCGCGATCATCGTGTTCGCCGTCCGCTTCGCCGCCCGCGCCCCGCGCCGCCCGCTGCTGCTGGTGTGGATCGCCGTCGCGGCGTACCTCTTCGTCCGCGCGGGCTCCGCGACCGCCGTGGTCGCCGCGGCGTTCGTCGCCCTGGTCCTGGTCACGGTGCTCGTCATGCGCACCGCCCGTCGCCCCGGCGAACGCACGCGCTGGTACCTGCTCTTCGCCCTCCTCGGCGTCGGCGGCGGCGCCGTGCTGTGGTTCGGCCGGGACGCGCTGTTCGGGGTGCTGGGCCGCTCGTCCGATCTCACCGGACGCGACATGATCTGGCAGGCCGTCCTCGAGCGGGCGAACCAGCACCCGCTGCACGGCTGGGGCTACTCGACCCCGTGGATCGCCGACCAGCCCCTCATCGACGGGTGGATCGTCGATCACGGCGAGACCGTCGTGCAGGCGCACAGCATGTGGGTCGACTCCTACCTCCAGCTCGGCGGTGTCGGCGTGGTTCTGCTGGCGCTGGTGTACCTCGCCTACCTCTGGCGGTCCTGGTTCTTCGCGGTGGACCGCCCCCGCTGGGACCTGCAGGCGGACCGCCCGTACTCCCCGCTGACGCTGCTGCCCACCCTGATCGGTGCGCTGCTCGTGGTCCAGGGCCTCACCGAGTCCGCTCCGCTGCTGCTCTGGGGGTGGATGTTCGTCGTCCTGTTCGGCGCGAAGATCAAGCAGGCGCCCCTCGTCGGGGTCGGCCCGGCCGAGCGGACCCTGTCGATCGAACGCGGCGAGCTGCAGAGACCCGCCCCGTGACGTCGTCATGACGGTGAGTCCGCCGCCCGAGGCCTCGGGGGTCCGCCACCTCCTGGACTCCGCCTCTTTCGCCCGCGCCTTCACCCTCACGGCGTTCGCCGCCGTCTTCTCCTCGTTCGCCATCCGCGCTGTCGCCGGCGACGTCGCCTACGCGACAATCGTCTCCGGCCTCTGCGTCATCGGCGCCGCGATGCTCGTCGTCCGCCGGCGCGAGATCGAGCTGGTGCGGCTCGCGCCGACCACTGCGACGCTGCTGCTCGTGTGGGCCCTCGTCAGCGCTTTCTGGAGCGGCGACCCGGTCGTCACCCTCGGCAAGGCCGTCTCGTTCGCCGGCATCGCCCTGCTGGCCGTCGTGATCGGGCACGTGCGCGACGCCCTGCAGACCGTGCGCGCCCTGGGCGACGTGCTCCGGTGGCTGCTCGCGATCTCGCTCGGACTCGAGATCCTCAGCGGCATCCTGCTCGACCTGCCCATCCCGTTCCTCGGGATCGCCGGCGACATCGCGACCCTCGGACCGGTGCAGGGCCTGTTCGGCACCCGCAATTACCTCGGCTTCGTCACCGTCGTCGCCCTCATCACCTTCGTCGTGGAGTACCGCACGCAGTCGGTCCGCGTCGGGGTCGCCCTCGCCTCGGTCGTCCTCGGCGGCACGCTCGCGGTCCTGAGCGACTCCCCCACGGTGGTCATCGTGGCGTCGGCGACGGCGCTGGCGACCCTCGCACTGTGGACGGTGCGACGGATGCCGCCGGCGCAGCGCTCCATCGCGCAGACCGCGCTCGGCGTCGCGGTGGTCGCCCTCATCGCCGTCGGGTACGCGATGCGCGGGGCGGTCGTCGCGGTCCTGGGCGCCCGCACCGACATCTCTCTCCGGACGGACCTGTGGACGGAGATCCTGTCGTTCGCACGGTCCCGGCCCGTCGAGGGCTTCGGCTTCTTCGGGCCGTGGCGCCGCAGCGAGTTCCCGTTCAACGCGCTGAACTTCCGGCTGGGCGAGACGCACGCGTCCGCCCTGAACGCCTACCTCGACGTCCTGCTCCAGCTCGGCTGGGCGGGCCTGCTGCTGTTCCTCGCCCTCGGCGGCATCGCCCTCGCGCGCGGCTGGCTGGTGGCGAGCGAGCGGCGGTCGGTGGTCCACGCCTGGACGCCCCTCATCCTCGTCGCCCTGCTGTGCGTGTCGCTCTTCGAGAGCTTCACCCTGTCCGGAGCCGGGTGGCTCCTGCTGGTGGTCTGCGCGGTGCGCGCGGGGCAGTCCCGTTCCTGGCGCGAGCGGCTGGAGGCACGGATGCCGCGCGACGGCGGAGCCGCCCCGGCGCAGGATGCCGATCGGGCGAACGGGTAGGATCGACGGCGCTATGACCCCCGCAGACGACGCCACGGCGCCCGCCCCCGAGGCATCCTTCGATCCCGCGTCGGCCACCATCGTCGTCGTCACCTTCAACCGGACGCACCTGCTCACGCGCCTGCTCGAGAGCGTCGAGCGGATGAACCCCGCGCCGGGCCACCTCGTCGTCATCGACAACGCCTCCACCGACGACACCACCGCCGTCGTGGAGTCGTTCCGCGACCGCCTCCCCACCGAGCTCGTCTACCGCCGCCTCGAGACGAACACCGGCGGCTCGGGCGGGTTCAGCGAGGGCATGCGCGTCGCGTACGAGCTCGGCTCGCAGTGGATGTGGCTCATGGACGACGACGTCGAGGTCGTCTCGGACGGCCTCGCCCGTATGGGTCGCTGGGCGCCGCGGTTCAAGAGCATCCAGGGCCGCCGCTACGACTACGACGGCAGCGAGTTCTACTGGCAGTACCGCATCGCCGAGGCCATGGGCATCCCCATCCCCTTCGCCCCCGCCGGCTTCGACGACTCCGGGTTCAAGCCGATGAACTCCGGATGCTTCGAGGGCATGTTCATCCACCGGGACGTCGTCGCGCAGATCGGCCTGCCCGACCCGCGGTTCTTCATCTACTGGGACGACCAGGTCTACGGCTGGCTGGCCTCGCGCCGCACCCCGTCGGTGATCGTGAACGAGTTCGTCCTGCGCCGCACGCGCGAGATCAAGCAGTGGGACATGGGCATCCGCCACATGAACGCCTCCAGCGACGCGTACCGGTACTACATCATGCGCAACCGCGCCTTCATCCAGAAGTACTACCGGTCGGTGGGCGTCTACCGAGCGCTGCCGTTCACCGCGGGCACGGCGCTGACGTTCGTCAAGGAGCTCATCCGCCTCGTCGTGGTCGAGCGCAAGCTCCGCGGCACCAGCCACCTGTTCCGGGGTCTCCGCGACGGTCGGAAGATCAGCCGGGATGCCTCCTGGAAGCCCATGCCGCCGCTGGAGCAGTCTCAGCCCGTCGTGTAGTCGCTGTTGTAGCGGTCCAGGACGTCGGTGATGGCGGCATCCATCTGCAAGCTGCCCTTGTCGAGGTACAGGCCGCGCGTGCAGAAGCGGCGCAGGTCCTTCTCGTTATGGCTGACGAAGAACAGCGTGCGCCCGTCGGCGAGCAGCTCGTCGATGCGGCGGTAGCACTTCTCGCGGAAGGACCGGTCGCCGACGGCGAGCACCTCGTCGACGAGGAGGATCGGCTCGTCCAGCTGCGACACGACCGAGAACGCCAGGCGCACCTTCATCCCGTTGGAGAGGTGCTTGTACGGGGTGTCGACGAAGTCGCCGATCTCCGCGAAGTCGATCATGTCGTCGAACCGGCGCGAGACCTCGGCCCGTGGCATCCCGTGCAGTCCCGCCGTCAGCCGGACGTTCTCGCGCACGGTGAGGTCGCCGACGAAGCCGCCGGTGATCTCGATGAGCGGGGCGACTCCCCCGCGCACCTCGACGCGGCCCTCGTCCGGGAGCAGCACCCCGGCCACGAGCTTCAGCAGCGTCGACTTGCCCTGCCCGTTGCGGCCGACCACGCCGATCGACTCGCCCGGCTGCACGTCGAACGACACGTCGCGCAGCGCCCAGAACTCGTCCGGACGGGCCCGGCGCGTGGAGCCGCCGAACAGGTCCTTGATACTGCGGCCGCCGCGCCTGTTGCGGCGGAAGCGCACGCCCAGGTCGCGGACCTCGATCGCGGGTCGCTCCATCACAGCTCCTTCAGCACGGGACGCTCCAGCCGCGGGAACAGCAGGATCCCGAGGATCAGGATGCCGACGCTCAGCGCCGCGCCGACGACGACGGTCAGCGTGTCCCACTGGTCGCCGAAGAAGCCCACGCGGTACAGGGTGAAGATGCCCGACAGCGGGTTGAACGCGGCGATGTCGGAGAACGCGCCGGGGAGGTTCTGGACGCCGTAGATGATCGGCGAGGCGTAGAACAGCGCACGGAGGATGAGCCGCGTCGTCCGCTCCAGGTCGCCGAACATGACGCACAGCGGCGCCACGATGAGACCGAGTCCCGTGAGCAGGACGATCTGCAGCAGCACGGCGACGGGGAACAGCAGGAGGTTCCACGACACCTGCGCGCCGCCGAAGACCGCGAACAGCACGAGGACCGGCATGGAGAAGAGGAACTCGATCCCCTTGCTGAGCACGATGCGGTTGACCCAGATGCTGCGCGGGATCGACGTCGACCGGACCAGCCGGGCGTCCTTCTTGAACGCCTTGGTGAAGTCCGTGACCGCGGAGTTGAACCACACCCACGGCAGGAGCGCGGTGATGAGGAAGACGATGTACGGCTCCTCGCCGACCGAGCGGTGGAACACCTGCGTGAAGACGAACCAGTAGATGCCGCTCATCACGAGCGGGTCGAGGACCGACCACAGGTAGCCCAGCGCGCTCGTGGAGTAGCGCACGCGCAGGTCGCGCGCCGACAGCAGCCACAGCGAATGCAGGTAGCGCCGCGCGGATCCGGGGGCGCCGACGGCGGCGGGGGTCACCCGCTCGATTCTACGGGGGGAGCGCATCAGCCGATGCTGAGCGGCAGCAGCTCGGTGAGAGACGGACCGAGCGTGGTGGCGTAGAGCCGCGAGAGGTGGTTGTCGTCCCGGTAGACCGCGACGTTGCCGATGATCGCCGGGCACCGGTCCTGGGGGCAGATCCAGGGGGTGAGGTCGATCAGGTGGACGCCCTCGCGATCCAGCGCCGACGCGGGGTTGTCGTCCGCGAGCGAGTCCGCGCGGTCCACGACGCACTCGTCGGGGTCGGGCCCGGTGGCGCACTCGAACATGTCGACGTCGAAGCGGGGGTTGTCGCGGACGGCGAGCACCGGGATGCCGGCCGAGACGAAGCGGTCGAGGGTCCGATCGATCCCGGGTCGCACGACCTCGGGCTCCCCGTCGACGCCGGCGCGGGTCACGATCGTCATGACGGCGGCGGGACGGAGGTTCTCGATGAGGTCGATCGCGGCGTCGCGCCACTGTCCGCACCCCTCGGGGTCGCGGCGGGACTCGTCGAGGCCGAGGGCGCAGCCGCCCTTGACGAGCGTGATGACGCCCCAGCCGTTCTGCTCGGCGTGATCCAGGACCGTGGCCGTCAGTTGCTGGGCGTGGGAGTCGCCGGCCACGACGATCGTGCGATCGGCGTCCGGGGTCGAGGGGGTCGAGAAGCAGGTCCCGTAGATCACGTCGCTGTCGGCGCCGACGCTCGCGTCGCAGACGCGCTCCAGCTGCACCCACTCCTCGTCGAGGGTGGTGGGAAGCGGCAGCAGCGGCGCGTCGAGCTCCTCCTCCGCCAGGAACGCGTTGCGGAGCACGGCCGCGCCGGGATTGTCTCGGACCTCGACGGAGGCGAGGCTGCGCTCCCGCAGGGTGACCGTGGTCTGCCAGGTGCTCACGACGGCCGCGACGGCGACGACCGACACGACGATGACACCCACGGCCGGCAGGAGCGAACGGGCCCCACGACGCCAGGAGCGGATCGGGGCGTCGACGAGTCGCGTCAGGAGCCGGGCGAGCAGCAGCGACAGGGCGACGACCCCGATGCCGGCGAGGATGCCGACGTGCTGGTCGCGCTGCAGGACCATCCACGTCACGAGGATGGGCCAGTGGACGAGGTAGAGCGCGTAGGCGTCGGTGCCGATCGCCCGCATCACGCGCGACCCGAGGATGCGGGTCGGCAGCGGCGGCGCGTCGCCGGACCCGGCCGCGACGATCGCCGCGGCGCTGAGGATCGGCCAGAGGGCGAGGAAGCCGGGGAAGCCCCCCTGCACGTCCAGCAGCATCCCCACCGACACCAGGCCGATCAGGCCCAGCCAGCCGAGGACGACGCGCACCGGCGCCGACAGGCGCAGCAGGGGCAGGGCGACGACGAGCAGGGAGCCGGCCGCGAACTCCCACAGCCGGGCGAAGGTGTCGAAGTACGCCGCCTCCTGGACGGTGGCCGTCCGGATGACGGAGTAGGCCAACGACGCCGCGAACACGACGCCGAAGGTGGTACCCACGACGCGGGCCGGCGCGAGCAACCACCGGCGCACGACGACCTGGCACGCCGCGAGGAGGATGATCCAGAGGACGAAGGCCTGCCCCTGCACCGACAGCGACCAGAAGTGCTGGAGCGGGCTGGGGATGTCCGAGCGCACGTAGTAGTTGACCGCCTCCGCGGACAGCACCCAGTTCTGCACGTAGAGCAGCGACGCCCAGGTCTGCTCCCAAATCGACGGCCAGCGCGAGGCCGGGTAAAAGGCGTGTGCGGCGGCGAGGACGGCGAGCAGGGTGACCGCCGCCGCGGGGAGCAGACGCCGGAACACCCCGACGAGCCGCTCCAGCGGCGAGACGCGGACACCCGCCTGCATCCGGGTGAGGAACGTCCGCGTGAGGAAGAACGCGGAGAGCATCAGGAAAACGTCCACGCCGCCCGAGACGCGCCCCAGCCAGACGTGGTACCCCACCACCAGCAGGATCGCCAGGGCGCGCAGCCCGTCGATGTCGGGGCGGTAATCGGATCGGACCGTCGTCGACGGCCGGTCGGAGAGCGGACGGGCCTCAGCCGGACGCCGAGTGCACGTCCGGGCCGTCATCGCGCGTGTTCGCCGAAGATCCGCTGCCAGGCGTCGGCGGACACCAGATCGGGCATCTCGTTGCGGTAGCGGCGGGAGAGCTCGTTCCAGCGTGCGGACAGACGGAGGCTCAGCAGGGCTCCGCGGAAGATCGACCGGCGCATCTGCTTGCGGTCCCGCTGGTACCACGCGACACCGATGCCGTCCGGCGCCGTGACCAGCGCCGAGTCGATGTCCGCGAACCGCCACCACGTGATGTCGGGGGCCGGGATGATGCGCTCCGGGTTCTGCTTGCTGCCCGGCGACTCCTTCACGAGGAGCTGACGGAACGTCACCCGCAGGGCCAGCGCGAACGTGGCGAACGGGTTCGTGGGCCGGCGGACGGCGCCGAGGAAGGCCCGCGACGACCGGCGCACCGGCGGGATCGAGGAGAGGTCCTCGACCACACGGGCGTCGACGAAGTGCGTGCGCATCTCGCGGACGTCGCCCTGGCGGGAGCCCAGCCACTCGGGCAGGGAGGCCGGACCCGCGAACACGTCGGCGAGCGCCTGGTGGCGCAGGCGGACCGTCGAGTACTGCAGCATGAACAGCAGCTTGAGGTCGCCCAGGAAGGAGTGGAGCGGCAGGTACCCGCCGCGCGGCACGTCCGAGTGCAGCAGACCGGTGATGACCCGGTTCCGGTGGATGAAGTACTCCTCCCACGTCCGGGTGGGGTCCTTGTCGTGCCAGGCCATGTGCCAGACCGCGACGCCGGGGAGGCTCACCGTCGGGAAGCCGTGGCGCGCCGCCCGCAGCGAGTACTCGATGTCGTCGAACTTGAGGAAGACCGGGAGCGAGAGCCCGATGCGGCGCAGGATCTCCGTGGGGATGAGGCACATCCACCAGCCGTTGAAGTCCGCGTTGAGCCGGCGGTGGATCTCCGGCGTCTCGCGCAGCGTGTCCTCGGCGAAGTCGTGGTCGTACTCGCTGTCGCCGGAGGCGACCATCCAGGACTTGCGGGCGTCCCAGACCTCGCCCTGGGTGTACAGCACGGCCCGCTCGTCCAGGTGGAGCATGCCGCCGCCGACGATCGTGGGCGTGACGGCGAAGTCGGCGAAGCGCACGGCGCGGAGGATGGCCTCGGGCTCGCTGATCGCGTCGTCGTCCAGGAGCAGGACGTAGTCGCTCGACGATGAGGCGAGCGACTCCAGCATGGCCCGGGAGAACCCGCCCGACCCTCCGTAGTTCGGCTGGCGCACGACGTGCAGGAGGTCGCCCAGTCCGGCGGCGATGTCGTCGAAGCCCGGCTGGTCCTGGACCAGCTGCGTGCCCTGGTCGACGACGATGACGCGGTCGAGGGCCTCCTGGATGTACGTGTTCTGCCCGACGGCGCGGATCTGGTCGAGGCAGTAGGTGGGACGGTTGAACGTCGTGATGCCGACCGTGGCCCGACCGCCGACCCAGTCCTCCTCGACCTCGACGCTCCACTCGGCCTGCACCAGCGTCGCGTCCGACTGCGCGCAGGCGAGGTCGAACCAGTAGTAGCCGCCGTCGACGAACGAGCGCACCGGCAGGTCGAACTCCACGACCTCGTTCTCGAACTGCTTCGAGGCGACCGCCGACGAGCGGCCCCGCGCGCTCGACTTGTAGACCGAGACCAGCCCCTCGCCCTCCAGCTGCAGCCGGAGGCGCACGTCGCGGACCGACGTCCAGCGCTGCCAGTAGCTCGCGGGGAACGCGTTGAAGAACGTCCCCATCGAGATGCGCTTGTGCGCGAAGACGCGCACCGACCGGCGGCCGACGATCTCGTAGGCCTCGCCCGGCTGGGAGCCGTCGCCGGTCCCCGTGTCCACGTACAGCGAAGAGACCTCGGCGACGCCCTCGACGGGGAAGACGACGTTGTTGACGGCGATGCGGCGAGCGGTGTCGGTCATCTCAGCCCTCGTTGAGCGTGTTGTTCCACATGGACAGGGCGGAACCGATCGCCATGTGCATGTCCAGGTACTGGTAGGTGCCGAGGCGTCCGCCGAAGTGCACGCCCTGCTCGCCCTTCGTGAGCTCGCGGTAGGCGAGCAGGCCCGAGCGGTCCTCCGGCGTGTTCACCGGGTAGTAGGGCTCGTCCTCGCGCGTGGCGAACCGCGAGAACTCGCGGACGATGACGGTCTTGTCCGTCGGATAGCGGTCCGCGCGCTCGGGGTGGAAGTGCTTGAACTCGTGGATGCGGGTGTACGGGGCGTCCGCATCGGCGTAGTTCATGACGCTGGTGCCCTGGAAGTCGCCGATCGGCAGGACCTCCTGCTCGAAGTCGAGCGTGCGCCACGACAGCTCGCCCTCGGCATAGTCGAAGTAGCGGTCGACGGGGCCGGTGTAGACGATCGGCACCTGACCGACGGTGGCCTTCTTGTTCAGCGGCTGCGACTCGTCGAAGTAGTCCGTCGAGAGCTTGACGTCGATGTTCGGGTGGTCCGCCATGCGCTCGAGCCAGGCGGTGTACCCGTCGACGGGCAGACCCTCCCACGTGTCGTTGAAGTAGCGGTTGTCGTACGTGTAGCGCACGGGCAGGCGCGAGATGACCTCGGCGGGGAGGTCCTTCGGGTCGGTCTGCCACTGCTTCGCGGTGTAGTCGCGGATGAACGCCTCGTACAGCGGACGGCCGATGAGGGCGATCGCCTTCTCCTCGAGGTTCGCGGCATCCTTGGCGTCGAACTCGCCGGCGAGCTCCTGGACGAGCGCGCGCGCCTCGCCCGGGGTGTACGCAGCCTGGAAGAACTGGTTGATGGTGCCGAGGTTGATCGGCAGCGGGAACACGACGCCCTTGTGGGTCGTATAGACGCGGTGCACGTAGCTGGTGAAGTCCGTGAAGCGGTTCACGTACTCCCACACCGTCGGGTTGGAGGTGTGGAAGAGGTGCGCGCCGTACTGGTGCACCTCGATGCCCGTCTCGGGCTCGTCGGCCGAGTACGCGTTGCCGCCGATGTGGTGGCGACGGTCGATGACCGTGACCTTGCGGCCGGCAGCGGCGGCCCGCTCCGCGATCGTGAGACCGAAGAAGCCGGAGCCGACGATGAGAAGATCCATGAAGATACGCTTTCGTGTGATCGAGCGGCCGACATCGCGGCCCGCGCCTGTCGAGCGCAACGACAGATCACTTTACCCAACGAAGCCGGGCGCCCGATCTGACCCTCACCGGGGCGTCGGCTACGATTGCTTGCTATTGCCGACGAGACGGGAGACGCATGTCCGGCAGCTGGCTGACGGCGCTTCCGTCGATCGCCGTCGCACTGGCCGCCGTCCTTCTGCCCGGCATCCTCATCCGCCTCGCCGGGTGGAACGTGCGCGACGTCCTCCCGTGGCTGCTCGTCCCGGCGATGTCGGTGACGGTCCTCGCGGTCGCCTCCAACGTCGCCCATTTCGTGCGACTGCCGTGGTCCCCGCTCCCCGTCGCCCTCGTCGCGGTCCTGATCGCCGCCGTCGCCTTCGTCGTGCGACGGGTGCTCCGGGCCGGGGAGGTCGTCTCCGTCCGCCCGGCCCACGCGGTCGGCATGACGGTGGCCCTCGCGGTGAGCGCCCTCGCGATCGGGGTGCAGCTCGTCGTCGCGTTCGGGCGACCGGATGCCATCTCCCAGACGCTCGACAACATCGTCCACCTCAACGCGATCAAGCTCGCCACCGACACCGCCGACGCGTCCGCCGTCCAGATCGGCGCGACCTCGGACATCCCGTTCTACCCGAACGGCTGGCACAGCATCGTCGCGCTGGTCCAGCTCCTCACCGGTGCGCCCATCCCCGTCGCCGTCACCGCGGGGAACATCGTCATCGGCGCGGTGGTCTGGCCGTTCTCGGCCGCGGCGCTGGCCTGGGCGGTCTTCCGCCGACCGCTCGCCGTCGTCTTCGCCGCCCTGCTGGCCACCGGCTTCGGCGCGTTCCCCCTGCTCCTGCTCGACTTCGGCGTCCTGTACCCCAACTTCGCGGGCTACGCCCTGATCGGCGCGGCGCTCGCGGCGGTCTGGCCGCTCGTGCAGGCGTCCGGGTGGCGTGAGCGCGTCCGCCCGTTCCTGCTCCTCCTCCTCATCTCGGTCGGCGTGGGCATCTCCCACCCGAACGCCCTCCTCGGGGTGTTCGCGCTCGCAGTGCCGGCGGTCGTGCTCCTCCTCGTCCCGTTCACCCGCGCCGAGCGCACGCGGGGACGCTTCCTCGCCCTGGCCCTCGTCACGGTGGGGCTGCTGGTGATCGGCTACGCGGTCTGGACCGTCGCCCGCACCAACTACGACATGTCCCGCTGGGGTCCGTGGCAGACGGCGTCGCAGGCGGTGGGCGAGGCCCTCACGCTCGCTCCGCGGCAGTTCCCCATGACGATCGTCCTCGCGCTCCTCCTCGCGGTCGGCGCGGTCGTGATCGCCCGGCGACCCGCCCGTCTGCCCGCGGCCGGTCCGTTCCTCGCCGCGCTCGTCCTCTTCGTGCTGTGCTCCGGCGCCGTGGTGGCGAACCCGATCCGCGAGTTCCTCGCCAACCCCTGGTACAACGACCCCTACCGTCTCGCGGCGCTCCTGCCCGTCGCCGCCATCCCGCTGGTGACGCTCGGCGCGCTGGCCGTGTCCGACGGGCTGCGGGCGGGCCTCGGTCGTCTGCCCGGAGCCTCTGCGTGGGCGCCGGTGGCCGCCGTCGCCGTCGTGACCGCCCTCGCCGCCTCCGTGGCGGTGGGACAGAACGTCCGCGCGACGATCGTGCAGACGCAGGGTCAGTACGCGCTGCGGGCCGATGCGAACGTCCTGAGCGAGGACGAGCTCGACGTGCTCACCCGCCTCGACGAGACGACCCCGCCGGATGCCGTCATCGTCGGCAGCCCGCTGACGGGGGCCTCGCTCGCCTACGCCATCGGCGACCGCACGGTGACCGAGCGCCACGTCTTCGGCACCCGCACCCCCGACGAGCAGTACCTCACGGAGAACCTCCGCGACATCGACTCGGACCCCGAGGTGTGCGAGGCCGTGCGCGCCGTCGGCGCGACCTACGTCCTGGACTTCGGCGACCGCACGGTGAACGGCAACGACGGCTCGGCCTACACCGGCCTGGAGGACCTCGAACCGTCCGCCCGGCTCGTCCTCGTCGACTCCGAGGGCCCGGATGCGAAGCTCTTCAGGATCGAAGGGTGCTCATGACGGACCGTCGCCGCCGCGTCGCCATCGCCTACGACTGCCTCTTCCCGTTCACCGTCGGCGGCGGGGAGCGCCAGTACCGGGCGTTCGCCGAGAGCCTCGCCCGATCGGGATACGACGTCGACTACCTCACCGCCGACCAGGGCGCGGGCGCTCCGCTGACCGCCCCGGACTTCGACGTGGTCACCGTCTCCCCCGCCCTGCGCCTGTACGACGAGAACGGGGTGCGCCGCACCGGGACCGCGGTGGTGTTCGCCCTGCGTCTCGGCTGGGCGCTCCTGCGACGGCGCCGCCGTTACGGCACCGTCGTCGTGTCCGGACTCCCCGCGCTGAACGTGCTGACCGCTCGCGCCGCGCTCCTCGGCTCGGGCACCACGCTCGTCGTCGACTACCTCGAGGTGTGGGGCCGCCGTCAGTGGGCGGAGTACGCCGGCCGTGCCGTCGGCGCCCTCGCCTGGGCGGCCCAGCGAATCGCCGTTGCTCTGACCCCCGTCGCGACATGCCACTCCGCCCTCACCGCCGGGCGCCTGCACGCCGAGGGCTTCCGCGGCACGCTGCTGCGCAGTCCCGGCCTCATCGACGACGACGCGGCGCCGGAGCCCCGGGCGGGGGCAGCGGCCGAGCCCCCGTACGTCGTGTACGTCGGACGCCACATCCCCGACAAGCAGGTCGAGAGCATCCCGGCGGCCGTCGCCGTCGCGCGGCGGACGGTCCCCGGGCTGCGCCTGGTGATCCTCGGCAGCGGCCCGAGCACCTCCGACGTCCGTGCCGCCGTCGACGCCGCGGACGCCGCGGCCTGGACGGAGCTCCCCGGCTTCGTGAGCGAGGACGATCTGCACCGGATCGTGGGCGGCGCCGCCGCCGTCGTCAATCCCTCGCGGCGGGAGGGCTACGGTCTCGTCGTCGTGGAGGCCGCCCGCCACGGCGTCCCGGTCGTCCTCGTGGAGGACCCCGACAACGCCGCGACCGAGCTCGTCGAACCCGGGACGAACGGCGCCGTCGCCGCCTCCCCCGCGCCCAGGCCCCTCGGCGACGCCATCGCCGAGGTCGTGCTCGCCGGTCCGACCCTGCGCGACCGCACCCGAGAGTGGTACGACCGCGCCCGGCGCGAACGCACGATCGACGCCACCATCCGACAGCTGCTGGAGGTCGTCGACCCCGGCCGCTCCGCCGTACAGCAGCAACCGCAAGACGCCCCTGGAGGGGACCCCCGTGACTGAAACTCGTGACATCGAGCTGACCATTCTCATGCCCTGCCTCAACGAGGCGGAGACACTCGAGACCTGCGTCCGGAAGGCCAAGGGCTTCCTCGACCGCACCGGCATCTCCGGCGAGGTCGTCGTCGCCGACAACGGCAGCACCGACGGCTCCCAGGCGATCGCCACGGGTCTGGGCGCCCGCGTGGTCCCGGCGTCGCGCCGCGGCTACGGCGCGGCCCTCCTCGCCGGCATCGACCAGGCTCACGGCACCTACACGATCATGGGCGACGCCGACGACAGCTACGACTTCACGCGGCTGGAGCCGTTCGTCGAGCGCCTCCGCACCGGCTCCGACCTCGTGATGGGCAACCGCTTCGCCGGCGGCATCGAGCCCGGCGCGATGCCGCCCCTGCACAAGTACCTGGGCAACCCGGTGCTGTCCTTCATCGGTCAGCTCTTCTTCCGCCCCGGCATCGGCGACTTCCACTGCGGTCTGCGCGGCTTCAACACGGAGCGCATCCGCGCGCTGTCGCTGAAGACGACGGGCATGGAGTTCGCCTCCGAGATGGTGGTGCGCTCCTCCCTGGCCCGGTACCGCATCGACGAGGTGCCCACGACCCTGAAGAAGGACGGCCGTTCGCGCCCGCCGCACCTGCGCAGCTGGCACGACGGGTGGCGCCACCTGCGCTTCCTGCTGCTCTTCGCGCCCCGCTGGCTCTTCGTGTACCCGGGCCTGTTCGCCTTCCTGCTCGGCGCGCTCACCGTCGGCATCCTGTCCTTCGGCGGGGTCCGCATCGGTCAGATCGGCTTCGACGTGACGACGATGGTCTACGCCAGCGCCCTGTGCATCCTCGGCTTCCAAGCCCTCCTGTTCTTCTGGCTGACGAAGCTGTATGCGACGCAAGAGGGGTTCCTGCCGACGAGCGAGCGCTATCGACGCATCATGTCGAGATGGACGACGGAACGCGGGCTCCTCGCCGGCACCGTGCTCTTCCTCCTCGGCGTGGTTCTGGGCGTCGTCCAGGTCTCGCAGTGGGCCGCCCTCGGATTCGGGCAACAGGATGCCGTGGACGTCATCCGCGTCGCCATCCCGAGCTCCCTCGGCATCATCCTGGGCTTCCAGACGATCATGATGAGCTTCTTCTCCGGTGTCCTCACCGTGCCGCGCCAGGACATGGAGCCGGAAGCCGTGATCGAGAGCTGACGGATGACGCGCACCCTCGTCGTCGATCTGCTGGGGTTCACCGGCGGACGCGGCGGCACCGAGACCTACGCCCGCGAGATCACGGGACGGCTGCCGGCGCTGCTCCCGGGGACGAGGCTGGCGGCGCTCGTGTCCGCTCCGGGCGCGGCCGAGGTGCGGTCGTTCTTCCCCGGTGACGTCGAGCCGGTGCCCGCCGTCGGCGCCTCGCCGTCGTCGTGGGCTGCAGGAGAGGTGTTCCGGGCCGAGCGCGCGGCACGGGGTCTCGGCGCGACCGCCCTCTGGGCGCCCGCCAACTTCGGTCCCGTCCGTCGCGGCATCCCGCGCGCCGTGACCATCCACGACCTCATCTACCACCAGGTCCCGGGGGCCGGCCGGGAGCGCCTCTTCCGCCGGGTCACCGCCGAGCTCATGGCCCGGTCCGCCCGCACGGCCGACGCGGTCATCGCGGTCTCGCACGCCACCGGCGAGGAGGTCCGCCGCCGCCTCGGGCTTCCCGCGGACCGCGTCCACGTCGTCCCCAACGGGACCACGCCGCCCCCCGTGCCCGCCGATCGGCGGACGGATGCCACGGGTCGGCGTCTCGTGCTGAGCACGGGCAACCGGATGCCGCACAAGAACCACGTCGGCCTGCTCGAGGCCGTCGCGGTGATGCCGCCGGCATCCCGCCCCGACGTCGTCATCACCGGCGGCGGGACGGACGACCCCCTGGCCGCCGACGTGCACCGGCTCGGCCTCCAGGACCGGGTGCAGCTTCCTGGTTGGGTGAGCGGCGCAGAGCTCGAGGAGCTCTACCGGCGCGCGGACGTGTACGTCTGCCCCTCCCTGCTCGAGGGCTTCGGACTGCCCGTCCTGGACGCGCTCGGCCGCGGCTGCGTGGTCGTGGCCAACGACATCCCCGTCCTCCGCGAGGTGGGCGGCGACACCGTCTTCTACACCGACGCGGAGGACCCCGGCGCGCTCGCGCGCACGATCGACCGCGCCCTCGCCTCGGCCGACGACGAGACCCGGCGCGCCGCCGGCCGCGCGTGGGCCGGGCGCTTCACCTGGGACGCGGCCGCCGCGGGCACCGCCGCCGTCCTCGACCGGCTGCTGGACGGCCGCGCCGGCACCGGACGCGAGGAGCATCGCCCATGAGCACCACCGGCGGCACCGCCCGCATCGACGTCGTCGTCCCCGTCTACGGCGGCTGGGCGCACGTCGAGGAATGCCTGCGATCGCTGCGCGCGCAGACCTCGCCGGTCAACGTCTTCGTCGTGGACGACGTGTCTCCCGACGACACCCCCGACCGCGTGGCACGCGAGTTCCCGGAGGTCACCCTTCTGCGGAACCGCGTCAACAGCGGGTTCGCGACGTCCTGCAACCACGGCATCCGTGCGGGCGCCGCGCCCTACGTCGTCCTGCTCAACAGCGACGTGATCGCGGAGCCGTCCATGGCGGCTGATCTGCTCGCGACCTTCGACGCCGCCGACGAGCGGACCGGCAGCGTCTCGCCCGTGCTCTCCGACCGGGAGGGCAACGTCGACGCGTTCGGCACCTGCGCCGACGTGACCCTCGCCGGCTACGTGCGGTGGCACGGCGTGTCGTCTCTGCCCGCCGACGCGGCGCGGCGGGCGCCGGTCAACCTCGGCCCCTACGGCGCCCTGGCGGCCTACCGCCGGGCGGCGCTGGACGACGTCGGCCTCCTCGACGAGAACATCTTCATGTACGGCGAGGAGCTCGAGCTGTCGCTGCGCCTGGCCGCCGGCGGGTGGACGTCGCTGCCGCTCCCCCGGGTGCTGGGCTCGCACATCGGCGGCGCGAGCGCGGGCGTGGAGTCGCCCCGCCAGCGCTATCTCAGCGCGTTCGGGCGGGCGTACACGCTGCGCGTGTACGACGTCCTCCGCAGCCGCCACGCGGCTCGGACCGTCTTGACCGAGCTGGTCGTCGTCGGCGCACGCCTCGTGCTGCGCCGGGACGTCGCCTCCCTGCGGGGGCGCGTGGCGGGCTGGCGCGCGGGCCGGGGCGTGCCGCATCGACGTCGCCCCTCGACGGGACTCGACCGCGGCATCACCTTCACGCAGTCGCTCCGCATGCGTGGCGACGGCTTCTGGCAGGGTCTGGCGGCCGCCCCGTCCGGCACCGACGGGGACGGCCGTTCGGTCACGCCTCAGGCGTGAGGTAGCCCTCCAGGCGCTGTGCGGTGGGCGCCGTGGGCGTCCAGGCGCGGGTCTTGGCGAGGTCGAGCACGCTGTTGCGCGGACGCGGGGACACCGGGGCCGTCGCGGCCGAGAAGTAGTCCGCCGTGGAGGTGCCGCTGACGCGCTCCGGGTCGTGGCCGGTCAGCCGGAACACCTCGCGCGCCGCCTCGAACCAGCTCTGGGGCTCGCCGTCGCCGGTGACGTTGTAGACGCCCGACGGCGCCCCGCCGTCGATGAGGCGTCGGATGGCCGCGGCGATGTCCGCGGTGAACGTCAGGCGGCCGATCTGGTCGTCCACGACCTTCGGGTCGATGCCGCGCTCGGCCAGCGACGCCATGGTCCGCACGAAGTTGGCGCCGTCGCCGATCACCCAGCTCGTGCGGACGATGTAGTGGCGTGGGACGACCGAGACCACGGCATCCCCCGCCGCCTTGGTCTGCCCGTAGACGCCGAGGGGGCTGACCGGGTCGTCCTCGCCGTAGGCGCCGTCCTTCGCGCCGTCGAACACGTAGTCGCTCGAGACGTGGACGAGCGTGATGCCGTTCAGCGTCGCGATGCGGGCGAGGGCCGCGACGGCGGTCACGTTCGCGGCCCAGGCCGCGGTTCGTCCCTCCGGCGTCTCCGCGGCGTCCACCTTCGTGAAGGCGGCGGCGTTGATGATCGTGCCGTAGTCGCGCCAGCGGCGCGCCGTCCCGAGGTCGGGCGCGGTGAGGTCGAGGTCCTCACGGCCCGCGTACTCGATCCAGGGCTGGTCGCCGTACTCGGCCCGCAGCGCGCGACCGAGCTGGCCGTTCGCTCCGGTCACGAGCACCTTCTTCGGCGGCATCGGGACCACGTCGGCCAGGCGCGGGTGGTTCTTGTCCTTCTCGCTGATCTCGACCTGGTCGAGCGGAATGGGCCAGGCGACGGCCGCGGTCTCGTCCGCGAGGTTCAGGAACGTGTACGTGGCGTCGGGCGACCAGTGGTCGTTGACGAGGTAGGTGTACGCCGTGTCGGGCTCAAGCGTCTGGTACGAGTTGCCGACACCGCGCGGCACGAAGATGGCCTTCGAGGGGTCCAGCTCGGTCGTGTACACCGCGCCGAACGTGTCGCCCTCGCGGAGGTCGACCCACGCGCCGAAGATCCGGCCGGTCGCGACCGACACGTACTTGTCCCAGGGTTCGGCATGGATGCCACGGGTCGTGCCCACCGCGTCGTTGAAGGAGATGTTGTTCTGCACCGGCCCGAAGTCGGGCAGGTCGATCCCCGCGGCGGTCATCTTCTCGCGCTGCCAGTTCTCCTTGAACCAGCCGCGCGAATCGCCGTGCACCGGGAGGTCGAGGACGACCAGCCCGGGGATCGGGGTCGTCGTGACGGAGAGCTGCTTGCCGAAGGCGGTCACCGGGTCACTGGCCCTTCGAGGCGTAGAAGGCTTCGACGCCGTCCTTGGCGGGGGCCCACCAGGACTCGTTGGCGCGGTACCAGTCGATGGTCGCGGCCAGGCCGGACTCGAAGTCGCCGTAGGCGGGGGTCCAGCCCAGCTCGGTGCGGAGCTTGGTGGAGTCGATGGCGTAGCGCAGGTCGTGGCCGGCGCGGTCGGTGACGTGGTCGTAGGCGTCGGCGGGCTGGCCCATGATCTGCAGGATGAGCTCGACGACGGTCTTGTTGTCCTTCTCGCCGTCGGCGCCGATGAGGTAGGTCTGACCGATCTCGCCCTTGTCGAGGATGGTCAGCACGGCCGAGGAGTGGTCGTCGGCGTGGATCCAGTCGCGCACGTTCTCGCCCTTGCCGTAGAGCTTGGGGCGGATGCCGCGGATGACGTTGGTGATCTGTCGGGGGATGAACTTCTCCACGTGCTGGTACGGGCCGTAGTTGTTGGAGCAGTTGCTGATGGTGGCCTGCACCCCGAAGGAGCGGACCCAGGCGCGCACGAGCAGGTCGGAGCCGGCCTTGGTGGAGGAGTACGGCGAGGACGGGTTGTACGGGGTGGACTCGGTGAACCGGGCCGGGTCGTCGAGCTCGAGGTCGCCGTACACCTCGTCGGTGGAGATGTGGTGGAAGCGGGTCTCGTGCCGGCGGGCGGCCTCGAGAAGGGTGTACGTGCCGATGATGTTGGTGTCCAGGAACGGACGCGGGTCGTGCAGTGAGTTGTCGTTGTGCGACTCCGCGGCGTAGTGGACCACGGCATCGGCCTCGGCGACGAGGGGGTCCACCACCGCGGCGTCGGCGATGTCGCCCACGGCCAGGCGCACCCGGTTCTCCGGCAGCCCTGCCAGGGAGGCCTGGTTGCCGGCGTAGGTGAGCTTGTCCAGCACCGTGACGGTGTGGTCGGTGTGCTCCACGACGTGGTGGACGAAGTTGGACCCGATGAACCCGGCACCGCCGGTCACGAGAAGGTGCGCCATCAGCGGCCTCTTTCCAGAATCTCCAGCAGGTACGTCCCGTACCCGGATTTCACCAGCTTGTTCGCCCGCTCCCGGACCTCGTCATCACCGAGGAAGCCCTGCCGCCAGGCGACCTCCTCCGGCACGCCGATGCGAAGACCCGTGCGGCGCTCGATCGTGCGGACGTAATCGGCCGCGTCGGTCATCTGATCGAACGTGCCCGTGTCCAGCCACGCCGTCCCGCGCGGGAGCACCTCGACCTGCAGCGTGCCGCGACGCAGGTACTCCGCGTTGATGTCCGTGATCTCGTACTCCCCCCGCGGGGAGGGAGCGAGGTTGCGGGCGATCTCGATCACGTCGTTGTCGTAGAAGTACAGCCCCGGCACCGCATAGTTCGACTTCGGCTGCGCCGGCTTCTCCTCCAGCGACACCGCCGTGCCGTCGGCATCGAACTCCACCACCCCGTACGCGGCCGGCTCGGCCACCCAGTACGCGAACACCGCACCGCCGTCGACGTCGGCGTACCGCTTCAGCTGCGTGCCCAGACCCGGGCCGTACAGCAGGTTGTCGCCCAGGACCAGGGCCACCTTGTCGTCGCCGATGAAGTCCGCGCCGATCGTGAACGCCTGAGCCAGCCCGTCCGGAGACGGCTGCTGCGCGAAGGACAGATTGATCCCGAACTGCGACCCGTCCCCCAGCAGACGCTCGAAGAACGGCGCGTCGTGCGGCGTCGTGATCACCAGGATGTCGCGGATCCCCGCCAGCATCAGCGTCGACAACGGGTAGTAGACCATCGGCTTGTCGTACACCGGGATCAACTGCTTCGACACGCCCAGAGTGATCGGATGCAGACGCGTACCAGACCCACCGGCCAGAATGATGCCCTTCACGGCTCCATCGTCGCATACCGGGCCTCCCCGACCCGGCCGCGACGGCGCGGGCGACGGGACCGGCCGATTAGGCTCGGGACGTCGTCCTGATGGAAGGTTCCCCCGTGTCGTCCGACCCCGCCGCACCGCTCTCCCCCGTCGTCGTGGCCGTGGTCGCCGCGCACAACGCGCCGGCGGACCTGCCCGCGAGGTGCGCCGAGCTGGCGCCGCAGGTGGCCTCGACGGTGATCGTCGACGACGGCACCTTCAGCGTGGATGCCGCGGACTACGCCTCCCACCCGACCCATGTCGTGTCGCTGCAGGAGAACCGCGGCATCGCGGGCGCCCTGAACGCCGGAGTGGCCCGCGCCCGTTCGCAGGGTGCGACGCACGTGCTGGTGCTCGACCAGGACTCCCGCGTGGCGCCCGGCTACGTCGCCGCCGGGCTGGACGTCTTCCGCGCGGAGGAGGCCGCGGGGGTGCGGCTGGTCGCGGCCGTGCCGGAGACGGTCGAGAACGAGCGCATCACCGTGCTGCGCGACGGGCGGCCCTTCGACCCGATCCAGTCCGGTCAGCTGATGTCGGTGGCGGCGATCGCGCAGGTCGGGGCGTTCGCGGACGACTTCGTCATCGACTCCGTCGACAGCGAGTACACGCTGCGCGCCCGGGGCGCCGGCTACGAATTCGCCGTCGTGCCGGGCAGCGACCTGGAGCACACCCTCGGGGAGCCCTCGCCGCTCGTCCTGTTCGGTCGCCACCTCACGTTGCTCGGCAAGCCCCGCTTCCGCCGGTACCACCGCCCGTTCCGCACCTATTACATGGTGCGCAACGGCCTGACGCTCTGGCGTCGGCACCACCGCGGCAACCTCGGCTGGCTCGTGCACCGCACGGCCTTCATGCTCGTGGACGTCTCGTTCAACACCCTGACCGCGCCGGACCGGTGGCAGCAGTTGCGCGCCGGCCTCCGCGGGCTCCGCGACGCCGCGCGCGGCCGCATGGGCGCCATCCGCCCCTGACCCGGTCCGCACACGGCCCGCGCCGCCCTGAAAGGGGGCCGCGGGTCGGTATGTCATAGTTGACGACGCATCTGACGAAGGGATCGGCGTGACGTTTGCTGCAGTGGTGGTGTCGTACAACCGGCGGGAGCTGCTCGAGAAGTGCCTGACGGCGCTCGAGAACCAGACCCGACCGCTCGACGAGATCATCGTCGTGGACAACGGGTCGACGGACGGCAGCGCGGAGTACGTCGCCGAGCACCACCCCGACGTCTTCCTGTTCCGCACCGGTGCCAACCTCGGCGGCGCGGGCGGATTCGCCTGGGGCGTGGAGATCGCCCTCGCCCACGGGCACGAGGGCGCCTGGCTCATGGACGACGACGCCGAGCCCGAGCTCGACGCCGTGGCGCCGCTCATCGAGGCGTTCGAGACCGTCACCCCGACGCCGTCGTTCGTGGCATCCCTCGTCACCGCCGGCCGCGGCACGTACAACAAGCGCAACCCCCCGGTGATCAGTCACGACGCGGAGCGCCAGGTCGTCGCCCACGCGCACGGCGGCATCGCCATCGACACCGCCACGTTCGTCGGCGTCATGGTCAACCTGCGCCTGGCCGCGAAGACGCACCTCCCTCTCAGCGACTTCTTCATCTGGCTCGACGACTCCGAGTACACGCACCGGCTCTCGCGCCGGGAGCTGGCCCTCGTGCTGCCCGCCAGCATGATCAACCACCCGGACAACAAGCCCGTCAGCAACGACATGGCCGGGCGGCTGTTCTACTTCCTGCGCAACTACCTCTGGTACATCCGCGAGCGTCAGGGCAAGCTCAGCACCGACATGCTCGACCGCGTGGGGCTCGTGGTCCACGCCGCGAAGCAGTTCCCCGTCGCCGCCGACAAGAAGCTCTGGGCGACCTCGGTGGCCAAGGGCTTCGCGCAGGGCCTGTTCTCGCGTCCGCGGCGCCAGAAGCCCGGCAGCCTGCTGGCGACCCTCGCGCCCGAGGAGCGCGCGCGGGTGGCCGGCAGCGCGACGTGAGCCCGGTCCCCCCGACGGCTCGGGCATGAGACGCGGCAGCAGCGCCCGCCGTCTCGGAGGGTTCGTCCTCTCCACGGGCTTCGGCTCGGCGGTCACTCTTCTCGCCGTCCCGGTCGTCATCGACGGCGCGGGCCCCCTCCTGTGGGGCGTGCAGGCGGCCATCCAGTCCGCGGCGGGCCTGTTCGGCGTCCTCGTCGCGTTCGGCTGGGGGACGACGGGCGCGGCCGAGGTCGCCTCGATGCCGCCCGGCGCACGCCCCCAGTGGTACGCGGACTCGCTCGTGAGCCGCCTGTTCCTGTTCGCCCTGGGCTACCCGCTCATGGTGCTCGTGATGTGGCTGCTGAACCCGACGCTCCTGCCGCTGGTCGTCATCGCCTCCGCGGCCTACCTCGTGCCGTCGCTCGGAGGCGCCTGGTACTTCGTCGGCGAGGCCCGCCCCGACCGCCTCTTCCGGCTGGAGGTCCTCCCGCAGGCGCTCGGCATCCTGGCGAGCCTGCCCGTCATGATCTTCACGCGCGACCTCGCCCTGACGATGCTCGTGCAGCTGCTCTTCAACGTGCTCGCCGTCTCGCTGTCCGCCCGCGTCATCCTGCGCGGCTCGGGTGCCCGCGTGTCCCCCGGCCTCGCTCCGGCCTTCCGCCGGCTCGGCGGCCAGCGCCACGCCGTGGTCACCTCGGCGACCTCCGCCCTGTACGTGGCGACTCCGCTCCTCGTCCTCAACGCCCTCGCCCCCGCGGCGCTGCCGGTCTACGCGATGGGCGACAAGCTGTTCCGGTTCGCCCTCACGGCCTTCGCCCCGATCCTGCACTTCGTCCAGGGCTGGATCTCGGAGCGCGGGCCGGAGCACCGCCCGGAGCGCATCCGTCGCGTGATGACGCTCATCCCCCTCGTCAGCCTGGCCGGGGGCGCGTGCATCGTCCTGCTCGGCCCGTGGGCGGCGGGTCTGCTCTCGCAGTCCGCCATCCCGTTCGGTCCCGAGCTCAGCGTGCCGTTCGCGGTCGTGCTCTTCGCCGTGACCCTCAGCCAGGTGCTGGGTCTCGCGTGCCTCGTGCAGCTCGGCCGCGCCCGCGATCTGGCCGCGTCCACGCTGCTCGGGGCCGTCGTCGGCGCGCCGATGCTCGTCGCGGGCGCGCTCGCCTTCGGCGCCCCCGGGGTGGCGTGGGCGCTCGCGCTCTCGGAGGTCCTGGTGGTCCTCTACCAGGGCGCGGTCATCGTCCGGCTGCTGCGGACGCGTCCGGCATCCTGACCTCCCCCGCCGCGGCGGTCGCCCCGCATCCGCATCCCATCGCCGCACATAAGATTGACTGGTCCCTCGACGGATCTCAGAAAGGTCCCGCCGCCTGTGTCGCCCCACCCGACCGCTGATAACGCACGTCTGACGACCCCCGGCGCGACGAGCGGTCTCCTCGAGGTCTTCCGGCGTCGGTACCTGCTCAGCCTGATCATCCGCAAGGAGGTCGGCATCCGCTACCGGGGCTCGGTCCTCGGCTGGCTGTGGTCCTACGTCAAGCCGCTCGTCCAGTTCGTCGTCTTCTTCGTCGCGCTGGGCATCTTCCTGAACCTCAACGCCTCCATCGCGTTCTACCCGATCTACATGCTCGCGGGCATCACGATCGTCACCTTCTTCAACGAGGCCTTCTCCAACGGCACGCGCTCCCTCATCGACAACGCCTCCCTGATCAAGAAGATCTACCTGCCGCGGGAGATGTTCCCGGTGGCGAGCGTCCTCGTCGCCGCCGTCAACACGCTCCCCCAGATCGTCGTGATCGTCGTCATCGCGCTGTTCCTCGGGTGGGCGCCGTCGGCGCTGCAGCTGCTCGCCATCGTCCTCGCCCTGGTCATCGTGACGATCCTCTCCGTCGGGCTCGGGATGCTGTTCGGCTCGGTGAACGCCACGTTCCGCGACGCGCAGAGCTTCGTCGAGATCATCGTCATGTGCGCCGTCTGGGCGTCGCCGGTGATGTACCGCTGGCAGATGGTCGCGGACAACGTCCCCGAGTGGGTCTTCGACCTCTACCGCCTGAACCCGCTCACCCCCGCCGTCGAGCTCTTCCACTGGGGCATCTGGGCCCCTCTCGGCGGCTCGAACTCGGAACCCATGCCCGGCCTGCTGACGTATGCGCTCATCGCGCTCGGCACCTCTGTGCTCGTCCTCGGCATCGGGCAGCTCGTGTTCCGTCGACTGGAGGGTCGCTTTGCCCAAGATCTCTGACCAGCGGGAGGCGAGCGTCCTCGTCGAGGGCGTCCGGAAGAACTTCAAGCTCCGTCACACGCACTCGTTCAAGGAGACCTTCGTCGCCGCGATGCGACGCAAGCCCCTGTCGACCGACTTCCGCGCGCTCGACGACGTCTCCTTCCGCATCGACGAGGGCGAGGCCGTCGCCCTGCTCGGCTACAACGGCTCCGGCAAGTCGACGATGCTCAAGCTCATCTCCGGCGTCCTCAAGCCCGACGAGGGCAGCGTCATGACCCGCGGCCGGGTCGCGGGGCTCATCGAGGTCGGCGCCGGCTTCCACCCGGACCTCTCCGGCCGCGAGAACATCTTCCTCAACGCCGCCATCCTCGGCATGAGCCGCAAGGAGATCGAGGACCGCTTCGACGAGATCGTCGCCTTCAGCGAGATCGAGCAGTTCATCGACACCGAGGTGAAGCACTACTCCTCGGGCATGTTCCTGCGCCTCGCGTTCTCGGTCGCCATCCACACCGAGGTGGACCTGCTCCTCATCGACGAGATCCTCTCGGTGGGCGACGAGCCGTTCCAGCACAAGTGTCTGGCCCGCATCCGCGAGCTGCACGCCCAGGGCAAGACGCTGGTCGTCGTCAGCCACGACCTCGACATGGTCTCGCAGCTGTGCGACCGCGGCATCCTGCTGCGTCACGGCAACGTGATGTTCGACGGCGACAGCCGCGAGGCCGTCGCCCTCATGCGGAGCTGACCGGGCGCGAATCGACGAAGGGCCGGCGCGCGGACGCGGCCGGCCCTTCGATCCGTGCTCAGGGAGTGCGCGCGAACGACACCGTGTTGGTGGCGCGGTCCCAGGTGGCGGTACCCGTCTGGAAGCGCTGCGTCTGACCGGCGGTCTGTGCCGTGACGGCGCCCACCGGGTAGCCGAGCGTCCCGGCCTCGTAGCCGTTCTGACGCCAGTAGGTGCGGATGGCGCCGTAGGTCTCCCAGGCTCCCGTCGCCGCGGACCAGCTGATGGCCCCCTGCTGGAAGTTCTGGTAGCAGCCGTTGTCCTTCGTCCCGCACGTGTACGGGCCGACGGGGGCGCCCAGCACGCCGGACGCGGCCGACAGGGCGACCCAGCGCTTGCCGACCTCACCGGTCACCGGGAACGCGCCCGCCGTCGAGGACCAGCCGATCCCGCCGCCCTGGAACGTCTGCGAGGCGCGGCCGTCCGCGTTGACCGGTGCCGCGGTCGGGTACCCGAGGGCCCCGCCCTCGAAGCCCGCGTTCTGCCACGCGCCGCGGATCGCGCCGTACGTCTCCCACGCGCCTGTCGCGGACGACCAGGAGATCGCACCGAGCTGGAAGTTCTGGAAGCAGCCGCCGTCCTTCGTCCCGCACACGGGCGCCGCGACGGGGTAGCCCAGGACGCCGGACTCGAAGCCGATGGCCGACCACCGGGCGCGGATCTGCCCGTAGGACTCCCACGCGCCCGTCGCCTTCGACCAGCTGATGGCCCCCTGCTGGAAGTTCTGGTAGCAGCCGTTGTCCTTCGTCCCGCACGTGTACGGGCCGACGGGGACGCCCAGCACGCCGGACGCGGCCGACAGGGCGACCCAACGCTTGCCGACCTCACCGGTGACCGGGAACGCGCCCGCCGTCGAGGACCAGCCGATCCCACCGCCCTGGAACGTCTGCGAGGCGCGGCCGTCGGCGTTCACCGGCGCCGCGGTCGGGTACCCGAGCGCACCGCCCTCGAAGCCTGCGTTCTGCCACGCCGTGCGGATCGCGCCGTACGTCTCCCACGCGCCGGTCGCGGACGTCCACGAGATCGCGCCGAGCTGGAACTCCTGGTAGCAGCCGCCGTCCTTCGTCCCGCACACCGGTGCGGCGACGGGGTATCCGAGGACACCGGTCTCGTAGCCGAGTGCCGCCCACCGGGCACGGATCTGCCCGTAGGTCTCCCAGGCGCCCGTCCCCGGCGTCCAGCTGATCGCTCCCAGCTGGAAGTTCTGGAAGCAGCCGCCGTCCTTCGTGCCGCACGTGAACGGACCGGTCGGCAGCCCCAGGGTGCCGGTACGGCCGCCCAGCTCGTTCCAGCGGTCCACGACGGCGCCGCCCACGGGGTAGGTGGTGGAGCCGAACCAGTCGGTGAAGTAGTTGAAGAAGTTGCGGTTGCCGTAGGCCGAGCAGCCGTCGCCCTCGCCGTATCCCGCGCGCAGCGCGGCGGCGTTGGGCTGGTAGGGCGTGTAGTAGTAGAGGTTCGACGTGGCCTGGTTCGCCACCGCGACCGGCGACGATCCGCACGACTCGCTGGGGTTGTACCGGATGTTCCAGGTCTTCCCCGGGGCGTACCAGGTGAAGTACTGGCTCGTGCCCGGCGGGTTGGCGTAGCGCTTGAACTGCCAGGCGGCGCCGTAGACCTGGTTGAAGAAGCCGTAGTACCGCGTGTCGCACGCGGCGGTGTCCGGGCAGCCCTGGCCCATCGCGATCCGGTAGCGCCAGTCGCTCGGCCACGTGTGCGTGACGAGCCCCTGCTCCTTCTGGAGCGTCGTGAGGATGACCTGCGGGTTGATCCCGCAGGCCTGCGCCACCTTTAAGATGATGCGGGCCGCGCGTTCGCGGGTCCCGCCCGAGTACGCGCCGCACATGGCGTCCGACGAGGTCGTGCGCGACGTGTCGTACCAGTCCTTGAGGCAGGTGTAGCCGGACTGGCAGACGGGCACCTTCGACTCGAGGAAGGACTGGATCTGCGCCTCGGTCATCGTGCCGCTCGCGAAGAACGCGTCGTTCGTGATGATCTGCGAGGCGTTGAACCCCGACGGCGCGGCGGCTGCCGCGGCGACCGGCGCGACCGCTGCCGCCGATGCCGTCGCGGGCGCCTCGACGGGCGCGATCGCCCGCGCCGGTGTCGTGCCGGTGAGGAGGCTCACCGTCACCGCCCAGGCGGCGACGATGACAGAGGCCATGCCCAGCACGCTGCGGCGCCCATGTTGCTGCATGTGCTCAGTGTGACTTATGAGGAAGGTGAGAACCAAATGTCTTCTCGGAACTCCTCGCGCGCCGCTACAGTTCCGCGTGCAGCGCCCACACCCGGTCGGCGCACGCCTCCCACTGGAATCCCTTCGCCCGGTCGCCGGCGAGCACCCGCAGCCGCTCCGCCCCCGCGCCCAGCGCGTCGGACAGCACGGGACCGAGCTGGTCGGCCGGGGCGAGCGCCGCGGCATCCGCCAGCACCTCCCGGTGCACGGGGGTGTCCACCGCCACGATCGGCACGCCGACGGCGAGCGCGTCGACCGCCCGCCACGGCCAGTCGGTGCGCGCGCAGGCGGTGACGTAAGCGTCCGCGTGCGACAGCACGGCGGCGCGGTCCCACCGGTCGAGGGAGCCGCGCGCGTGGACCCGGGACTCCGGGATGCCGGCAGCGGACGCCAGCTCCGCCACCGCGGGCTCCTCCCCCTCGGGAACGTCGAGCACGACGACAGGGCCGTCGTACGACGCGGCAGCCACCGCGGCGAAGGCGTCCGCGAGCGCGTCCGACGGGGCGGCCCCGCCGGAGACGGCCACGAACGTCGACGGCAGATCCAGCGCGCGCAGGCGACCGACGGCATCCGAGGGCACCCGGAGTCCAGCCGCGGGTGCGCCTCCGACGACGCGCACCTTGGACGCGAACTTCGTCTTGGCCACCTCGTTGAGGCGCTCCGCCATGGCGTGCGTCGGCACGACGACGGCGTCCGCGTGCTTGCTCACGCGCTTCAGGAGGGCCCGCGCGGCGAGGACCTCGGCCGTCGGGAGCTCGTCCGGCGTCTCCCAGGCCCGCAGGTCCCAGAGCGACACGACGATCTGGTGCGTCTCGTTGACCCGGTCGTGACGGACGAGCGGCGCGAGCGCGGTCGGCGAGTGGATGAGCCCCTTGCCGACGCCGGCCACGACGCCCAGCTGCCAGGAGGCGGCGAGCTCGCGCCGGCGCATCGGCAGGCGCGTCTCGTCGACGAGCCCGGTCACGCCGGCGGCGTCGGGGAGTCCGGGCGCGGGCACGATCGCGGCCACGTCGCACCCGCGGGGGGCGGTGTCGACGAGGGCCTGGGCCAGGGACGCCGACGCCTCGGCGAGGTCGCGCGAGGTCTCGGCGACGAGCTGGTCCAGCACGACGCGAAGGGTGACGGTCACGATGCGGGATCCTCCGTGGCGGCGGGCGGGTGGAGCGTCGCCTGCACCAGCTGCTGCACGTACGCGTAATCGGGGTCGTACTCGTCGATGCCGCCCTCCGGCGTGAGCTCCAGCGTGGTGACCGGCTGCTCCTTCGCCTTGAGCGCGAGGTCGACGAGGGTGGGGGCGATGAGGCCCTGCGGCAGGTCCGTCTCGACGATGGCCGTTCCGGCGGCCGCGACGTCCTGGAACCGGGTGAGCACGTTCTGCGGCGTGGACTGCGCGAGGATCGCCTCCTGCAGCACGCGCTGGCGCTTCATGCGGTCGAAGTCGCTCGTCGTGTACCGCGACCGGGCGTACCACTGGGCGGTGTCGCCGTCCATGTGCTGCGGGCCGGCCTCGATCCATCCGATGGCCCAGTCCTCGGCGGGCTGACCCGAGTACGCCGGGCCGCCGCCCTTGGGCAGGCGCTGCTCGACGGTGATGTCGACCCCGCCCAGCGCGTCCACGAGGGCGGCGAAGCCGTGCATGTCGATGAACACGTAATAGGGGATCTGGATGCCGAGGATCCCCTCGGCCGCATCCTTCGTGGCCTCGACGGCCGGTGTCGAGCCGGCGCTGCGGGCGTCCGGATAGAGGGCGTCGCCGTCCTGGCAGACCTCCACCTCGGTGCGCAGCTGGTTGATGCCGCTCCCCCACCCGCAGGTGGCGTTCGCGACGCCCTGGTGGCCGTTCGGGTACTTGTCCTGCATCGGCCCCGGCGCGAACGGGAAGTGCGGCATGTCGCGCGGGATGCCGGTGATCGTGGTCGCGCCCGTCTCGGCGTTGATGGAGACGACGGAGATGCTGTCATAGCGCATCGAGTCGCGCCCCTCGCCGGAGTCCGCGCCGAGCAGGAGGATGTTGTAGTAGCCGTCCGAGGGCGGGACCACCGCCGCGGACTGCCCGAACAGATCGGCGAAGGCGTCGCGGGTCGTCCCGGCGGCTTGCGCGGCCCACGCCGCGCCCGAACCGGACAGGACGAGCAGCACGATGGAGACGACGGCGATCGCGAATCGCGCGATGCGCCCCGTCCTGACGAGCCGCACGAGCCGGAGCGTGTCGATCGTCAGCACGATCCAGAGGACCGCGTAGCCGACGGCGGCGACCTGGACGAGGGTGAGCGGCACCCACCGCAGCCAGGCGAGGAAGTCGGGGATGAAGGCGCCCGTGGCGATCGCGAACGTCTGGCTCGGCATGAGGACCGCGCCGAGCGCCACCAGGACCAGGACCGTCCAGAGCGCCAGCGTGGCGCCGAGCCCGAAGCGGCCGAGACGACGATCGCCGGCGAGCACCTGCGCCGATCCGGGGACGAGGAAGTTCAGGACGACGAGCCACCACCCCCGCCGTGTCATGACCTGCGGCGACCCGATATCGGGGTTGCGGAGCGGACGCTGCTCGATCACCGTCGCCCGCGTCCGCGGACGCGACGGGGCGGCCGTGCTCACAGGGAGTCCTTCAGCCGGCGGTTCTTCTCCTCGACCTGCCCCTCGAGGTCGCGCGCGTACGCCTCGACGCGCTCCGCGGTCTCGGCGTCGGCGGCACCCAGGATGCGGACGGCCAGCAGACCCGCGTTCTTCGCGCCGTTGATCGACACGGTGGCCACCGGGATGCCGGCGGGCATCTGCACGATGCTGAGGAGGGAGTCCAGTCCGTCCAGTGTCGACAGCTGCACCGGCACGCCGATCACGGGCAGGGCGGTGACCGAGGCCAGCATGCCCGGGAGGTGCGCGGCGCCGCCGGCCCCCGCGATGACGGCGCGCAGGCCGCGCTGTCGGGCCTCGCGGCCGTAGCGGATGAGCTTGTCGGGCGTGCGGTGGGCCGACACGACCTCGACCTCGTGCGGGATGCCGAACTCGGTGAGGATCTGCGAGGCGTCGCTCATCACGCGCCAGTCGGAGTCGGAGCCCATGACGACGCCGACCACGGGCGTCTCGGAGGAATGCAGCGGTCGGGTCACCGGTCCAGGGTAGGGCGGGTCGCTGGAAGAAGCCGGAACGGCGCGCAGCGGCCCGTCAGTCGAACAGCGCGGCGGCCGCCCGCCCCTCGTAGACCACGTCGTCGAGGTCGTCGCCGACGACGTTCACGTGCCCGACCTTGCGCCCGGGGCGGGGCGCCTTGCCGTAGGTGTGGAGCTTGGCCGTCGGGTGCGCCGCCATCGCCGACGCGAAGCGGTCGTCCATGCCGCCCTCCGTCGGACCGCCGAGGATGTTGATCATTACGGACCAGGGGGCCGTGGCATCCGTCGCCCCGAGGGGGAGGTCGAGCACCGCGCGGACGTGCTGCTCGAACTGGCTCGTGACCGCGCCGTCCTGCGTCCAGTGGCCGCTGTTGTGGGGGCGCATCGCCAGCTCGTTGACGAGGATGCGCTCGTCGGCGGTCTCGAAGAGCTCGACGGCGAGCATGCCGGTGACGCCGAGGCCCTCGGCGACGGCGACGCCGATCTCCGCCGCCGCGCGACGCAGGCGCTCGCTCGCGCGCGGGGCGGGCGCGATGACCTCCGCGCAGACGCCGTCGCGCTGAACCGTCTCGACGACCGGGTAGACCCGCACCTCGCCCGACGGGCGGCGGGCGACCTGCTGCGCGAGCTCGCGCGTGAAGTCGACCAGCTCCTCGACGAGGAGCCGGCCGCCGTTGGCGTCCTCGGCCAGTGCCGCGAACCAGTCGTCGGCCTCGGTGGCGGCCGAGACGACGCGGACGCCCTTGCCGTCGTAGCCGCCGCGCGGGGTCTTGACGACGGCGCGTCCGCCGTGCGCGTCGAGGAACTCCTGCAGCTCCCCCGCGTCGGCGACGGCGGCCCAGTCGGGCTGCGGCATCCCGAGCTCGCTCATCCGGCGGCGCATGACGAGCTTGTCCTGTGCGACGCCCAGGGGCGCCGGACCGGGGTGGACCGCGACTCCGGCGTCGACGAGGGCCGCCAGCACGTCCTGCGGGACGTGCTCGTGGTCGAACGTGATCACGTCGACCTCGCGAGCGAAGGCGAGGACGGTCTCGGCGTCGCGGTAGTCGCCGACGGCCGTGGCGGCGAGCGCCGCGGACATCCCCTCGTCCTCCGCGAGCACGCGGATCTCGACCCCGAGCTCCACGGCGGGCGCGATCATCATCCGCGCCAGCTGTCCGCCACCGACCACTCCGACTCGCAGCGTCATGCCGCTCCTTCCGTCCCGACCATTGTGGTCTGCCCGCGCCGCCGATGCACACTGCGGCGCCGCGCGCGGGGATCAGCGGTCGGTGCCGAGGGCGTTCGCCTGCGAGTCGCGGTGGGCGAGGATCTGGTTGACCTCGACCTGGTCGACGAGGGTCTCGTGGACGAGCACCGCGCTGGGGATGTTCTTCAGCCGCAACGGCGGCTCGACGCCGTTGGACAGCGTGAGCGTCCCGGCGCCCCAGAGGCGCTGCAGGATGCCGCGGCGCATGGCGATCGCATACCCGCGGACGTGCGAGATCTCGCGGCGGCGGCTGCCGAACAGTCCGGACCGTTCGATGACCCGTCGCGTGGTGATGGTCCACGTGTGCGACATCCAGATCACCCACGGCACGACGACGAGGAGGAGGACGGCCGCGCCGGCGGCGGAGAGGAGCATCCAGTTCTCGTACCCGTCGGGCAGGTTGTCGTAGAAGAACGCGGTCGCCCCCGACACGGCGATGAGGACGAGCGCGGACCAGAACAGTCGGCGGGGGTGGCTCCGCAGCCGCGCGATGCGCAGCTCGGGCGCGGGGCTCCCCGGCGCCGGAGTGCGCGGGCGCCCTCCGTAGCTGGTCGGCTGGGTCACCCTCTCATTCTGCGGGGTCGGCCGCGCCGCGGCGCGCGCACACGCGGGACGTCACGCGCACGGGCCGCTCGTCGGCGCGGCCCGCCCGCCCTCGGGCGCGCGCGTCAGCGCACGTGGACGACGTCGCCCGCCGACACCGCCGTCTCGACCGTGCCCGAGGTCACGACGAGCCGTCCGGCCGCGTCGAGCCCGGTGGCCGTCCCCTGCAGCGTCGTGCCGTCCGGCAGCGACACCTCGACGTCCTTGCCCACCGTGACGCACAGGTCCGCGACCTCGCGGCGGACCCGCTCCACATCGCCGCGGCGGAGGTCGTCCACGAGGCTCGACAGGGCGGACAGGTAGTCGGCCAGCAGCCGGTCGTCGTCGCAGTCGCGTCCGATGGCCGCGAAGGAGGTCGCCGTGGTCACGGGGAGGTCGGCGCGGCTCATGCGGGTGTTCACCCCGGAGCCGACGACGACCTTCTCGAACGTGCCCGGCACGGCCTCGGCCAGGATGCCGCAGATCTTGCCGCCGTCGACGAGGACGTCGTTCGGCCACTTCAGCTCGGCGGTCGAGGCGCCGTGCCCCTTGAGCTGACCGCGGACGGCACGGGTCATGGCCGCGCCCGCGGCCAGAGGGATCCAGCCGCGCGCCTCGACGGGGACCTCGGCCACGTCGAGCACCACCGACGCCGCCAGGGCGGTGCCCGGCGGGGTCGTCCACGAGCGGTCCAGGCGCCCCCGCCCGGCCCGCTGGTCGTCGGTCACCAGGAGCGAGAGATGCGGCCACGCGGCCGGGTCGGCGGTGACGGCGGCGACGACGTCCGCGTTGGTGGACGCGGTCGTCTCGACGGCCTGGACACGGGGGCTGACGGCGGCGGTGGCGGGGTATCCGGACTCGGGGATCGGCATGACCCACACCCTAGAGAGTCCGCGGGTCGGCGGCATCCACTTGCCTTTCCCCCCGCAGGGCACGAGGAGGGGAATGAAGGGATGCCACAGCGAATCGTCCCGTGACCTGTCTGCACCCTCCAACGCGGGGGCGGACGCGGTCGCTAGGGTGGAAAGCGTGACCGACCAGCCCGATCTCTTTACGACCGCCGGCAAGATCGCCGACCTGCGCAGCAGGTACCAGGAGGCCGTCGTCGACGCCGAGTCCTCCGCGCGCGACAAGCAGCACGCGAAGGGCAAGCTCACCGCCCGCGAGCGCATCGAGCTGCTGGTCGACCCCGGCTCCTTCGTCGAGATCGACGAATACGTGCGCCACCGCACCACCGCCTTCGGCATGGACAGGTCACGCCCCTACGGCGACTCCGTCGTCACCGGCACCGGCACAATCCACGGCCGCACGGTCGCCGTGTACGCGCAGGACTTCTCCACCTTCGGCGGCTCGCTCGGAGAGGTCGCGGGCGACAAGATCATCAAGGTCATGGAACTCGCGCTGCGCAGCGGCATCCCGATCATCGGCATCCTGGACTCGGGCGGCGCGCGCATCCAGGAGGGCGTCGTCGCCCTCGGCAAGTACGGGGAGATCTTCCGCCTGAACACCGCCGCCTCGGGCGTCATCCCGCAGCTGTCGATCATCATGGGGCCCGCCGCGGGCGGCGCGGTCTACTCCCCCGCCCTCACCGACTTCGTCATCATGGTCGACAAGACCAGCCAGATGTTCGTCACGGGCCCCGACGTCATCAAGACCGTCACCGGCGAGGACGTCGGGATGGAGGAGCTCGGCGGCGCGCACACGCACAACACCCGCTCCGGTGTCGCGCACTACCTCGCCGACGACGAGGACGACGCGATCGACTACGCCCGCTCGCTCATCGGCTTCCTGCCCGACAACAACCTCGCCGAGATCCCGGTCTACGACACCCCCTTCGAGTTCGAGACGACGGATGCCGACCGGGCGCTGAACACCGTCATCCCCGACTCGCCCAATCAGCCCTACGACATCCACACCGTCATCGACGGGATCGTGGACGACGCCGACTTCCTCGAGGTGCAGCCGCTGTTCGCCCCGAACATCGTCATCGGCTTCGGTCGGATCGAGGGCCGCACGGTCGGCATCATCGCCAACCAGCCGTCCCAGATGGCCGGCACCCTGAACATCGACGCCGGTGAGAAGGCCAGCCGGTTCGTCCGGTTCTGCGACGCCTTCTCGGTGCCGATCGTCACCCTGGTCGACGTCCCCGGGTACCTGCCCGGCACGGATCAGGAGTGGACCGGCGTCATCCGCCGCGGCGCGAAGCTGCTGTACGCCTACGCCGAGGCCACCGTGCCGCTGGTCACGGTGATCCTCCGCAAGGCCTACGGCGGCGCCTACATCGTCATGGGCTCCAAGCAGCTGGGCGCCGACATCAACCTCGCGTGGCCCACCGCCGAGATCGCCGTCATGGGCGGTCAGGGCGCGGTCAACATCCTCTACCGCGGGGAGATCAAGCGCGCGGAGGAGGCCGGCGAGGACGTCGCCGCAGTGCGCGCGCGTCTCGCGAGCGAGTACACGTACAACGTGGCATCCCCGTTCCTCGCCGCCGAGCGCGGCGAGCTCGACGGGATCATCGAGCCGGCGCAGACGCGCGTGTCCATCGCCAAGGCGCTGCGCGCCCTGCGGAACAAGCGCGCGAGCCTGCCCGCCAAGAAGCACGGGAACATCCCGCTGTGAGCCCGACGTCGCCCGACCCCGCGGCCGGGGACGACCGTCCGCAGGTCGTCGCCGAGGTGGTCCGCGGAACGGCCACCGAGGAGGAGCTCGCCGCTGTCGTCGTCGTCGTGACGGAGGCCTACGAGGCGGAGGCGGCCGCGGCCGTCGCCCCCGAGCCGGCGACGCGGTCCCGGTGGGAGCTCTCGGCCCGCGGCCTGCGCCGTCCGCTCGACCGCCTGTCGGGCTGGCACGGCTTCACCGGCTGACCCCTGTCCCCCGAAATACCTACAGACGGCGCCGATCCGCTCCCGAATACTGGAGGAGCTGGAACGCATTCACTGCGTTCGGTCGGGCCGCTCCTCGAGCCGGTCCCGGCCTTGCGGACGGTTTTCGGGTAGCCGTTCGCCGGAGTGAGGGGTGGGCGGCTTCGCCGCCCCTCACCCCTAGACGACCCACCGCCCCGGTTCTCCCCCCGGACGGGGCGGTGGGTCGTCTCATGATCTCGGGACCGTTCCCGGAACGGCCGCCGGCCCGGTGTTCGGTCCGCGCGCGGTCGGGATGCCGCCCTGATCGCGCGTCAGCCCGCGTGCGCAGGTCGCGGCGCGTCAGCGCGGGCGTCGGATCTCGTGCCAGAGGTCGACGTCGTCGTCGTCGCCTCCCGCGCCGTCGCCGGCCGACCGGCCCACGACGGTCACCGCCACCGCGGGGTGCGGCGAGGTGCGGATGATCAGGCGCTCGGACGCGGAGTCGCGCAGCACGTCGGCGAGCTCGGCGCGGACCGCCGCCAGCTCGGCGCCCTGCAGGCCCTCCAGGCCGCCCTCGTCGAACAGCGTGACCGCGGCGCCCCGGCGCCGAGCGGCGTCGATCCCCGCCCGCACGGCGTCGTCGAGCAGTCGCGGTCCGCGGAGCTCGTCGCGCAGGCTCTGCTCGGCGAGGCGGGCCGCCTCCTTCTCCGCCGCGCGGAGGTTGCCGCCGGTCTCGATGGTGCGACCGAGCACCGGACCGGCGACCTGCAGCGCGCGCTGCACATGGATGCGCCGCTCCCGCTGGCGTCCCGACTGCGACGCCTGCCAGGCCGAGGCGGCCTGCTGCAGCTCCGCGAGACGCTCCGCGTCCCGCGCGGCGCGGGTGAGGGCGATGCTGAGCAGCTGCGCGGCTCCCACCCAGACGATGGAGCCGACCAGCCCCTGGCTGAGGGCGCCGAGCGGGCCGAGCCACAGCGAGGCCGACAGCGCGATCACCCCGATGCCGATCCAGGCGACGACGGGACGTCCGCGTGCCATCACGATCGTCATCAGGGCGCCGATCGCCCCGATCGACGAGGTCGCGAACGGCTGCGTGCGCCCGTCCTCCGCCACCGCGAAGAACGTCGCGTTGGGGACGACGACAGCGACCACGAGCGCCAGGCCCGCGGCCCACCCCGGCAGTCCGGCGCCGGCCGGGGCCACGTCGACCCGCGTCGTCGTCGCGCGCGACGGACGGCCCCACAGGATCCACAGCCACGCGACGGGAAGGTACAGCGCGAGCGAGGCGACGAGGAGCCACCCGTGGACGACCGTCTCCGGCCGCGTCCACAGGAGGCCGCGCGCGGCGAGGTACGCCGTGAAGGCCAGCCCGATGGCCGAGAGGACGCCGCGGACGGTCACCAGCGGTCCCCGCTCTCCCACTCGAGCAGCACCGTCGTCCCGGCGGGACCGGTGTCGATGTCGCTGCGTCCGCCGACGGCGGTCACGCGCGCGATGATCGACCCGCGGATGCCAAGGCGGTCCTCCGGGATGGCGGAGAGGTCGAAGCCGCCCCCGGCGTCGCGGACGCGCACCGCGACGCTGCCGGGATCGGCGTAGCCGTTCAGCTCGACCGACAGGCCGCGGGCCTCCGCGTGCTGGACGGCGTTGGCCACGGCCTGCATCGCCGCGAGGACAAGCGCCCGCGCGACGCGTCCGGGCACGCGAGGCGTACCGGACTGGACGCGACGGGTCACCGTGAGGTCGACGCCGAACTCGTGCGCGGCCTCCTCGATGTCGTCGGCCAGGCGGGCGGCATCCACGGGCTCGTCGCTGCCCTCGAGGGCGTCCTTCTCGGCGTTGGCCAGCCGCATGAGCGCCTCGCGGGCCATGCTGACGGCGAGGGTCCGCTCGCGCGGGGTGGTCGCCCGCTCGGCCGCGAGGAGCGCGCCCAGCACGCTGTCGTGCATGAGGGCCGCGACCGCGACGCGCTCGCGCTCGGTGGCCTCCGCGGCGGCGGCCGAGGCGTAGCTGCTGACGGCGCGGCTGCGGGTCTCGTCGACGTTGCCGGCCACCGAGCGGTACATCCAGCCCAGCGTCACGAGAACGCTGCCGAGGATGCAGGCGAACGACACGTCGAGGAGGACGGGGAGGAGGAAGTCCGGCGCGAAGTCGGCCTGCACGAGACGGGCGAGGCCGAACAGCAGCGGGACGGCGATCGTCCAGACCACCTGCAGCGGCAGCGGGAACGCGACGACGGCCGCGACCGTGGCGACGTTGATGAGGAAGAAGATCCAGGGGTTCTCCGTCACCGAGGGGGCGGACCCGTCGACCGTGGCCGCCGGCCACAGCGCCAGGGCCACGACGAAGGCGACGGCGAAGATGCCGGAGAACAGGCGGGCGAAGCGCCCGATCGTGCAGGCGACGACCATCGCGATCAGGGGCAGGAAGACTCCGACGACCAGCGGGAGGTGCCAGCCGGGCGTCTCGTCGCCCGGACCGAACGCCGCGACGAAGGCCTGCGCGCCGAGGACGAGGCAGCCCGGTCCCACGAGGAGCGTGATGACGCGCTCGATGCGCGTCTGGGTGAACGAGCCGGGCTCCTCCGTCGTCTCGCGCGTGTGGGGGATGCGGCCCCAGGCCTCATCGAGGACGGAACGCCCGGTGTCAGACATCGGGTTCGGTCTCGGCATCTTCGTGGAGGATGCCGTCTTCCATCGCCCGACGCAGCAGGTCGACCTTGGTCGGCGCGGGACGCCCGACCTCGACGTACTTCACGCGCACACGGGTGATGTTCTCTTTCGCCGTCGAGTAGGCCACGCCGAGGCGGTCGGCGACGGCCTTCAGCGGCAGCCCCGCCGCGTACAGCCGCAGCACCTCGCGCTCGCGGGCCGACAGCTGCGCGTCCGCGAAGTCGCGGTCCGCCTCGACGGCGCTGGCCCACTCCACGTTGTCGAGCAGCTCGCCGCGGGCGACCGTGCCGATCGCGCCGAGCACCTCGTGCGTCGGCGAGGACTTGCTGACGATGCCGGCCGCCCCCGCGGCGAGCGCCTCGCGCACGGCGGCGGGACGGTCGGCGACGCTGTGGATGATGACGCTGGACCCGTCGCGCACGACGCGGTCGACGTTCTCGGACACCGTGGTGCCGTCGCCGAGCGTCAGGTCGAGCACGACGACGTCGGCGGGGTTCTGCACCGCGCCGCGGCGCCAGTCGAGGTAGGCGGCGACATTCGCTCCGGAGAAGACGACCTCGGTCGCGTCGACGCGGGCCAGTGCGGCCTCGAGCCCCAGTCGGACCGACTCGTGGTCATCGATGAGGGCGACGCGCGTCATGTCCACATCGTATCTGCGCGCTCACCGCCGAGGAGGGTGCGACTTTCCGCGGATGTCCGTCATCGGCGCAGAACGGCCACGGCCTCCACGTGGTGCGAGTTCGGGAACAGGTCGACCCCGCGGATGCCGCTGTCGGCGCGGTAGCCGTGATCGGCGAAGGTCGCCAGGTCCCGGGCCAGGGCGACCGGGTCGCACGCCACGTAGACGACCGAGGACGGGCCGAGCCCGGCGACGGCCTCGACGACCTCGCGTCCGGCTCCCGCCCGCGGCGGGTCCAGGAGCACGACCCCGCGGGCGAGGCGCTCGCGCTCGCGTGCCGAGGCGTCCGCCGCCAGGCGCGCGACGTACCGGTCGACCCGGGCGGTCTCGGCGCGGGCGCCGACCCACTCGGCGAGGTTCTCGCCCGCGTGCTCGGTGGCGCGAGCGTCCGACTCGACGCTCGTCACGCGCGTGCCGCTGCCGCCGAGGTCGGCGAGGGCGGCGGCGAAGAGGCCCACGCCGCCGTAGAGGTCGAGGTGGGATGCCTCCGGATCCAGACCCCCGGTGGCATCCCGGAGCTCCGTGGTGACGAGGTCGGTGAGGGTGCGCGCGGCGAGGCGGTGCACCTGCCAGAACCCGCCGGCGTCGACTCGGAAGACGCGATCGCCGACGCGTTCCTCGACGACCTCCGGCGCGGGGGCGCGGCGTGCGCCGTCGGGGCGCGGCAGCACGCGCACCCGACCGTCGGCGGGCTGCACGAGATCGATGCGGCCGGGCTCGGCGCCCCCGAGGTCGGCGGCGGCCCGCGCGACGGCGGGTGTGGCCAGCGGCAGGTCCGGCGTGGGGACGACGTTGTGGGAGCGGGCGGCGAACGGCCCGACGCGGCCCGCGTCGTCGACGTGGAGGCTGACGCGCGTGCGCCATCCCGTGCCGTCCGGGGTCTCGTCGGCACCGGCGGCCCGGACCTCGACGGGGAGGTCGAGGCGCCCCACGCGCTCGATGGCCTCCCGGATGACGCGCTCCTTGAGCGCCCGCTGGTGGGACAGCTCGATGTGGCCGAACTCCGCGCCGCCGGCGCGTTCCTCGGGCGCACGGTCGATCGAGGCGGCCGCCCAGACGTGCGGACGCCGTTCCGGCGCGGCCTCGAGCACCTCGAGCGCCTCGGCGCGCCAGAAGCTCTTCTTCCGCGTGTCGGTCAGGCGCGCGCGGAGGCGTTCGCCCGGGAGGGTGTCGGGGACGAAGACGACCCGGCCCTCGTGGCGCCCGACGAACACGCCCCCGTGGGCGATGCCGGTGATGTCGAGATCGATGGTGTCGCCGTCATGCATGCGTCGAGCCTGTCACACGCTCCCTCCTCCGGACCGCCGCGAGAAACGCCGTCTGCACCCGGGAACGCCGGGTGCGCGCGTTTCTCGGTGCAGGGGGCGTTTCTCGGCGCGGAGGCTCGACGCCGCGGCGGGGTGGGAGCACGGGCTCGGTAGCGTGGACGCATGCGCGTGTGCTTGGCATCCACCTCCCCCGCCCGACTCATGCTGATGCGTCAGGCGGGCATCGAGCCCGAGGCCCGGGCGCCCCAGGTGGACGAGGAGGCGGTGATCGCCGAGGTGGAGGCCGCGGAGGGACGCCGGCTCCCGGCGGAGGAGCACGTGCTGCTGCTCGCCCGGCGGAAGGCGGAGGACGTCGCCCTCCGCCTGCGCGACGAAGACCCGGACTTCGAGGGGTTCGTCGTGGGCGGCGACTCGATGTTCGCGCTCGGGGAGGAGATCCTCGGCAAGCCGTACACCCCCGAGAACGCCACCGCCCGCTGGCGCGACATGCGCGGGCGGACGGGCGTGCTGCACTCGGGGCACAGCGTCTTCCGGCTGACGCCCGGTGCGGAGCCGCGGGAGGCGTACGCCGTGGCGGAGGCGTCCGTCACCTTCGCCGCGGACGTCGACGAGGACGAGATCGCGGCGTACGTCGCGACGGGCGAGCCGCTGCAGGTGGCGGGCGCGTTCACGGTCGACAGCCTGGGCGGCGCGTTCATCGAGCGGGTCGAGGGCGATCCCTCGACGGTCGTCGGGATGTCGCTGTCGACGGTGCGTCGTCTCGTCCGCGAGCTCGGCGGGTCCTGGCCCGCGCTGTGGAACCGTTCGTAGACTTCGCCACACGTTCCCCGGACTTTCTTGTCGAGAAGGGTCAAAAAGAGGTCCCTTCGCGTCGCTAGGCTGGATGAATGCCGAAGATCGCCAAGGTACTCGTCGCCAACCGTGGCGAGATCGCCGTCCGTGTCATCCGCGCCGCACGCGATTCGGGCAAGGCCTCGGTCGCCGTGTACGCGGATCAGGATCGCGACGCCCTGCACTCCCGCCTCGCCGACGAGGCCTACGCCCTCGAGGGCGCCACCAGCGCCGAGACGTACCTCTCCATCGAGAAGATCCTCTCGATCGCCCGCCGCTCGGGTGCCGACGCCGTCCACCCCGGCTACGGATTCCTCGCCGAGAACGCGGACTTCGCCCGCGCCGTCATCGGCGCCGGCCTGGTCTGGATCGGCCCGTCGCCCGACGCCATCGAGGCCCTCGGCGACAAGGTCACCGCCCGCCACGTGGCCGAGAAGGTCGGCGCCCCGCTGGCCCCCGGGACCCCCGGCCCCGTCTCGGGTGCCGACGAGGTCGTCGCGTTCGCCGAGCAGGTGGGCCTGCCCATCGCCATCAAGGCCGCCTACGGCGGCGGCGGCCGCGGCCTCAAGGTCGCGCGCGAGCTCGACGAGGTCGCCGAGATGTTCGAGTCCGCGACCCGCGAGGCTGTGGCCGCCTTCGGCCGCGGCGAGTGCTTCGTCGAGAAGTACCTCGACAAGCCGCGTCACGTCGAGACCCAGTGCCTCGCGGACGCCGCCGGCAACGTCGTGGTCGTCTCGACCCGCGACTGCTCGCTGCAGCGCCGCCACCAGAAGCTCGTCGAGGAGGCGCCCGCGCCGTTCCTGACCGACGAGCAGAACGAGATCCTGTACTCCGCGTCGAAGGCCATCCTCCGCGAGGTGGGGTACGTCGGCGCCGGCACGTGCGAATTCCTCGTCGGCGCGGACGGGACGATCTCGTTCCTCGAGGTCAACACGCGTCTTCAGGTGGAGCACCCGGTGTCCGAGGAGGTCACCGGCATCGACCTGGTGCGCGAGCAGTTCCGCATCGCCGAGGGCGAGGAGATCGGGTACGACGACCCCCGCCCGGTCGGCCACTCCATCGAGTTCCGCATCAACGGCGAGGATCCCGGCCGCGGCTTCCTCCCCCAGCCCGGTCCCATCCACGTCTTCAAGACGTTCGGCGGTCCCGGCATCCGTCTCGACTCGGGCGTCACCGCCGGCGACAGCGTCTCGGGCGCGTTCGACTCGCTGCTGGCGAAGATCATCGTCACCGGTCGCGACCGCGCCGAGGCGCTCGAGCGTTCGCGCCGGGCGCTGGACGAGTTCGAGGTCGCCGGGATGCCGACCGTCCTGCCGTTCCACCGCAAGGTCGTCCGCGACCCGGCGTTCGTCGCCGAGGACGGCGACTTCGGCGTCTACACGCGCTGGATCGAGACCGAGTTCGTCAACGACATCCCCGCGTGGGACGGCGAGCTCGAGGCCCCCGCCGCCGCGCCCGGCCGTCACACGGTCGTCGTCGAGGTCGCCGGCAAGCGCCTCGAGGTGAGCCTGCCCGACCGCATCGTCGCCGCAGCCCCGCAGGTCGGGCGTCCGGCCGCCGTGCCCCCGTCGCGCCGCACGCACGCCGCCTCGCCCGCGGCGGGCGCCACGGGCGACGCCGTCAAGTCGCCGATGCAGGCCACCGTCGTCAAGATCGCCGTCGAGGAGGGGCAGCAGGTCGTCAAGGGCGACCTCGTCGTCGTCCTCGAGGCGATGAAGATGGAGCAGCCCATCCAGGCGCACAAGGACGGCACGATCGCCGGCATCGACGCCGCGCCCGGCACCACCGTCTCCGCGGGCCACCAGCTGCTGCTCATCAGCTGACGTCCGCCGTCGTCGCGGCGCCGCACTCCCCGGGGGTGCGGCGCCGTTGCGCGTGTCCGGGGCTGCGCGCGGGGCGCCGGGGCGCCGGGGGCGGGCGCGCAGCGCCGGGGCGCCGGGGGCGGGTCAGTCCTCGCCGGGATCGTCGCGGTCGACGATGTGCATGGCGCGGGCGGCATCCGTGATGCTCGACGTCAACGACGGGTAGACGGCGAACACGCGCGCCACCTGGTCGACGGTCAGGCGCCGCTCGACGGCGATCGCGATCGGGTAGATCAGCTCGGACGCGCGCGGCCCGACGATGACGCCGCCCATGACGGTGCCGCTGCCCTTGCGCGCGATGAGCTTCACGAAGCCGTCCGTGATGCCCTGCATCTTCGCCCGCGGGTTCGCCGACAGCGGCAGCTTGCGGACGACGCCCGCGATGCGGCCCTCGGTGACGTCCTGCTCCGAGAAGCCGACCGTCGCGATCTCGGGCGCGGTGAAGATGTTGGCCGTGATCCGGCGCGTCTCGAGCGGGATGACGATGTCGCCGAGCGCGTGGAAGATCGCCTGACGGCCCTGCATGGATGCCACCGAGGCGAGCGGGAAGAAGTTCGTGCAGTCCCCCGCGGCGTAGATGTTCGGCACCGACGTGCGGGCGACCCGGTTGACGCGGATGTGGCCGGAGGAGGTCATCTGGACGCCCGCCGCCTCGAGGCCGATGCCCGCGGTGTTCGGGATGGACCCGACCGCCATGAGGCAGTGGCTGCCCTCGATGGTGCGACCGTCGGCGAGGGTCACGACGACGCCGTCGCCGGTGTTCACGACGGACTCGGCACGGGCCTTGGCGAGCAGCGTCATGCCGCCGCGCTGGAAGACGCGCTCGAGGACGGCCGCGGCATCCTGATCCTCTCCGGGGAGCACCTGGTCGCGGCTGGACACCAGCGTCACCTTCGCGCCGAGGTTCATGTAGGCGGAGGCGAACTCCGCGCCCGTCACGCCGGAGCCGACCACGATGAGGTGCGACGGCACCGACTTCATGTTGTAGAGCTGCGTCCAGGTCAGGATGCGCTCGCCGTCGGGCTGGGCCGACGGCAGCTCGCGCGGCGACGCGCCGACCGAGACCACCAGGGTCTCGGCCTCGATGCGGTCGAAGTCCGTGCCGCCCGCCTCGGTCGAGACCACGACGGCGCCGTTGCCGTCCAGGCGGCCGTGACCGGCGATGATGCGCACGCCCGCGTCGAGCAGCGACGCGCGCATGTCGTCGGACTGCTGGCGGGCGAGCGACAGCAGCCGCTGATTCACGGCGGCGAGGTTGATGGCCACCTCGGGCGTCAGCGGCTTGCCGCGGTCGTCCTTGGCGAACAGCTGCACGCCGAGGTCGCTGGCACCGCGGATGGCGACCGCGGCGTCGGCGGTGGCGATGAGGGTCTTCGACGGGACCACATCGGTGATGACGGCCGACCCGCCCACGCCCGCGCGCTCCACGAGCGTGACGTCGGCACCGAGCTGGGCCGCCGACAGCGCCGCCTCGTAGCCCCCGGGGCCTCCGCCCACGATCGCGACGGACTGCTTGCGCTCGAAGCTCTGCACCATGGCATCCATTCTCCCCCAGCGCGACGCGCTGTCCGATCGTCTGGCCCGGCGACCCCCGCTGTTCCTAGAGTGGGGGGATGTCCAACAGCACCCCCCACCCGCTCGACGACCCCGCGGTCGACCCGTTCGAGGTCGCCGCCGCCGCGGCGGCCGACATCGCCCGCCTCTCCGGCGTCGAGCGCCACGACATCGCCGTCACCCTCGGCAGCGGCTGGGGCCGCGCCGCCGAGCTCATCGGCGAGGAGACCGCGTCGTTCCCCGCGACCGAGGTCGTCGGCTTCAGCAAGCCCGCGCTCGAGGGGCACGTCGGCACGTTGCGCAGCGTCCGGACGCCCGGCGGGAAGAACGTCCTCGTCATCGGCGCCCGCACTCACTACTACGAGGGTCACGGCGTCCGCCGGGTCGTCCACAGCGTCCGCACCGCCGCGGCCACCGGGGCGTCGACGATGATCCTGACGAACGGCGCCGGCGGCATCCGCGAGACGTGGAAGCCCGGGCAGCCCGTGCTCATCAGCGACCACATCAACCTCACCGCCGACTCGCCCCTCGAGGGCGCGACGTTCATCGACCTCACCGACCTGTACTCGGCGCGGCTCCGCGACGTCGCGCGCAGCGTCGACCCGACGCTCGACGAGGGCGTCTACACGCAGTTCCGCGGGCCGCACTACGAGACCCCCGCCGAGGTGCAGATGGCCAAGGCCATCGGCGGCCACATCGTCGGCATGTCGACCGCGCTCGAGGCGATCGCCGCGCGGCAGGCCGGCATGGAGATCCTCGGCTTCTCCCTCATCACGAACCTGGCCGCCGGCATCCAGCAGACCCCCCTCAGCCACGAGGAGGTCCTTGAGGCCGGTCGCGAGGCGGAGCCGGTCATCTCGGCGCTGCTCGCGCGCGTGATCGGCGAATTGTGAGCGCGTACGTCGACGCCGCGCGCGGCTGGCTCGCGCAGGACCCGGACGCCGTCACCCGCGACGAGCTGACCGCCCTCCTCGAGCGGGTCGAAGCCGGCGACGCCGCAGCCGCCGACGACCTCGCGGACCGCTTCTCCACCCGCCTCGCCTTCGGGACCGCCGGTCTGCGCGGAACGCTCGGCGCCGGCTCCAACCGTATGAACCGCGTCCTCGTCGCCCAGGCCGCGGCCGGGTTCGCGGCATACCTCCTCGAGCGGGGCACCTCGCGTCCCCCGGCCTCGGAGGCGGGCGCCCTCGGGGCCGGCGACGGCGAGGGCCGGGATGCCGCGGGCTCCGAGGACCGGGATGCCGCGGGCCTCGGCCACGACGACCGTCCGGTGGTGCCGGGATCCGACCGCGACGACCGTCCGGTGGTCGTCGTCGGGTACGACGGGCGCCGCAACTCCGACGTGTTCGCACGGGACTCCGTGGAGATCTTCACCGGCGCCGGGCTGCGCGCGATCCTGCTGCCCCGCATGCTGCCCACGCCCGTCCTCGCCTTCGCCGTGCGCCACCTCGGCGCCGACGCGGGCGTCATGGTGACCGCCAGCCACAACCCGCCCGACGACAACGGCTACAAGGTCTACCTCGGCGGCCCCGACGACGGCGCGCAGATCGTGTCGCCGGCCGACGCCGAGATCGCCGCGCACATCCAGCGGGTCGCCGACGCCGGCGACGTCACGACGCTGCCGCGCTCCGTCGGGTACGAGAACGCCCCCGAGTCGCTCGTCGAGGCGTACATCGCCGCCACCGCCGCGGTGGCCCCGGCCCCCGCGGGCGCCGAGGGTCTGCGCTGGGTCTACACCGCGATGCACGGCGTGGGCTGGGAGACGGTCCGGCGCGTCCTCGCCGAGGCGGGCTACCCCGCCCCGGTCCTCGTGACGGAGCAGATCGAGCCGGACGGCCGGTTCCCCACCGTCGCGTTCCCGAACCCGGAGGAGCCCGGCGCCATGGACTTGGCGTTCCGGACCGCCCGCGACGCCGGCGCCGAGCTGGTCATCGCGAACGACCCGGATGCCGACCGTCTCGCGGTCGCCATCCCCGACGCCGACGCGGCGGACGGCTGGCGCCGGCTGACCGGCAACGAGATCGGCCTGCTGCTCGGATGGCGCACCGCCCGCGCCGTCGCCGCCACGAGCGCCGGAGCCTCGGCATCCCTCGCCTGTTCGCTCGTCTCGTCACCGGGCCTGCAGGCCGTCGCCGAGTACTACGGACTCGGGTTCCACGCGACGCTCACCGGGTTCAAGTGGATCTCGCGGGCGCCCGGGATCGCCTTCGGGTTCGAGGAGGCCCTCGGGTACCTCGTGAACCCCGACGTCGTCCGGGACAAGGACGGCATCTCCGCCGCCGTCGCGCTGCTCGGCATGGCGTCGGAGGCCCGCGGCCAGGGCCGCACGGTGGCCGACCTGCTGCAGGAGTTCCGCGAGACGTTCGGCGCGTTCGCGAGCGACCAGATCTCGGTGCGCGTGAGCGACGTCGGTGAGATCGCGGGGATCATGGCGGCGCTGCGCGCGCAGCCGCCCGCGGCGATCGGCGAGGTCGCCGTCTCCCGCATCGACGACCTGCTCGACGGGGTCGACGGCCTGCCGCCCGGCGACGTCCTGCGCATCTGGCTCGAGGACGGCTCGCGCCTCATCGTGCGTCCGAGCGGCACCGAGCCGAAGCTCAAGCTGTACCTCGACGTGCGCGGCTCGTCGGCGAAGAAGGCCGTGCGGCGTCTGGCAGCGCTGCACGCCGGCGCGGAGGCGCTGCTGGCGTCGCTGCGCTGAGCCTGCCCCCGCCGGCGCGGGGCTTCGGGGCGGCGTTCGTCGTTCGGGGCCTCTGCCGATCGTTGCGGGAGCGATGGAAGTGGCCCCGGGGCACCGTAGGTGGCCCCGGGGCCACTTCCATTGCGGGTCGGTGCCGTTCGTCCCCGGCCCGGCGGTCTTCGGCTCCTCCACAACGGACGATCTCGGTCTCCTCTCCCCCGACGACGCCGGGAGCGACGCGCGCCACGAGCGTCACCGCGAAGAATGACTCCCCGTGAACAACGGATTCGCTGTCTCCGTCCTGACCCGGAGCCATCTGCGGGCGGAGGGGTACGACTCTCGGCGCATCAAGCGCGCCCTCGACGCGGAGCAGCTCACGCTTCTCCGGCGGGGCGCGTACGCGCGAACGTCGGAGTTGCAGAACCTGACGGCCGAGGAGCACGCCGCCGTCCGTGCCAGGGCCTACAAAGCGGTCGCCGTCCAGGAGCCGGTGTTCGGCTACCAGACCGCTGCAGCCCTGCACGGCCTTCCGCTTCTGCAGGACGACGGGCTCACCCACGTGATCTCGGCGGACGCTCGTCCGGGCTCGGGGTCTCGTGTCGTCCGTCACCGTGGTCCCGTCGAGTACGACGACATCGTCGCCGTCGACGGACTGCTCTGCACATCACTCGTGAGAACCGTCGCCGATGTCGCGCGGACGGCTTCGACCGAGGCCGCACTCTCGGCAGCCGACGCGGCTCTGCGCTCCGTCGCCTTCCGCCCGCCGGGAAGCTACGACCGGGATGCCGCGGAGTCGCTGCGGACATCGGCCCTCACCGCGATCGGAGTCAACTCGCCTGGTCGCGTGCGTGCCCGGAATGTCCTCGACTTCGCGGACGGCCGCGCCCAGCTGCCGGGTGAAAGCATCAGCCGACTTCGCCTGCGCCAGCTCGGATTCGCACCTCCGTCCCTCCAGGTACCGATCAGGGGACCCGGCGGGAAGATCTACTGGGTCGATTTCGGACTCGACGACGTCGACGCCTGGGGGGAGTTCGACGGGATGACGAAGTACCGGCAGCTGGCACGCGCCGAAGGTCACTCCGCGTCGGCGGTGGTCGAGAGCGAGAAACGTCGTGAGGACTGGATCCGCGGCGTGACCAATCGACCCCTGGTCCGCTGGGGGTGGTCTGACGTCCGCGATGCGGCGACACTCGGGCGGCGCCTCAACGCTTTCGGCATCCGTCCTCCACGGTAAGGTCCTGCCCCCAATCCGAGTCTTCGCGTTGCCCCGGGGCGCACAAAGTGGCCCCGGGGCCACTTCGGTGCGCGGAGCTCGAGCGGGCGGGCGGGCAGGGCGGCAGGGCGGGCGGGCGGGCGGCCGGGCGGGCAGGGCGGCAGGGCGGCAGGGCGGGCGGGCGGCCGGGCGGCCGGCGGGGCGGCGGGTCAGCCGTCGATCACGGCCACGAGCTCGTCGAGGAACGCCGCGAACGACGTCGCCCGGCGGACGATGCGCTGCACGCTGTCGCGCTCGCTGAACACCTCGACGAACTGCTCGAACACCGTCTGGAACGCCTCGCGGTCCGCCTCCGAGAACGCCACGAGCGCCACCACCTGCACGCGCCCCTCGCCCCAGGCGATGGACGGGTCGGCGATGCCGATCGCGATGCGGGTCTGCGTCGCGGTCATGCCCATCGCGTGCGGCACGGCGAGGGCGTCGGTGAACGCCGTCGACGAGATCGCCTCGCGCTCCACGGCCCGCAGCACGTAGTCGTCGTCGATGACGTCCTGGGCCACGAGCATCCCGCCGAGACGGCGGATGACCTCGGCCTCACCGCCGGCGGCATCCAGTCCCCGGACGAACGCGCCCGCCGAGAAGTACCGCTCCAGCTCCGCCCGCAGGCGCGCGAGCCGCCGCCCGCGCCGCACCCGGCTCGCCGCGGACTGCACGCGCTCCACGTCGGCCTCGGTGAGGAACGGCTGGATGCGGACGAACCGCTCCCCCGGACGGGGCGGGTCGATCGTGGTGAGGACGAGGTCGGTGTCGATGGAGTCCCAGGCGGGGTCGATGCGCGTCTCGACGCCGACGACCTCGATCGCCTGTCCGAGCGAGCGGTCCACGGACGAACGCAGCAGCTCGTGCAGCTCGTAGTAGCCGGGGCACACGATCGTCGCCGTGAGCAGCTGATCGGCGCGACGGCTGCGCTCCAGGCGCCCGCCGACGTGCATCGCGATGTACGCGATCTCGTCGTCGAGAATCGGGATGCCGAGACCGTCCTGCAGTCCCTTCGCGATGAACACCGCGACCTCGAAGATCATCGGGTAGGTCGACTTCAACGACCGCGTCAGCGGGTTGCGCGACCATGCCTGCTCCCGCGACCGGTGCAGCAGGTTCTGCACGTGCAGCGCCAGGCGGAGGATGAAGTCGTCGTGGTCGATGTCGACGAGGAACTGGGATGCCGCCCCCTCGACGACTCCGCGCACGGCGGACTCGACCGCGGGGTCGAGCCGGGCCCGCACCTCGTCGGCGGCCGGGGCACCGGGGGCGACCACGCGGGTGAGGACAAGGGTGGCCAGGTGCCGACGGTCCCCGGCCCCGAGCTGGACGCCGATGTGCTTGAGGGTCAACCGGTCCAGCAGGTCCGCGACGGTCTCCGCCGCCTCGGACGCCTCGCCGCTGGCCTGCCCGAGGCCGCGGTCACGGGCGACGCGGTCCGCCGCGATGGCGATGTGCATCACCACGTCGCCGATGCCGATCTCGTTCACGAAGTAGCCGAGGGCGCCCAGCTCGGCGACGAGCTCCGCCTTGAACGGACCGAAGGCCCGCGCGCCGACCGAGCGCTCGCCGAGCGTGCGCCGAAGGGCATCGAGGTCGAACATGCCGGCATCCATCTCGTCGTGCGCGAGCTTGGACAACAGCCGCCGCTGAGCGACCTCGGTGCCCCGCAGTCGCGCGGTCGACGCCGAACGTTCGAGGGTGAGCTCGGTGCCGCCGAGGAGCCCCCGCACACGGGCGAGGTCGGCCTCGAGGGTGGCCGCGCTGACGAACAGGTCCTCGGCGGTCGCGAACACGTCGATGCCGTCGGGCGCGTCGAGCAGTCGCCGCACCAACGTGTGCAGACGGTCGCGCGGGGTGCCCGTGTCGGTCGCCGAGGTGGAGCGCAGCGCGGCCGCGGCGGCGGACCCGGCGCGGTAGCCGAGCGGCCCCGACTCGATGGCCGCGCCCGCGGGCACGCGCGCGTTGACGGCGGTGACGTAGGACCGCACGCTCCGAGGGGTCACTCCGAGGGCGTCGGCCAGGGAGGCGGCGGTGGACCACTCCCCGTCCCGCAGCAGCAGGGCCAGCAGGCGGTCTTGGCGAGCTTTCGTCGTCACGATCCGTCCTCCGCGCCGCCATGGGTGGATGCGGCGCTGAGAACCATCCAACCATGTGCGTCGCACGCGGGCGCCGGGGGCGGCATCCATGTTCCGGGGGGTGGGAAACGAACCTGGTTGTCCGCTGGGAGTCCGCTCATGACAATCGGAGGGAAGGAGGCGGGTCGATGAGGATCCTCGTGGTGTGCGGCGCTGGTGCGTCGAGCACATTCGTCGCACAGCGTGTTCGTCACGCCGCCCACGATCGCGGCCTCCCCTACTCCGCGACAGCGGGGACCCCGAGGTCGATCCCGAACGACCTCGACGCGACCGACATCGTCCTCGTCGGCCCGCACCTGGCCCCCGACCTGGAACGGATCCAGCAGGATGCCGCGACGAGGGGGGTGCTGGTCGTGCTGCTGCCCGAGGACGTCTTCTCCGACCTGGACGGAAGCCGCACGCTGGCGCTCGTGGAAGACGCGCTCAGCACCCGGCCGACCGCGGACCGCGTCTGACCCGCCCGGAAAGGAACACCCCCATGCCCCAGCTCACCCGGACGGTCCGCATCGGCTCGTCGCACGGCCTGCACGCGCGGCCCGCGAAGCTCTTCGCGCAGGCCGCGAAAGAGGCCGGCATCCCGATCACCATCGCGAAGGACGCCGGCAAGCCGGTGAACGCCGCGAGCATCCTCGGCATCATCGCGCTCGGCCTGGACCAGGGCGACTACGTCACGCTCACGGCGGACGGCGACGGCGCCGACGCCGCCATCGAGCGGCTGTCCGAGCTGCTGACCACCGACCACGACGCCGAGTGAGGAAGAGAACAGACATGACGGAACTTCGCGGAGTCGGAATCGGCCTGGGCGTGGCCCAGGGCCCCATCGCACGCATGGCGGAGCCCCTGCCCGCCCCCCAGGACACGAAGAGCACGCTGTCGGTCGAGGACGAGACGACGCGGGTGCGCGACGCCGTCGCCGCCGTCGCGCGCGAGCTCGAGGAGCGCGGCGCGCAGGCCGGCGGCGCCGCTCGCGACGTGCTCGAGGCCCAGGCCATGATGGCCGAGGACCCCACCCTCGAGGCCGAGGTCGACACCCGCCTGCAGGCCGGCAAGACCGGCGAGTTCGCCGTCTTCGACGCCTTCGCGTCGTTCCGCGAGCAGCTCACCGCCCTCGGCGGCTACCTCGGGGAGCGCGCCGCCGACCTCGACGACGTGGCCCAGCGCGTGATCGCCCGTCTGCGCGGCGTCGCCGCCCCCGGCGTCCCCGACCCGGGCCACCCGTTCGTGCTCGTCGCGAAGGACCTCGCCCCCGCCGACACGGCGCTGCTCGACCTCGACAAGGTGCTGGCCCTGGTCACCACCGAGGGCGGCCCGACCTCGCACACCGCGATCCTCGCCCGCGAGAAGTCGATCGTCGCCATCGTCGGCGCCGCCGCCGCGAAGGACCTCGCCGACGGCCAGACGGTGATCGTGGACGCCGCCGCCGGCGTCGTCACCGTCGACCCGACCGACGAGGAGAAGGGCCGCGCGCTGACCCGCGCCGCCTCCCGCGCCGCCGCCGCCTCCGCCCCGATCACCGACGGCGCCCTGTCGGACGGGACCAAGGTGCCCCTGCTGGCGAACCTCGGCAAGCCGGGCGGCGCCGCCGAGGCGGTCGAGCTCGGCGCCGAGGGCGTCGGTCTGTTCCGCACCGAGTTCCTCTTCCTGAGCTCCAGCTCCGCGCCCACCGTCGAGGAGCAGCGCGAGGCGTACACCGAGCTGCTCAGCGCCTTCCCCGGCAAGAAGGTCGTCGTGCGCGTGCTCGACGCCGGCGCCGACAAGCCGCTGCCGTTCCTCAACGACGCGCACGAGGAGAACCCGGCCCTCGGCCTCCGCGGCCTCCGCGCCCTGCGGGCGAGCGAGGACATCCTCCGCGAGCAGCTGACGGCGCTGGCCGAGGCGGACGCCGCCACCCGCAAGACCGAGGCCGGCCCCGCCGACCTGTGGGTCATGGCGCCGATGGTCTCGACCGTCGAGGAGACCCGCTACTTCACCGAGCTCGCGAAGGACTACGGCCTGAAGACGACCGGCGTCATGGTCGAGGTCCCCTCGTCCGCGCTCCTGGCCGACCGCATCCTCCAGATCGCGGACTTCGCGTCGATCGGCACGAACGACCTGACCCAGTACACGCTCGCCGCCGACCGCCTGCTCGGCTCGGTCGCGTCGTTCCAGGACCCGTGGCATCCCGCCGTCCTCCGCCTCATCCGCGAGGTCGGCGCCGCCGGCCGTGCCCACGGCAAGCCCGTCGGCATCTGCGGCGAGGCGGCGGCCGACCCGCTGCTCGCGGTCGTGCTGGTCGGTCTCGGCGCCACCACGCTGTCGATGGCCCCCACGGCCCTCGCCGACGTGCGCGCCACCCTGCTCTCGCACTCTCTCGACGATGCACGTCGCATCGCCGAGGCAGCCCTGGCCGCGGACGACGCGGCCTCCGCCCGGGAGGCGGCCCAGTCCGCCTCCACCCCTGTCGCGGTCTGACCCGGCACATCACTGATCGCGGTACCCGCCGCGACGACGACAAGGAGACACAGCAATGACGACGACGTCTACCGCAACCGCGCCGGGAGGTGTGCGCGTCCGGATCCAGCGGTTCGGCACGTTCCTCTCCGGCATGGTCATGCCCAACATCGCGGCCTTCATCGCGTGGGGCCTCATCACGGCCCTGTTCATCCCCACCGGCTGGATCGGCTCCGAGTCGCCCGTCGAGGGCTGGCGCTGGGCCGACTCGTACATCCTCGGCGGGGGAACGGGTGCCGACGGCACCGTCTACCCCGGCCTCGTGGGCCCGATCATCACCTACCTGCTCCCGCTGCTGATCGCCTTCACCGGTGGTCGCATCGTCCACGGCCACCGCGGTGGCGTCGTCGGCGCGGTCGCGGCGATGGGTGTCATCACCGGTGCCGACGGCACCATCATGTTCCTCGGCGCGATGATCGCCGGCCCGCTCGCGGCGCTGCTGCTGAAGGTCGTCGAGAAGCCGTGGCAGGGCAAGATCAAGCCCGGCTTCGAGATGCTGGTCGACAACTTCTCGGCCGGTTTCGTGGCGTTCTTCTCGGCGCTCGCGGCGTTCTTCTTCCTCGCGCCGATCATGCGCTTCGTGACCGAGGTGCTCGGTGGCGCGGTGGGCTGGCTCGTCCAGACCGGTCTGCTCCCGCTGGCCAGCGTCATCGTCGAGCCCGCCAAGGTGCTGTTCCTGAACAACGCCATCAACCACGGCGTCTTCACCCCGCTCGGCAGCCAGCAGGTCGTCGACACCGGCCGCAGCCTGCTGTTCCTCGTCGAGGCCAACCCCGGCCCCGGCGCGGGTCTGCTGCTCGCGATCGCCGTCTTCGGTGTGGGCGCCGCGCGCGCCACGGCCCCGGGTGCGTTCATCATCCAGTTCCTCGGCGGCATCCACGAGGTGTACTTCCCGTACGTCCTCGCCAAGCCGATCCTCATCCTCGGCCTCATCGCCGGTGGTGCGACGGGCGTCCTGACGAACGTCATCTTCCAGTCGGGCCTGGTCGCCCCCGCCTCGCCGGGGTCGATCTTCGCGGTCCTCATCAACACCGCCCCGGGCAGCTACCTCGGCGTCGTCCTGTCGGTGCTCCTCTCGGCCGGTGTGACGTTCCTCGTCACCGCGCTGCTCCTGCTCGCCTCGCGCAAGCGCGACCTGCAGGCCGAGGCCGAGGGCGGCGACTCGCTGGCCGCGGCCATCGCGCAGACCGAGCTGAACAAGGGCAAGAGCTCGTCGGCCCTGTCCGGTCTGGCCGCCGGCGCCGGCGCCGCCACCGCCCCCACCGCGGGTGCGCAGGCGTCGACCGCCGCTGCCGCCGAGCAGGTCGCGGGCGTCTCGACCGCCAGCAAGCCGATCCGCAACATCGTGTTCGCGTGCGACGCGGGCATGGGGTCGTCGGCCATGGGCGCGAGCGTCCTGCGCAACAAGATCAAAAAGGCGGGCATCGAGGACGTCACGGTGGTCAACAAGGCCATCGCGAACCTCGACCCGGCCGCCTCCGACCTGGTCATCACGCAGAACCAGCTGACCGACCGCGCGAAGGCGCAGACGCCGGACGCCGTCCACGTCTCGGTCGACAACTTCATGAACTCGCCGAAGTACGACGAGGTCGTGGAGATGGTCCGCACCCAGCACGACGGACGATAAGTCCGATATCACGGAGGGGCCGGCAGCGCGAGCACCGGCCCCTCCGCTTTCCCGTCCGGCCCGCCCCTGCGAGGCTGGACAGCACGACGAGAAAGGCGAGCAACATGTCACGTGACGTCCTCAGCACCGATTCGGTGCGCATCCACCCCGGCAGCGCGACGCGCGAGGAGGCGATGAAGGAGGCGGCCGACATCCTGCAGGCCGCCGGCGCCGTCACCGGCGACTACTTCGCCGCGATGCAGCAGCGCGAGGAGACCGTCTCGACCTACATGGGCAACGAGCTGGCCATCCCCCACGGCACCAACGAGACCAAGCAGGCCATCCTCGAGTCGGGCCTGTCGGTCGTCCGCTACGACGGCGGGGTCGACTGGAACGGCGAGCCCGTCACGTTCGTCGTCGGCATCGCCGGCAAGGGCGACGAGCACCTCGAGATCCTCTCGCAGATCGCCATCCTCTTCTCGGAGGAGGACGACGTCGCGCGCCTGAAGGCCGCCGCCACGCCGGAGGAGCTCTACGACATCATCGCGGGGTCGATCAACGCATGAAGGCCGTCCACTTCGGCGCGGGCAACATCGGGCGCGGCTTCGTCGGCCTGCTCCTCCACGAGGGCGGGTACGACCTCGTCTTCTCGGACGTGGCGAAGCCCCTCGTGGATGCCATCAACGCGGTGTCCTCGTACACGGTCCACGAGGTCGGCGAGGGCGGCGTCGACAAGACGGTGACCGGGTTCCGCGCGATCGACAGCTCCACCGACGCCGACGCGCTCGTGGACGAGATCGCGACCGCGGACGTGGTGACCACGGCCGTCGGCCCGACGATCCTGAAGTTCGTCGCTCCGCACATCGTCGCCGGTCTCGCACTGCGCGACCCCGCGCTGCCGCCGCTGCAGGTCATGGCCTGCGAGAACGCGATCGGCGCCACCGACCAGCTGCGCGAGCACGTCATCGCGATCGCCGCGGAGTCGTGGGACGCGCTGGTCTCCCGCGCGGTGTTCGCCAACACCGCCGTCGACCGCATCGTCCCCGCGCAGGCCGCCGGCCAGGGCGTCGACGTCACGGTCGAGCCGTTCTACGAGTGGGCGATCGAGCGCGGCCCCTTCGGCGACACCCCGCCGAACATCCCGGGCGCGCACTTCGTCGACGACCTCGAGCCGTACATCGAGCGCAAGCTGTTCACGGTCAACACCGGCCACGCGACCACCGCGTACTTCGGCGCGCAGGCGGGGATCGACCGCATCTCCGACGCCCTCGCCGACGCCGACATCGCCGCGAAGGTCGAGGCGGCGCTCGAGGAGACGAGCGCACTGCTGGTCGAGAAGCACGAGCTGGATGCCGCGGTGCAGGGCGACTACCGGCAGACCATCCTCCGCCGGTTCCGCAACGCCGCCCTCCCCGACACGGTGTGGCGCGTGGGCCGTCAGCCCCTGCGCAAGCTGTCGCGTCACGAGCGCTTCGTCGGCCCCGCCGCCGAGGCGGTCGAGCGCGGGCTGCCCGTCGACGCGCTCGTCGCGGCGATGGCAGCGGCCTTGGAGTTCTCCGACACCGAGGACAGCCAGGCCGTGGACCTGCAGCGCCTGCTGCGCGAGCTCGACGCCGAGGCGTTCACCGCCGAGGTCACCGGGCTCGACGTCGCGCATCCGCTCTTCGCGCGCATCGTCGAGATCGTGAGCGCCCGACAGGCGGCGGTACGCTCCTGAGGTGACCGAGACCACATCCGACGCCGGCGGGGCGCGCAGTGCGCCCCGCCGGCGTCGTCGTGTTCTGCGGTGGATCCTCGGCGGTCTCGGCGCCCTCGTGGTGCTGTTGGTCGGCGGCATCCTGGTCTACAGCCAGGTCGGCGTCATGGCGGCCGAGGCCGGCCCGCTCGCGGAGGTGCGCGCCGATCCCTCGCTGAGCGCCGTGGACGAGGGGGCCGGCATCGTCCTCACCCCCGCGGACGGCGCCACCGGTGGGGGCCTGGTGTTCATCCCCGGTGCGAAGGTCGATCCCTGGGCGTACGCCGCCGTGCTCCGCGACGCCGTCGTCGACGACGGCCTCACCGTCGTCATCACCCGCCCCTGGCTGAACCTCGCGTTCTTCGATCCCCGGCCGCTGTCCACCTTCACCGATCTCGCGCCCGGCGTGGACGCCTGGGCCGTCGGCGGGCACTCCCTCGGCGGCGTCCGCGCCTGCCAGCTGGCCGCGGACGCCGACGCCCTCGTGCTCTTCGCCTCGTACTGCGCGACCGACCTGTCCGCGTCGGGCCTGCCGGTGCTGAGCCTGTCCGGATCCGAAGACCTGCTGTCCACTCCGGAGAAGATCCGGGATGCCGCTCCCCTCCTCCCCCCGGACGCGACGTTCGTCGAGATCGACGGCGCATCGCACGCCTCCTTCGGCGCGTACGGTCCGCAGCCCGGCGACGGCACTCCCTCCCTCGCACGCGAGGACGTCGCGCGCGTGATCGCCGGGGAGCTTCGCGAACTTCCGGTAGGGAACTAGGTAGTTCTGGTCGAACTGCGTAGGCCTTCCGGTAATGAAGGCCGTTGAGAGACAGACCACCGGCTCCATAGCATTTCAACGACCGGATTTCCTCGCGAGTGCGTACGGACGAGAGCCCGGGACGAGATCCCCCGCCCCCTCTCGATCGCTCCGTCGACTCGCCACGACGCCGCGTTCATCGACCCCTGAACGGTCCCCGCACCGTCCTCGAGGCCTATGTCTTCTTCGCGCAGTGAAACGTCCCGCCCGCTGCGGCGGCGTTCGGTGTTCACCGCGGTCACCGCCTCCCTCGCCCTCGTGGCCGGGCTCGCGGTGACGCCCGCCATGGCCGTCGCCGCGGCCGCGGACCCCACGGCGACGCCCACGCCGACGGCCACGGCCGCCCCGTCCCCTGCTCCGACGGAGACCCCGGCTCCGACGCCGTCCGCCTCGGCCTCGACGGGTGCGACGCCGACGCCCACGGCGACCGCCGCGAGCACGCCGGCACCGACGTCGACCTCGACGCCGACGCCCACGGCATCCCCGTCCTCCTCCGCGCCGACCGTCACGCCGACGGATCGCACCTCGAGCGCGCAGCGCCTTTCCGCCGCCAACGTCGGGATCCTCGCCGCCGGCGTGCCGGAGCAGCCGGCGGACGTGTGGATCGAGACCTTCGAGCAGGGTCTGAACACCACCACGCCCTCGTCGATCACCGCATATGCGGGCGGGCGATACACCTCGACCGGCTGGGCCACCGGGACGAACTGCACCGGCGTGCTCGTGAACTACACCGCCGGTTACCCGAACGCCCAGTTCTGCCCGAGCCAGGGCCTCGGCCAGACGACCATCTCGGCCCGCGAGGTCCGCCGGCTCGCCGACGTGCTCGGCCAGGTCGCCGCCGGCGTCGTCGGCTCGACGGCGGCGAACACCCCCGTGGCCGGTTCGACCACGACCACGCGCACGAATCACGCGCTCGTCGCCCTCCCCTATGCCACGGCCGGCGGCACGGTCGTCGCGCAGAGCGCCGCGGGCATCGGTGTCAGCGCCGGCGGTTCGCGCTACTACACGCTGCGCTTCGACGCCGCGGGCGCCCCCTGCGGCGCCAACCCGCCCGCTCTGTCGCTCTCGCTGTTCTCGGGCGCGACGACCCTGCTGAACGCCTTCCCCACCGCGGTGAACCCGTGCGCCGCGACCGGCCCGGTCTTCTACACCTCGACGCCGACGCTCGCCGCGACGGGCGGCATCGGCGGCATCCTGGACCCCGCCATCAGCACCTCCGCCCGCGCGGCCACCTACACCGGCACCGCCTCCGCCCTCCTGACGCCCGCGCAGATCTCCGCCGCGCAGGTGCGTCTCACCAACACGGTCACGGGCACCGGCAGCGGGTTCGGCGTCGACAACCTGCGCGTGCTCGACGTCACCCCCAGCCTCGACCTCGCCTTCAGCCCCGCGAGCGTCCCCGTCGGCACGCCCTCCACGCTGACGTACACGATCACGAACACCACCGAGCTCGCGGCCAAGAACGACTGGTCGTTCACCAACACCCTCCCGGCCGGCCTCGCCGTGGCATCCACCCCCGCCGTCGGCGGCACCTGCGCCCAGGTGACGGGCACCGCGTTCGCCGTGTCCGCGGTCGCCGGCGCCGCCACCGTCTCCGCGACCGGCGGCGACCTGGCCGCCGGGGCGACCTCGTGCACGATCACCGTCAACGTGGTCGCCGCGACCGAGGGCACGTACAGCAACGCCGCCGCCAACGTGGCCACCGTGCTCGTCGCCCCCGACGCCGCCACCCTCACCGTCGTTCCGGCCTCGCGCCTCACCGTGCGGAAGAACCTCCCCGCCCGTCTGGCGACCACCGACCAGTTCACGCTGTCGGTCCGCAGCGGCAGCACGGTCCTCGCGTCCGCGACGACCACCGGCACCGCGACCGGCGTGCAGGCGGCGCAGGTGTCGCGCCTCATCGTCGACGCCGGCGGCACGTACACGATCAACGAGACGCCGACCTCCGGACCCGGGCTCGGATACGCGAGCTCCTACGACTGCACCCGCGACGGCACCGTCATCGCCACGGGCACCTCGCGCTCGGGCACGATCACGATGCCCGCCGACGACGGCGCCGAGGTCGTCTGCACCTTCACCAACACGGTCCAGCAGACGCGTCTGTTCTGCGACAGCGGGCTGTACTACGGCGTCACCGCGAACGGCACGCTCGTCCAGGGCGACGGCATCGGCGGCTCGCAGGCGAACGTGGGCTCGTGGGCGAACGTCACGGGCGCGAACTCCCTCGGCGTGGCCGCGAACGGGTCCCTGGCCTACGCCCTGAACCGGTCGACGGATGCCGTGAACGTCCTGTCCGTTCTGAAGTGGACGTCCGCGGGCGGGTTCGAGACGCTCGCCAACACCGCGTACACGACCGCCGACCGCGCGGGGACCGCCATCGGCGGCAGCATCGTCGCCGGAGCCGTCGACCTCGCCACCGGCCGCTACCTCTTCGGCAAGTACAACGCCGGCTCGTTCTACCTCTGGAGCTTCTCGGAGTCCGCCCCCGCGGCATCCCGCTTCACCTACCTCGGCTCCTTCAGCGCCGGATCGGCGCCGAACGGCAACGGCGACATGGCGTTCGACAACCGCGGCAACCTCTACGTGCTGGGCGCCGCCACCGTCAACAACGCCAGCAGCGCGGCGATCTTCACCGTCAGCGCCGAGACCCTCGCGGCCGCGAACGGCGGCACCCTCCCCGTGAGCACGTCCACGACGCGCACCCTGAACGGGCTGGACGCCTCCCCCGCCTTCGGCAGCGTGAACGGCATCGCCTTCTCGCCCCGCGGGACGGTGTACCTCTCGAGCAACACGAGCACCTACGAGTTCGACCCCACCACCTGGACGCGCGTCGCCGGATCCCCCCGCGTCGACTTCGCCTCGACCGACCTCGCCAGCTGCAACAGCCCCGGCACCGTGTCCGTGCTGAAGAACGTCGTCGGTCGTGCAGCCGCGGCGGACCAGTTCCAGATCAGCCTCGCCGACGCCAACGGCGTCCTGGGCACGGCTACCACCTCGGGCGCGACGACCGGTCGCCAGGCCGCGCAGGTCGGACCGTTCCCCGCGCCGACCGGCTCGACGCTCACTGTCTCGGAGGCCATGGCCGCCGGGTCCACGTCGACCATCGCCGTCTACACCGTGCGGCTCGAGTGCTGGACCGACGGCATCCGGATCTCCACCGCCAGCGGGCCGACGGGCAGCCTCACGATGCCGGACCGCTTCGGCGCGAACGTCGTGTGCACGTTCTTCAACTCGCCGAGCCCGGTCGCCACGGTCACCGTGACCAAGCGCGTCCTCGACCCCGCGACGGGGCAGTCGACGCCCGCGGCGGGCTGGACCCTCGGCACGGCGGGCACGGCCACCGCCGGCACGGCGACGGTCCTGCCGGGCGAGGCGCCCCGCCAGGTCACCGACGCTTCCGGTAGCGCGACCTGGACCGTCCTGTTCGGATCCGCCGCCTCGCGCGCCACGCTGACCATCTCGGAGGTGCAGCAGACGCGCTTCACCTTCGTCAGCGGGTCGTGCACCGTCAACGGCACCGCCGTAGCGGTCAGCTTCACCACGACCGGCGGCGTGGTCAGCGGCTCCCTCCCGGGGGTGGCCCCGTCGGCCACGGTCGCGTGCACGCTGATCAACCAGCCCGTCACGTCGCTCACGCTCGTGAAGTCGGTGCCGTTCGGCTCGGCCGCCGCGACCGACTGGGTCCTCACCGCCACGGCCCCGACCTCGCCCGCGGGCGCCCTGCCCGGCCCGACGGGTCGTACCGGGACCGCCGCCGTGACGAACGTGCCGGTCAGCCCCGCCCGCGCCTACCGCCTCAGCGAGACGGGCGGGTCCGCGGCCTACGTGCAGGTCGGCGCCTGGCGCTGCGTGCAGTCCACCGGCGCCGAGGTCGCCGTGACCGCCACGAGCGATGTCACCCTTCCCACGGGGGCGGCGGTGACCTGCACGGTCACCAACGCCACCGCGACCATGACCGTGCTGAAGGACGTCGTCACCCCGAGCGCCGGGTTCCAACCCTCGACGTGGACCATCACCGCCACCCCGGCGGCGCTCACCGGCGGCACGCTGCCGACCCAGTCCCGCGTGGGCGCGGCCTACGACCCCGTGGCGGGGAACGCGGCCAGCACGTTCGAGGTGCGCCCGGGCCACGGGTACACCCTCTCCGAGGCGCCGACCCAGAGCGGCACCCGCCTCGCCTACCAGACCCTCCGGCTCGAACGGCTCGACGGGACGACATGGACGACGGTCGACAGCCGCGCCATCGTCGCCCCGTCCGCCGGTCAGAACGTCGTCTACCGGTTCGTTAACGCCCCGGTGACGGGCCCCGTCCTGCCCCTCACGGGCGGCGTCGGCGCCGACTCGTTCCTCCTCGCCGGAGCCCTCCTGCTCGCCCTCACCGTCGCGGGCGCGCTCATCCACCGCCGTCGCCGAGGAGGAAGCCCGACCAGATGACTTCCTCCGTCGCCCGACGACGCCGACCCCCGAAACACACCCTGCATCACCTCCCGAGAGGAAAATCCATGTCCATCCGAAAGAGAGCGGGCGCCATTCTGAGCGTCCTCGCGCTCGGGTCCCTCGCCGCCGTCGGTGCCGTCGCACCGGCTTCGGCCGTGACGCTCCCGGGCAACATCGACTCGGCGATCAACCGCACGCTGACCCTGCACAAGCACGCGCTCGGCCCGTCGACCCCCCTGAACCCGCAGTCGACCGGGCAGGAGCTGGCGAACCCGCCGGCCGACCCGCTCGCCGGCGCGCAGTTCACCGCCACCCTGGTCTCCGGCATCGACCTGACCACCGCCGCCGGCTGGACGCAGGCGGCCCAGCTGACGCCGGCGCAGGCCGCCCAGCGCCCGAACACCGTGAGCTTCACCTCCACGGTGTCGAACGCGGCCGGCGTCTCGACCTTCCCGGTCGACGCGGCGCAGTACCCGACCGGTCTGCCCATCGGCGTCTACCTCGTCACCGAGACCCAGCTGCCGCCCGGGGCGACCAACCCCGCCGCTCCGTTCCTCGTGACCCTGCCGACGCCGACCGGCGCCGCGGGCAGCCCGGCGAACCAGTGGATCTACGACGTGCACGTCTACCCGAAGAACGCGGTGACGCAGCTGACGAAGACCCGCGTCCCCGCCCCGGCGGGCTCGGTCGAGCAGCGCAACCCGGACCTCGTCCGGTGGGCGATCGCCTCCTCCATCCCGACGCTCGCCGCCGGTGACGCGATCGACGTCTTCACGCTCACGGACAACCTGCCCGCCGAGCTGACGTACCTCACCGCGGCCACCGTGCCGGCCGGGGTCACGCCGTCGAACGTCGTCGTCACGAACGCCGCCGGCACCGCTCAGACGTTCACCGAGGGCACCGACTACACGATCACCAACACGGGCGGCGCGCTGACGCTGACCTTCACCGCCGCCGGTCGCACGCGCCTCGCGGGCCTCCAGGGCGGAACGGTCACGTTCAACGTTCTGACGCGTGCGACCTCGATCCCCGCCAGCGGCGTCATCGTCAACACGGCGACCGCGAACGTCAACGGCGCGACCGAGACCGTCACCGGCAGCACGCCGATCGGCCAGCTCACCGTCTCCGCGTACACCACCTCGAACGGCCGCGTGCCGCTCGCCGGCGCGGTGTACCAGGTGTTCCTCAACGAGCAGGACGCCATCAACGGCGCCAACCCGATCGTCATCAACGGCGAGACCAACTGGACGACCGGTGCCAACGGCAACGTGGTCATCCCGATCATCACGCCCGGCAACTACTACGTGCGCGAGATCACCCCGCCGACCGGGTACCAGATCCCGTCGCCCGACCGCATCCTGACCGCGGTCGTGCCCGGACCCACCTCGACCACCGCGCCCGTGCGCAACTACGTCGAGTTCGCCCACAACCAGGTGCCCGCGTTCGCCCTGCCCATCACGGGTGGCGACGGCGGCCTGTGGTTCGGCGTCGGCGGCGCTGCGCTGCTGAGCATCATGGTCGGTTCCGCGCTGGTCGTCGCCCGTCGGCGCGCCCGCGCCGCTCAGGTCACGGCCTGAGGGACGATCGCACAGTGACAGAGGGGACGACGGGGCAGCTCACCCCTGCCTCGTCGTCCCCCTCTCCCGAGGGGAGGGCCGTTCCGCGGCCCTCCCCTTCGGCGTCTTCTTCCGCCGACGACGCGGCCGTCGCCGCGTCGTCCGCAGGACCCGCGGGGACCGACGCCGCACGTGACGCCGCGCCCGTGGCATCCCCCGGTCCCTCCCCCGCGCTGCGTCGCGACCGTCGCCGCGCCCGCTGGCGTCTGCCGCGCATCCCGCTGCTGCTGGCCGTCGGCGCCCTCGCCGGCGTCGCGCTCCTCATGTACCCGACGGTCGCCGCCTGGTTCTCGCAGTACGCCCAGTCGCAGATCATCGACGGCTACTCCGATCAGATCCGCGACCTCGGCGCCGGCACCCTGGCGGACCAGCTGGATGCCGCCCGGGAGTACAACACCCGGCTCGTCGACGGCGGGGCCGAGATCGCCGCGAACGAACGACTGCCGCTGGCGAACTCCCCCGACCAGACCAGCGACTACGCCGAGCAGCTCCGTTCCGACGGCGCGGGGCTGATGGCGCGGCTCAAGATCCCCTCCATCGCGGTGGACCTGCCGATCTACCACGGCACGAGCGAGGAGGTGCTCTACGAGGGAGTGGGCCACCTCGAGGGCACGGCCCTGCCCGTCGGCGGCGACACCACCCACTCGGTCCTCACGGCGCACCGCGGACTCGCGACCGCCGAGCTCTTCACCCACCTGGACCAGGTCGCGCTCGACGACACGTTCACGATCGAGGTGTTCGGCGAGGTGCTCACGTACCGCGTCGTCGAGACCCAGGTCGTCCGCCCCGAGGACACCGAGTCGCTCGCACCGGTCGTCGGCCGGGACCTCGTCACCCTCGTGACCTGCACCCCCCTCGGGGTCAACAGCCACCGCATCCTCGTCACGGGCGAGCGCGTCATCCCGACCCCGCAGGCCGACATCGACGGAGCCGGCGCCCGGCCCGAGATCCCCTCCTTCCCGTGGTGGATCCTCGTGCTCGCCGCGGCCGTGGTCGTGGCCGGCCTCTACGTGTGGTGGTCCGGCCGTCCGCCGCGCTCCCGCCGCCCCTCCCCCGCCGCGCCCTCCCCCGGCCCCGTGCCGGCCGCTCCCGGGCCCGCCGCTCCCGGGCCCGCGGCTTCCGGGTCGACCGCTTCATCCCCCGCCGCTCCCGGGCCGGCCGCTCCCTCCCCGGCCGCTTCCGGGCCCGCGGTGCCCGGGCCCGCCGCTCCCGGGCCCGCGGCTTCCGGGTCGCCGAACTCCTGAGAAACAGCGGGTCGCTGCCCGGCGGCCACCTCGCCCGACCCGCCGCCCCCTCACCCAACTCCTGAAAAGCACCCGGGCGCAGCCTGTTTCGGGCCGGCCTCGGTCGGAAACCCGAAAACTTCAGGAGTTGCGCGGGCACGAGCGCGCACGCACCGCCGGCGGAGCCCTCCACGCTTGCAGGAGTTGTGCGAGAGGCCGGCCGAGCCGACATCGCCGTGGCCCCGCCGGCTACGACTCCTCTACAGCACGCAATGCGCCGCATCCATCCCCAAACCGGCACGACCCCACCGTGTCCGCCGGCGTCGATCCCCCAAGCTGACCCCATGGCCCGCGGTCGGAAGGACACGAACACTCCACGACCCGTCGTGCGGACGGCCGCGGAGCTGCGCGCTGAGGGCCACACCCCCTGGACGCTCGCCCGCGCCGTCCGAGAGGGAACGCTCGTCCGTGTCCGGCGCGGCCGCTACACCCTCCCGGGCCATCCCGAGGAGATCCTCGCGGCGGCACGAATCGGCGGGCGCCTCGACTGCGTCAGCCTGCTGTCTCTGTGCGGGGTCTTCGTCCTGGAGCGGCAGGAACCGCACGTGCAGCTCGACCCGTCGGCAAGTCGTCGTCCGCGGCTCGCAGAAGGGGCGCGACGCCATTGGCGGCCGTCGGACGCCGCCCCGGAAGAACTCGTCGTCGGGATGGTCGAGGCGCTCGTCCAATCCGTCCGCTGCCAACCACCGCGGGCCGCGATCGCCACGCTCGACAGCGCCTGGAACCTGGACCTCGTCGACGAGCAGGACATCGACGAGGTGTTCTCGCGCCTCCCCGCCCGCTTCCGCGTGCTGCGTCCGCTCCTCGACCGCCGATCCGAGGCCGGGACGGAGACCCTGGTCCGCCTCATGGTCCGCGCGCTCGGATGCGACGTCCGCCTGCAGGTCCGCATCCGCGGGGTCGGCCGGGTCGATCTCCTCGTCGATGGCTGGCTCATCATCGAGTGCGACAGCCGACAGTTCCACGGCGGATGGGAAGAGCACCGGAACGACCGGCGACGCGACCTCGCCGCACTCGGACTCGGCTACGCGACCCTGCGGCTTCTGGCGGAGGACGTGCTGTTCCACCCGGAGCGGGTCCAGGCGTCCCTGGCTGCGGTCATCGCCCGCGGCGCGCCCTCCCCGAACCGCTGACGTCGGCCCGCAGGTCCGTCGACGCGCCCGGACCAGGGATGCCACGGGCCCGGCGTCCGACCCCGCCCGCGGCCCCTGCCCGCCGAACTCCTGAGATCTCGCCCGAGCGCCCCGGGACCGACCCGCGGCAGCCGCCAATCCGACCGAAAGTCAGGAGTTCGGCGACGACGGCTACGTGCAGCGGTCGCGGCGAGGCAGCGACCCCGGCGCACATCCGCCGCAGCGACCCCGGCACAGACAGCGGACGCAGCGGCCCCGACGGCAGCCCTGCTCGCCGAACTCCTGAGATCTCGCCCGAGCGCCCCGGGACGGACCCGCGGCAGCCGTCATTCCGACCGAAAGTCAGGAGTTCGGCGACGACGGACCCGCGCGACGGACCCGCGCGACGGACGGGCGATAGACCGGCCGGGCCGGGTCAGCGGGCGAAGCCCTCCGAGACGATCTCGATCAGCTCCTCGCGCTCCTCCACGGGCAGGAACGCCCCCGCCGCCGCGTTCAGCTGGAACGCTTCGAGGTCGTCGAGGTCGTAGTCGAACGCCTGCACGAGCAGACCCAGCTCGCGGGTGAGCGAGGTCCGGCTCATCAGCCGGTTGTCGACGTTCACCGTGACGGAGAACCCGAGCTGGTACAGCAAGTCGAACGGGTGGGCGTCCATGGTGTCGCCCCACGCGGTGACCGCACCGCTCTGCAGGTTGGACGTCGGCGACAGCTCGAGGGTGATCTCGCGATCGCGCACCCAGCGCGCCATGTCGCCGAAGGTCACGAGGACCTCCTCGCCCTCGCGCGAGACCACGTCGAGGTCGTTCGCGATCCGCACGCCGTGCCCCAGCCGCAGCGCGCGGCCGTCGAGAAGGGCGGAGCGAATGGATGCCAGGCCTGCACCCTCGCCGGCGTGCACCGTCGTGGGGAAGAACTGCTCGGCGAGATAGTCGAACGTCCCGCGATGGTTCGATGCGGGGAAGCCCTCCTCCGGACCGGCGAGGTCGAAGCCGACGACGCCGCGGCCGCGCCACGACACCGCCAGCTCGGCGATCTCGCGCGACCGGGAACCCTGCCGCATGGCCGTGAGCAGCTGACCGACGCGGATGTCGTGGCCGCGCGCGTCGGCGGCATCCTCGCCCTCCTCGATGCCCTCCTGGACCGCGTCGACGACGTCGTCCAGGCTGAGCCCGCGGGTGAGATGCTGCTCGGGCGCCCACCGCACCTCGCCGTAGACCACGCCGTCGGCGGCGAGGTCCTCGACGAACTCCTTCGCCGCCCGGACCAGGCCCTCGCGGGTCTGCAGGACGCCGACGGTGAGCGTGAACTTCTCGAGGTAGTCCTCGAGCGAGCCCGACTCGACGTGGTCCGCGAACCAGTCCGCGAGTCCGGCCGCGTCGTCGGCGGGCACCTCGAGGTCGAGCTCGTCGGCCAGCTCGAGGACGGTCTGCGCGCGCATCCCGCCGTCCAGGTGGTCGTGCAGCGAGACCTTGGGCAGCTTCTGGATCCTCTTGCCCTCGATACGGACGTCGTCGGTGGGCATGGTGCTCCTTCGGTTCGGTGCCGTCACGCGGTGATGCGCTCGCGGACGAGCGGGGTGGCCGCGGGAGCGTCGTCGCCGATCTCCCACGCCCCGTCGACGGCCGCGAGGGCCCGCTCGAAGCGCGTCCCATCATCGGCCGAGAGGGTGAACAGCGGCTGACCGGCGGTGACCGTCTGGCCGACGGTCGCGTGCAGGTCGATGCCCGCGGCGTGCACGACGGCGTCCTCGGCACGCGCGCGTCCCGCGCCGAGACGCCAGGCCCCGATGCCGAAGGGCAGCGCCTCGATCCGGGTGACGACGCCCGAGCGGTCCGCGACGACGGTGTGCGTCTCGCGGGGCGTCGGGAGGGCGGCATCCGGATCCCCGTCCTGGGCGCGGATCATCCGCTTCCAGACGTCCATCGCGCGGCCGTCGGAGAGGGCGGCCTCGACGTCCGCGTCCGGCTGACCGGCGAGGGCGAGCATCTCGCGGGCGAGGGCGACGGTCAGCTCGACCACGTCGGCCGGTCCGCCGCCGGCGAGCACCTCGACCGACTCGCGCACCTCGTTGGCGTTGCCGATCGCGAGGCCGAGGGGGGTGTTCATGTCCGTGAGCAGGGCCGTGGTGTTCACGCCCGAGTCGGTGCCCAGGGCCACCATCGTCTCGGCGAGCTCGCGCGCGCGGTCGATGTCCTGCATGAACGCGCCGGAGCCGAACTTCACGTCGAGGACGAGGGAGTCGGTGCCCTCCGCGATCTTCTTCGACATGATGCTCGAGGCGATGAGCGGGATCGCCTCGACGGTGCCGGTGACGTCGCGCAGCGCGTACAGCTTCTTGTCGGCCGGGGCGAGACCGGTGCCGGCGGCGCAGATGACCGCGCCGACGTCTCGCAGCTGCGCCATGATCTCGTCGTTCGACAGCGCCGCGCGCCATCCGGGGATGGACTCGAGCTTGTCGAGTGTGCCGCCGGTGTGGCCGAGACCGCGGCCGGACAGCTGCGGGACCGCGACGCCGAACACCGCGACGAGCGGGGCCAGCGGCAGGGTGATCTTGTCGCCGACGCCGCCGGTCGAGTGCTTGTCCACGGTCGTCTTGCCGAGAGACGAGAAGTCCATGCGCTCGCCCGAGGCGATCATGGCGTCCGTCAGCACCCGGATCTGGTCGCGTCCCAACCCGTTCAGGAGGACCGCCATCGTGAACGCCGACATCTGCGCATCCATGACGTAGCCGCGCGTGTACGCGTCGACGAGCCAGCGAAGCTCTCCCTCCGAGACGGGGCGTCCGTCGCGCTGGGCGCGGATGACGTCGACGGCGTCGTACGCCTCGACCGAGCAGCTCATCGCGCCGCCTCCTCGAGGTCGCGAGGACCGAACGCGTCCGGCAGGACCTCGTCGATGGTCCGGATGCCGCTGACCGTCTCGAGCAGCATCCCGGGGATGGCGTGTTCGTACAGCAGCTGACGGCAGCGGCCGCAGGGCATGAGGGTCCGCCCCTGCCCGTCGACGCACACGAAGGCCACGAGCTGGCCGCCCCCGGACATGTGGAGGGCCGAGACCAGGCCGCACTCCGCGCAGAGGGTGACGCCGTAGGACGCGTTCTCGACGTTGCACCCCGAGACGATGCGTCCGTCGGCGACGAGCGCGGCGGCGCCCACCTTGAAGCGGGAATAGGGCACGTAGGCCTTCTGCATGGCCTCGGTGGCGGCCGTGCGCAGTTCGTCCCAGTCGATGTCGGTCATCGTGAAGCGGGGGATCCTCTCGGGTTCAGCGGATGGAGCAGGCGGGCGTCAGCCCTTGATATACGGTTTGCCGGCGGCCGCGGGACCGCGGACCTTCCCGACGAGTCCGGCGACGGCGAAGATCGTCACCACGTACGGCAGCATGAGCATGAACTCGCTGGGCACGGGCGAGCCGATGACGCCGAGGGTGTTCTGCAGGTTCGACGCGAAGCCGAACAGCAGGGCGGCGAGGGTCGCGCGGATGGGGTCCCACTGTCCGAAGATGACCGCCGCGAGGGCGATGTAGCCCGCGCCCGCCGTCATCTCCTTGTTGAAGGCGCCCACGGACCCGAGGGTGAAGAACGCGCCGCCCAGGCCGGCGATGGCGCCGCCGAGCGAGACGTTCCAGAAGCGGGTCTTCGCGATGTTGATGCCCACGGTGTCCGCCGCCTGCGGGTGCTCGCCCACGGCGCGCAGACGCAGACCCCAGCGCGTGTGGAACAGCCCGATGTAGACCGCGAGGACGGTGACGTACATCAGGTACACGATGACCGTCTGGTTGAACAGCATCGGACCGATCACGGGGATGTCCGCGAGGAACGGGATCGGCACGCGCGGGAAGCGCGGCGGGGAGTTGAGCGTGGCCGCGTTGGGGGCGAGCAGCTGCGAGAACAGGAAGCTCGTGAGGCCCACGACGAGGACGTTGAGCACGACGCCCACGATGACCTGGTCGACGAAGTACTTGATCGCGAACGCCGCGAGGACGAACGACACGAGCACGCCCGAGACACCCGCAGCGAGCAGACCGGCGAACGGGTTGCCGGTCGCCGTCGCCACGACGGCCGACGTGAAGGCGCCGGCCAGCAGCTGACCCTCGATCGCGATGTTGACGACGCCGACGCGCTCGCTCAGGACGCCGGCCATCGCGCCGAAGATCAGCGGGACCGACAGGCTGAGGCCACCGGCGAGCAGGCCGGTGAGCGGGATGACCGAGGTCGTCGCTCCCGCCGCGGCCCACGTGAGGAAGCCGACCATGAACACCACGGCGAAGACCACGGCGAGCCAGATCGGCGGGCGGCGGCGCGCCCGCACGAGGAAGGCGCTCACGCCCGTGATGACGGCGAGCAGGACGGTGCAGACGGCACCGGTGACGACGCCGCCGAGGGTGACCTCGGGCAGCTCGAAGAACTCCCCCGGGCTCGACAGGCGGAACACCGCGTCGCCGTCCTGACGGGCGATGACGAACAGGACCGCGGCGAGCACGGTGATGACGCCGTAGACGATCGGCGCCTTCCAGCTGACGACGACGGCCGTGTCGAGCGCGTCGGGCTGCGGGGCGGCCGCGTGGTGCTGCGCGGTGGTGCTCACTTGACCGCCTCCTTCTTCTTGAGGGCGCGGGCCCTCGGCTGACGCGCTCCCGGGGCCGGCAGGCGGAAGATCGCGCGCACCAGCGGCGGGGCCGCGATGAAGAGCACGATGAGCGACTGCACGACCAGGACGATGTCGATGGGCACGCCGTTGGCCGCCTGCATGGCGAAGCCGCCGGCCTTGAAGGCCCCGAACAGGATGCCGGCGACGAGGACGCCCACGGGGGTGGAGCGGCCCAGCAGGGCCACGGTGATGGCGTCGAAGCCGATGCCCGCGTCGATGCCGCTCGAGAAGCCGGTCGTCACGGTGCCGAGCACCTGGTCGACGCCCGCGAGACCGATGAGCGCACCGGAGATGAGCATCGCGTAGACGTACATCGACTTGACGTTGATGCCGGCCACGCGGGCCGCGTTCGGGTTGAGGCCGACCGCGCGGAAGCGGAAGCCGAGCGACGAGCGCTCGAGGATCCACCAGACCAGGACGACGGCCGCGATGGAGAGGATGAACCCGAAGTGCAGGTTGTAGCTCGGCCCGAGCAGGTCGGGGAACACCGCGGTGTCCTTCATGGCCGGCGTCGTGGGGTTGCTGGAGCCGGGGGCCTGCAGCAGGCCCGGGGTGCGCAGCATGTAGTACACGAGGTAGAACCCGACGTAGTTGAGCATGATCGTGACGATCACCTCGTGCGCCCCGGTGCGCGCCTTGAGCACGCCCGCGATGCCGGCCCAGATCGCGCCGGCCGCAACGCCGGCCACGAGGGCGAGCAGGGCGTGCAGGCCCCACGGCAGGTCGAACGCGAAGGCGACGTAGCCGCCCGCGGCCGCGGCGACGAGCATCTGCCCTCGGCCGCCGATGTTGAACATGCCCACGCGGAAGGCGAGCGCGACGCCGAGGCCCGCGGCGATGAGCGGGGTGGCGAAGGTGAGGGTCTCGGTGAGCGGACGGATGCCGGTGGCGAACTCCGGGCGCCGGAAGTTGTAGATCGCTCCCTGGAAGAAGGAGGAGTAGGCCCCCGAGACCGACTGCCAGATCGCGGCGAACGTGTCGCCGGGACGGGCGAAGAAGTAGCCGGCGGTCGCCTGCACGTTCTCATCCGTGACGGCGATCATGATGGCGCCCACGACGAGCGCGAGCACGACGGCGAGGACGGAGATGATCGCGTTGCCGGTGGCGATCTCGCGCAGGGCGCGCTGCCAGCGACCGGAGTCGTCCGGCGGGGTCGTCGGCAGCACGCGGGCTGCCGCGGAGGGGGCGACGGTCGCGGACCGCGTGGCCGCGGCGTCGGTGGTCGCGCTCGCCTCGGAGGCGCGGTCGGCCTGCGAGACGTCCGGGTCCTGCGGGCTGTGCGGATCGCTCACGCGGCGACTCCTTCGTTCTCGGGCGCTTCGCCGGCCATCATGAGGCCCAGCACGTCGCGGGAGGTGTCGCCGGGCACGATGCCGACCACGCGGCCCCGGTACATCACCATGATGCGGTCGGCGAGGGCGGTGACCTCGTCGAGCTCGGTGGACACGACGATGACGGGGACGCCGGCGTCGCGCGTCTCGACGACGCGCTTGTGGATGAACTCGATCGACCCGACATCCACACCGCGGGTGGGCTGGGCCGCGACGAAGAGGCGGAGCTCGCGGCTCAGCTCGCGCGCCAGGACGACCTTCTGCTGGTTGCCGCCGGACAGGCGGCCCACCGGCGTCTCGATCGACGGCGTGCGCACGTCGAACTCCGCCACCTTCTCGCGGGCGAAGTCGGACAGGGTCGACAGCTGCAGCGTGCCGCCCTTGACGAAGGGGGCGCCGTCCGCGCGGTCGAGCATGAGGTTCTCGGCGATGGAGAACTCGCCGACGAGCCCGTCCTCCTTGCGGTCCTCGGGCACGAATCCGACGCCCGCGTCCAGCACGCGCCGCACGGAGGAGCCCGAGAGCTCGACGCCGTCGAGCACGACGGACCCCTCGACGCGCTCCTGCAGGCCGACGAGGGCCTCCGTGAGCTCGGTCTGGCCGTTGCCCTGCACGCCGGCGATGGCGAGGACCTCGCCGCGGCGCACCTCGAAGCTGACGTCGTTGACGACCTTCTGGCCGATCGCGTCGACGACGGTGAGGCCGGTCACGGTCAGGCCGACGTCGCCGAGCGTGGGCGCGTCCTTCTGCACGGTGAGCTCGACGGCGCGTCCGACCATCAGCGAGGCCAGCTCGGCGTTGGATGCCGTCGGCTGCGCCTCGCCGACGACCTTGCCGAGGCGGATGACCGTGATGCGGTCCGCGACCTCGCGGACCTCGCGGAGCTTGTGGGTGATGAAGACGATGGACGTGCCGGCGGCCTTGAGCTGTCGCATGATCGACATCAGCTCGTCGGTCTCCTGCGGGGTCAGCACGGCGGTCGGCTCGTCGAAGACGAGGACCTTCGCGTCGCGCGAGAGCGCCTTGATGATCTCGACGCGCTGCTGCACGCCGACCGGCAGGTCGTCGACGAGGGCGTCGGGGTCGACGTCGAACCCGAAGCGGTCGGAGATCTCCTTCACCTTCGCCCGCGCGGCGGGTAGGTCGAGGCGGCCGCCGAACCGGGTCGGCTCGTGCCCGAGCATGACGTTCTCGGCGACGGTGAACACCGGGATCAGCATGAAGTGCTGGTGCACCATGCCGATGCCCGCGCGCATCGCGTCGCCGGGGCCGGAGAAGTGCTGGACGGCGTCGTCGAGCAGGATCTCTCCCCCGTCGGCCTGGTACAGGCCGTAGAGGACGTTCATCAGGGTGGACTTGCCGGCGCCGTTCTCGCCGAGCAGGCAGTGGATCTCTCCGGCCTCGACAGTGAGGTCGATGTGATCGTTCGCCACCAGGGACCCGAAGATCTTCGTGATCCCGCGGAGTTCGAGCTTCATGTTCCCGATCCTAAGTTCTGCGGGGCCGGACGCGGTGGGCGTCCGGTACCGGGATCCGCCTCGTGAGCGGATCGTGCGGGTGGAGCGTGCATAAGGGAGGGGAGGCCGGCGGACGCCGACCTCCCCTGGAGCGATGGACTCAGCCGTTGAGGTAGGACTCGACGGTGATGTCGCCGCTGATGATGGCCGCCTGGAGCTCCTCGATCTGCGAGGTCAGCTCGGCGGGGACGCGGTCGGCCCAGTCGTGGTACGGGGCCAGGCCGACGCCCTCGTTCTCGAGGGTGCCGACGAACGGCGCCGCGTCGAACTCGCCGTTGCCGGCGGCGACGACGGCGTCCTGCGTGCCCACGTCGATGCCCTTGAGGATCGAGGTGAGGAGCAGGTCGCCGATGCCGGGGTCGGTCTCGTACACGTCGGCGTCGACGCCGACGAGCGCGATCTCGCGGCCCGCGTCCTGGATGGCGACGGCGGCCGACTGGTAGATCGGACCACCGACGGGCAGCAGCACGTCGACGTTCTGGTCGATGATCGCCTGCGCGGTCTGGCGCGCGGCGTCGTTGGCCTCGAAGCCACCGGTGAAGGAGCCGTCCTGCGCGGCGCGGTCCCAGCCGACGAGGCGGACGCTGGCGCCGTTGTCCTCGTTGTAGCGCTCGATGCCCTGCGCGAAGCCGTCCATGAAGATGGTGACGGTCGGGATGTTCAGACCGCCGAAGGTGCCGACGACGCCGGTCTGCGAGGTGCCCGCGGCGAGGTAGCCGGCGAGGAACGCCGCCTGCGCGGTGTCGAAGATGATCGGCTTGATGTTCGGGGCGTCGGTCTGACCGTCGAAGTCCTGGTCGACGGTGTCGTCGATCGAGATGTACTCGATGTCGGGGTTCGCCTGAGCCGACTCGAGGGCGGCGGGGGCGAGGAGGAAGCCGACGGTGATGATGGTGTTGCAGCCCTGGTCCACGAGGCTCGAAAGGTTCGACGCGTAGTCCGTCTCGGACTGCGACTCGACCTCGATCGGCGTCTGCGAGCCGAGCTCGGCGGCGGCGGCGTCGACGCCCTCCTTGCCGAGCTGGTTGAACGACTTGTCGTCGAAGCCACCGGCGTCCGACACCATGCAGGGCAGGTAGTCGCTGGCACCGGCGGCGCCTCCGGACGCGCCGTTGCCCTCGGGTGCGGCGCCGCAACCGGCGAGCAGCGCCGCGGCGCCGATCATGGCCAGGCCGCTGACGACGGCCTTCTTCGTGGTGTTCACGAATGGTCCTCCAAGACGGATGCCCCCAACGGGTTCGGGGGACGATGGAGTCACGTTACCTACTGCGACGGCGCGCCCGCGGCCACGGGGGCGGCGCTCGGCGCAATGGTTACAAAGACGCAATATCGCGTCACGCGCCTGCCACACGAGCGGTGAGGGGGCGGTACCGGATGCCACCCGGGGTGGCATCCGGTGTCTAAAGGACGTCGCCGCGACCGGTCAGCTTCAACGCGTCGACGACGCCCTTGACCCGCTGGGCGTGCTCGCTCGTGGTGACGAGAAGGGCGTCGGGGGTGTCGACCACGACGATGTCGCGGACGCCGACGAGGCTGATGACGCGCTTGGTCTGCGTCACGACGATGCCGCTGGAGGCGTCCGCGAGCACGCGCGCCTCGTTGCCGAGAATCGCCAGCTCGTTGCGTCCGCCGGTGGAGTTGAGCTTCGCGAGGCTCGCGAAGTCCCCCACGTCGTCCCAGTCGAAGTGCCCGGGGATGACCGCGAGGCGCCCGCGCTCGGCGGCGGGCTCGGCGACCGCGTAGTCGATGGCGATCTTCTTCAGGGTGGGCCAGATGCGGTCGACCGCCGGGCCCCGGCGCGCGCGGTCGTCCCAGGCCTCGGCCAGCTCGATGAGACCGGCGTGCAGCTCGGGCTCGTTCCTCTCGAGCTCGGCCAGCAGCACGTCGGCGCGGGAGATGAACATGCCCGCGTTCCACAGGTAGGCGCGGTCGGCGAAGTACTCCCGCGCGGTGTCCAGGTCGGGCTTCTCGACGAAGCGCTCGACGAGCGCGGCCTCGGGGGCGTCGTCCACGACGAGCTCGCCGGCCTTCTTGATGTAGCCGAAGCCCACCGACGGCTCCGTCGGCTGGATGCCGATGGTGCAGATGTAGCCGGCCCGCGCCACCGCGACGGCCTGCCGCACGGCGAAGTCGAACACGCGCGCGCCGCGGATGACGTGGTCGGCGGCGAACGAGCCGATCACGACGTCGGGCTCGCGGCGCACGAGGATCGCGGCGGCCAGGCCGATGGCGGCGCTGGAGTCGCGCGGCTCCGACTCGAGGAAGACGTTGTGGTCGGCGATGCCCGGCAGCTCGCGCTCCACCGCCGCGCGGTGGGCCCGTCCGGTCACCACGGCGATGCGGTCCTCCCCGGACAGGGGGGCGAGACGGTCCCACGTGTCCCGGAGGAGCGTCTGCCCCGACCCGGTGAGGTCGTGGAGGAACTTCGGCGCATCCGCCCGCGAGAGCGGCCACAGGCGGCTGCCGATCCCTCCGGCGGGGATCACGGCGTAGAAGTCGTCGAGCGCAGGTTCGGCCATGGTCCGACCCTAGCGGCGGGGATCGCCCGCGCCGTGCCACGCCGCGGGTGAATCCGGGCGCCGTTTATCTCGATGTCGAGAGACTGTTAGGGGGGCCTAATCCCCCGCGTTCACAGCCCAGACGTAGTATTCATGAGCGCCCGTGTGACGCCTGGGGCTTCGGAGCCTCGCCATCGTGTTCGATCAGGGAGGACGACCGTGTCAGCATCACCACGCGCCACGCTGTCGGTGAAGGAGACCACCTCGAAGGTGCCGCGCGGAACGCTCTACCGCGGTCGCGAGGGCATGTGGTCGTGGGTCCTGCACCGCATCACCGGTGTCGCCATCTTCTTCTTCCTGCTCGTGCACATCCTCGACACGGCGCTCATCCGCGTCTCGCCCGAGGCGTACGACGCGGTGATCGGCACCTACAAGAACCCCATCATGGGACTCGGCGAGGTCGCCCTGGTCGGAGCGATCGCGTACCACGCCTTCAACGGCCTGCGCATCATCCTCGTCGACTTCTGGCCCTGGGCCACGCGTCACCAGCGTCAGCTGTGGTGGGGCGTGCTCGGCCTCTGGGTCGCCACGATGGCCGGCTTCACGCCGCGCCACCTCATCAACGTCTTCAGCGCCGTCACCGGGAGCCACTGATGTCCGTCGCCCAGGAAGCCGCCACGATCCCCGCCCCCCGCACGCCCAGCGTGCGCAAGAAGGGGTCCAACCTGGAGAAGTGGGGCTGGATCTACATGCGCGCCTCCGGCGTGCTGCTGATCGTCCTCATCTTCGGTCACCTCTTCGTCAACCTGATGACCGGCGACGGCATCCACCAGATCGACTTCGCGTTCGTCGCGGGCAAGCTCGCCTCGCCGTTCTGGCAGTGGTGGGACGTCCTCATGCTCTGGCTGGCCCTGATCCACGGCGCCAACGGCATGCGCACGATCGTCAACGACTACGTCCCGAACGCCACCGTGCGCCGCATCCTCGTCTGGTCGCTCTGGCTGTCGGCGGCGTTCCTCATCCTGCTCGGCACGCTCGTGGTCTTCACCTTCGACCCCTGCATCGGCGTCACCGAGAGCAGCATCCTGTGGGAGACCTGCCAGGCGGCGTGAGCCTGCGGCATCCCTCCCCCCTTCGACTGACAGCAGAGGCATTGCACACGTGAGCACTCAGACCAGCGCGGACACGATCGTCAAGGACGGCGTGCACTACCACCAGTTCGACATCGTCATCGTGGGCGCCGGCGGCGCCGGCATGCGCGCCGCGATCGAGGCCGGGCCGGGCGCGAAGACCGCCGTCATCTCCAAGCTGTACCCGACGCGCTCGCACACCGGTGCGGCGCAGGGCGGCATGGCGGCGGCCCTGGCCAACGTCGAAGAGGACTCGTGGGAGTGGCACACCTTCGACACCGTCAAGGGCGGCGACTACCTCGTCGACCAGGACGCGGCCGAGATCCTCGCCAAGGAGGCCATCGACGCGGTCATCGACCTCGAGAACATGGGCCTGCCGTTCAACCGCACGCCCGAGGGCAAGATCGACCAGCGTCGCTTCGGCGGCCACACCGCCGACCACGGCAAGACGCCCGTGCGCCGCGCCTGCTACGCCGCCGACCGCACCGGCCACATGATCCTGCAGACGCTGTTCCAGAACTGCGTCAAGCTCGGCATCAACTTCTTCAACGAGTTCTACGTCCTCGACCTCATCACGGTGAAGGACGGCAAGGGCGGGACCCAGGTCGCGGGCGTCGTCGCCTACGACCTCGCCACCGGCGAGCTGCACGTCTTCCAGTCCAAGGCCGTGGTCTTCGCGACCGGCGGCTTCGGCAAGATCTTCAAGACGACCTCGAACGCCCACACCCTCACCGGTGACGGCGTCGGCATCGTCTGGCGCAAGGGCCTGCCGCTGGAGGACATGGAGTTCTTCCAGTTCCACCCGACCGGCCTCGCGGGCTTGGGGATCCTGCTGACGGAGGGCGCCCGCGGCGAGGGCGCGATCCTCCGCAACGCCAGCGGTGAGCGCTTCATGGAGCGCTACGCGCCGACCATCAAGGACCTCGCGCCCCGCGACATCGTCGCCCGCTGCATGGTGCAGGAGGTCGCGGAGGGCCGCGGCGCCGGCCCGCACCGCGACTACGTGCTCCTCGACTGCACGCACCTGGGTGCGGAGGTCCTCGAGACCAAGCTCCCCGACATCACCGAGTTCGCCCGCACCTACCTCGGCGTCGACCCGGTCGTCGAGCCCGTGCCGGTCATGCCGACGGCGCACTACGCGATGGGCGGCATCCCGACCAACGTCAAGGCGGAGGTCCTCTCGGACAACGACACCGTCGTCCCGGGCCTGTACGCCGCGGGCGAGTGCGCGTGCGTCTCCGTGCACGGCTCGAACCGCCTCGGCACCAACTCGCTGCTGGACATCAACGTCTTCGGCAAGCGCGCCGGCCGCAACGCGGTCGAGTACGTCAAGACGGCCGACTTCGTGCCGCTGCCCGAGGACCCCGCGGCCGAGGTCCGCGGCCTCATCGAGGGCCTGCGCAACAACAGCGGCACCGAGCGCATCGCCGTCCTCCGCAAGACGCTGCAGGACGAGATGGATAAGGGCGCGCAGGTGTTCCGCACCCACGAGTCCCTCGCCCACGTCCTCGACGTCATCGCCGACCTGCGCGAGCGCTACAAGAACGTCCACGTCGACGACAAGGGCAAGCGGTTCAACACCGACCTGCTCGAGGCCGTCGAGCTGGGCTTCCTGCTCGACCTCGCCGAGGTCGTCGTCTACTCCGCGCAGAACCGCGAGGAGAGCCGCGGCGGTCACATGCGCGACGACTTCCCGACGCGCGACGACGAGAAGTACATGCAGCACACCATGGCGTACCTGTCCGGCGACCCCCACTCGTCGCACCCCGCCGATCACATCGAGCTGGGCTGGAAGCCCGTGGTGTTCACCAAGAACGAGGCCGGCGAGCTGCGCTACCCGCCCCTGGAGAGGAAGTACTGATGGCATCCACCGTCATCGACACCGTCGACACCTCCGACGAGATCGAGCAGGCTCCCGCCGACACCGGCATCCAGTCGTTCATCGTCACCTTCAACGTCCGTCGCTTCAACCCCGAGGTCGACGACGAGCCCCGCTGGGTGGACTACGACGTCGAGCTGTACTCGACGGACCGCGTCCTCGACGCGCTGCACAAGATCAAGTGGGAGGTCGACGGCTCGCTCGCGTTCCGCCGCTCCTGCGCGCACGGCATCTGCGGATCGGATGCCATGCGCATCAACGGCCGCAACCGTCTGGCGTGCAAGACCCTCATCAAGGACCTCGACATCTCGCAGCCGATCTACGTCGAGGCGATCAAGGGCCTGCCGCTCGAGAAGGACCTCATCGTCGACATGGAGCCGTTCTTCGCCTCCTACCGCGAGGTGCAGCCGTTCCTCATCTCGAGCTCCAAGCCCGAGCCGGGCAAGGAGCGCGTGCAGTCGATCGTCGACCGCGAGGTCTTCGACGACACCACCAAGTGCATCCTGTGCGCCGCGTGCACCTCGTCCTGCCCCGTCTTCTGGACCGACGGCCAGTACTTCGGCCCGGCGGCGATCGTGAACGCGCACCGGTTCATCTTCGACTCGCGCGACGACGCGGGCGACGTGCGTCTGGACATCCTCAACGACAAGGAGGGCGTGTGGCGCTGCCGCACGACCTTCAACTGCACCGAGGCGTGCCCCCGTGGCATCGAGGTCACCAAGGCCATCGCCGAGGTCAAGCAGGCGGTCCTCCGCGGCGGTCGCTGAGCATCCCTCTCCCGAAGCGGGGGCGGTCCTTCGGGATCGCCCCCGCTTCGTCGTCCCCGGGAGAGGGATGCCACCGGCCGGCGGCCGCGGAAGGGGCGGCATCCATTGATTAGGCTCGTGGCGTGACCGAGACGCGCGACGATCCCCGGCCGCTGCCGGCGACCTCGCGGGACGAGTCGTCGCTGCGCGATCGGCTCGAGTCGGCGCAGGCCTCGCTGCGCGAACGCCTCGACGAGCCGATCGAGAAGGTGTCGCGGATCGCGGGCTGGTTCCCCATCCGCGTCTGGCGGCACTACTTGCAGCACAACGGCTTCCTGCTCGCGGCGGGCATGAGCTTCCAGGCGCTGTTCGCCGTCTTCGGCGCGATCTATCTCGCATTCGCGGGCGTGGGCGTGTGGCTGGGCGGGTCGCGCGCGGCGATCACGACGCTCATCGACATCATCAACAGCTACATCCCCGGCATCATCAGCGAGCAGGGACTCGTGAAGCCGGATGACGTGGAGAGCATCGCGCACGACAGCGGGCGGCTGCTCAGCATCACGGGCGCCTTCGCCATCGTGGTCGTCGTGTGGACCGCGACCGGCTTCGTCACGTTCGCCCGCCGTGCGGTGCGCGACACCTTCGGCCTGCCCTTCGACCTCCGCAGCTTCGTCATGCTCAAGGCGCGGGACTTCGTCGCCGCCCTCCTCTTCGGCATCTCGCTGCTGATCGGCGCCCTGCTCGGCTCCGTCGCCACGGGCGCGATCGACCTCGTCTTCTCGCTGCTGTCGTGGGACCGCGAGTCCGTGTGGTGGTCGATCGGCGCCCGGGCGATCTCGCTCGCCGTCGCCTTCGCCCTGAACACGGTGGCCCTGGCCTGTCTGTTCCGCTTCCTGACGGGGACGTCGCTCCGATGGCGCCGGATCTGGCCCGGCGCGCTCGTCGGTGCGACGGGGATGGTCCTCCTGCAGGTCGCTGCGGGCTTCCTCTTCGTCTACACGCCGTCCAACCCGCTGCTGGCCACCTTCGCGATCTTTATCGGCTTCCTCCTGTGGTTCCGGCTGATCGGCATCGTCATCCTCCTCGCCGCCGCGTGGATCGCCGTGGCGGCCGGCGACCGCGACGTGCCCCTGCGCTCCGCCGAGGACCGGCGGGCCATGGAGCAGGCCGCCATCGTCATCGCCGCGCAGGTGCGCGTGCGCGACGCGGAGCGCGAGCTGGCACTGGCGCGGTGGCCGCGGCGCGGGGGTGCGCGCCGGCGGCTGGCGGCGGCGGAGAAGGCGCTCGCGCGCGCGGAGGCCGACTCGCCGGGTCCGCGGCGCGCGTCCCTCCTCCCCGACTGAGCCCGCGACCGTCCCGGCTGTTGCGGCTGGCGTCGCTCGACATGAGGCGGGCAGCCGTCCCGGGCCCGATGTCGGAGGCCCGCGTTACGCTCGTCGGGTGTCTCGCACTCTTCGCATCGTGTCCGTGAACGTCAACGGCATCCGTGCCGCCGTCCGCAAGGGCATGACCGAATGGGTGGAGGCCTCCGGCGCCGACATCCTCGCGCTGCAGGAGGTGCGCGCGACGGCCGACCAGCTCGCCGAGGCACTCCCCGGATGGCACATCGTCAACGACGAGGCCCTGCAGAAGGGACGCGCCGGTGTCGCGGTCGTGAGTCGCATGCCCGCGACGGCCACGCGCGCGGTGCTGGGACCCGAGCCCCTGGATGCCACCGGCCGCTGGATCGAGACGGACTTCGACGTCGATGGCCATACCCTCACGGTGGTCAGCGCCTACGTCCACAGCGGGGAGGTCGACACGCCCAAGCAGGAGGCGAAGTGGCTGTTCCTCGACGCGATGGAGCGGCGTCTGAGCGAGCTCTCCGCCGAGCGCGAGCTGGCGGTCGTGATGGGCGACCTGAACGTCGGCCACCGCGAGCTCGACATCAAGAACTGGAAGGGCAACCGCAAGAACTCCGGATTCCTCCCCCGCGAGCGCGCGTACTTCGACCGGTTCTTCGGCCCCGCGGGCGAGACCGTCACGGGCGTCGACGGGTCCGAGGGCCCGGGTCTCGGCTGGGTCGACGTCGGTCGGCGTCACGCGGGCGAGGTGGACGGCCCGTACACCTGGTGGTCGATGCGCGGAAAGGCGTTCGACACGGACACCGGCTGGCGCATCGACTATCACGTCGCCACCCCGGCCCTCGCGGACCGCGCGTCCGGCTACCGCGTCGACCGGGCGGCATCCTGGGACACCCGCTGGAGCGACCACGCGCCCGTCATCGTCGACTACGAGATCGGGTGACGCGCCGAGGTCGAGGCGCGACGATCGCCGGGGGCATCGCGGGCGAGGACGCGACGGCTGCGTGAAGAGGGCTGCGCGGGCGAGGGCTGCGCAGGCGAGAGCTGAGCGGGCAGGGACGGGCGACCCGACGCCTAGGATTGTCCGGTGACCACGCAGCGCCTCTACTCCGGAATGCAGCCCTCCGCCGACAGCCTCCAGATCGGCAACTACATCGGGGCCCTCCTCCAGTGGCGCACGCTGCAGGACGAGTACGACGCCTTCTTCTCCGTCGTCGACCTGCACGCCCTCACCCAGCCGGGCGACCCGGCCGAACGCCGCGAGAAGACCCGCCGCACCGCGGCGCAGTACATCGCCGCGGGGATCGAGCCGTCGCGGTCGACGCTGTACGTGCAGTCGCACGTGCCCGCCCACGCCGAGCTGCAGTGGATCCTCTCCACCCTCACCGGTTTCGGTGAAGCCGGCCGCATGACCCAGTTCAAGGACAAGTCCGCCCGTTACGGGACGGATGCCACCAACGTGGGCCTCTTCACCTACCCGGTCCTCATGGCCGCCGACATCCTGCTTTACCAGACCGACGTCGTCCCCGTCGGCGACGACCAGAAGCAGCACATCGAGCTGACGCGCGACCTCGCGGAGCGGTTCAATCAGCGCTTCGGCGAGACGTTCGCCATGCCGAAGCCGATGATCCAGCGCGAGACCGCCCGCATCTACGACCTGCAGAACCCGACGGCGAAGATGTCCAAGTCCGCCGAGAGCGACGCCGGCGTGCTGTGGATGCTCGACGAGCCGAAGGTCAGCGCGAAGAAGATCATGCGCGCCGTGACCGACTCCGAGGGTGCGGTGCGGTTCGACCGCGAGGCCAAGCCCGGGGTGTCGAACCTGCTGGTGATCTACTCGGCGCTGACCGGCCGGGAGATCTCGGCCATCGAGGACGAGTACGCCGGGCGCGGGTACGGCGACTTCAAGAAGGGCCTCGCCGAGGTCGTCGTCGCCGAGTTCGAGCCCGTCCGCGAGCGGGCCCTCGAACTGCTGGCCGACCCCGCCGAGCTGGACCGCGTGCTCGCGCACAACGCCGAGCGGGCGGCATCCGTCGCCGAGAGGACCCTGGCGGACGTCTACGACCGCATCGGGCTGCTGCGCCGCGGCTGACCGCGCCCGCTCCCCTGCCGAGAAACGCTCTCTGCCCCGAGAAACGCCCGCATCCGGCGTTTCCCGCGCACGGAGCGTTTGTCGCGCGACGACGTGGGAGCGGGGCCGCTCCGCAGAACGGCCCCGCCCTCGACCTGTCAGACCGTGCGGCGTCGGCGCAGGACCATCAGCAGCACGCCGAGCGAGACGGCCGCGGCGGCGACGATCCCGGCCGGCAGCAGCGCGTCGGCCGACGAGCCGGTCGCGGCGAGCGCGGTCGGCTTCGACGCCACCGATGCGGCGGCGGTCGGCGCGGCCGACGGCACGACGACCGCCGGCGTCGGGGTGGCCGTGACCTCGGGCGAGGCCGACGGCGTGGGCGTCGGCTCCATGGTCGGCGTCGGGCTCGGCGTCGGCTCGGGATCGACGTCGCACCCGATGACGGTCACGCGCGGGTCCGGCGCGGCCAGCACGCCGGAGGTCCAGTCCGGCGCGGTGCCGAGCTCCTCGAAGCCGAACGTCGCCGCAGCCGTCTCCGCGACGTCGTCGCAGCCGTACCCCACGAGCACCTTCGACCAGACCCATTCCTCGCCCGGCTGGAACAGGCGGGGACCGTAGTCCTCGAGCGTCCCGTCGGGCGCCGAGATGACCGCGGCACCGTAGGCCGGGACCGCCGAGGTGTTCCGCGCCCAGACGCGCACCTCCACCTGTCCCGCCGTCGTGACGTCCACCGTGACGGTGGTCTCCCCGGTGATGTCGGCCGCCCAGGCCGCAGAGCTCGCACCGAACGCAGCCGTGAGGGCGAGCGCCGCGACGCCCACTCCCCCGGTGATCGCCTTCTTCTTCATATGGCTCTTCCCCCATTTCCCCTCCCACGACACGTGGGCGGGGACGCCCTGATCACGCCCCCACGCCGCACGTTAGCGATATCGGCATCCCGTTCTGTGTCGGACTGTGCAACACCTCGTTTCGTTTTGTGTCATGACGCGATGGTCCGTCGCGGACGCACTGCGCCGGATAGCGTGAGCGGATGGAACGCGACGTCCTGCACACGCCCCGGCTCGAGCTGTCCGCTCCTCGGGACAGGGATGCCGCGAGCATCCACGCCGCGTGCCAGGACGCCGAGCTGCAGCGGCTGACGACCGTGCCGTCGCCCTACCTGCCCGGCGACGCCGAGAAGTTCATCGCTCTCTCCGACCGCTGGTGGGACGAGGGGTCCGAGGCGACCTGGGCCATCCGCCTCGACGATCGGCTGGTCGGCATGATCGGGCTCGCCCGGCTCGGCGGCGGGGCGCCGGAGATCGGCTACTGGATGGCGCGCGAGGCGCGCGGGCAGGGCGTCGTCGGCGAAGCGGCCGAGGCCGTCGTGGACTGGGCCTTCGCCGCCGAGCGGCCGGCGATCGCCCGGATCGAGTGGCGGGCCGTCGTCGGGAACGTGGCCTCGGCGCGCACCGCCCGTCGACTCGGCTTCCGCTACGAGGGGCTCCTGCGTCAGGCCGCCTCGAACAGCTTCGGGCGGGCCGACCTCTGGGTGGCGGGGCTGCTGCGCGACGACGAGCGGTCCCCGCAGCCGTGGCCGCTCCCCCTCGGGTGAACGTGGCCGTGGCATCCCTCCCCCTGTTCCGGTGATGCTCTGGCTTCTCCGGTAAACGCTCCGGCGCGGTGGAAACGCCGTGCCACGGCGTTTCCACCCGCGCAGAGCGTTTACTGGGCAGGAGGACCCGCGGAACGGCGACCCCGGAGGGAGCGCCCGGGGCAGCGACGGGCGGAACGGCGGGCGGGGCGAGGCGCAAGGGGCGGCGCGATGTCGGACCCGGATGCCAGGATGTGGCGCATGCCGGAGATGCCCGAGGTCGAGGGACTCGTCGAATACCTGCGCGGCCGCGTGACGGGACTGCACGTGACGAAGGCGACCGTGTCGGCCATCTCCGCCCTCAAGACGTACGACCCGCCGCTCACGGCGCTCGTCGGGACCGCGGTGACCGGGGTGGAGCGCCACGGCAAGTTCCTCGACGTGGCGACGGACGGCGGCATCCATCTCGTCTTCCATCTGGCCAAGGCCGGGTGGCTGCGCTGGTACGACCTGCTGCCGCAGACGCTCATCAAGCCGGGCAAGACGCCCATCGCGCTGCGCATCGGGTTCGACGACGACTCCGGTTTCGACCTCACCGAGGCGGGGACCAAGAAGTCGCTGGCCGTCTCCATCGTCCGCGACCCGCAGGAGGTGCCGGGGATCGCCCGGCTGGGGCCGGATCCCCTCGGCGGCGAGATCGACCGCGACGTGTTCGGCGCGTTGCTCGCGGGACGGCGCACCCAGATCAAGGGCGTCCTCCGCGACCAGTCGATCATCGGCGGCGTCGGCAACGCGTACTCCGACGAGATCCTGCACGCCGCGAAGATGTCGCCGTACGCGCTCGCGGCGAAGCTCACCGACGACGAGGTCGACCGCCTGTTCGACGCGATGGTGTCGACGCTCACCGACGCGGTCGCGGCCGCGCGGGGCAAGCCGCCGGCCGACCTGAAGGACGCGAAGCGCCGCGGCATGCGGGTGCACGGCCGGCGCGGCGAGGCGTGTCCGGTCTGCGGCGACGAGGTGCGCAGCGTCTTCTTCGCCGACAACTCCCTCGAGTACTGCCCCACGTGTCAGACCGGCGGCAAGCTGCTGGCCGATCGGCGGCTGTCGCGGCTGCTGAAGTGACGGCCCCCGCGGAGCGCCGGAGAACGGTGATCACCGACGCGCGGACGGCCCGGATGTCACACAGCGACCGGGAATGAAACCGGGAGAACCACGTTGACTAGACTCCGAAGTGCAACAACGTGCTCCGGGGTCGGTGGGAATCCGAACCGGCGGTGACAGTCCGCGAACTCCGACGCTTCGGCTGACGGGTTGATCCGGTGGAACTCCGGAACCGACGGTGATGCGACGAGCGATCGTCGCTAGTCCGGATGGGAGGCAGCACGGACGGCGCGGCGCGCCTTCCTGCCCCCTCGAGCACCGCGGGAAGGACAGGGAATGGCATCCGCCACCGAGATCGACGCCATGCGGCGAGCGCTGCAGCTCGCCCGCGGAGGTCCGCGCGGGCTGAACCCGCAGGTCGGCGCGGTCATCCTCTCCCCCACCGGGGACGTCCTGGCCGAGGGGTTCCATCGCGGTGCGGGCACGCCGCACGCCGAGGTCGACGCCTTGTCGCAGCTGCCGCCGGGCGCGGCCGCCGGGGCGACCGCCGTCGTCACCCTGGAGCCCTGCAATCACACCGGCCGCACCGGGCCGTGCGCCGTCGCACTCCTCGAGGCCGGGGTGTCCCGCGTCGTCTACGCGCTCGACGACCCCACGGATGCCGCGTCGGGCGGCGCAGCGCGCCTCCGGTCCGCGGGCGTCGACGTGGAGTCCGGCGTCGAGCGGGACGCCGCCGCCGCCCTCGTCCACGATTGGACGCACCTCCAGCGCACCGGCCGCCCCGTCGTCACCGTCAAGTGGGCGCAGAGCCTGGACGGCCGGGCCGCCGCCGACGACGGCACGAGTCAGTGGATCACCGGGCCCGACGCCCGCCGGGACGTCCATCTCCGCCGCGCCGCGGCCGACGCGATCATCGCCGGCACGGGGACCGTCCGCGCGGACGACCCCGCCCTCACCGCACGCGCGGAGGACGGGTCCCTCCTCGAGAACCAGCCCGTCCCCGTCGTCATCGGCGAGAGCGAGGTGGCTCCGGATGCCGCCGTCCACCGGCATCCGCACCCGGTGATCCTCGCCCGTACCCGCGACCTGTTCGTCGTGCTCGCGGACCTCGGCGCCCGTGGCATCCAGCGCGTCTTCGTCGAGGGCGGCCCGACGCTCGCCAGCTCCTTCCTGCGCGCGGGCCTGGCGGATGAGGTGCTCGTCTACGTCGCGCCCGTCCTGCTCGGCGGGTCCCGGCTCGCCCTGGGCGACATCGGGGTGTCGACGATCGCCGACGCCCGCCGACTGCGCGTGACGCGGATCGAGACCCTGGGCGACGACCTCCTCGTCGTCGCCCACCCGCACGAGACCACCCCCGACCCCCACGGAGACGCCTGATGTTCACCGGAATCGTCGAAGAGATCGGCGCGATCACCGCCGTCGAGCCGTCGGGCGACGGCGTCCGCCTCACCGTGCGCGCGCCGCTGTCGGTGTCGGACGCGGGCCACGGCGACTCCATCTCCGTCAGCGGGGTCTGCCTCACCGTCGTCGACCAGGGCGAGGACTGGTTCACCGCCGACGTCATGCAGCAGACGCTCGACATGTCGACGCTCGACGGCATCGCGCCGGGCCGCGCCGTCAACCTCGAGCGCGCGACCGCCGCCCACGGGCGCCTCGGCGGCCACATCGTGCAGGGGCACATCGACGGCACCGGCCTCGTGCGCGAGGTGCGACCGGGCGCGCAGTGGAGCGTCGTGCGGGTCGGCATCCCGTCCGCCCTCGCCCCGCTCGTCGTCGACAAGGGCTCCATCGCGATCGACGGGGTGTCGCTCACCGTCAGCGCTGTCAGTCCCGCGTCCGAGCCGGAGCCGTGGCTCGAGGTCTCGCTCATCCCCGAGACCCTCGCCGCGACGACCCTCGGCCGGGCCGAGCCCGGCGCTCCCGTCAACCTCGAGACCGACATCCTGGCGCGGCACGTGCAGCGCCTCCTCGCCTTCCGAGACACCGAGAACACCGCGGCCGAGGCCGCACCGACCGAGAGGGGCTCCGCATGAGCCTGTCCACCATCCCCGAGGCCCTGGAGGCCCTGCGTCAGGGCCGTCCCATCCTCGTCGCCGACGACGAGAACCGCGAGAACGAGGGCGACGTCATCCTGTCGGCCCAGCTGGCGACCGCCGAGTGGCTCGCCTGGACCGTGCGTTACTCCAGCGGCTACGTCTGCGCCCCCATGCCCGCCGAGTGGGCGGACGCCCTCGACCTGCCGCCGATGGTCGCGGTCAACGAGGACGCCCGCGGCACGGCCTACACGGTCAGCGTCGACGCCGCCGACGGCGTCACCACCGGCATCAGCGCCGCCGACCGCGCCCGCACCCTGAACGTCCTCGCGGACCAGGAGTCGACCCCGGCGAGCCTCATCCGCCCGGGCCACGTGCTGCCGCTGCGCGCCGTCGAGGGCGGCGTGCGCGAGCGCGCGGGCCACACCGAGGCCGCCGTCGACCTCATGCGCCTCGCGGGGCTGCAGCCGGTGGGCGCGATCGCCGAGGTCGTCGCCGAGGACGGCAGCATGATGCGCCTGCCCGGACTCTTCGAGCTCGGCGAGCGCGACGGCATCCCGGTCATCACCATCGAGCAGCTCATCGCGTACCTCGACGAGACCGACCCGCTGCCCTCCGCCGCGCCGGTCCGCCGCCGCGTCAGCCTGCGCGCCGAGTCGAACGTGCCCACCTCGCACGGAACGTTCCGCTTCCTCGCGTACAAGGACCGCATCACCGGAACCGACCACCTCGCCGTGGTCTCCGGCGATCTGCACGAGGAGGCGCCGCTCGTGCGGGTGCACTCGGAGTGCCTGACCGGCGAGGCCTTCGGGTCGCTCAAGTGCGAGTGCGGTCCCCAGCTGGATGCCGCCTTGGACACGATCGACCGCGACGGCGGCATCGTCATCTACATGCGGGGCCACGAGGGGCGCGGCATCGGCCTCATCAACAAGCTGCGCGCGTACAGCCTGCAGGAGCGCGGCATGGACACCGTGGATGCCAACCTCGCCCTCGGTCTGCCCGCCGACGCCCGCGACTACGCCGCCGCGGCCGGCATCCTCGCCGACCTCGGTGTCGAGAAGGTCCGCCTGCTGACCAACAACACCGACAAGGTGGCGCAGCTGCGCTCCTTCGGGCTCGACGTGGTCGAGCAGGTGCCGCTCCTGGTCGGCGTCGGCCCCAACAACCACCAGTACCTCGAGACCAAGCGCGACCGGATGGGTCACGTCATCGCCGAGGACGACCTGCGCGACGCGCTCGCGCACATGAAGGAAGGAACCGCCTGATGGCCGGCAGTGGAGCACCCGAGACGGGGAATGTCGACGCGACGGGACTGAACGTGGTCGTCATCGCGGGCACGTGGCACGACGTCATCACCGACGGCCTCATCGCGGGCTCGACGAAGGTCCTGGACGCCTCCGGCGCGACGTACCGCGTCGTCCGCGTCCCGGGCTCGTTCGAGCTGCCGGTCGCGGCCGTCGCCGCCTTCGAGGGCGGCGCGGACGCCGTCGTCGCCCTGGGCGTCATCATCCGCGGCGGGACGCCGCACTTCGAGTACGTGTCGTCCGCTGCGACGGACGGTCTCACGCGCGTCGCGATCGAGGCGGGACGCCCGGTCGGCTTCGGCGTGCTCACCCTCGACGACGAGCAGCAGGGGCTGGACCGCGCGGGCCTCGAGGGCTCGAAAGAGGACAAGGGCGCCGAGGCGGCCGACGCCGCCATCCGCACCGCGCTGCTGCTGCGCGAGCTGCGCGGCTGACCCCGTCGGTCCCGGCGTCCGCCGCCCGTGTCCCGGGCCGGCGGGCGCCTGCTCAGCCGACGCATAGACTTGACGGGTAGACGGCCCCCACCCGGGACCGCCCGCTCACGGTGACCTTGCCGCGCAGCGGACGCAGACCACGCGCCCGTTCCGCGCCACCGCTGCGCCCCACCCCGGACGCACACGCTCGTCTTCATCGTCAGGCTGTCATGACCACCACCTCGTCCCCCTCCCCCCGCTCCACCACGGCTCCCGCGAACCCGCGTTCGCGCGTCATCACCGCGAGCCTCGTGGGCACCACCATCGAGTTCTACGACTTCTACGCGTACGCCACGGCGGCCGTGCTCGTGTTCCCGATCCTCTTCTTCCCGACCGGCAACGAGACCACCTCGCTGCTGCTGTCGTTCAGCGTCTTCGGCGCCGCCATGGTCGCGCGCCCCCTCGGCGCCGTCGTCTTCGGCCACTTCGGTGACCGGTTCGGACGCAAGGCCACCCTGGTGGCATCCCTCCTCACGATGGGTGTCGCGACGTTCCTCATCGGGTGCCTGCCGACCTTCGACCAGATCGGCGTGTGGGCGGCGATCCTGCTGCTCATCATGCGTCTGGCGCAGGGCTTCGCCCTGGGCGGCGAGTGGTCCGGCGCTGCGCTGGTGGCCACCGAGAACGCCCCGAAGGGCAAGCGCGCCCTGTTCGGCACGTTCCCGCAGCTGGGCGCCCCGATCGGCTTCATCATCGCCAACACGGTGTTCCTCGTCATCAACTTCGCGCTGCCGCACCCCGACGGCACCGCGCAGCGGTCGGCCGAATTCCTCTCGTGGGGCTGGCGCGTGCCGTTCCTGTTCTCGGCTCTCATGGTCATCGTCGGCCTCTACGTGCGCCTCAAGCTCGTCGAGAGCGAGTCGTTCAGCAAGGCCGAGAAGACGGGCGTCATCAAGAAGTTCCCGCTGGGCGCCGCGCTCCGCAACAACTGGAAGCAGCTCATCCTCGGCACGTTCATCATGCTGGCGACCTACGTGCTCTTCTACCTGATGACGAGCTTCACGCTCTCGTACGGCACCAAGGCCACGCTCGAGGGCGCGGAGGCCGCCGCCACCGCGGCCGGCACGCCGTTCGACGCCATCCAGTACGTCCCCGGCCTCGGCTTCGGCTACACCGACTTCGTCATCATGCAGATCATCGGCGTGGTGTTCTTCGGCGTCTTCACGATGCTCTCCGGCCCCGTGGCCGACGCGATCGGCCGCAAGCGCCTCCTCATCGGGGTGACGATCGGCATCATCGTCTTCGGTCTGCTCTTCTCGGTGTTCCTGCTCCCGCAGGCCGACGCGAAGTTCACCGGTGCCCTGGTGCAGGCGTTCCTCATCTTCGGATTCGTCCTCATGGGCACGACCTTCGGACCGATGGGCGCCGTCCTGCCCGAGCTGTTCCCGACGAACGTCCGGTACACCGGTTCGGCCATCTCGTACAACGTCTCGTCCATCCTGGGCGCGGCCCTGGCCCCGCTCGTCGCGGTGGCGCTGTGGGCGGCCGGCGACGGCAACCCCTGGCTCGTCGGGGTCTACCTGTCCGTGATGGGCGTGCTGACGCTCGTGGCCCTCGTGCTCTCGCCCGAGACGAAGGACGTCGACTACGACGACAACCTCGCCGCCGGGGCGACCGCGCCGTAACGGCGACTCCCGGACGAAGGGATGCCACGGGTCTCAGGGCCCGTGGCATCCCTTCGTCGTCCACCGGGCACGTGCACGGTCCCCCTCGACGCCGGAGCCGCGTGCGAAGCGGGGTACGGTCGAAGGACCCGTTTCCTTTCCCCGAGGTGAGCATGTCCGTCCCCGCTCCCGCCCGTGGCCGTCGCGGCCGTCGCCAGCCCGAGGGCCCCCGCGCGTCGTTCCGTCAGCTGCTTCCGTTCCTCCTCGAGCACAAGCGCACGCTCGCCGTCGTCGCCGTGCTCAGCGTCTTCGGCGCCGCCACGACCCTTGTGCAGCCGCTCCTCGTCGGCGAGGTCATCACGCGCGTGCAGGGCTCGGTGCCGCTCGGCGCGCTCGTCTGGCTGCTCGTCGGCTTCGTCGTCGTGTCGTCCCTCATCTCCGGCTACCAGCACTACCTGCTGCAGCGCACCGGCACCGCGGTCGTCTACTCCAGCCGTCGCCGCCTCATCTCGCGGATCCTCCGCCTGCCGATCGCCGAGTTCGACGCCCGACGCACCGGCGACCTCGTCTCGCGCGTGGGCACGGACACGACCCTGCTCTACGCCGTGCTCACGCAGGGACTGGCGGATGCCGTCGGCAACGCGCTCATCCTCGTCGGCGCCGTCGTCGCGATGGCCTTCATCGACCCGCTCCTGCTCGGCCTCATCGTCGTGGTCGTCGGCGCCTCCCTCGCGACCGTCGTGGTGCTGAGCGGGCGCATCCGCGCCGCCTCCACCGAGCAGCAGGTCAAGGTGGGCGAGCTGTCCTCGGGCGTCGAGCGCGCCGTCGGCTCGATCCGTACGATCCGCGCGGCCGGGGCGACCGCGCGCGAGACCGCCGCCGTCGAGAGCACCGCCACCGAGGCGTACGCCGCGGGGGTCCGGATCGCCAAGGTGTCCGCCCTCATCGTGCCCGTCGCGGGGATCGCCCTGCAGGTCTCACTGCTCGTCGTGCTCGGCGTGGGCGGGTTCCGGGTGGCATCCGGAGCCATCGACGTCGCCGCACTCGTGACCTTCGTCATCTTCCTCTTCCTGCTCGTTCAGCCCCTCGCCTCGGCGATCGGCGCGATCACGTCCGTCAACCAGGCGCTGGGCGCGCTGGGCCGCATCCAGGAGGTGCTCGACCTCCCCGAGGAGACCGCGTCCGACAACGTCCCGGCGGCGTCCGCGTCGGTCTCGACCGGGGATCGGGATGCCGCGGCGATCGAGTTCCGCGACGTGCGCTTCCGCTACCCCGACCACGTCGTCGAGGCGCGCGCGGCCGCGGCGAAGGAGGCGCGTTCGGTGCTCGCGCAGGCGCACCTCGACCGGGCGGCCGACGAGACCGCTGCAGAGGCCGGTGAAGCGGACCGCGAGGTGCTGCGCGGGGTGTCGTTCACGGTGCCGCGCGGGGCCCGCGTCGCGCTGGTCGGACCGTCCGGCGCCGGCAAGAGCACGATCCTCTCGCTCGTCGAGCGGTTCTACGACCCCACCGACGGGGCGATCCTCGCGGACGGCGTCGACGCCCGCGACCTGGCTCGGGACGACCTCCGCGCCCGCTTCGGGTACGTCGAGCAGGACGCGCCCACCCTGGCCGGAACGATCGCCGACAACCTGCGCCTGGCCTCGCCGGGGGCGTCCGCGGCGGACTGCGAGCGCGTGCTGCGCGCGGTCAACCTCGGCGACGTGCTCGAACGCAACCCGCTCGGGATCGACGCCCCCGTCGGCGAGGACGGCGTGATGCTGTCCGGCGGCGAGCGCCAGCGCCTGGCGATCGCGCGGGCCCTGCTGGCCGCTCCCCCGGTGCTGCTGCTCGATGAATCCACGTCGTCGCTCGACGGCGTGAACGAGCAGCGGATGCGCGAGGCCATCGACGCGGTCGCCACCGGCCGGACGCTGCTGGTGATCGCGCACCGCCTGTCGACGGTCGTCGACAGCGACCTCATCGTCGTGCTCGAGCACGGCCGGGTCGTCGGGCAGGGCACGCACAGCGAGCTCGTGGCATCCACGCCCCTCTACCGCGACCTCGCGAAGCACCAGCTGCTGGTCTGACGGCCGCCCTCCCCCGCCCTCCTCTCGCCCTTCCCCCTCTCGCGCTGACTTGCCGCAGATGTACGCAGAAGCAGCCCCACGGCGTACATTCGCGCCACCTCACGGCCGGCGGCAGCGACCACGCGGCAGGGCTGGATGGGGGCACGGGTGCGCGCGGACAGGACGACGCCCCTCCCGCGCGCCAAGAACGGGAGGGGCGTCGAGTCGACGGCGTCAGTGCTGACGCAGGCGGTACCGCAGCGATGCCAGTTCCGCACGGAGCGCGGCGGGCAGGTGCGAGCCGAAGCTGTCGTAGAACTCCTCGGTCAGGTCGGCCTCGCGCAGCCACGACGCGGCGTCGACGGAGAACAGCTCGTCGAGGTCCGCGGCGGGGAGGTCCAGACCGTCGAGGTTGAGGTCCTCGATCTCGGGCAGACGTCCGATGGGGCTGTCGACCGCGCCGACCTGACCGTCGACGCGGCGGATGATCCAGTCGATGACGCGGGCGTTGTCGCCGAAGCCCGGCCACAGGAAGCGTCCGTCGTCGCCCTTGCGGAACCAGTTGACCTGGAAGATCCGCGGTGCCCGGTCGAAGCGGAGCTTCTGACCGACGGACAGCCAGTGGCCGAAGTAGTCGCCCATGTTGTAGCCGCAGAACGGGAGCATCGCGAACGGGTCGCGGCGAAGCTCGCCGACGGTGCCCTCCTGCGCAGCGGTCTTCTCGCTCGAGATCGTCGAGCCGAGGAAGACGCCGTGCGCCCAGTCGGTGGCCTCGAGCACGAGCGGGACGTTCGTCGCCCGGCGCCCGCCGAAGAGGATGGCATCCAGCGGAACGCCCTCGGGCGCCTCCCAGTCCTCGGCGATCTGCGGGCACTGGGCCGCGCCGACCGTGAAGCGCGAGTTGGGGTGCGCGGCCGGACGACCGGACGCGGGGGTCCAGGGGTTGCCCTCCCAGTCGATGAGGTGGGGCGGCGCCTCGTCGGTCAGGCCCTCCCACCACACGTCGCCGTCGGGGCGCAGCGCGACGTTGGTGAAGATCGTGTTGCCCCACAGCGTCTCGACCGCGGTGACGTTCGTCGACTCCCCGGTGCCCGGCGCGACGCCGAAGAAGCCGGCCTCGGGGTTGATCGCCCACAGGCGGCCGTCCTCGCCGGGACGGATCCAGGTGATGTCGTCGCCGAGGGTCTCGACGCGCCAGCCGGGGATGGTCGGGCGGAGCATCGCGAGGTTGGTCTTGCCGCAGGCCGACGGGAACGCCGCGGCCACGTGGTACGCCTTGCCGGCCGGGTCGATGACGCGGATGAGCAGCATGTGCTCGGCGAGCCAGCCCTCGTCGCGCCCGATGACCGAGGCGATGCGCAGCGCGAAGCACTTCTTCGCGAGGATCGCGTTCCCGCCGTATCCCGAGCCGAACGACCACACCTCGAGGGTGTCGGGGAAGTGGACGATGTACTTCTCGTCGTTGCAGGGCCAGGCGGCATCCACCTGTCCGGGGGCGAGCGGCGCACCGACCGAGTGCACGGTCTTGACCCACGGGGCCCCCGCGGCGATCTGCTCGACGACGGCGGTGCCGACGCGCGTCATGACGCCGATGGATGCCACGGCGTAGGCACTGTCGGTCAGCTGCACGCCGATGTGGCTGAGCGGGCCGCCGACGGCGCCCATCGAGAAGGGGACGACGTACATGGTCCGACCGCGCATGGACCCCTCGAAGACGCCGTCGAGCGTCTGACGGATCTCCGCCGGGGCAATCCAGTTGTTGGTGGGACCGGCGTCCTCCTCGCGCTCGGAGGCGATGAAGGTGCGCGACTCGAGGCGGGCGACGTCGCCGGGGTGGGAGCGGGCGAGGTACGAGCCGGGACGCCACTCGGGGTTGAGCTTGATGAGCTTGCCCTCGTCCACCATCTCGCGCAGCAGCGCCTCGTTCTCGGCGGCCGAGCCGTCGATCCAGTGGACACGGTCGGGCTGGGTGAGGGCGGCGACCTGGTCGACCCAGGCGACGAGGGCGGCCAGTCCCGGTCCCTCGGCGGTCGGGCGGGCGCCGAGAGCCGCGGTGCCCGGGGCGGCGGCCGGTCGCGCCTGCGGACGGGCGGGGCGGGTGAAGATGTCGGCAAGAGCCATGTCGTTCTCCTCGGTCGTTGGGGAGGCAAATCGAAGGTCTTCCTCCACTGTGCGCCGCTGCAAGAGAAATTTCGACGCGATCCGGCGCTAAGAATCGAGGAAATTTAGATATGGTCAAGGAATGGCGACGTCGCTCGAACTGACCACGCTGGGGCACCGCATCCGGCACCACCGTCTCGCGCAGGGGTACACCCTCGACGAGCTCGGCGCCCTCGTCGGCGTCGCCGGCAGCCAGCTGAGCCTCATCGAGAACGGCAAACGCGAGCCCAAGCTCTCCCTCCTGCAGGAGATCGCCCGCGTCACCGGCACCGAGGTGACCGAGCTGCTCTCGGCCGAGCCGCCGAACCGGCGGGCGGCTCTGGAGATCGAGCTGGACCGGGCGCAGGCGAGCCCCGTGTTCCGCCAGCTGGGCATCGCCCCCGTCAAAGTGAGCAAGGGCATGAGCGACGAGACGATAGAGGCCGTGCTCGGACTGCACCGCGAGCTGCAGCGCCGCGAGCGCGAGACGATCGCGAGCCCGGAGGAGGCCCGCCGCGCCAACACGGAGCTGCGCCTGAGGATGCGCGCCATCGACAACCACCTCCCCGACATCGAGCGCCTCGCCGAGAAGCAGCTCAAGGCCGCCGGGCACGGCACGGGAGCCCTCACCCACCGGACCGTGAGCATCATGGCGGAGCAGCTCGGGTTCGAACTCATCTACGTCAACGACCTCCCCCACTCCGCCCGGTCGGTGACCGACCTGGAGAACGGGCGGATCTACCTTCCGCCGGCATCCATCCCCGGCGGGCACGGCCTGCGCTCCATGGCGCTGCAGGCCATGGCGCACCGCCTGCTCGGGCACAAGGCGCCCACCGACTACGCCGACTTCCTGCAGCAGCGCCTCGAAATCAACTACTTCGCCGGCTGCTGCCTCGTCCCGGAGACGGGGGCGGTCGCGTTCCTCGCGCAGGCGAAGAAGGATCGCAACCTGGCCGTCGAGGACTTCCGCGACGCCTTCGGCGTCACTCACGAGGCCGCGGCGATGCGCATGACGAACCTCATGACCCGCCATCTCGGCATCAAGCTGCACTTCCTCCGCGTGGACGCCGACGGGGCGATCTCGCGCGTGTACGAGAACGACGACCTGCCCCTCCCCTCGGACGTGACCGGGTCGGTCGAGGGGCAGATCATCTGCAAGAGGTTCTCCGCCCGTTCCGCCTTCTCGGAGCACAACCGGACCACCGAGCACTACCAGTACACCGACACCCCTGCGGGCACGTTCTGGTGCTCGACGCAGACCGGGACGACCTCCGACGGCGACTTCTCCATCACCGTCGGCGTGCCCTTCGACGACGCCCGGTGGTTCCGCGGACGCGAGACCCCCAAGCGCGGGGTCTCGCGCTGCCCCGACGAGTCGTGCTGCCGCCGTCCCGACGCCGAGGCGGCCGAGCGCTGGCAGGGCAAGGCCTGGCCGAGTGCGCGCGTGCACCGGCACATGTTCTCGCCGCTCCCCCGCGGCATGTTCCCCGGAGTCGACGACGCGGAGGTCTTCGCCTTCCTCGACCGCCACGCCGACGGCTGAGCCGGAACGACGGATGCCACGGCCCCGCGCCCCGTGGAGCGTGCGAGCCGTGGCATCCGGTGTCGTCAGGCGTACGGGTTCGCCGTGAGCGTGTACTTCGTCTGCAGATACTCGTGGATGCCCTCGTCGCCGCCCTCGCGGCCGAGGCCGGACTGCTTCCAGCCGCCGAAGGGCGCCGCGGCGTTGGACACCACGCCGACGTTGAGGCCCATCATCCCCGTCTCGAGCTTGTCGATCATGCGCTGGCCGCGCGCGAGCGACTCGGTGAACACGTAGGACACGAGGCCGTACTCGGTGTCGTTCGCGATGCGCACGGCGTCGTCCTCGTCGTCGAACGGGACGATCGCCAGGACCGGTCCGAAGATCTCCTCGCGCAGGATGTCGCTTCCCGGCTGCACGTCGGCCACGACGGTGGGCTCGAAGAACGTCCCGGGTCCGTCGACCGGCGAGCCGCCGGTGGTGACCGTCGCGCCGCGCTCGACGGCGTCGCCCAGGAGGGTCTTGGCCTTGTCCACGGCGCGGTCGTCGATGAGCGGGCCGATCTGCACGCCGTCCTCGGTGCCGCGGCCGATCTTCAGCCCCTGCACGCGCTCGGTGACGCGGCGGGTGAACTCCTCGACGACGGAGCGCTGCACGATGAAGCGGTTCGCCGCCGTGCACGCCTGGCCGATGTTGCGGAACTTCGCCAGCATCGCGCCCTCGACCGCCTTGTCGAGGTCCGCATCGTCGAACACGACGAAGGGCGCGTTGCCGCCGAGCTCCATCGAGGTGCGGAGCACTCCGGGCGCCGCCTGCTGCAGGAGCTTCACGCCGACCGGGGTCGACCCGGTGAACGACAGCTTGCGCAGGCGCGGGTCGGAGATGATGCGCTCCGACACGGGTCCGGTGTCGGTCGTCGTGATGACGTTGACGACGCCGGCGGGCAGACCCGCGTCCTCGAGGATCTTCGCGAAGAACAGGGTCGTGAGCGGGGTGAGCGTGGCCGGCTTGATGACGACCGTGCAGCCGGCGGCGAGCGCCGGCGCGATCTTGCGCGTGGCCATCGCGAGCGGGAAGTTCCACGGGGTGATGAGGTAGCACGGACCGACCGGGTGCTGGGTGACGATCATGCGCCCGGTGCCCTCGGGGTTCGCACCGTAGCGCCCCTGGGCGTGGGCGGTGACCTCGCTGAACCAGCGCAGGAACTCCCCGCCGTACGCGACCTCGCCGCGCGCCTCGGCGAGCGGCTTGCCCATTTCGAGCGTCATGAGGAGTGCGACGTCCTCCTTGCGCTCCTGCAGCAGGTCGAACGCGCGGCGCAGGATCTCGGCACGCTCACGCGCCGGGGTCGCCGCCCAGGACGGGAACGCCGCCGCTGCGGCATCCATCGCCGCCTCGCCGTCGGCGACCGACGCGTCGGCGATCTCGCGGATCACGTCGCCCGTGGCCGGGTCGTTCACCGCGACGGTCCGCCCGCCCTCGGCCGGACGCCACTGCCCGTCGATGAGCAGGGTGTTCGGAATGGATGCCAGCAGCTCGCTCTCGCGCGACGCAGTCATAGGTCCTCCTGGATCGGGGCGGGGTGTCCCGCCAATTCTCGTCCGGCCACCGGGCGGCGCCGATATACGTGATGTACAAGGGGATCGGCGTGATCGCCGCCGCGGCCACCGTCGCCCGTGACGCCGAAACCGCGGGTGCCGGCTGAGGCTAGGAAGAGCGGGCCGTCCCGAGCGCCGCGAGCTCGGCTCGCGTGGAGACCCCGGCTTTCCGCAGCAGGTTCGACACGTGGAACTTCGCGGTGTTCTCGCTGATCCCCAGGCGCTCGGCGATCGTGCGATTGCGCGCCCCCGCCACGACGAGGCTGAGCACCTCGCTCTCACGAGGGCTGAGGTCCACCGCCTCATCGAGGAAGTCGGGGCGCGGGGGCGGGTCGAGCGGCAGCACGACGGACAGCTCGGAACCCCACCCGGGTGTCGACGCGACGTCGAACGCGCCGTTGAGCGCGCTGACCCGCTCCACGATCGGCCCGAGCGAGTCGTCGTGGGCGGTGAGGGTGCCGGCTCCGTCGTCGCGGATGCCGATGAGCAGGTTCAGCCCGTCGCAGTCCCATTGGATGCGCACGCGCTGCGGGGTGCCGCGGTCGAGCAGGGCGAGCACGGCGCTGCGGACGATGGCCCGCGCCTCGTGGGCGACCTCGCCCGGCAGGGCGCGTCCGGTCGCGGGCGGCTCGACGAACTGCACGTCGAGGTCGCCGTGCCGGACGAGCGGACGGAGGTCGGTGCGCAGCCGGGCGAACGCACCCGTCACGGGTTCGAGCAGGGCACTCCGCTGCTGGTCGGTGGACGTGCGCAGTTCGACGAGCGCGGCGGCCGCGGTCTCCACGGCCAGGGCCCGCGCGGCCCGGTCGACGAGCTTCGTGGACCGCAGGATCGCCAGCACCGACTCGAGCGTCACGGCGTGGCGATCGGCCTGCTCGGCGACGATGCGCTCGTGCTCGATGACGGGAGCGCGAGACGCGGGCGTCGACCCGTCGGAGTGATTCACCCGCCCAACCTAGCCCACCGGCGGGTACCTACCCGATCGGGTAGGTCTCCCTATGCCGTCGACCGGCGGCGCACGCGCCTCCCCCGGCGAAGCATGGAGGGATGACCTCCCCCGACGCCGGCATCGCGGCATCCCTCACCCGCATCTCGGGCGAGCTGACCTCGGTCGTCGATCACCTCGCGGCCGGGACCGCGGACCTCGACCGGGTGCTCGAGCTGCTCGGCGGCGCCGACCGTGTCTTCGTCCTCGGCGCCGGCCGCTCGGGCCTCGCCCTGCAGATGACGGCGATGCGCCTGATGCACCTCGGCCTCGACGTGCACGTCGTAGGCGAGACCACCACTCCCGCGATCCGCGCCGGCGACGTGCTCCTCACCGCCAGCGGCTCGGGGACGACGACCGGGATCGTCCGTGCCGCCGAGACCGCGACGGAGGTCGGCGCCCGTATCGTGACGATCACCACGGCGCCCGACTCGCCGCTCGGGCGGGCGGCCGACGCGCTCGCGGTCGTCCCGGCCGCGACCAAGCTCGACCGCTCGGGAACGGCGTCCACCCAGTACGCCGGCGGTCTGTTCGAACAGGCCGTCGTCCTCGTCGGCGACGCGATCTTCGACGCGCTCTGGCAGCGCTCGGGCCTCTCGTCCGACGACCTATGGCCCCGCCACGCGAACCTCGAATGACCCTGCACCCACCGATAGGACGGACCCCCGAATGAAGCTGCAATTCGCCATGGACACCCTCACGACCGAGGCTGCCCTCGACCTCGCCGCCGCCGCGGCACCGCACGTCGACATCCTTGAGCTCGGCACCCCCCTGATCAAGAGCGAGGGCCTGTCGGCCATCCGCGCCATCAAGGACGCGCACCCCGACAAGATCGTCTTCGCCGACCTGAAGACCATGGATGCCGGCAAGCTCGAGGCCGACATCGCCTTCAGCGCCGGGGCCGACCTCGTGACCGTGCTCGGCAGCGCCGGCGACAGCACGATCGCCGGAGCGGTCACCGCCGCCAAGAAGCACGGCAAGGGCGTCGTCGTCGACCTCATCGGGGTCGCCGACAAGCCGGCCCGCGCCCGGGAGGTCATCGCCCTCGGCGTCGAGTTCGTCGAGATGCACGCCGGTCTCGACGAGCAGGCCGAGGAGGGCTTCACCTTCGGCACGCTGCTGCGCGACGGAGAGGCCTCGGGCGTTCCGTTCTCGGTCGCCGGCGGCGTGAACGCCTCGAGCATCGCCGACGTGCAGAAGTCGGGCGCGCAGGTCGCCGTCGCCGGCAGCGCGATCTACAGCGCACCGGATGTGGGCGCCGCCGCAGCGGAGCTCCGCGCCGCCATCAGCTGAGTCGCAACGCTTCCGAGAACGACGGAGGGATCGAGCCGCGTGGCTCGGTCCCTCCGTCGTCGTGTCGAGGATGCGGGCGTCTGCCGGGAGGCGGAGCCGCGGCGCCGCTCACGCCCCGGCGCCGCGCGCGCCACTCAGACCTCGGCGCCGTCGCGCAGGGCGCCCACCATCTTCCGCAGCAGCACGAGGGCCTGCTGCCGCTCCCCGTCGTCCAGCCCCGACAGCATCCGCAGCTCGACCGACCGCACGGCCGCGGTCGCCCGTCGCAGCCGCTCGCGTCCCCGATCGGTCAGCTCGGTGGGAAGCGCCCGACCGATCGTCGCCGCGGTCGCACGCGCGACCTCCCCCTGCTCCTCGAGCGACATCAGCAGCACGTTCATGCTCTGCCGCGTCACGAACGTCCCCCGCGCCAGCTCCGAGTTGGACAGCCCCGGACGCTGCGCGAGCAGCTCGAGGCACGAGTAGTGCGTGATGCTCATCCCGAGCGGGCGGAGCTCATCCTCCATCGCCTGGCGCAACGCCGTCGCGGTCACCTTCAGGAGGTACCCGAGAGAAGTGTCGAGATGGATGCCGTCCGCTTGCGCCATGTCAGTATCCTGACATACCGTGTGCATGTCAGAAAACTGACATACACGACCAAGGAGCCCTCATGCCCGTCACCGGACCCGATTTCCTCTCCCTCCAGGTTCGCGACCTCACGGCCGCCCAGGCGTTCTACGAGCGCCACCTCGGCCTCGTCCGCTCCCCCGCCGGTCCGCCGCACGCCGTGGTCTTCCAGACGAGCACGATCGCCTTCGCCCTGCGCGACATCGTCGAGGGCACCGACCTCCCGGCCCAGCCCGGGATAGGCGCGGCCCTGTGGTTCCACGCGACCGACGTCGACGGCATCCACGACTCCCTCGTCGCGGAGGGCCACCGCATCGTCACGGCGCCGTTCGACGGACCGTTCGGCCGCACCTTCACCTTCGCCGACCCGGACGGCTACCACCTGACGCTGCACGACCGCGCCTGAGGGCGGGCGCCGAAACTCCGGCGCCCGATGGCGGGCGGCGTACGCGGGACGCGGAAACCCGCGCACGCCGCCCTATACTCGGACGGTCAGGCGCCCGACGGTGTGCGTCGCTGCTCGAAAAAAGGGCACGTAGCGCGGCACGCGCGAGACACATACGGCATCCCTCCGTTCGTCTCGAAAGGCCCGTCCCGTCATGCCCACCGTCTCCTCGCACGTCGCGCACACCCTCGCCCGCCACATCGACACCGTCTTCGGGGTCATGGGCAACGGCAACGCCTACTTCCTCGACGCCCTCGGACGCGACACCTCCGCGGGGTTCGTCGCCGTCCGCCACGAGGCCGCGGGAGTGGTCGCCGCCGACGCCCACTTCCGCGCGTGCGGCCGCCCCGCCGCGGCGACGGCCACCTACGGCGCCGGCTTCACCAACACGCTCACGGCTCTGGCCGAGGCCGTGCAGGCGCGCACGCCGCTCGTGCTGATCGTGGGCGACGAGCCGACCTCGGGATCCCGCCCCTGGGGCGTCGACCAGATCGCCCTGGCCGCAGCCGTCGGCGCCCGCACCTACACGGTTGGCCATCGTGACGCCGCCGCGACCGTCGTCATCGCGATCGAGCACGCACTGACCTACCGCCTCCCGGTGGTGCTCGGCATCCCGTACGACGTGGCGACGCGCGAGGCGGGCCCGATCCCGGATGCCTCCGCCCCCGGCGCGCAGCCCGAGGTGACGCCCGAGCGGCCCCCTCTCGGGCCTCACGCCGACGCCGTCCTGGACCGGATCGCCGACGCGCTCGTCATGGCGGAGCGACCGCTGCTGCTCGGTGGTCGCGGCGCCTGGCTCGCCGGCGCCGGTGCCGCCCTCGACGACCTCACCGCCGCGACGGGCGCCCTGACCGCCACGAGCGCCCTCGGCCGGGGGCTCTTCTCGGACCCGGACCGCGACCTCGGCGTCGCGGGCGGCTTCGGCGCGCCCGGTGCCATGGAGATCGTCCGCCGGGCGGATGTCGCCGTGGTCTTCGGCGCGGGTCTCAATCAGTTCACGATGCGGTTCGGAGAGCTGTTCGCCCCCGGCACGCAGGTGTTTCAGGTGGATCTGGCGCCGACCGCGACGCACCCGAACGTCGGCGGCTACGTGCGGGGCGACGCCGCCGAGGTCGCCGCGGAGATCACGCGGCGGGTGCGCTCGCGCGGGGCGACGCCGTCGACCTGGGGCCGCGGGCTCGACATCGCCGCCGCCCGCCGCCAGCCCGTCGGGCACGCGGTGGGTCCGGACGGCCGCCTCGACCCGCGCACCGCGGCCGCCCGCATCGGCGAGCTGCTGCCGGCGGACCGCGTCATTGTCTCCGACGGCGGACACTTCCTCGGCTGGTCGAACATGTACTGGCCGGTGGCCTCACCCGATCGCATGATCATGGTCGGCACGGCCTACCAGTCGATCGGGCTCGGCTTCCCCAGCGTGCCGGGGGCCGCTGTGGCGCGCCCCGACGCGACGATCGTGCTCACCACCGGAGACGGCGGCGGCCTGATGGCCCTGTCCGACCTCGAGACGGCGATCCGCGTCGCGGGCGGTCGCGGGATCGCCGTCGTCTGGAACGACGCGCAGTACGGCGCCGAGGTCCTCAACTACGGCCTGAAGGGCCTGCATCCCGACCCGATGCTCATCCCGCAGGTCGACTTCGCCGCGGTCGCCCGGGGTCTCGGCGCCGAGGGCGTGGTCGTCGAGGAGGTGGCGGACCTGGAGGCCCTGGCATCCTGGTCCACCCGTCCGGCGGCTGAACGATCGTTCCTCCTGCTCGACCTGCGGGTCAGCGCCGCGGTGGTCGCGCCCTATTGGGAGGAGATCGCCGCCCGCTGAGGCGGGTGAGGGAGGAGATGTCGCGACGGGAGGACCCGGGACACCGGATGCCGCCTCCCCTCGCCGCATCCCTCCCGCGGCCGCGAGGGTCAGTCCTCGTCGTCGTCCTCGCTGTCGTTGACGATCTCGATGTCCTCGACCTCGAGCTCGGGCGTCAGCTGCACGTGCACGAGCGCGTCCGGGAACTGCTTCTCGGCGACGAAGACGACGATGATCGCGTCGACGAAGACGCCGACCCCCACCGGCTCGAGGTCCACGCGCGGGTCGGCGACCTTGGCGATCTCCTCGTCCTCGAGGGCGTCCTCGATCTCGGTCGCGACCTCCTCGAGGAGCGCGCGCCAGCTCTGCTCGTCGGTCGACAGCACGCGCGAGACCGCGGCGACGAGCGCGTCGAGGTCGGGCTCGTCCGTCTCGTCGATCTCCGGGTCGACGTCGATCTCGACCTCGGCGTCGGCACCCGTCAGGTAGGCCTCGCCGCGGACGACGTCATCCTCGATGACGGGGTCGTCGACCAGTCCGCTCTCGGTGACGCGGGTCAGGAGGTCGTTCAGCACGCTGTCGCTCATAACAGCCCACGATGTCACGCTTCGGGTCCGGCCGCCGACGACGCGCCCCACCGTTCATCCGTCGTTCGCGCACTCCTGGCATCCCGCGCCGTGGTCGCCGTCCCCTGGCCGTGACTTGTCGCAGATATACGCCGCGCCCCGCGCATCCCGTACATCTGCGACAAGTCAGCGCACGGGCGCCATCGCCGCACCCCTGACGTTGACTTGTCGCGAATGTACGCCGCAGCCCGCGCATCCCGTACATCTGCGACAAGTCAGCGCCCGAAGCGCGGGGAGGGTGCGCGCCCGCAGCGCGGGGAGGGTGCGCGCCCGCAGCGCGGGGAGGGCACACGCCCGCGCTGCGTCAGGCGGTCGCGCGCTCCGCGGCCTCGACGACGTTCGTCATCAGCAGGGCCACCGTCATCGGTCCGACACCACCGGGGTTCGGGGAGAGGAAGCCGGCGACCTCGGCCACGTCCGGGTGCACGTCGCCGTAGACGCGGTTCTTGCCGGTCTCGGGGTCGACCTCACGCGTCACGCCCACGTCGAGCACCGCAGCGCCGGGCTTGACGTCCTCGGCGAGCACGATGTGCTTCACGCCGGCCGCGGCGACGACGACGTCCGCCTGGCGCAGGTGCGACCCGAGGTCCGTGGTGCCCGTGTGGGTCAGCGTCACGGTCGCGTTGATCTCGCGGCGCGTGAGGAGGAGGCCGATCGACCGGCCGATGGTGACGCCGCGACCCACGACCACGACGTTCTTGCCGGCGAGGTCGTAGCCGTTGCGCAGCAGAAGCTCGATGACCCCGCGCGGGGTGCAGGGCAGCGGCGTGGTGATGGGCGCGTTGACGTTGAGCACCAGGCGTCCGAGGTTGGTGGGGTGCAGGCCGTCGGCATCCTTCGCCGGGTCGATGCGCTCGAGCACGCGGTCCGTGTCGATGTGCTTCGGCAGCGGGAGCTGCACGATGTAGCCGTGGCACGTCGGGTCGGCGTTGAGCCGGTCGATGACGGCCTCGACCTCCTCCTGCGTGGACTCGGCGGGAAGCTCGACCTGGATCGAGTTCATGCCGATCGCCTCGGACTCGCGGTGCTTCATTCCGACGTAGAGCTGCGACGCCGGGTCCGCACCGACGAGCACGGTCGCGATGCCGGGGACGACTCCGCGACCGCGCAGCACCGCCACCCGCTCGGCCAGCTCCGTCTTGATCGCCGCCGCGGCGGCCTTGCCGTCCAGTCTCGTCGCCGTCATGGCATCCCTCGTTCTGTGTCTGTGTCTGTGTGTCGGGCTCGCCTCCGACCCCCGGCGCGCGGCCGACCCGCCGCGGTCACGCCCGGCTCCGGGCGGCGAGGGATGCCGGGACGGGACGCTGCACGGGCGCCCGCCCCGGCGGGGCTCACTGCTGCAGGTCGGGGTAGAGCGGGAAGGCGTCGGTGAGAGTCGCGACGCGCGCCCGCAGCGCCTCGACGTCGGCGCCGGGGATCAGCGCGAGCGCGATGATGTCGGCCACCTCGGTGAACTCGGCGTCGCCGAAGCCGCGGGTCGCCAGCGCCGGGGTGCCGATGCGGAGACCCGACGTGACCATCGGCGGACGCGGGTCGTTCGGGACCGCGTTGCGGTTGACGGTGATGTGGATCTCGTGGAGCAGGTCCTCGGCCTGCTTGCCGTCGATCTCCGCCTCGCGCAGGTCGACGAGCACGAGGTGCACGTCGGTGCCGCCCGAGCGCACGGCGATGCCGGCGTTCTTGACGTCGTCCTGGGTGAGGCGGTCGGCGAGGATCGCCGCGCCGCGCAGGGTGCGCTCCTGGCGCTCCTTGAATTCGGGCGTCATCGCGAGCTTGAACGCCGTGGCCTTCGCCGCGATCACGTGCATGAGCGGGCCGCCCTGCTGACCGGGGAAGACCGCCGTGTTGATCTTCTTGGCCAGGTCGGCGTCGTTGGTGAGGATGAGGCCCGAGCGCGGGCCGCCGATCGTCTTGTGCACGGTGGTGGAGACGACGTGCGCGTGCGGGATGGGCGAGGGGTGCACGCCCGCGGCGACGAGACCGGCGAAGTGCGCCATGTCGACCCAGAGCAGTGCGCCCACCTCGTCCGCGATGGCACGGAAGGCGGCGAAGTCGAGCTGACGCGGGTAGGCCGACCAGCCGGCGATGATGACCTTCGGCTTGTGCTCGACGGCGAGGCGGCGGACCTCGTCCATGTCGATGACGCTGGTCTCGGGGTCGACGCCGTAGGCGACGATGTCGTACAGACGGCCCGAGAAGTTGATCTTCATGCCGTGGGTCAGGTGACCGCCCTGGTCGAGGGCGAGGCCGAGCAGCGTGTCGCCGGGGCGGGCGATGGCGTGCAGGACGGCGGCGTTCGCCGACGCGCCCGAGTGCGGCTGGACGTTGGCGAACTCGGCGCCGAACAGGGCCTTGGCCCGCTCGATCGCGAGCGACTCCGCGACGTCGACCTCTTCGCACCCGCCGTAGTAGCGACGGCCGGGGTAGCCCTCGGCGTACTTGTTCGTGAGCACCGAACCCTGCGACTGCAGGACCGACACCGGCACGAAGTTCTCGGAGGCGATCATCTCGAGGAAGCCGCGCTGGCGGTCGAGCTCGCGCTCGAGCACCTGGGCGATCTCGGGGTCGACCTCCGACAGGGGGGCGTTGAAGTACGGATCGGTCATGCGATCTCCTTGACGATGGTTCCGGATGCCACGGACTCGGCGAGTCCGCGGAGATACCGCATCGACCCAGGCGTGCGGTCGAATACCGTCAAGCGGTCGCTCCCCGGTGGTGTCCCACCTCAACGCCAGTCGCGACGCTGCCACCTTACCGGAGGGTCCCCCACCCGTGGCATCCCTTCCCCTTCTCCTTCGCTGACTGGCCGCGAATGCACACCACACGCGCCGCGCGGTGTACACCTGCGGCAAGTCAGCGCCCACCACCACCACCGCCGCCACCACCTCTCGCCATCCACACGCCTGCGGAGTGCTTCGAGGGCGGACGATCCCGGATGCCGCGGGCGAGGGGGCGCGTAAAATAGCGGGGTGACCGATACCCCGAACGTCCGCGCGCAGGCGCCTCTCGCTCCCGGCATGCGCCCGCGCCCGACCGTGGTCGAGATCGGCAGCGTGCTGTGCGGGATCGCCGCGTTCGTGACGCTCGCCATCTGGGGCTTCACCGCCTGGCCGCTGCCGTGGAACATCGTCGCCGGCATCGGTGCCCCGGTCCTCGCCATCCTCGTCTGGGCCCTGTTCGTCTCGCCCCGCGCGGTGCTCGCCGTCCACCCGTTCATCCGCGCGATCGTCGAGCTCTTCGTGTACGCGGCCGCGACCATCGCCTGGTGGAGCATGGGCCAGGCCGTCATCGGCCTCGTCTTCGCCGTCGTCGCCGTCACCTTCGGCGCCCTGAACGGACGCCGGCGCCTGGCGTGACGGAGCCGTCCGACGTCGTCGCGCGGCTGCGCGCCGATCTCGGTGATCGCGTCGACACCTCCGCCGCCGCGCTCGCGGCCGTCCGGGCGGACAAGTCGGGGCACGCGGCCGACGGGACGCCGCTCGCCGTCGTCCACGCCGCCACCGTCGCGGACGTGCAGGCGGTCCTGCGGATCGCCTCCGCGACCGGCACTCCCGTCGTCCCCCGCGGCGCGGGCACCGGCCTGGCCGGCGGCGCCAACACCGGCGGCGGCGAGATCGCGCTCTCGCTGCGCGCGATGGACCGCATCATCGAGGTGCGCCCCGACGACCTGCTGGCTGTCGTGGAGCCCGGCATCCTGAACGCCGACCTCAACACCGCGCTCGAACCGTACGGCGTGTGGTGGGCGCCCGACCCGGCCAGCCGCGCGATCTCGACCGTCGGCGGCAACATCGCCACCGGCGCGGGCGGCCTGCTCTGCGCCAAGTACGGGGTCGTGCGCGACGCGGTTCTCGGCGTCGACCTCGTCCTCGCCGACGGGCGCCTGCTGCACCTCGGGCACCGCAGCGTCAAAGGCGTCACCGGACTGGACCTGACCTCGCTCGTCATCGGCAGCGAGGGGACTCTCGGCGTCGTCGTCGGCGCGACCCTCAAGCTGCGCCGCCTCGTCGCCGGGGAGCGCGTCACCCTGACGGCGATGTTCCCGGGCGTCCGCGCCGCCGCTGTCGCCTCGTCCGCCGTCACGGCATCCGGAGTCCAGCCCGCGATCATGGAGCTGATGGATGCCACCAGCCTCGCGGCCGTGCACCGCCTGCTGTCTCTGCCGGCCCCGGCCGCGGGCGCCGCGCAGCTCACGATCCAGACCGACGGACCGGCCGCCGTCGACGAGGCGCGGGCCATCGCCGGGGTGCTCGAGGCCGCCGGCGGGGTCGTCCGGGTCGCCGCCGATGACGCCGAGGCCGAGACGCTGCTCGCGGTGCGCCGCGCGATGCACCCCGCGATGGAGACGCTCGGCACCACCCTCATCGAGGACGTGTCGGTGCCGCGCAGCGCGCTCCCCGACATGTTCGACGCGATCGCGCGGATCGAGCGGGAGTACGGCCTCGTCATCCCCGCGGTGGCCCACGCCGGCGACGGCAACCTCCACCCGAACTTCGTCTTCGAGGGTCCGGAGGTTCCGACGGTCGTCTGGGAGGCGGCCGATGCGCTCTTCCGGGCCGCGCTGGAGCTCGGCGGAACCCTGACCGGCGAGCACGGCATCGGCGTCCTCAAGCGCCGGTGGCTGGTCGACGAGCTGGGCGACGACCAATGGCAGCTGCAGCGCGACATCGTCCGCGTGTTCGACCCCCGCGGCATCCTGAATCCCGGCAAGGTCTTCGCGCCGTGACCGACCCGGAGGCGCCCGTGGGCGCGGGGGGCGGGAGGGATGCCACGGGCCGCTCGCCCGAGGTGCTGGTGAGCGCCGCGATCGAGGTGGATGCCGCGGCTCGTGCGCCCGAGGTGCACGTGAGCGCGGCGGTCGTCCTGGATGCCGCGGGCCGGGCGCTCGTCGTGCGCAAGCGCGGCACGTCGGTGTTCATGCAGCCCGGCGGCAAGCCGGAGGCCGGCGAGGACGCGGCGACGGCATGCGTACGGGAGGTCCGCGAGGAGATCGGCCTCGAGGTCGCCGTCGACGCCCTGCGCCCCCTCGGAGTCTTCCGCGCCGCCGCCGCGAACGAGCCGGGGTGGATCGTCGTCGCCCACGCCTTCGCCCTGTCGGCGGAGGCGACCGACGTCGAGGCCCGCGCGGAGATCGCGGAGACCCGGTGGATCACGCGCGACGACCTGACGGTCCTGCCGCTCGCCCCGCTGTCGCGCGACCTGCTGCTCCCCGTCGCGTTCGACCGGCACGGCTGAGCCCCGTCGCGTTCGACCGGCACGGCGGAGCCCCGCCGCTCGGCCGGCACGGCTGAGCCGTCTGCGCGAAGACCTCGGATGGAAGGCCCGCGGGCGACGGGGACGGCCGCGGGGCGCGACGAGCGTGATGAGACCGTGATGAACCTCCCCGTCCGTGACGACGACCCCCTGCGTAACATGAGAAGACTGACAATCGGGGGGCTCATCTCATGACGGACGGCGCGAACGGCACCGACGCGAACACCGCTGCTCACGGCACCGCTGCCACCTACGCGTGGGCACCCGCGGAACCGAAGAAGCGCAAGAACCGCTCGGGACTCTGGATCGGACTGCCCGCGGGAGCGACCGCCGTGGCCCTGATCGCCGCGTCCCTCGTGCTCATCGCGCCCGGCGCCTCCGTCGCCGGCGTGCAGATCGGCGGTCTCACCGCCGGCGCCGCCGCGCAGGCCATCTCGACCCGCCTCGACCAGACGGCCGTCACCGTCCAGAGCCCCGACGGCGAGATCACCGTCACCGGCGCCGAGCTGGGCGCCACGGTCGACGCCGCCGCCCTCGCCGACCAGGCGTTCTCCGAGAACCCGATGTGGAACCCCTCGTCGTGGTTCCCCGAGGGCGCGGACATCGCCGTCGACGTCGACCCCTCCGTCGCGGCCTCCGTCCTGCACGACAAGCTCCCCGGCAGCTACCAGGCGCCGGTCGACGCGAGCGTCGCGTACGACGAGGGCTCGCAGGCCTTCGTCACGACGGCCGCTCAGCCCGGCGTCGGCATCGACGCCGCTGCGGTGACCTCAGCGCTGCAGGCCGCCTTCGACGAGGGCTCCGCCGCGACCACCATCGAGGCGCAGGTCGTCCCCATCGCCGCCCCCGTCTCGACCGAGGCCGCGGACGCGGCGGTCGCGAAGCTCAACGGCATCCTGGACACCGCCGGCTTCTACGTCGGCGACGAGCGCACCGCTCCCGTCGACCGGGCCACCGCCGCCTCGTGGCTCTCCGTCGCCCCCGACGGCGACGGCGGCTTCGCCATCTCCGCGGACGCCGCGAAGATCCAGCCCGCGGTCGACGCCCTCGCCGGTGAGATCAACCGCGACGCGGTGAACGCGTCCGTGATCGTGGACAGCGCGGGCGAGACCATCCACGAGCAGGTCGCGGGACAGACCGGCCGCACCCTCGGCGACACCGCCGACATCGCCGCCGCCTACGCCACGCAGCTGACCGAGGGCAACGGCGCGTACGCGCTGCCCGTGACGGAGACGCCGTTCGAGACCACCACGACCGAGCGCCGCATCGAGGTCAACCTCACCACGCAGAAGACGATCCTCTGGCAGAACGGCGAGGTGTACCGCACGTACACGATCTCGTCCGGCGCCGGCGACCACGCCACCCACACGGGGAACTTCCGCATCGGCTGGAAGACCCAGATGCAGGACATGGGCTGCGTCCCCGGCTACGACTGGTGCACGCGCGACGTGCCCTGGGTCGCCTACTTCAACGGCGACGAGGGCTTCCACGGCACCTACTGGCACAACAACTTCGGCACGCCGATGAGCCACGGCTGCATCAACATGACCATCCCGCAGGCCAAGGAGCTCTACGAGTGGGCCTACCGCGGCACCGAGGTCTCCGTGCACTACTGAGCCGCGACCTCAGGAAGGGGGTGGATGCCATGGCATCCATCCCCTTCGTCGTTCCTGCCCCGTGACTCCGTCTCCCCAGCGCCGACCCAGCGCTTCTCCTCAGCGCTGGCCCAGCGCGAGCTCCCCCCAGCGCTGACTTGGCGCGAATGTCCGCGGCGCGGCCCCTCCCGCGTACATCTGCGCCATGTCACGGCAGAGAGCGCAGCCGCCTCACGACCACGGGTCATGGTCCACACATGGCGCTGACTTGGCGCGAATGTCCGCGGCGCGGCCCCTCCCGCGTACATCTGCGCCATGTCACGGCAGAGAGCGGGGCTGCGCGCACGGGGGCAGAGACGGGAAGAGGGGTGGATGCCGATGGCATCCACCCCTCTCGGGATCCCGCGGGGGTCAGCGCAGGGCGTCGACCACGGAGTTCAGCGTCGCGGACGGGCGCATGACCTTCTCGACCAGCGCCGTGTCGGGACGGTAGTAGCCGCCGATCTCGGCCGCGTGCCCCTGGACCGCGTTGAGCTCCTCGACGATCGTCTGCTCCTCGTTGGCGAGCTTCTCGGCGACGGGGCCGAAGACCTCCGCGAGCTCGGCGTCGGCGGACTGACCCGCCAGCTCCTGCGCCCAGTACAGGGCGAGGTAGAAGTGGCTGCCGCGGTTGTCGATCGTCCCGAGAGCGCGCCCCGGCGACTTGTCGTTCTCGAGGAACGTCCCGGTGGCGGCATCCAGGGTCTGCGCGAGGACGCGCGCCTTGTCGTTGCCGGTCGTGTCGGCGAGGTGCTCGAGGGAGGCCGCCAGCGCGAAGAACTCGCCGAGCGAGTCCCAGCGCAGGTAGTCCTCCTCGAGGAGCTGCTGCACGTGCTTGGGGGCCGAGCCGCCCGCGCCGGTCTCGAACAGGCCACCGCCCGCGAGGAGCGGGACGATCGAGAGCATCTTGGCGCTCGTGCCGACCTCGAGGATCGGGAACAGGTCCGTCAGGTAGTCGCGGAGGACGTTGCCGGTCACCGAGATGGTGTCCTCACCGCGGCGGATGCGCTCGAGCGAATACCGGGTCGCGTCGGCCGGCGCCAGGATCTCGATCGTGAGGCCGTCGGTGTCGTGGTCGCCGAGGTACTCGTTCACCTTCGCGATGAGGTTCGCGTCGTGCGCACGGCTCTCGTCGAGCCAGAACACGGCGGGCACCCCGGTCGCGCGGGCGCGGGTGACGGCGAGCTTGACCCAGTCGCGGACCGCGACGTCCTTGGTCTGCGTCGCGCGCCAGATGTCGCCCGTGCTGACCTCGTGCTCGAGCAGCACGTCGCCGTTCGAGGCGACGACCCGCACCCGGCCGGGGGTCGCGATCTCGAAGGTCTTGTCGTGGCTGCCGTACTCCTCGGCCGCCTGGGCCATGAGGCCGACGTTCGGAACCGAGCCGATGGTGGCGGGGTCGAGCGGGCCGTTCGCGATGACGTCCTCGATGGTCGCCTGGTAGACGCCGGCGTACGACGAGTCCGGGATGACGGCCAGCGTGTCGGCCTCTCCCCCGTCGGCGCCCCACAGCTTGCCGCCGTTGCGGATGAGCGCGGGCATGGACGCGTCGACGATGACATCCGAGGGGACGTGCAGGTTGGTGATGCCCTTATCGCTGTTGACGTACGAGAGGCGGGGGCCGTTCTCGATGGCCGAGCGGATCTCGGCGGCGATCTCGTCGCCGCCCTCGACGTTCGACAGACCCGCGAGGATCGAGCCGAGACCGTCGTTCGGGGTGAGGCCCGCGGCGGCCAGGGCCTCGCCGTGGCGGTCGAAGACGTCCGCGAAGTACGCCTTCACGACGTGGCCGAAGATGATCGGGTCGCTGACCTTCATCATCGTGGCCTTGAGGTGCACCGAGTAGAGCACGTCGTCGGCCTTGGCCTGCTCCAGGGTGTCGGCCAGGAACGCGTCGAGCGCGGCGGCCGAGAGGAAGGTGGCATCCACGATCTCGCCGGCGAGGACCTTCAGGCCCTCCTTCAGCGTGGTCGTCGTGCCGTCGGCGGCGACGAGCTCGATCGAGAGGACGTCGTCGTCCGCGATGACGGTGGACTTCTCGTTCGAGCGGAAGTCGTCGTGGCCGAGCGTCGCGACGCGGGTCTGCGAGCCCTCGGCGAACGCCTTGTTGCGGTGCGGGTGCTTCTTCGCGTAGTTCTTCACCGCGAGCGGGGCGCGGCGGTCGCTGTTGCCCTCGCGCAGGACGGGGTTCACGGCCGAGCCCTTGATGCGGTCGTAGCGGGCGCGGACGTCCTTCTCCTCGACGCTCGACGCCTCGTCCGGGTAGTCCGGGATGTCGTAGCCCTGCGACTGCAGCTCGGCGATCGCCGCCTTGAGCTGGGGGATGGATGCCGAGATGTTCGGCAGCTTGATGATATTCGCCTCCGGCAGCGTGGCCAGGCCGCCGAGCTCGGCGAGCGCGTCGCCCACCTGCTGTTCGGGCGTCAGGCGCTGCGGGAAGGCCGCGAGGATGCGGCCGGCGAGCGAGATGTCGCGGGTCTCGACGTCGACGCCCGCCTGCTTCGTGACGGCCTGCACGATGGGCAGGAACGACGCGGTCGCGAGGGCCGGCGCTTCGTCGGTGTACGTGTAGATGATGGTGGAATCGGGCACGTCAGATCTCTCCGTAGAGGCGGCCAGGGGTTCGCGCCCAGCCTATCGCACGGGGGCAAAGTCTCTCGACGTCAAGATATCTTCCCCGGACCGCTGTTCCGCGGGCGGGAACGGGTGCGCACCCGGCGGCATCCCGGCACTTGGGGACGGGAGCGGCGGGCCGTTACCCTGGGCGCATGGCTGACTTCCGTCTCGTCGAACTGTCCGCCGCCACGATCGTGGCCGTCAACACGCTCTCGCTGAAGCCCGGGCAGGAGCAGTTCCTGGCGCCCGTCAGCTACGGCATCGCCGCGACGGTGATGAACCCGCAGACCTCCTGGCAGCGGGTTGTGCTCGACGGCGAGGAGGTCGTCGGCTTCATCAGCGCGAACTTCGACCCGGACGCCCCGGAGGAGCACTTCCGCTCCGTGCTGTGGCGGATCAACGTGGATGCCGACGAGCAGGGCCGCGGCGTCGGAAGCTTCGCCCTGTCGGCTCTGCTGGACGAGGCGCGCGGCCGCGGCATGGACCACGTCGACGTGATCTACGAGCCCGGGGTCGGCGGTCCCGAGCTGTTCTTCCAGCGCGTGGGCTTCTCGCCCGTCGGCGAGACGGAGTACGGCGAGGTCATCGCCCGCATCAGCGTCTGACTCTCCCGCGCGCGGCGGCGGCGGCGTCGTGGAATCGGATGGATGCGCCGGATTCGGACCGAATGGGCTTCTCCGTCCGAATCTGCGGCCACGATCCGATTCTGGTGACGGGCAACCTCTCCTCCCCACCCGTCCAATCCGCGATCGCGTCCCCCATCGCCGACCTTCGGTGAGCGGCATCCACGGTGCGCGGCTCACAGTGGCGCCATGGAAATCGCCAGATGGGTCACCGAACGGGGCGGAATTGTCCATCGGCAGCAGATTCTCGACGCCGGCGTCAGCGTCGGGAGGCTGCGCGCGGCGCTCGCGCGGGGAGAGGTGGAACGGGTCCGGCGCTACTGGGTGCGGACAGAGGGCGCTCCCCCCGACCTCGTCATCGCCGCCCGGGCGACGGCTCGGCTCGCCTGCACGAGCGCGGCACGGCATCGGGGATGGTGGATGCCGCCGGGTCTCGACCCCGCCATCCACCTCAGCGTCGCGCCGGGCGCGCAGGCCCCGCTGTCGCCGGCGGTCGCGCATTGGTCCCGGGCGCTGGTCCCGCGGTCGCCGTTCGACCTGATCGAGTCGGTCGAGGACACGCTGGAGCACGTCGCGGAATGCCTGACCCGTGAGCAGGCCGAGGTCGTCTGGGAGTCGGCGGCGCGCATCGAGCGCCTGCACCCGCGCGTCCTCCGCGCCGTCGACTGGCGGACGCGTGCGGCCCGCGAGATCGCGGAGAAGCTCGTGGGGTTGTCGGACTCCGGGCTCGAGACGCTGTTCGTCGTGCGGTTCCGCGCGTGGGGCGTGCTGGTCCGTCAGCAGGTGCGGATCGCCGGACACGCAGTCGACGTCCTCATCGGCGAGTGGCTCGTCGTTCAGCTGGACGGGTGGGCCTATCACTCGTCCCCGGCCGAGCGGCAACGCGACCTCGCGCACGATCGGGAGCTCCGCGCACGGGGGTACACCGTGCTGCGTTTCACCTACGCCGATGTCGTGACGGACTGGGCGCGCGTCGAGCGAGCCGTCGGCCGGGCCATCGCGCAGGGCCGTCACCTGCGACCGCAGTGACGGTCAGGCCGTCCGGAATCGGATCGCGGCGCCGGATTCGGACCAGAACGGGGAACTGATCCGAATCCGGCGCGCAGATCCGAATCCACGAGCACGCAAAGGGAGGGAGGGATGCCGCGAGGCGGCATCCCTCCTAGACGAGCGACTGCCGCCAGGCGCTGTGCAGCTGCGCGAACTTGCCCGTGCCGGCGATGAGGGCGTCGGGGGTGTCGTCCTCGATGATGCGCCCGTGCTCCATGACCAGCACGCGATCGGCGATCGCCACCGTCGAGAGGCGGTGCGCGATGATGATCGCCGTACGGTCGGCGAGGAGCGTCTGCAGCGCGTCCTGGATGAGACGCTCGCTCGGGATGTCGAGCGACGCGGTCGCCTCGTCGAGGATGAGCACCGCGGGGTCGGCCAGGAACGCCCGCGCGAACGAGATCAGCTGCCGCTGCCCCGCCGACACGCGACCGCCGCGCTTGTTCACGTCGGTGTCGTACCCGTCCGGGAGGCGTTCGATGAAGCCGTCCGCCCCCACGGCCCGGGCGGCCGCGCGGATCTCGTCCATCGTGGCGTCCGGCTTGCCGAGCGCGATGTTGTCGGCCACGGTCCCGCTGAACAGGTACGCCTCCTGCGTGACCATGACGATGGCCCGCCGCAGGTCCTTCGGGTGCAGGCGACGGAGGTCGACGTCGTCGAGCGTGACGACGCCGGCGGTCGGGTCGTAGAAGCGCGACACCAGCTTCGCGAGCGTCGACTTGCCGGCGCCGGTCGTGCCGACAAGCGCGATCGTCTGGCCGGCGGGGATGTCGAGGGAGAAGTCCGGGAGGATGACGCGGTCGTCCGAGTAGCCGAACGTGACGTCGTCGAACCGGACGTGTCCGCGGGCTGTCCAGAGGTCGACGGGGTCGCGCGGGTCCGGCACCGACGGCTCCTCCTCCAGGACGCCCGACACCTTCTCGAGGGCCGCGGTGGCGGACTGGTACGAGTTGAGGAACATCGCGACCTCCTGCAGCGGCGCGAAGAAGTTCCGCGTGTACAGCACGGCCGCCGCCAGCACACCGATCTCCAGTGCGCCGCCGAGCACGCGCCCGCCGCCCCACAGCACCACGAGGGCGACCGAGAACGCGGCCACGATCATGATGCCGGGTTCGAACGTGCCGAACAGGCGGATGGAGCGCATGCTCACGTCGCGGTATTGGCGGGCGAGCTGCCCGAACTCCTCGTCGTTGCGCGGCTCCTTGCGGAACGCCTTCACCGCCCGGATGCCGGTCATGGACTCGACGAACTTGACGATGACCTGCGCGCTGACGACGCGGGATTCGCGGTAGACGACCTGCGACCGGATGTAGAACCAGCGCATGAGGAGGAACAGCGGGATGCCCATCAGCGCGAGGATGACGCCCGACTGCCAGTCCAGCAGGAGCAGCGCGGCGAGGGTGAACAGGCCGTACAGCACGCCGGACACGAGCTCGTTCAACCCGCCGTCGAGCAGCTCCTTGATGGTGTCGAGGTCGCTCGTCTGGCGGGAGATGATCCGGCCGGAGGTGTACGACTCGTGGAACTCCAGGCTGAGCCGCTGCGTGTGCAGGAAGATGCGCTTGCGGAGGGCCAGCAGCACCGCCTGGGTCAGCCGCGCGGCGACGACCACGTACCAGCCGATGAGGGCGGCGCCGCCGATACCCGCGACGAGGTAGACGGCCACGACGCCGACCGTCGGCATCCAGTCGTTCCGGTCCAGCACCGCGGGGAGCGCGCTGTCGATGCCGTAGGCGATCAGCGCCGGGCCGGCGACGCGCAGCGCCGTCGAGACGACGAGCACGACGGCGGCGAGCACGAGCTGCCACCGCAGCGGCGAGACGAGCGAGCCGAGCAGCCGCAGCGACCGGCGCCGGATCGCCCTGCTCTCCTCGCGGGTGTAGTCGGAGCGGTCCTCACCGCTGGTCCCGGAGACGGTCGAGGTGCTCACAGGGTCGCCTCCCTCTGGCGCAGACGTGCCTCTTCGTCCTCGAGGCTCGAGATGACGTGACGGTAGTGCTCGCTGTCGCGGAGCAGCTCGGAATGCGTGCCGACGGCGGTGATGCGCCCGTCCTGCAGGAGGGCGACGCGGTCGGCGAGCGTCACCGTCGACGGACGGTGCGCGACGATCAGCGCCGTGGTGTCGCTGAGCACCTCGCGCAGCGCGTCCTCGACGAGGGCCTCCGTGTCGACGTCGAGCGCCGACAGCGGGTCGTCGAGAACGAGCACGGCGGGGCGGGCGGCCACGGCGCGCGCCAGCGCGAGACGCTGCCGCTGCCCGCCGGACAGGCTCAGCCCCTCCTCGCCGATGACGGTGTCCACGCCCTGCGGCAGGTCGTGGACGAACTGCGCCTGCGCCACCTGCAGTGCCTCGCGGAGCACCTCGTCGGCCGCCGGCGACCCGGGGACGAGGTCCTCGCGGCCGAGCAGGACGTTGTCGCGCACGGTCTGCGAGAACAGCGTCGCGTCCTCGAACGCCATGCCCACGTGCCGGCGCAGCTCGGCGAGCGACAGCTCCCGCACGTCGACGCCGTCGAGCAGCACGCGCCCGCCCGTGACGTCGTACAGACGGCCGGGCAGCGTGGTCAGCGTGGTCTTGCCCGAGCCGGTCAGGCCCACGAGCGCCATCGTCTCGCCCGGACGCAGGGTCAGCTGGGCGCCGTCGATGAGATCGGGCTCGGAGGCCGCGGCATCCTGATACCGGAAATGCACGTCGTCGAAGGTGAGCTCGCCCCGGGGGACGGCGATCGTCCGCGGGGTCTCGGGGTCGACGATCGTGTTCTGCTCGTCGAAGACCTCGAAGATGCGGTCCGTGCCGGTCCGCGCGTCGAGCGTGAACGAGAACAGGAAGCCGATCGACTCCATCGGCCAGCGCAGCACCGTCGCCATCGCGAAGAACGCGACGAGCTCGGCGACCTGGAGCTGCCCGCCCTGGATGAGGAAGATCCCCGCACCGAGGCACACGGCGAAGGCGAGGTCCGGCAGCAGCACGAGCCAGAACCAGATCCCCCCGATGGCGCGGGCCTTGCCCAGCTCGGTCTCGCGCAGCGACTCCGCCTGCCGGGTGAACTTCTTGAGCGCGTGCGAGCCGCGCCCGAAGGCCTTGAGGACCCGGATGCCGTGGACGCTCTCCTCCACCGCGGTGGCCAGGTCGCCCGCCTGGTCCTGGCTCTGGCGGGCCAGGGCGCCGTACCGCTTCTCGAAGAGGAAGCCCGCCACGATGACCGGCGCCGAGAAGACGAGGAACAGCGTGCCGAGCAGCCAGTGCCAGCGGAACAGCAGCGCCGCGCCGATGAGGATGGTGAGCAGGTTGACGATCAGCAGGATGAGACCGAACGCCATCCAGCGCCGGAGCATGCTCATGTCCTGCATCATTCGCGAGAGCAGCTGTCCCGACTGCCAGCGGTCGTGGAACGCGACGGGCAGTCGCTGCAGCCGCGCGTAGAACGACTGGCGCAGGTCGTACTCGACCTTGGTCGCGGGCGCGAGGACGAACCAGCGGCGCAGCCACACCATCAGCGCCTCGGCCAGCCCGAGGGCGAGCACGACGACGGCGCCCCAGACGAGCTGCCCGGGGTCCCCGGAGGTGATGGGGCCGGCGATGACCTCCTCGAGGACGAGCGGGATGCCGAGGGCGAGCAGGCTCGCGAGGAGCGCGCTGACCGCGCCGAGTCCGAGGCGGGGCAGGACGGGTCTGGCGATGGGGAGCAGCCGCGCGAGGGAGCGCAGCGTGGACAGGGGCGGGCGGGGCGTGGCGGTGGTCATGATCCTCGTGGGGTCGGATGCGGGCGCCGGGATCGGGCGCGGACAGGAAGCCGTGACGGCGCCGGCGGAGACGCCGGACGATCAGAGGGGAGAAGCCGGAGCGCGGTGCGACTATTCCGCGGAGCGCGGGGTCGCGGGCACTGCGCCGGCGGAGAGGACGGCACGCCCGACGATCGCGTCGATCTCGTCCATGGCATCCTCCTCGATCGTGAGACGGCCGCCGCGCGGCCGAAGAGCCCTCCAGCATATCCCTGGGAATTCGCTGGGGGCAAGGGTCCGCTGCCGCACCGGACGCAGAACGGGGGTCCGCTGCCGCCCCGGACGCAGGGGGTCCGCTGCGTACCCGGACGCGGGGCGGGGGTCCGCTGGGGACCCCGACGCAGGGCGGGGCGGCGAGCCCCGACGCCTCGACGTCCGCGGCCGAGACGGCGGACCCGGGATGCCACGGGCTCAGCGCCGCGCGCCCTCCCGGGCCAGGAGCCGTTGCTTGACCTCCGGGCCCCAGGCGAAGCCGCCGAGGGTGCCGTCGCCGCGCAGGACGCGGTGGCAGGGGACGAAGAGGGCGACCGCGTTGCGCGCGCACACCGACGCCGCGGCGCGGACGGCGGATGGGGCGCCGAGGGCGGCGGCGAACCCGGTGTACGTCAGCGGCTCTCCCGGGGCGATGCACCGCAGCGCGTCCCACCCGGCGCGCTGCAGAGGAGTGCCGTGCTGGGCGACGGCGACCGTGTCGATCGCCGCGTGATCGCCGTCGTAGTAGGCGCGCACGGCGTCCGCGGCCGACGTCCGGCCCGCCGCGACGTCGGTGGGCCGGTGCGCGGGCCGCAGCCGGCCGAGCACGGCGTCCGCGTCGGCGGTCCAGCCGGACACGATGACGCGGTCCGCCTCGTCGGCGAGGATCGCGAACGGGCCGTCGGGGGTGTCGACGAACTGCAGAGTCGCGGTGGTCATCGGTGGTTCTCGCTCTCTCGTGAAGGTGCGGGTCGCGCCCCCGGCGAGGCCGCGGGGGGCGCGGGGGGCGTCGTGTCGGCGGAGACGGCGGGTGCGGTCTCGCCTGCGCGCCCGCGCCGTCGCCGCGGCGAGGCGACGACGGCCGCGGCGGACTCGGCCGAGGGCGTCCGCCACGCCTGCGTCACCGGCGCGGCGTACCAGTAGTGGGCCATGGCGTAGCTGCGCCACGGCGCCAGCCGCTCCGACCAGGCGGTGAACGCCGCCGGCTCCGACGGCAGGCCCAGGGCCGCGGCACCGGCGCGGGCGGCGACGTCGCCGGGCAGCAGCACGTCGGGATCGCCCAGCACGCGCATGCGGACGTAGTCGGCGGTCCACGGACCGATGCCTCGCATCGCCAGCAGTCGTTCGCGCTGCTCACGGCCGTCGTCGCCCGGGCCGAGCGCGAGGGAGCCGTCCGCGAGGGCGGCGGCCGCGCCCACGATGGCGCGCATGCGCGCGCCGGGCCCGCGCAGCACCTCGAGGCCCCGCTTGGCGATCGCGGCGGGGTCCGGGAAGAGGGTCATGGGCTCGGGCGCGATGTCGACCGGCTCGCCCAGCTCGGCGGTCAGCCGGCCCTGCAGGGTGCGCGCCGAGGCGACGCTGATCTGCTGGCCGATCATCGCCCGCAGGAGCATCTCGTCGGCGTCGATCGCGCCCGGTACCCGGACGCCGGGGATGGCCGCGACGGCGGACGCCAGCTCGGGATGCGCGGCCAGGGCTTCGTCGATCGCGACGGGGTCGGCATCGAGGTCGAACAGCCGCCGCACGCGGGAGATGAGGGTGCCGAGGTCGGCGAGCGTCGTCAGTCGGGCGCGGAGCCGCAGCCGTCCGTCGTCGGCCTGACGGACCTCGAACCAGGCCGGTCCCCCGGGCATCCGCACCACGCGGGCGAACGACCGGTCGTCCCCGACCTCCACGCCGGGGATGGCGTGCGCCCGCATCCAGCCGAACAGACCGACGGTGTCGATCGGCCCGCGCAGAGGCAGCGCCAGGTCGATCTCACCCGGTGCGGCGTCTCCCCCGTGCCCGCTCGTGCGACGGGCGCGGAGCTCGCGGGGCGGCATCCCGAACACCTCCCCGATGGTCTCGGTGAACTGACGGACGCTCGCGAAGCCGGCCGAGAACGCCACGTCCGCGGAGGAGAGGTCGGTGCCGACGAGCAGCGCCCGCGCCGTGTGGGCGCGGTGGGCGCGGGCGAGGGCGAGCGGACCGGCCCCCAGCTCCGCGCCGAGCAGCCGGGTGAGGTGGCGCGGCGAGTAGCCCAGTCGCGCGGCGAGTCCGGGGACGCCCTCGCGGTCGACGACGCCGTCGGCGATGAGCCGCATGGCGCGGGCGGCGACGTCGCCGCGGAGGTCCCACGCCGGCGACCCGGGAGCGGCCTCGGGCAGGCACCGCTTGCACGCACGGAAACCGGCCTCGTGGGCGGCGGCCGACGTCGGGTAGAAGGTGACGTTCGACTCCTTCGGCGTCCGCGCCGGACAGCTCGGGCGGCAGTAGATCCCCGTCGAGCGCACCGCCGTCACGAATTGGCCGTCGAACCGGCGGTCGCGCGACTGGATCACGCGGTACCGCTCGGCGAAGCCGGGCGCGTCGGTGGGGGGCATGGCATCCATCCTGCCCCGCCCCGGCGACATCGGCTGGCGGAAATCGGACACGACGATTCGCCGATGAACGCCGTCTGCACGCGGAAACGCCGGGTGCGGGCGTTCCTCGGTGCAGGGAGCGCTCTTCGGCGGGGGAACAGGAGGGGAGGGATGCCGCGGCCCCCTCCCCTCCGACGAGCCCGCTCAGTCCGCGGCGATCGCCAGCCCGCCCGCCGGCACGACGACCGACGTGATTCCCTGCGCCGCCGCCGTCCGAACGAGTGCGCCGGATGCGTCGTACACCCGCACGGTCGTGGGGCGCCCGTCCGTTCCGACGTCCGTGCGCTGCGCGGCGAGGGCGCTCGAGTGCACCAGCTCGGTGCGGGCCGTGTCGCCGCCGAGCACGAGACGCGAGATCCACGGGCGCACGATGATCCCGTCCAGGACGAGCTCGCCGCGCTGCGCGGTCACCGAGACCTCGCGGCGGTCGGCCGAGACCGGGGCCGTGAGACCGTACGGCAGGAGCGCGCCCGGCGTCGGCGAGATGCCCTGCTCCGGGCCGGTGACCCGCAGCAGACCCGCGGACCGCCAGGCGGAGGTCGTGCTCTGCCCCGGCGCGATCCACACCACCGGCTCGATCCACCGTCGCGACTCCGCCGTGCCGATGTCCCACGTCGCGCTCTGCCGCGGCGACAGCGTCAGACGATCGCCCGACCAGCTCGCCTCGCCCGTCCACGACGACTCCGGCGTCGAGACGGTGCCGTCCGTACGGGTCGCGTCCTCCGCCTCGACGTACGAGAGCCCGACGCGGTCCTCGACGTCCGTCAGCTGCGTCGCGCGCGCGGCCACGTCCGGGTGCGCGTCGAGCGCGAGGGCGGTGAGCAGACCGTGGATCGTCGACTCGGCGCCGCTGTTGCGGTTGATGCTGCCGTCGGCCTGCAGGCCGTCGAACGTCACACCGGTGGCCGGGTCGTACATCGGCTCGCCCGCACGGTTGGCGCCGAAGAACCAGGCGGCCTGGATGCCGGCGAGCTCGGCGAACGCTGTCGACCCGGTGACGTCGGCGAGCGCCAGCAGCGACTGCACGCGGGAGTCGGCCCCGTAGGCGATCTGCACGCGGTCGGTCGGGCTCGGGAACCAGCCGTTGTCCGGTCCGCCGGCCGTCAGCAGCGTCGTGGTGAAGCTCGTCGCGTCCGTGACCGCCGGGGCGAGCAAGGCGTCGTCGCCGAACAGGTCGCCGGCCGCGGCGAGCGCGGCGGGCATCTGCGAGCCCCACGAGTGCCAGGCCGCGGGCGACTGCGCCCAGGGCAGCACCGCCCCGTAGGGCCACTGGCGGGTGTCGCCGGATGCCATCGCCGCCACGCCCTCGGCCAGCCGGCGGGCCGCGGTGGCCGAGTCCTCGTCGCCGGCGCGAACGGCCGCCGTCAGCCCGAGGACCGCCTCGGCCGTGGCATCCGCCCCGTCCACGATGAGCCACGCGGGGACGCGCATGCCGTCGGCCGTCGTGAACTGCCCGTACTTCGACAGCACATCGCGCTCGATCGCGCCGCGCGACAGCGCGAGCCGCTCCTTCAGGAAGGCGGCGAAGGCGGGGTCGTCGTCGGCGAAGGCGGCGTAGCCCTCGCCGAGCGCCCAGACGGTGCGGGCGAGCCAGTAGCTCGGGCCCGAGTCGGACGGGTCCGGCAGCTCGACGGGCTCGGCGGACGCGTTGAGCTCGCCGTCGGGCTGCATCCAGAGGACGACGTTCCCGGCGTCCGGGCCCTCGGTCGTCTGGTGGTAGGCGACGGTCCGCAGCAGCTCGTACGCCTTCTGGCGGCTGTCGGTGTCGCCGGTCTGCTGCCAGTGGCGCACGTAGACGACGGCGGCCCGGGTGTTGTCATCGGCGTTGTAGGCGCCCTGGCCCCACTCACCGGTGACCGGGTCGAGCGGGCCGCCGCCGACGCGCTGGAAGGTGCCGCCGTCGCGTGCGTCCGCGTACGTCCACGGCGCGAGCAGCGTCGGCTCCTGCTCCAGGCGGTAGGTCGTGTGGCCCGGGACGTCGGCCGGCGGGGTGGCCTCGTCGAGGAGGAAGTCGAGGTGGTCGAGGGTCGTCAACGGCCCGGCGGCCGTCTGCGCCGGCCGGGTCGCGAGGGCGGCCGAGGCGGCAGCCGGGGCGGCGACCGACAGGGGCATCGCGAGGGCGACCGCGCCGACGACGGCGAGGCCGCGCGCACTCCATCGTGCGTTCATGGGGGATCCTTTCGCAGGGGGTCAGTACACAACGCGGGGGCCGGGTTCGTCCAGAGGGGAAACCCGACTCCCCCGCGTCGGTCCGCGCCGCACCGGTCATCGTCGGCCGGCGGGGCGGACGTCTCAGTCGGTGCGCTCGAGCAGGGCGACGCCGATCTTGGAGTCCGCCATCCCGTAGAAGACGAAGTGGCGTCCTTCGATCTCCTCGATGGCGGTGGGGAACACGACGTTCGGCACGATGCCGCTGCGCTCGTCGTCGGTCTCGGGGGCCAGGAGCGGCTCGGGCGTCCGCGCGATCACGCGGCTCGGGTCCGTGGCATCCAGGATCAACGCTCCCGCCGCGTAGTTGACCTTCTGCTGCTGCGAGAACGCGCTGTCGATCACGCCGGTCACGCCGTGGTGCAGCACGAGCCACCCCTCGGGGATGCGCAGCGGCGGCGGACCGCCCCCGATCTTGACCTCCTCGAACGGGAACTGCGGCCCCGCAACGAAACGGTGCTGCTCCCAGAGGACGAGGTTCGCGAGGTCCTCCCGGACGGATGCCACCGGCACGTAGCTGATCCAGATCGACTGCCGCTCGTCCTCGATGCCCGCCGGCACCCGGACGCCCTGCCCGGGCTTCGTCTCGCCGACGTCCCACATCGGACGGTGGAGGACCGCGAAGGCCTCGGTCCCGTCGGGGGCGGTCACCGGCTCGGGGAAGAAGACCGTGTCCTTGTTGTGGAACAGGTTGAGGTCCATGTCGAGGTCCTCCTGGTACCGGAAGAGCACCGGGCCCAGGCGCCGCCACTCGCGGAGGTCCTCCGACACGGCGAGCGCCGTGCGCGGGCCGAGGGGACCGTACGCGACGTACGTCATCACGTGCAGTCCGAGCGCGGCGATCCACGTCGTGCGCGGGTCCTCGGTGCCGGCGTTGCCGACCCCGCGCTCCCACCCCCGGTCCGGGGCGAGCACGACGCCCTCCCGTTCGACGCCGACGGGGATGCCGTCCTCGACGACGACGCGGGCCAGGCCGACACGAGAGACGTTGCCCTCCGCGACCAGGCGCGGCAGCAGGTAGAGCTGACCGTCGGGGCCACGGCCGGACGCGGGGTTGAGCACGCCCTCCGCCTCGTCGGGGTCGCCGGGCTGAGGGGTCATCACCACCCCGACGCGCGTGAGGCGGTAGGGGACGGGGGATTCGGGGGTCATTGTCATCCTTTCACTCCGGATCCGAGGTCGTTCGAGGTGAAGTAGCGCTGGAAGATCAGGAACAGCGCCACCGCGGGGGCGGCCAGTACGACGGCGCCGGCCATCATCGCTCCGAACGGGTTGGTCGTCGACGCGGCGATGGTGGAGATGAAGTTGGCGAGCGAGACCGCGAGGGGCTGCATCGACGCCTCCTTCGTGATGAGGAACGGCCAGAGGAACTCGTTCCACGGACCGATGAACGTCAGCAGCACCGCCGTCAGCAGCGCCGGCCGCACGAGGGGAAGGGCGACGCTCCACAGGAGGCGGAACTCCCCCGCCCCGTCGATGCGGGCGGCGTCGAACAGCTCCTTGGGCAGCTGCAGGAAGTACTGCCGGAAGATCACCACCGCCGTGGAGTTGATGAAGAACGGCAGGATCATCCCGAGGTAGCTGTCACTCAGCCCGTAGTCCCGGGCGATGAGCACGTAGAGCGGGATCATCAGCAGCTGGAACGGCACGACCTGCACGAGCAGGACGAGCGCGAAGGTGGCCGACCGGCCGCGCCACCGGAGCACCGCGAGCGCGTAGCCGGCGAGGACGCCGAACACGATCGTGCCGAGGATCACGCCGCCGGTGAAGATGCCCGAGTTCGCCAGCCCCTGCAGCAGGTCGATGCGGCCGTCGATCGCCGTGTAGTTCGCGGTCGTGAGGTTGGACGGGTGCGGGAACGCCCCCGAGATCGACGGGTCCGGGCTGGTCTGCAGCGACCCGACGACCATGTAGTAGAAGGGGAACAGGAACGCCAGGGCCCCGACGCTGAGGACGGCGTAGGTCGCGATCTTGCTCTTCACGACTCCTCCCTTCCCACGAACCGGCGCTGCAGCAGCGCGATGACGAGCACGAAGACGATCAGCACCACGCCGATGGCCGCGGCCACGTCGGGGTTCTGCTGCTCGATGCCCTTCTGGTAGATCAGCAGCACGGGCGAGGTGGAGGCGCCGTTGGGCCCCCCGCCGTTCGTGAGCAGATAGGGCTCGGTGAAGAGGTTGGCGCCGGTGATGGTCGCCAGCAGCACCACGAGGAACGTCGCGGGACGCACCCCCGGCACGGTGACGGCGAAGAACTGGCGGATGCGGCCGCCGCCGTCCACCGCGACGGACTCGTACAGCTCGCGCTGCACGTTCTGCAGGGCCGCGAGGTAGAGCAGGATGTAGAACCCCAGCCCCTTCCACGTGACGAAGAGGGCGATCGTCGGCATCGCCAGCGACGAGTTGACCAGCCACGACGGGTCGGGCGCCAGCGGGCCGAGCGCGTTGTTGACCAGACCCGTGTTCGAGAACAGGAAGAGCCAGACCGCGACCACCGCCACCGACGCGGTCACGTACGGCACGTAGAACGCCACGCGGAAGAACGTCCGTGCGCGCACCACGCGGTCCAGCGCCGTGGCCAGCAGGATCGACAGCACCACGGTGAGCGGCACGTTGATGAGCAGGAAGATGCCGACGTTGCCGAACGACCGCCAGACGGCGGGGTCGCTCAGCGCGGTCACGTAGTTGTCGAGGCCCACGAACGGGCGGTCGACCTGGGCACCCGGCGCGGTGAAGAAGTAGTCGTGGAACGACATCCACACCGCGAACACCACCGGGTACGCGAAGACGATCCCGACGAACACCAGGTAGGGGGCCGAGAACAGGATGCCGAGAGGCTGGGCCCCGAACGGGCGGCGCCGCCGGCGTCGGTCCGTGTCGGCCTCCGCACCCGGGGCGCGGTCCGGCCGCCCGGGGTTTCCCCCGGTGCGACCGGCCGTGCCTGCGACGCTGGCCGACATGTCAGCTCCCCGCCAGCTGGTCGATCTGGGTCTTGGCATCCGACAGGAAGGTCGACACGTCGCCCTCGCCGAAGATGACCGCCTGCGAATAGGCGTCGCGGAAGGCCTGCCAGATCTCGACCGAGTTCTGCACGTTGGGCACCTCGACGGTGCGCGCGGCCTGGTCGCCGAACTGCTCGTAGGCGGGGTTCTCGGCGAAGTACTCCGCGTAGGTGTCGGTGAGGTCCTGCCGCAGCGGCATCTGCCCGGTCTCGTCGAGCCAGATCCCGTCCTGCTCCTCGCTCGTGGCGAACTTCAGGACGTCCCACGCGGTCGCCTTGTTCTCGCACGCGGTGAAGAGGCCGACGTTCTTCGCGTCGCTGAAGGTCCACGTCTCGTCGGCCGGGGTGCCCTGCTCCGTCGGCACGGGCACGGCGCCCCAGTTGACGCTGTCGCCGTAGACCGAGACGGCCCACGGGCCGACGATGGCCATCGCGGCCTGCCCGTCGGCGAACGCGTCGCCCTGGTACTGCTCGTTGCCGGCCAGCTGCTCGCTGTAGATCGTGCGCCAGAAGTCGGCCACGGCCTCGCCGTTCTCGTCGTCGAAGGTGGCCTGGCCGTCCTCGACGAGCTGCGTGCCGCCGGTCTGCGCCGCGTACAGCGGGTAGAAGTCGAACCAGGACTGGAAGAACTCGCTCGTCGGGGCCGGATTGATGGCGTAGGGCGAGACGCCGGCGCTCGTGAGCGTGCGCGCCGTCTGCAGGAACTCGTCGTACGTCGACAGCGCGGGGTTCTCGGGGTCGAGTCCGGCCTGTGCGAAGAGGTCCTTGTTGTAGAAGATCATGACCGGGTTGCTCTTCCACGGCAGCTGATAGAAGCCGCCGTCGTCGGAGCGGTACTGGTCGGCGAGATCGCCGCTGCGCTCGGTGATGTAGTCCTCGCCGTCGGGGAAGTCCGACAGATTCACGAGGCCGCCCTGGCGCTGGAAGCCCGGGACGGCGGCGGGCGAGGTGTTGAAGATGAGGCACGGGGCGTTGCCGGCGGTGATGGCCGCGCCGATCACCTCCTCGCTCGAGGAGCCGGCGGGGATCTCCTGCGCGGTGATCTGCTCGTCCGGGTGGTCGGCGTTCCACGCCTCGACCATCTGCTCTCCCCAGGCGATCTCCGCGTCGTTGTTGGAGTACCAGATGGTGATGTCGCCGCGGGAGTCCATGCCTCCCCCGGCTCCGCCGCCGCCTCCGCTGCATGCGGAGAGGGCGAGGATGCCGGTGGCGGCTGCTGCTGTGGCGAGAATGCGTCGTCGCATGTCTTCCTCCTTGGTGGGTGCGGGGCGAGACCCGCGGTACGTCAGGTCGAGGGCGCCTCGTCGGGCGCGGAGGCCCGCCGCGGGCGCGCGGGGCTGTGGCCGTCGCGCGGAGCGCCGGTGGAGGCGCGCACGATGAGACCGGGGTCGGGCAGCATCAGCTGCTCGGGCTCGGCGCCGCCGATCGCGGCGAGCAGCGCCCGGGCCGCGGCAGCGCCCCAGCCGCGGGCGTCGGTGGAGACGCTGGTCAGGGCCGGGTACAGGTGCCGGCCGAGCTCGACGTCGTCGAAGCCGGTGATCGACAGGTCGCCCGGCACGTCCAGGCCGCGGCGCTGGGCGACCCCGAGACCGGCGATGGCCATGTTGTCGTTGGAGTAGACGATGGCGGTCGGTGCGTCCGCGGCATCCAGGAGCCCGTTCGTGGCGCGGGCGCCGTCGGCGGCGCTGAAGTCGGTATGCACGACACGGGCGCGGATGCCACGGGCCGCAGCGGCGTGGGTAAAGGCGGCCGTGCGGTGCCGTCCGTGCAGCATGTCGGTGGGTCCGGCGACGTGGGCGATGTCGTGATGCCCGAGATCGGCCAGGTGGTCGACCGCCAGGCGGATGCCGGCACCGTCGTCGACGGACACGGAGGTGAAGGGGCTGGTGACGTCGGGCACGCCGAGGGTGACGGCGGCGGTGCCGAGGCTCGCGACGAGGTCGATCCGCGGGTCGTCGGCGCGCAGGTCGGACAGGATCACGCCGTCGACCCGGCGGTCCGCGACCAGGCCGCGGTAGGTCTCGGCCTCCTGCCGGCCGGGGGTGGCGGCGGCGAGCACGAGCACCTGTCCCGAGACGGAGAACTCGTCCTCGACGCCCGCGATGAACGTGGGGAAGAACGGGTCGGCGGCGATGACGTCGGGGCTGCGGCCGATGACGAGGCCGCAGGCGAACGCGCGGCCGACACTCAGCGAGCGCGCGCGGAGGCTGGGGCTCCAGCCCATCTCCGCCGCGACGGAGAGGATGCGTTCGCGGGTGTCGGCGGCGACGCCGGCGCGGCCGTTGAGGGCGAAGGACACCAGACCCTTGCTCACGCCGGCGCGGCGGGCGACGTCGGCGATGGTCGGTCGCGTCTCATTCGTCATCGGTCACTCCGTCGTGTCGATTCCGGCCCTAAACCGGTTCAGTTGCTTCAGACTAAACCGGTTCAGGCGTCGCGTCAACGGCCCGTTTCGCACGGCCCCGTCGTCCTCCGGAGTGCGTGGGGCGGGTTCTCCGAACGGGGCGGATGACACGCGCCCCGACCGCCGGAACGCGCCCCGAACGGGGCGACGGGATCGGGGACCGCATGCCGCGACACGCAAGCCCCGAGGCGCAACCCCCGGCGCGCGCGGATCGCCATCGGTACCGTGGCCGACATGAGCGAACGCGAATACGACCTCATCGTCATCGGCGCCGGCCCCGTCGGCGAGAACGTCGCCGACCGCGCCGTGCAGGCGGGACTGACCGCCGTCATCGTCGAGTCCGAGCTCGTCGGCGGCGAGTGCTCGTACTGGGCATGCATGCCGTCGAAGGCGCTCCTGCGCAGCGGCGCGGCCCTGCGCGCGGCGCGCGACGTCGACGGTGCGAAGCAGGCGGTCACCGGCGACCTCGACGTCGCCGCCGTCCTCCGCCGCCGCGACACGATGACCAGCGACTACAACGACTCCGGACAGGTCGAGTGGCTGCAGGGCGCCGGCATCGACCTCGTCCGCGGACACGGGCGCCTCACCGGCGAGAAGACCGTGCAGGTCACCGCCGAGGACGGGACCACCACCGACCTCGTCGCGCGCCACGCCGTGGCCGTCTGCACGGGATCGGCGGCGCTGCTTCCCGGCATCCCGGGCCTGTCCGACATCGAGCCGTGGACGAGCCGGGAGGCCACGGCCGTCCAGCAGGTCCCCCGCTCGGTCGCGATCCTCGGCGGCGGAGTCGTCGGCGCCGAGATGGCGACCGCGTTCCAGACCCTCGGCTCCGAGGTGACGATCATCGCCCGCTCCGGCCTCCTCGGCGGGAACGAGCCGTTCGCCGGCGAGCTCGTCGCGGCGTCGTTGCGCGACCGCGGTGTCACGGTGAAGACCGGGGTGGATGCCACCGGTGCCCGCCGCGGAGACGACGGCGCCAAGGTGCTCGAGCTCTCCGACGGGTCCACCGTCACGGCCGACGAGGTCCTCGTCGCGACGGGCCGCACCCCGCGGACCGAGGACCTCGGCCTCGACGCCGTCGGCCTCGCCGCCGGCGAGTGGCTCGACGTGGACGACACGCTGCGCGTCCACGGCTTCGACTGGCTGTACGCCGTTGGCGACGTCAACCACCGCGCACTGCTGACGCACCAGGGCAAGTACCAGGCCCGTGCCGCCGGCGACGTCATCGCCGCCCGCGCGCAGGGCGGCGAGGTGGACGACGCCCCGTGGGGCGCGCACGTCGCGACCGCCGACCACGACGCGGTGCCGCAGGTGACGTTCACCGACCCGGAGGTGGCGTCCGTCGGCCTCACCGCCGCGAAGGCCGAGGAGAAGGGCCTGAACGTGAAGGTCCTCGACTACGACCTGGCGAGCGTCGCGGGATCGAGCGAGCAGTCCGACGCGTACGTCGGCCAGGCGCGCGCGATCGTCGACCTCGACCGCGGCGTGCTCGTCGGCGCGACCTTCGTCGGGCCCGACATCGCCGAGCTGCTGCACTCCGCCACGATCGCGATCGTCGGTGAGGTCCCGGTGAAGCGGCTGTGGCACGCGGTGCCGTCGTACCCGACGGTCAGCGAGGTGTGGCTGCGGCTGCTGGAGACGCTGGGTCGCGACTCCGCCTGACCGCGGGCGCTGCCCCGCTGTTCTCTCCCGCGTCACGGCAGTGGCCCCGCGGCCACTTACGGCGCCCCGGGGCCACTTCCGGCGCCCCGAGGCGGCACACAACCGCGCCGGGGCACCGGCCGAGCGTCAAATGGCCGAACGCCGAGTGGTCCCGGGGCCACTTACGGCGCCCCGGGGGCACTTCGGGCGCCCCGAGGCCGCACACAACCGCGCCGGCGCACCGAGCAGTCGAGCGCCGAGCGCTGAGTGGCAGAACCTGAGTGGCCCAGCGCCGAGTGGCCCCAGCGCCGAGTGGCACAGCGCCGAATGGCCGCACGCCTCGTGGCACAGCGCCGAGTGGCCCCGGGGTTACTTACGGCGCCCCGGGGCCACTTCCGGCGCCCCAAGGCCGCACACAACCGCGCCGGCGCAAACCGAGCAGTCGAGCGCCGAGCGCGAACACGAGTGGCACCAAGTGGCCCCAGCGCCGAGTGGCACAGCGCCTCGTGGCACAGCGCCGAGTGGCCCCGGGGCCACTTACGGCGCCCCGGGGCCACTTCGGGCGCCCCACCCCGCCGCCGGCCGGACAAACGGCGACCCGCGGCTCAGTGGAAGAAGTGGCGCTCCCCCGTGAAGAACATCGTCACGCCGGCCGCGCGCGCGGCGTCGACGACCTCCGCGTCGCGGACCGAGCCGCCGGGCTGGATGATCGCGGAGATGCCCGCGTCGATCAGCACCTGGGGCCCGTCGGCGAAGGGGAAGAAGGCGTCGGATGCCGCGATCGACCCGGCCGCCCGGTCCCCGGCACGCTCCACCGCGAGGCGGCACGAGTCGACGCGGTTGACCTGCCCCATGCCGATGCCGACGGTCGCCGAGCCTTTGGCGAGCACGATCGCGTTCGACTTGACCGCGCGGCACGCCTTCCAGGCAAAGATGAGGTTCGTCATGTCCTCCGGCGCGGGACGCTCGCCCGAGACGAGCTCCCAGTCCTTCGCGACGGACTCGATGTCGGCGGGGAACCGGTCGGCATCCTGGAGGAGGAGACCGCCCGACAGCAGCCGCACGTCCATCCGCTCCTGCTGCCAGTCGGCGGGAAGGCGCAGCACGCGCAGGTTCTTCTTCAGCGCGAACACCTCGAGGGCCTCGGGCTCGAAGTCGGGCGCGACGATGACCTCGGTGAAGATGTCGCGGAGGTTCTCGGCCATCTTCAGCGTGACGGTGCGGTTGGCGGCGATGACGCCGCCGAACGCCGACACCGGGTCGCACTCGTGCGCGCGCAGGTGGGCCGACGCGATCGGGTCGAGCGCGTTCGGCGCCGCGACGGCGATGCCGCACGGGTTGGCGTGCTTGATGATGGCGACGGCCGGCTTGACCATGTCGAACGCGGCGCGCAGGGCGGCGTCGGCGTCGACGTAGTTGTTGTACGACATCTCCTTGCCCTGCAGCTGGGTCGCCTGGGCGATGCCGTGACCGCCGACGCGGGAGTAGATGGCCGCGCGCTGGTGCGAGTTCTCGCCGTAGCGCAGCGTGTTCAGGCGCTCGGCCTGGATGGTGAGGTGCGCGGGCAGGTCGATGTCGTCGCCGAGCGTCCCCTCCGCGAACCACGTGGACACGGCCGTGTCGTACGCGGCGGTGTGCGAGAAGGCGCGGGCGGCGAGCTCGCGGCGCTGCACGAGCGAGGTCCCGCCGTCGGTGCGCAGGGCCTCGATGATCGCGGGGTACGACTCGGGCGAGACGACGATCGCGACGTTCGCGTGGTTCTTCGCCGAGGCGCGCACCATGGCGGGGCCGCCGATGTCGATCTGCTCGACGACGTCGTCGCCCTGGGCACCGGATGCCACGGTCTCGACGAACGGGTACAGGTTGACCACCACGAGCTCGAAGGCCCGGATGCCGAGCTCCTCGAGCTGCGCTTCGTGCGAGGCGAGCCGCAGATCGGCGAGCAGGCCCGCGTGCACGTTCGGGTGCAGCGTCTTCACGCGACCGTCGAGCGACTCGGGGAAACCGGTGACGGCGGAGACGTCGGTGACCTCGTATCCGGCCTCGCGCAGAAGAGTGGCCGAGCCGCCGGTCGACACGATCTCGACGCCGGCGCCGGCGAGCGCCTCGGCGAGCACGAGCAGGTCGGTCTTGTCGCTGACCGACACCAGCGCGCGGCGGATCGGGACGACGTCACGGGGACGGTAGTCGGCGGGGTCGTGGCGGGGTCCGGCCATGCTGCGGCTCCTGTGTCTCGTGTCGGGTTCTCGGGGCGCGACGGACGGATGCCGTCCCGCGGGTCAGACGGTTCGGGGGGCGGATGCCTCGGCGGCGAGGTCGAGGTCGCCCTCGGCGATCCGCCGGACGACGTCGATGAGCAGACGGCGCTCGACGGGCTTGATGCGCTCGTGCAGCGCGTCCTCGTCGTCGCCGGGGAGGACGGGGATCCGCTCCTGCGCGAGGATCGGCCCGGTGTCCACGCCGCTGTCGACGACGATGACGCTCGCCCCGGTCTGCGTGACGCCGGCCGCGAGTGCGTCGCGCACGCCGTGCGCGCCGGGGAACTCGGGCAGGTACGCCGGGTGCGTGTTGATGATGCGCGGCTCCCACTGCGCGACGAGGTCGGCGGGGAGCAGACGCATGAGGCCGCTCAGCACGACGAGGTCGGGCTGCCACACGGCGAGCTGCTCGCCGAGCTCCGCCCCCCACTCGTCACGCGAGGCGAACGACGAGTACGGGACGAGGAAGGTGGGGATGCCGAACTCCTCCGCGTGCGCGAAGCCGGCGGCCTCGCGATCGGCACCGACCGCGATCACGCGCGCCGGGAAGTCGGGGGCGGAGGCCGCCTCGAGCAGGGCGCGGAGGTTCGAGCCGGTGCCGGAGATGAGGACGGCGACCGTGAGCACGCCGACAGTCTACGGGGATGCCTCCGCCCGCACCGGACCACCGCGGAGACGGCGGGCGGACACCGCGACGGCGAGACGGGCCGCGGCCGCCCGCCGGGTCAGCGGTCGCGCGGCTCGTCGCCGGAGCGGCCCCACTCCGGGGAGGCCCAGGCGTCGCGGATGCGCGCCCGCACCTCGTCGTCGCTGAGGTCGGCGGTGTCCGCGGCCGGCCCCGCGTCCGCGCGGGGCACCGGCGCCGTGGGCCAGGCGTGGTCGACGTCGGACCCGATGCCGCTCGAACCCGGTGACGGCGCCGGGTCGGCGGCATCCCGCGTCCTGTCGTCGCCGGGCCGGGCGGGGACGACGGGGTGCTCGCCGGTGTGCGGGTCGAAGAGGGAGCGCGGGATCACGGGGGTGCGGGTCGCGGCGGGGCGGGCCGGCGCGATCTCCGCGACGGGCGCGCCGACGCGCGGCGACAGCAGCAGGATGGCGAGGCCGACGAACACCTCGAGACCCAGCGTGAGGGCGAGGGGACCGGGTTCGGGACCGGTGTCGGCGAGACGACCGGGGCCCATGGACCCGCGCGCGAGGACCGCGAGCAGCGCCCCCGCCCCGCCGGTCAGCGCGGCCACGGCGACCGCGACGGTGAGCCGCGGGCCGACGGGCTCGGGGTCGCGTGTCGCGGGCAGGTGCGCTCGCAGGATCCACCCGGTGAGCGCGCCCACGCCCACGGGCAGCAGCACGAGCAGCAGCAGCCAGGGCGTGGTCGTCTCGGGGACGGCGCCGAGGACCGGGATGCCGGGGAGCACGCCGACCTGCGTCCCCGCCGGGGTGACCGCGGTGTCGGTGCCCACCGCGAACCCCGGACCGGCCGCGAAGGACAGGCCCCACACGACGAGCGTGGGGAGGTAGGTCAGCTGCGCCAGCGCGATCACGGTGGCGCCGACGGCGTCGACGTTCATCGCCTGGAAGAGCGCGATGATCTGCGTGCTCCCGGCGACGAGCCCCACGACGACGATGAGCGCCCCCACCGAGACGACGCCGAGCACGCTCACGCCGAGCCCCCGCGCGATCAGCGCGGGCACACGCCCCCACGGTTCCGGCAGGTCGTCGAGGCGGACGCGGAGGGCGTCGATCGGGCCCTCGTCGCCGACCCGCCACGACCCGACGATCGCCCCGAGCAGCGCGGGCACGGCGAAGAGGAGGGCGGGGAACAGGATCGCCTGCCAGGTCTCGGATGCCACGAGCGGCGCCCCCGACGACACGGCGATGAGCGCGGCCAGACCGGCGAACACCGCGGAACCCGAGAGCCAGCCGGTGACGGCGGCGCCCGCCTCGGCCGCGCGGACGCCGGAGCGGGCCGCGAACAGGCCCGTGAAGACGGCGAAGGCGAGGGGTGCGAGCGACAGGGTGAAGGTCGCGAGCGCCGGGTCGATGCCGGTCGCGGCCAGGTACGCGTCGGGCAGGGTGACCGTGATCGGCACCAGGTGCCCGAGGTGCCAGACGGCGGCGGCGGCGGGCCAGAGCGCCGTCCAGTCGGGGTCGCCCAGACCGACGACCCACAGGAGGGCGAGCGGTGCGAGGACGACGGCGATGCCGCCGGCGGCCGCCAGGGCGGCGTCGAAGGCGGCGAGGAGGGCGACGATGAGACGGTGCATGGGCGAGAGCGACCCTACCCGCGGCGCGTGTGCGGCCCGTCCAGGCGCGGCGGGCGGGCCCGGCTTCGCCGCTCGTCGCGGGGCCGGAGCCCGCGGGGCACGGAGGGGAGCGCGCCCGGGCGCGGACGGTCCCGGCGCGACGGTGCGGGATGCGGCGTCCCGCGTCCGCCCGGCCTCAGCGAACGGCGGCGACCGGTCGTCGCGCGGCCGCCCACCGCTCCCACACCACGGTCGCCAGCCGCGGGTCGGCCCCGATGGGAGCGGTCGTCGCGTCCGCGCCGGCCGCCTCGATCACGCGCGAGAAATGGCCGGGGGCGAGCACGTAGCTGGCGGCGACGGTGCGGTGCCCGGCGGCGCGGGCCGTCTCCACGGCCGCGGCGATGCGGGGATCGGATGCCGCCGCGTAGGCCGCGATCACCGGCCCCTCGACCCCGGCGGACCCGAGCAGGTCGGCCATCCGCTCGACGTCCACGACGGCGCCGGGACGCGTCGATCCCGCCGCCGCGAGGACGACGGCGTCGCCCGGCTCGGTCCCGACGGCCCGGACGCGGTCGGCGAGGATCTCGGCCAGCACGGGATGCGGTCCGAGCGCCGGGGCGACGGGGATGCCGTCGGCCGCCTCCACCAGGTCGACCTCGGTGTGGTAGCCGGTCGAGAGCAGCAGCGGCACGATGACGATGTCGTCGGTGCGCTCCCGCGCCGCCGCGACGACGTCGGTCACGTACGGCCCGTGCACGTCGACGTAGGCCTCGTGCACCTCGACGCCCGCGGGGGCGGTGTCGCGGAGCACCTCGAGCAGCGCGCGGACGACGACGCGCCCCTCCTCGAACCGCGTCCCGTGGGCGCAGGCGATGAGCACAGCGGTCATGAGTCCTCCTCGTCGATCACATCGAGCCGGTAGCCGCGCTTGTACACGGTGCGCACGAGGTCGAGCCCGCCGAGGGCCTCCCGCGTGCGGGCGACGGCGACCTCGACCGCGTGCCCGCTCGCCCCGGCGTTCGAGAGCGCGGCGATGAGGTCCGTGCGCGAGACCACCGTCCCGGGTTCGCGCGCGAGCGCGCGCAGGATCTCCACGCCCGTCCGCGGCAGCGGCGTGAAGGCGCCGTCCAGGACGATGCCGGACGACCGGATGCCGAGACGTCCCGCGGTCGTGAGGATGAGCGGCGCGTCGACGCCGCCGTAATGCGTCACCACGGCCCGTACGAGCGCCCCGAGGCGTCCGCGGTCGGGCACGAGCGGGTCGATCCCCGCCTCCACGAGCGGACCCGCCGTGATCGGTCCGACAGCGGCCACGAGCAGCCGACCGTCCGCCGCCCGCGCGGCGATGCCGGGCAGCGCGTCGGCGCGCTCCGCGGCGAGGATCCACTCCCGCGCGGCGGGGGCGGAGGTGAACAGCACGGCGTCGATCTCGCCGCGGGCGACCTGACGCGTGGATGCCGCGACGATCTCGGGGTCGGGCGGCGGCCCCCAGCGGTAGATGGTGAGGCTCGTGACGCGCGCGCCGGCGTCGGCGAACGCCTCGTCGAGGCCGTCGGCGCCGGAGCCGTGGTGCTGCACGGCGACGTGCAGCCCCTCGATGCCCTCGGCCACGAGGAAGTCGCGCAGCTCCGCCGAGGTCTCGCTCTCGGCGACCCAGTCGGCCTCGAACCCGGCCTGCTGAATCGCCCCGCGGGCCTTGGGGCCGCGCGCCACGATCCGCGCCCCGCGCATCACCGCGCCGAGGTCGTCGTGCAGCCCCGCCTCGTCGGCGGTCTCCATCCATCCGCGGAAACCGACGCCCGTGGTCGCGACGACGATGTCGGGCGGGTCGTCCACGAGGGCCCGCGTGTGCGCGATGAGCTCGTCGTCGTCGACGTGCGGGACGATCGTCAGCGCAGGCGCCACGCGGACGCGGGCGCCGTGACGCTCGAGCGCGGCCGACAGCTCCCCCGACCGGCGATCGACGGGGAGCAGCACGGTGCACCCGAGGAGCACCGTGCTGATCGTCCGCGCGGGCGTCGTCACCCCACGCCCTCGCCCTGGGCGACGACCGCGGGCAGCAGCAGCTCGGCGCGGGCGACCTCGCCGAACACCAGGACGGCGGGGTTGCGGAGGCCGTGAGCCGCGGCATCCGGGACCGCCCGCTCCATCGTGGAACGGATGGTGCGCTGCTGCGGCGTGTGCCCGTTCTCGATGAAGGCGACGGGCCGACCCGCCGGCGCACCCGCCGCCCGCGCCGCGTCGACGAAGCGGGCCAGGCCGCTCACGCCCATCAGGGCCACCACCGTGGCCGTGTCGTCCCGCAAGGCCGCGAGCGTCGCGGGGCTCGGGCTCTCCTGACCGTTCACAACGTGCAGAGTACCGGCGACACCGCGATGCGTGACCGGGATGCCGGCGCTCTCGGGCACCGCGATGGCGCTGCTGATCCCGGGGACGACCTCGACCGGCACACCGGCCGCCCGGCAGGCGATGACCTCCTCGCCGCCGCGGCCGTAGACGAAGGGGTCGCCGCCCTTCAGGCGCACGACGCGGAGGCCGCGAGACGCGCGGTCGACGAGGATCGCGTTGATCTCGTCCTGCGGGACCGGGTGGTGGTGGGGGCGCTTGCCCACGTCGACGAGCTCCACGTCGTCGCCGAGCTCCGCCAGGACGCCGGTAGGACCGAGGCGGTCGTGCACGACCACGTCGGCCGCGGCGAGGAGCGCGCGACCGCGGACGGTCAGCAGGTCCACCGGGCCGGGGCCGCCGCCGACGAGGGCGACGCTCCCGACGAGCGGGCGGCGACGACGACGCAGCGGCAGCCGTCCGGCCGCCAGACCGTCGGCGATGGCGTCGCGGACGGCGACGCTCCGGCGCGGGTCCGCCCCCGCGGTGGAGACGACGCCGACCAGCACGTCGTCGCTCGTCGTCTCGGCCGCGAGCCGCGCGGTGCCCTTGCCGCCGTGACCGGCGTTCACGCACCACACCCGGCGCGCCTCGGCCGCGTCGACGACGAGGGCGTCCACCGTGGCCGATCCCGTGGCCGTGTGGCAGAACCAGGCGTCGTCCAGATCGGAGGCGTCGAACGGGCGCGCCGCCCAGTCGATCGTCCCGGCGGCGGCGAGCGCCGCGAGCCCGTCGGTCACCTCCGGGGCGACGACGCGGATGCGCGCCCCGGAGGCCCGCAGCCGGGCGATGCGCCGCTCGGCGACGCGTCCGCCGCCCACGCACACGACGAGGCGGTCGGTGAGGTCCAGTCCGGCCAGAGCGATCATCGGGCGTCTCCTTCGATCTTGACGAACACGTCGCCGTCGGTCACGGCCACCGGGTGCGTGCGCACCGCGAGCGGCTCCTTGCCCTGCGTGTCGAGGCAGGCGCCGGTGCGCAGGTCGAACACCTGCTTGTACATGGGCGAGGCGACCGTGGGCACACCGTCGCGGTCGCCGACGATGCCGCGCGAGAGTACTGCCGCGCCGCTGAACGGGTCGACCTGGTCGGTGGCGAACAGGCGCCCGTCGTAGGTGCGGAACAGCGCGATCTGGCGGCCTCCGATGAGGGCGGCGGCCCCGCGCTCGACGAGGAGGTCGTCGACGCGGCAGACACGGACCCACGCGGATGCCACGGGGGACGCCGACCGGGAGGGGGCGGCATCCGGGATCCCGCCCTCCTGCGGCAGGGCGGAGGGGGTGGCGTCGGTCATCGTCATGAGCGCACCGCCAGGGTCGTGCCGCCGATGAGGACGGCGCCGGAGGAGCGCTCCTCCGCCGTCGCGGGACGGGGCTGCCCGCGCTCGGCGACATAGGCGAGGGAGGGGTCGGCGACGTCGGGGGCGTTGACGAAGCTCTCGAAGCGTCGGAGCTTGTCGGGGTCGGCGAGGGTGGCCGCCCACTCGTCCTCGTAGGCGTCGACGTGCGAGGCCATCGCGCGGTCGAGGTCCTCCGCGATGCCGAGGCTGTCGTCGAAGACCACGGCCTTGAGCGCCTCGAGGCCGCCCTCGTAGTCCTGCGCCCAGGGCGCGGTGCGCTGCAGCCGGTCGGCGGTCCGGATGTAGAACATGAGGAACCGGTCGATGGCCCGCAGGAGGCCCTCGTCGTCCAGGCCCTCCGCGAACAGCTCCGCGTGACGCGGCGTGAAGCCGCCGTTGCCGCCGACGTAGAGGTTCCAGCCGGCCTCGGTCGCGATCACGCCGATGTCCTTGCCGCGGGCCTCCGCGCACTCGCGCGCGCAGCCCGAGACGCCGAACTTGAGCTTGTGCGGGGAGCGCAGGCCGCGGTACCGCAGCTCGAGCTGCACGGCCATGCCGACGGAGTCCTGCACGCCGTAACGGCACCACGTCTGCCCGACGCACGACTTCACGGTGCGCAGCGACTTGCCGTACGCGTGCCCGGACTCGAAGCCGGCGTCGACGAGCCGGCGCCAGATGTCCGGCAGCTGCTCGAGCCGCGCGCCGAACATGTCGATGCGCTGGCCGCCGGTGATCTTCGTGTAGAGCCCGAAGTCCCGCGCCACCTCGCCGATGACGACGAGCCCCTCGGGCGTGATCTCCCCGCCCGGGATGCGCGGCACGACGCTGTAGCTGCCGTCGCGCTGGATGTTGGCCATGACGTGGTCGTTCGTGTCCTGCATCGTCGCGAGCTCGCCGTCGAGGACGTGCCCCGAGTAGAGGCTGGCGAGGATGCTGGCGAGCGCGGGCTTGCAGATGTCGCAGCCGCGGCCCTTGCCGAACCGCTGCACGATCGACGTGAACGTGCGCAGCTCCGAGACCCGGACCATGTCGAACAGCTGCGCGCGGGTGAAGGAGAAGTGCTCGCACAGCCCCGAGGAGACCTCCCGACCGGATGCCGCCAGCTCGGTGGCGACGAGCTTCTTCACGAGCGTGAAGCACGAGCCGCAGGCCGCACCGGCCTTGGTGCACGCCTTCACCTCGGCGGCGTCCGCGCACTGGTGCTCGGTGACGGCGTCGCGGACGGTGCCGGCGGTGACGCCGTTGCAGGAGCAGACGATGGCGTCCGCCGGGAGCTCCCCCTGGGCGGCGGGCGCCAGATCGGCCGGCAGGAGGTAGGCGGCCGGGTCGCCGCCGAGCGCGCGCCCGACGAGCGGTCGGAGCGCTCCGTACGCCGACGCGTCGCCGACGAGGATGCCGCCGAGCAGCGTCTGCGCGTCGTCGCTGAGCACGAGCTTCTTGTAGACGCCGGACACCGGGTCGGCGTACGTGACGTCGAGGGCGTTCGGCGTCTCGGCGAACGCGTCGCCGAAGCTCGCCACCTCGACACCCGACAGCTTGAGCTTCGCGGACGTGTCGAAGCCGTCGAACGCGGCCTCTCCGCCGAGGAGGCGGGTCGCGGCGATCTCGGCCATGGCGTAGCCGGGGGCGACGAGACCGACGCACTGGCCGTCGTAGCTGGCGACCTCGCCGATGGCCAGGACGGCCGGGTCGGACGTCTCGCAGCCGGCGTCGATGACGACACCGCCGCGGGGGTCGACGCGCAGCTCCGCGGCGCGGGCGAGCTCGTCGCGCGGCCGCACGCCGACGGTGAAGACGACGACGTCGACCGGCTCCCAGCTCCCGTCGCGCAGCTCGAGCCCGCACACGGCGCCGGTCTTGTCGGCATCCACCCGGGTCGTCACCGACGAGGTGCGCACGTCGATGCCGCGCTCCTCGATGAGCCGCTGCAGTGCCTTGGCCCCGCCGAGGTCGAGCTGCGCCGACATGAGGCGCTCGTTCGACTGCAGCACGAACGGCGCGACGCCCTCGGCCTGCAGCGCCCCGGCCGCCTCCAGTCCCAGCAGACCGCCACCGACGACGGCGCCGCGCAGGGGGCGTCCGAGCTCCGCCGAACGACGCGCGACCCAGTCGCGGAGGGCGATGACGTCGTCGAGCGTGCGGTAGACGAAGCACCCCCGGCTGTCGAAGCCGTCGAGGGCGAGCCGGGCGGCGTACGAGCCGGTCGCGAGGACCAGCCGATCGTACGCGTGCACGTCGCCGGAGGCGGTGGTGACGGTCCGGTTCGCGCGGTCGATCGACACGACGCGGGCGTCGGTCTCGACGCGCACCCGCTCGTGGGCGAGCGAGGCCGGGTCGAGCGCGAGGTCGTCGGCGCTCCGGCCGCCGAAGTAGCCGGTCAGTCCGACGCGGTCGTAGGGGGCGCGGCGCTCGTCGCCGAGCACCGTGACGCGCCAGCGACCGTCGACGTCGCGGGCGAGGAGGCTCTCCACGAAGCGGTGGGCCACCATGCCGGCGCCGACGACGACGACCGACGCTGGCGGGAGCATGTCGCCACCGTAGGAGGCGGACTTTGCGCTGTCGTCAGCAGCGTGTTTCGTTCCGGTTGCGGAGTTCGAGCGGGCCATGCCCCGACGCTAGGCAGACGACGTTTCTCCGGCCCGCTCCCCCGCGTTACCCCTCGCGAACGTTTCCCTCACCGGGGGCGCGCGGTGGTGTGAGTTTTGCCGGCGAGATGCCGCCGGTGTGGCCCCGGGGCGACATACGGCGCCCCGGGGCCACCTCGGTGCACGCCGCACCGCCACTGCGCGCGCGTCACCCGGGCCACGTCGCCTGCGCAGGTTCACGAAAGTGGCCCCGGGGCCACACACGGCGCCCCGGGGCCACCTCGGCGCACACCGCACCGCCACGGCGCGCGCGTCACCAGGGCCACGTCGCCTGCGCAGGTTCACGAAAGTGGCCCCGGGGCCACACACGGCGCCCCGGGGCCACCTCGGCGCACGCCGCACCGCCACGGCGCGCGCGTCACCAGGGCAACGCCACCTGCGCGGGTTCACGAAAGTGGCCCCGGGGCCACACACGGCGCCCCGGGGCCACTTCGGCGCGTCAGGAGACGGGCTCGAGGACGAACAGCTCGATGCGACGGTCGGTCTTGCGCTGGTACTCGGCGTAGTCGGGCCACGCCGCGACGGCGCGCTCCCACCACTCCTCGCGCTCGGCGCCCTCGGCCTGGTGGGCGTCGTACTCGCGCTTGTCGTCGCCGTCCTGCAGCGCGACGCGCGGGTTCTTCACGAGGTTGAAGTACCAGGCCGGGTGTTCGGGGGCTCCTCCCTTGGATGCCACCACGGCATAGCGACCGTCGTGCTCGACGCGCATGAGCGCCGTCTTGCGCAGGCCGCCGGTTTTGGCTCCGACGGTGGTGAGGACGATGATGGGCTTGCCTCGCAGTTCGGCGGCCTCCTGGCCACCCGAGGCCTCGAAGGCCTCGGCCTGCGAGCGGGCCCATTCGCTGGTGCTGGGCAAATACTCTCCTGAGAGCGGCATATCCCCACGATACGACCGCGCGCCTCGACTCGGCCCGTCCTTTCCCTTCCCCCCTTCTGGAGCCATCATGAGCACCCCTGCTCCCGAGCGCCCGGCCGCCCCCGCGGCCGAGCCGAAGAACGCCCTCGACCGGTTCTTCGAGATCACCGCACGCGGTTCCAGCGTCGGTGCCGAGGTGCGCGGCGGAGTCGTCACCTTCGTGACGATGGCCTACATCGTCATCCTGAACCCGATCATCCTGTCGGGCACCCCCGACGTCGAGGGCAACGTCCTCGGCTTCGGCCAGGTCGCCGCCACCACCGCGCTGACCGCCGGCGTGATGACCATGCTGTTCGGCCTCGTCACCCGCCTGCCCTTCGCCTTCGCGGCCGGGCTCGGCATCAACTCGTTCCTCGCGGTCGGCATCGTCGGCGGCGTCACGTGGCCCGAGGCCATGGGTCTCGTCGTCATCAACGGGCTCATCATCGTGCTGCTGGCCGTCACGGGTCTGCGCCGCATGATCTTCGAGGCGGTGCCGCTGGCGCTGAAGACCGCGATCACCGTCGGCATCGGCCTGTTCATCGCGTTCATCGGCTTCGTCGACAGCGGACTGGTGACCTCGACCGGACTCGCCTCTCCCCCGGTCGGCCTCGGTGTCCAGGGCTCGATCGCGACGGTGCCGACGGCGTTGTTCGTCCTGACGCTCGTCATCACCGCGGTTCTGCTCGCCCGCAGGGTCAAGGCCGCCCTGCTCATCGGCCTGCTGAGCGGCACCGTCATCGCCGTGATCGTCGAGGCGGTCGCGAACCTCGACGCCCGCGCCGACGGCAACCCCGGCGGCTGGAGTCTGAGCGTCCCCGAGCTGCCGTCGCAGTGGATCAGCCTCCCCGACCTCTCGCTCGTCGGCCAGGTCGACCTGGCCGGCTCGTTCGGCCGCATCGGCGTGCTCGCAGCGCTCATGCTCGTCTTCACCCTGGTGTTCACGAACTTCTTCGACGCGATGGGCACCATGACGGGCCTCTCTCGCGAGGCCGGGCTCGCCGCCCCCGACGGCACGTTCCCGCGCCTGCGCTCGGCGCTGGTGATCGAGGGCATCGGCGCGGTCGCCGGCGGGGCGACCTCGTCGTCGTCCAACACGGTGTTCATCGAGTCGGGCTCGGGCATCGGGGAGGGCGCCCGCACCGGACTGGCGAACGTCGTCACGGGCGCCCTGTTCCTGCTGGCGATGTTCTTCACCCCGCTGACGAGCATCGTCCCGACCGAGATCGCCGCCGCCGCCCTGGTCATCGTCGGTGCGCTGATGATGGCGCAGATCCGCCACGTCGACCTCAGCGACGTGTCGGTGCTCATCCCGGTGTTCCTCACGGTCACGGTCATGCCGCTGACGTACTCGATCGCCAACGGCATCGGCGCCGGCTTCGTCAGCTGGGTGCTGATCCAGGCGCTGTCCGGTCGCGCCCGGCGGGTCAGCCCGCTGCTGTGGATCGTCGCCGCCGGATTCGTGGTGTTCTTCGTCCGCGGCCCGGTCGAGGCGCTCCTGTCCTGAGCCCGGTGCTCTTCCGGGGCCGGGATGCCATGGCATCCCGGCCCCGTCTTCGTCCCGCCCCCACCGGCGGCCCTCCGCGCCGACTGCACACGATCCCGTCGAGAGCACCCGCTCGCGGCCGCGACAACGTGTGCTCTCGGCGCGATCACGTGATCTCGCGCCCCCGCAGGTCCGCCCCCGGCCGCGCCGACCGCCCCGGCGTGCGCCGAGCGGTGCGGCCGGGACGACGAAGGGCCCGGATGCCATGGCATCCGGGCCCCAGGAGAGTGCTGCTTTACAGGCTCTCGATGATCTCGCGCATCAGGGCGGCGGTCTCGGACGGCGTCTTGCCGACCTTCACGCCGGCGGCCTCGAGGGCCTCCTTCTTGGCCTGAGCGGTACCGGCCGAGCCGGAGACGATCGCGCCGGCGTGACCCATGGTCTTGCCCTCGGGAGCGGTGAAGCCCGCGACATAGCCGACGACCGGCTTGGTGACGTTCGCCTTGATGAAGTCGGCCGCACGCTCCTCGGCGTCGCCGCCGATCTCGCCGATCATGACGATCGCCTTGGTGTCGGGGTCGGCCTCGAACGCGGCGAGCGCGTCGATGTGCGTGGTGCCGATGACCGGGTCGCCGCCGATGCCGATGGCGGTCGAGAAGCCGAGGTCGCGCAGCTCGAACATCATCTGGTAGGTCAGGGTGCCCGACTTCGACACGAGGCCGATGGGTCCCTTGCCGGTGATGTTCGCGGGGGTGATGCCCACGAGCGCCTCGCCGGGCGTGATGATGCCGGGGCAGTTCGGGCCGATGATGCGGGTCTTCTCGCCCTTCGACTTCGCGTACGCCCACGCCTCGGCGGTGTCGCCGACGGGCACGCCCTCGGTGATCACGACGAGCAGCGGAATCTCGGCGTCGATGGCCTCGACCATGGCGTCCTTCGTGAAGGCCGGGGGCACGAACGCGATCGACACGTCGGCGCCGGTCTCGCGGATGGCCTCCTCGACCGAGGCGAAGACGGGGAGCTCGACGTCGTTGCCCGACGCGTCCTTGTGCGCCACGGTGGTGCCGGCCTTGCGGGCGTTCACGCCGCCGACGACCTGGGTGCCGGCCTTCAGCATGAGGGCGGTGTGCTTGGTGCCCTCACCGCCGGTGATGCCCTGGACGATGACCTTGGAGTCCTTGTTGAGGTAGATGGACATGTCTGTGTATCCCTATCCCTTACGCGTTGGCCAGCTCGGCGGCCTTGTCGGCGCCCTCGTCCATACCGGCGGCGAGGGTCACCAGCGGGTGGTTGGCGCCGGCGAGGATCTCGCGGCCCTCCTCGACCTGGTTGCCGTCGAGACGCACGACGAGGGGCTTGGTGGCGGTGTCGCCGAGGATCTCGAGGGCCTTCACGATGCCCTCGGCCACGGCGACGCACGAGGTGATGCCGCCGAAGACGTTGACGAAGACGCTCTTGACCTGCTCGTCGCCGAGGATGACGTCGAGACCGGCGGCCATGACGGTCGCCGAGGCGCCGCCGCCGATGTCGAGGAAGTTGGCGGGCTTGACGCCGCCGTGCTTCTCGCCGGCGTAGGCGACGACGTCGAGGGTCGACATGACCAGGCCCGCGCCGTTGCCGATGATGCCGACCTGGCCGTCGAGCTTGACGTAGTTCAGGTCGTGCTGCTTGGCCTTGGCCTCGAGCGGGTCGGCCGCGTCCTTGTCCTCGAGCGCCTCGTGCTCGGGGTGGCGGAAGCCGGCGTTCTCGTCGAGCGAGACCTTGCCGTCGAGAGCGATGATGTCGCCGTCCTCGCTCTGGATGAGGGGGTTCACCTCGACGAGCGTGGCGTCCTCGCCCTTGTAGACGTTGAAGAGCTTGACGAAGACGTCGGCCACCTTGGGGGCCAGCTCGTCGTCGAACTTCGCGGCCTTGGCGATCTCCAGGGCCTTCTCGTGGCTGATGCCCTCGAGCGGGTCGACCTCGATGCGCGCGAGCGCCTCGGGACGCTCGACGGCGAGCTCCTCGATCTCCATGCCGCCCTCGACGCTGGAGAGCGACAGGTAGGAGCGGTTGGCGCGGTCGAGCAGCACCGAGAAGTAGAACTCCTTGGCGATGCGGGCACCGGCGGCGACCATGACGCGCTTGACGACGTGGCCCTTGATGTCGAGGCCGAGGATGGCCTGCGCCGCCTCGAACGCCTCGTCGGGGGTCTTGGCGACCTTCACGCCGCCGGCCTTGCCGCGGCCTCCGGTCTTGACCTGAGCCTTGACGACGACGACACCGCCGAGCTTCTCCGCGGCCGCCTTCGCCTCCTCAGGGGTGTCGGCGATGATGCCGGCGAGCACCGGCACCTCGTACTTTTCGAACAGATCACGTGCCTGGTACTCGTAGAGATCCACGGACAATCCTTCGCTGGGCGATCGGTGGTGGGAGGAGGCGAAATCTCTCGATATCAAGAGATCTGCACCAATCGTCCACCCTACCGGACAGGGCTGAATGGCCCCGCCCCGCCCCCTCCGATGGGAGGCATCCGCTTCGCCGGCCCGGGCTCGGCGGCATCCCGTCCTCAGTTCTGCGGTCCGGGGCCGTCCTGCCGCGGCGGCACCGCTCCGCCCTCGCGCCAGCGCCGGACCGTCTCCGCGAGACCCGCCCAGCCGTGCCCCCAGGGCGACGCGCACGTCCTGTCGTGCGTCGTGCGATGCGCCCCCCAGATGAGCGCCTTCGCCTCGTCCAGGGTCGCGAGGTCGCCGAGCGGCTGGGACTCGTCGTCGAACGCGCTCCACCGGCCGTCCGGCGCGAGCGCCGCGAAGCCCACGATGCGCCGCGCGCACGCCCCCAGGACGAAGTCGTCCTCGATGGTCTTCCACGTCGGCCCCGCGGCCGACCGCCCCACGTCGATCACCGTCAGCCCCTTCGCTCGTCCGACACCCGGTGCGAGCGAAGATAACGGCGAGCCACCCCGGGATGCGTGGATGGACCGCGTCGCGCAGCCCCCGGCACGGATCGCGAAGCCCTCCCCGGACCATGGATGCCGCAGTGCCCCACCCCCGCCCCGCCCGACCCCTCCGACGCTGACTTGCCCCGCATGTACGCCGCGACGCCGTCAGCGCGTGCATCTGCGCCAACTCATCGCTAGGGAGGGGGCCGGGATGCCACCGGGGGCCTCTCACGCCCTGCCCGACCCCTCCGACGTTGACTTGCCCCACATGTACGCCGCGACGCCGTCAGCGCGTGCATCTGCGCCACCTCATCGCTAGGGAGGTGGCGGGGATGCCACCGGGGCCCGCCACGCCCTGCCCGACCCGTCCGACGTTGACTTGCCCCATATGTACGCCGCGCGGCGGTCAGCGCGTGCATCTGCGCCAGGTCATCGCAACGCAGGTGGCGGATGCCGCGGGCGCACCGCCCCGGCGGGAGCGACGGGGGCGCGTCAGATCCAGCCGCGCTCGCGCGCGTGGATCGTCGCCTGCTGCCGGCTCGCGAGGCCGAGCTTGCCGAGCACCGACGACACGTGGTTGCGCACCGTCCCGGCCGACAGATGCAGCGCCGCGGCGATCTCGGCGACCGTCTCGCCGCGCGCGCCGGCCCGCAGCACGTCGAGCTCCCTGTCCGTGAGCGGACTCCGCTCGTCGCTCAGGGCGTCGGCGGCGATCTCGGGGTCGACGTAGCGCCGACCGGCGGCGACCTCGCGGATCACCGCGGCGACGTCGTCGGCGGGGCGCGACTTCGGCAGGAACCCGTCGACGCCCGCTCCCAGGGCTCGGCGCAGCACTCCCGGCCGGGCGTGGCGCGTGACGATGACGCAGCGCGACGGCACCGTGCGGAGAATGCGGGCGGCGGTGTCCACGCCGTCGAGGCCGGGCATCTCCAGGTCGAGCAGGCACACGTCCGGCCGCAGCCGCGCGGCCTCGGCGATCGCGGTCTCGCCGTCGCGGCACTCCCCCACGACGTCGAGGTCGTCCTCGAGCCGCAGCAGCGCGGCGAGCGCCGTGCGGATCATGTCCTCGTCGTCGGCGATGAGCACCCGGATGACCCGGTCGCCGCTCACGACACGACCCCGGCCGGCACGGCGACCGTGACGACGAAACGGTCGCCGGAGGCGGCGGCATCCATGGTCCCGCCGATGGCGCCGACGCGCGCCGCGATCCCGGCCAGGCCTGCGCCGTCGCCGACGGGCGAGGTCTCCCCGCGCACGTCGTTGCCGATCGAGAGGACCCAGGCGCCGTCGCGTCGGAGGAGGGACAGGGATGCCTCGGCGCCGCCGCCGTGCTTGAGGACATTGGTCGTGCATTCGCGGACGACCGGTCCGAGGACGTCCGCCGGCGCCTCCGCCGCATCCTCGGCGACGTCCAGACGCACCCGCAGTCCCGCCGCGCGCAGCAGGTCGACGGCGTTGGCGAGCTCGTCGGGCAGCGGCACCCCGCGGAACCGCGCGGCCAGATCCCGGGTCCCGCGGCGCGCCTCGTCGACGCTCTCGCGGGCCGCGCGGACCTGATCGGCAGCGGCATCCGGGTCCCGCGCGAGCATCTTCTCGGCGAGCTCCAGCTGCAGCGCGATGACCTGCAGGTGGTGGCCCTGCAGGTCGTGCAGGTCGCTCGCGAGGCGCAGGCGCTCCTGCGCCGCGGCGAGACGCCCCTCCGCGCGACGCGCCCGGTCGAGCTCGCGGACGACGTCCCACCACCACAGCGATGTCGCCGTGATCGGCACGAGCAGTGCGCCGAAGACCGCGGCGCTCGTGACCGGCCCGGCGTACGCGTCGGGGTTCAGGCGTGTGCCCTCGACGAACCAGACCGCGAGGATCACGACGGTGAGCAGGAGGACGAGACGGAACCGGATGCCACCTTGCCAGCGCACCAGGCAGAGGGCGTACGCGGCCGTGGTCACGGCCAGCAGCGGCGAGCCGAGACCGGCCCCGAGAGCGAGCGCGGCTGCGGCGGAGGCTCCGAGGAGCACCCACGGGACGCCCGCGCGGTGGTCCTCCGCGTCGTCGACCGGCTCGACCCGGTAACGCACGAGCAGGAGGACGCCGGCGGCGACGGACACGGCCGCACCCGCGACGAAAAGCGTGAGAGCCGCGGGGTACGGGAGGAGCGGCTCGCGGTACAGGAGCGCGAGCAGCCACATGAACAGGGTGGTGAGCTGGAAGACGACGAGGGAGCCGGCCGTGTACCACCAGGTCACGCGCACGTCGCGGGCGTAGCTCGTCGCGGCGGGCATCCGAACGGACGCGGTCTCGTCGTTCCGCGGGACGGTCGAAGACGCGGCGATCGGCGAGGCGGCGGGACGGGGGCTCACACCCGCCACAGTACGGGCATGACATTCGTCACGGGTGGGCCGTCGCATCCTCCCGTGACCGGGTGACACCGTGACACTGCCGCCGCGAGCCGCCCGCCGATGAGATGGGATCACCGCGGAACACCCCGCGATCCAGACCCCCGGAGGCATCCATGTCCAACCCCGTTTCCGACCTCGTCCTCGGCTTCCAGGACCTCGTCGCCGGTGTGCCCGATCTCGTCCAGCCGCTCGTCGTGGCCCTGGCCGGGGCGGTGCCGTTCATCGAGGGCGAGGGGGCGGCCGCGATCGGGATCATCGGTGGCATCCATCCCGTCCTCGCCGCCGTCGCCGGCGCCCTCGGGAATCTGCTGTGCGTGGCGGTGGTGGTGCTCGTGGCATCCCGGGTGCGCACCGCCGTGACGACCCGCCGCGGGGCGCCCGAGAAGCCGACGACGGCGCGGCGCGAGAAGTTCGAGCGGGCCTATTACCGCTACGGGACGCCCGGTGTGAGCCTGCTCGGCCCGCTGCTGCTGCCGACGCAGTTCACCGCCGCCGCCTTGACGTCGACCGGGGTCTCACCGGTCCGTGTCATCGCGTGGCAGGCCGCGGCGATCGCGCTGTGGACGACTGCCGTGACGCTGATCATCACGGGCGTGATCCGCACCGTGGCGTGATCCGCCGCGCGGCGGGTTCCGGGGCGCGGGGTGTGGGGCGCGGGATGTGCGCTGGGGCGCGGGATGTGCGCTGGGGCGCGAGATGTCCCGCCCCAGTGCACGGATGGCGCCCCGATCCCGCGAGCCGGCGACAGGCTCGATCGTGCCGACGTCGCCGTCCCACGTCACTCGGTGCGAGCGGGCCGATCAGGTCCTTGGCCGCGAGGAATCGACAGCCCCACAGCGAGACCGCCGATGACGAGCCCGATGGCGAGCACGCCGATCACCGCCGACATGATGAGTGTCGGTTGTGCGGCCTGGTCCGCGATGTCGAGGGACGGCCCGATCTCGTCGACCCAGATGCCGTACTGGATGCCGTCGATGCCGAGCAGCACGATGATGGCCAGTCCGATCGCGGCCGTGATCAATCCCCAGATCTGTCCTCGCATCTCATCAGCCTCTCAGGTCCGGTGCGCGCCGTGGGGTTCGGGGCGCGGGATGTGCGTCGGGGCGCGAGATATCCCGCCCCGATGCACGGATGGCGCCCCGAACGACGCCCACGCGCGAATCCGCCTCGCATAGGACTCGCATAGGTCCTCTCAGCAGCGGGCAGGGTCCGGTGAGGCTCCGGTGAGGGCGCGGCACCTTTCCTAGGGGCATGCGAACGCCAGACCCCGCCCCCGAGTCCGACGCCCCGCGCCGCACCCCCGACACCGGGACTGCGCCCGACGCCGTGACCGCCCCCGTCGCCCCGCGCCGCCGCACCGACGCCGCGACGACTGCGCCCGGCGCCCCCACCCCGGCCGCCCCGCGCCGCACCCCCACGACCCGGCGCCGCACCACCCGCCGCGCCTTCCTCGCCGGCGGCATGGCGGTCGTCCTCACGGTCGGCGGGTCCGCCTGGTGGGCGGCCGATCGCTTCCTCGTCCCGCACGTCGAGGTCGCCGATGTCGCGGCCTACGAGGCGGAGAACTCCACCGTCGCCGCTCCGTCCGAGGCGTCCACCACGACGACGACCTCGCTCACCGACACGAGCTGGAGCGACGGCTCCACCTCGGTGTCCCTCTCGACGGTGACGACCGACACCCTCACCTACTACGTCGCCGACGTCGTGCTCGGCGACGCGACAGATCTGCGCTCGGCCTTCGCCAACAACCAGTTCGGCGAGAACATCACGCAGACGACGAGCGAGATCGCCGCAGCCAATGACGCGATCTTCGCCATCAACGGCGACTACTACGGCTTCCGGTCGACCGGCATCGAGATCCGCAACGGCGTCGTCTATCGCGACGAGGGCGCCCGCGAGGGCCTGGCCTTCTACACCGACGGCCACGTCGAGGTGTACGACGAGACCCAGACGACGGCCGATGACCTCCTGGCATCCGGAGTCTGGAACACCCTCAGCTTCGGCCCGGCCATCGTCGAGGACGGGCAGGTCGTCGACGGCATCGACAGCGTCGAGGTGGACACCAACGTCGGCAACCACTCGATCCAGGGCGACCAGCCGCGCACCGCGGTCGGCGTGATCGACGAGAACCATCTCGTGTTCGTCGTCGTCGACGGCCGGCAGGAGGGGTACAGCGAGGGCGTCACGCTGCCCGAGCTGGCCGACATCATGCTCTCGCTCGGCGCCACGACCGCCTACAACCTCGACGGCGGCGGCTCGTCGACGATGTACTTCAACGGCGAGGTGGTCAACTCGCCGTCGAACGGCGGCGAGCGCGGCACCAGCGACATCCTCTACGTGGCGGGCTGAGCGGTGTTCGTCCTCATCCCCGCGTTCGAGCCGGGCCCGCGCCTGCCGATCCTCATCGGCGAGCTGCGCCGCGCGGATCCCGACCTGGAGGTGCTCGTCGTCGACGACGGCAGCGGCCCCGCCTTCGCGCCCGTCTTCGCCGCCGCCCGCGACGAGGGCGCCCAGGTCCTCGCCCACCCCGCCAACCGCGGCAAGGGCGCGGCGCTCAAGACCGGGTTCGCCCGCATCGCCGCCGAGCGACCGGATGCCGACGTCGTCACGGCCGACGCTGACGGACAGCACACGCCGACCGACGTGTGCCGCGTGGCGGAGGCGTTGCGCACCGACGCGGCGGACGGACGGAGCGCGCTGGTGCTCGGCGTCCGCGGGTTCCGCGGCGACGTCCCCCTGCGCAGCCGCGTCGGCAACGCGGCCGCACGGGGACTGTTCCGGCTCGCCACCGGACGGCAGGTCACCGACACGCAGACCGGACTCCGCGGCATCCCGTCCGACCGTCTCGCCTGGGCGCTCGGCGTCCCGGGCGACGGCTTCGAGTACGAGCAGCGGATGCTGCTGCGCCTGAGCCCCGACGGGATCGCCGCCCACGAGGTGCCCATCGACACGGTCTACCTCGACCGCAACGCGTCGAGCCATTTCCGTCCGGTGCGCGACTCGCTGCGGGTGCTGCTGCCGGTGCTGCTGTTCGCGTCGTCGTCGCTCGCGGCGTTCGTCGTGGACACCGTGGCGCTGCTCCTCCTGCAGGCGCTGACGGGCTGGCTGGTCCCGTCCATCGTCGCGGCGCGTCTGCTGTCGGCGAGCGCAAACTTCCTCGTCAACCGGCGCGTGGTCTTCCGCGCCCAGGGCGGCCCGCTCGTCGGGCAGGCGGTGCGGTACGGGGTGCTGGCCCTGGCCCTGCTGGCATCCAACATCGCCTGGATGTCCTTCCTCACCGAGCACGGGCTGGCCCTGCTGCCCGCGAAGGTCGTCACCGAGGGGGTGCTGTCCGTCCTCAGCTACGGCGTCCAGCGATCGCTGGTCTTCCCGCGGATGGATGCCGCCGGCCCGCCGCCCCGCCCGATCTCGCGGCCCGGCACGCCCGCTGCCGCCCCGCAGGCCCCGGCCACAGCCCCGGCCCCCGCCCCGCACGCCTCCTCCACAGCCGGCGTCTCGGGCCCGTCGTCCACAGCGGACCCCGCGGACGCCTCCGCCCCGACCCCCACCACGTCCGATCCCCTCACCGCAAGGAGCACCCCATGACCACCACCGCCCTCCTCCTGGCCGCGGCCGACCTCGTCGCCGCCGTCCTGCTCAGCGCCGTCTACTTCCAGCGGCATCGCCGCCGCGACCTCGTCGTCGCCTTCCTGGGGGTGAACGTCGGCGTCCTCGCCGTGGCCACCGTGCTCGGCACCGCGGAGGTCGCGCTGGGCCTCGGGCTCGGCCTGTTCGGCGTGCTGTCGATCATCCGGCTGCGATCGAGCGAGATCACTCAGCGCGAGGTCGCCTACTACTTCGCCGCTCTCGCGATCGGTCTCATCTGCGGCCTGCCCCACACCGACCTCCTTACTCCCCTGCTGCTCGTCGGACTGATCGTCGCCGTCCTCGTCGTCGCCGACCACCCGCGGGTGCTCTCGCGGTCCCGGCACCAGGTCGTGCACCTCGACCGCGCCATCCCGGACGAGACCGCTCTCCGCACGGAGCTCGAGCGCCTGCTCGGCGGGGAGGTGACCGGGCTCACGGTCCAGCAGCTCGACCTCGTCGACGACACCACGCTCGTCGACGTGCGGTACCGCGTGCGGGCCGCCGCGGCCCCCACCGCCCGACCCGCCGACGACGCCCGCGCGGACACCCCCGCCGCGCGCCGCTCCGACGAGGACGGCACCGGCATCGCCTTCGCCGACCTGATCGGCGGCGCCCGATGAGCCCCCGCGACCGTGCGACCGACGCCCTCGCCGCCCTCCCGTCGATCGGGCTCGACGCCCTGACCGCCGATGCGGCGCTCCTCACCCGGGTGGACCGCAAGTACGTGGTGCCGATGGATGCCGCCGCCTCCCTCCTCCACGCCCTCCACCGTTCCGCCGACGCCCCGTCCGCGCTGGAGATCGCGGGCGAGCGGGAGCTGGCCTACCGGTCGGTCTACTTCGACACCCCCGACCTACTGAGCTTCCGCCTCGCCGCTCACGGCCGCCGCCGCCGGTTCAAGCTCCGGACGCGCACGTACCTCGACACAGGCGCCGCCTACCTCGAGATGAAGACGCGCGGAGCGCGCGGCCTCACCCGCAAGGAGCGCGACGAGTACGACATCGGCGCCGCCGAACGTCTCACCTCCGCGGCGCGCGACGACGTCGCCGAGGCGTTCGGGGCGATCGGGGTCGCCCCGGCTCGCGCCGACGACCTCGACGCGCGGCTGCAGACCCGGTACCGGCGCGCGACGCTGCTGCTGCCCGGGGCGATACCGTCGCGTGCCACCGTCGACCTCGACCTCGAATGGGTCGACGCGGACGGCGCCGGCTTCACCCTTCCCCGCTTCGCCATCGTCGAGACGAAGTCCCCCGGCCAGGCGGGAGCCCTCGACCGCGCCCTGTGGCGCGCCGGGCACCGCCCGCAGCGCGTCAGCAAGTACGCCACCGGGATGGCGGCGCTGCGCCCCGACCTGCCCCGGAACCGCTGGACCCGGGTCCTCTCCGGACCGTTCGCCTCCCCGGCATCCCTCTCCCCCTCCCGCCCCGCTCGAAAGGACACGCCATGCGCCGCCGCCTGATCCCCCTGACCCTCCCCCTCGCCCTGGCGGGCCTCGTGCTCGCCGGATGCGCCGTCACCGCGCAGCCCGCCGCGACGCCGTCGGCCACGTCGCCGCTCAGCACCGAGTCGAGCGTGCAGACCACCATGGACGTCGACGCGGCCATCCCCGCCGCCGCCGCGGAGCTGCTCGCGGCGAACGCCGACGGCACCGTCGTGAACGACGACGAGTGGAGCACCGCGGATGCCGCGACCATCACCCTCTCCGGCTCCACCGCGTCCAGCGACGCGGACGGCGTCACCGTCGACGGCTCGACCGTCACGATCACGGCGGCCGGCGTCTACCGCCTCACCGGGACCCTCGACGGTCAGGTCGTCGTGGACGCCCCCGACGACGCGCAGGTGGTCCTCGTGCTCGACGGGGCGACGATCACGAGCACCTCAGGCTCGGCGATCCACGTGGTGACCGCCGACGACGTCGCCCTTTCGCTCGCCGACGGCTCGACGAACGCCGTCACCGCGGCGAGCTCGGCCGACGCCGACGCGAGCGCGGCGATCTCCGCCGACAGCGACCTCACCGTCTCGGGCTCCGGCGCGCTCACGGTGACCGACACCGGCAACGACGGCATCTCCGCCACTGACGACCTGGCCATCCTCGGCGGGACGATCACCGTGGATGCCGCCGACGACGCCCTCCGCGGCAAGGACTCCCTCGTGGTGTCCGGCGGCACGCTCACCCTCACCGCCGGCGGGGATGCGCTGAAGAGCGACCAGACGGACGACGCCACCCAGGGCTACGTGTGGGTGTCCGGCGGCACGATCGACGCGACCGCGACCGATGACGGCATCGACGCGCAGACCGACGCCGTCGTCACGGGCGGCACCGTGGCGATCGCGGCCGAGGGCGACGGCATCCATTCCGAGACCGCCCTCGCGATCACCGGGGGCGACATCACCGTCAGCCGGTCGAACGAGGGCATCGAGTCGGCCGACATCCGCATCGCCGGCGGCACGACCCGCGTCACCTCCTCCGACGACGGCGTGAACGCGTCGGGCACCACCACGTCCGGCGGCGGGATGGGCGGCGGGATGCAGGACACCGGCGAGACCGTCACCATCTCGGACGGCACCCTCGTGATCGACGCGGAGGGCGACGGTCTCGACTCCAACGGCAGCATCACCATGACCGGCGGGGACGTCACCGTCTACGGACCCACCGGTCAGGGGAACGGGGCGCTCGACTCCAACGGCGGGCTCACCGTCACCGGTGGCACGCTCGTCGCGATCGGCAGCACGGGCATGGCGGAGTCGCCGGACGCCTCGTCGGCGCAGGGCTGGATCGCCGCGACGGCGTCGGGCTCCGCCGGGTCGACGGTGGAGATCCAGGATGCCACCGGCTCCGTCATCGCCTCGTACACGGCCGAGAAGTCGTTCGGGTCGGTGGTGTTCTCGTCGTCGGCGGTGACCGACGGCCAGACCTACACGGTGAGCGTCGACGGCTCCGCGACGTCGGTGACCGCCGGCGTCGCCGCGGCGGGCGGCATGGGGATGGGCGGCGGCGGCCAGCGGCCCTGACGCCCGCCGCGGGTCGGGGCGGGCGCCGCCGGGTCGGGGCGTGCGCCGCGGGTCGGGGCGGGTCGGGGCGCGGCGCTCGGGGCGGGTCGGGGCGCGAGATGTGCAGTGGGGCGGACGTAGGTCGCCCCCTGCACGAATCGCGCCCCGAACCGCGGGCCGGCGCCGCGCCGCGTGGGAGGCTGACGGCGTGAAACTGTATTCGGACTTCGCGCCGCGGCGGACGCGGCAGATCGTGGCGGACGTCGTCGCGGTCGCGCTGATCGCCGCGAGCGTCGCCATGGGCATCCTGGTGTTCTCCGTGGTGAACGAGCTCGCCCGGTTCGGCCGGCAGATGCAGGATGCCGGCGCGGGGCTGCAGTCGTCGATGACCGACGTCGGGGGTCGACTGGGTGGCATCCCTCTCATCGGCGAGAGCATTCGCGACCCGTTCGACGCGGCGAGCAGCGCCGGAGAGACGCTGCAGTCCGCCGGTCAGACCGAGCAGGACCTCATCCTGCGGGCGGCGACCGCCCTCGGGATCGGCGTCGCGGCCGTTCCGATCCTCATCCTGCTGCTCGTGTGGCTCCTCCCCCGCATCCGGTTCGTCACCCGCGCCACGCGCACGCGGCAGATGATCCGCGTCGGCCTCGACATCGACCTGCTCGCGCTTCGCGCCCTCACGAATCAGAAGGTCGGAGCGGTCGCCCGGATCGACCCCGACCCGCTCGGCGCCTGGCGTCGGAGGGACCCCGAGGTCATGAGGGAGCTCGCGAATCTGGAGCTGAGGTCCATCGGCATCCGGGTCCCCTGACCGCACTGCGGCGATTCATCGAGGCGGGTGCGCCGCCACGAAAGCCCGGATGCGGTCGGCCGTCTCGATCGGCGCGGTGAAGTGCGCGAGGTGCCGGTGGCCCGGGATGGTCACGATGTCGGCGTCACGGGCGCGAGCCCGCAGAAGCGTCAGCCAGTCCTGGGAGGCGATGGGGTCGTCGCCGCCCCGCATGAAGAGGACGGGCGCGGTCACATGCGCCACCCTGTCCTCGATCGGGTACCGCAGCATGTGTCGCGCCTGCCGGGCGTACCAGACCAGGCCGCAGCGGACGTAGTCACTGACGACGATGCCGAGCAGCCGGGGCGGCTCGAGCGCGGAGTCCCGCGCGAGGAGCAGCGCCTGGGTGACCGCCCCGCGGCGCCGGCTGTCGGCGACCGGACCGAGTGCCACGACCGCGCGGGCCAGATCCGGGCGGCGGGCGGCGAGTTCCACCACCCACTGCGACCCCATCGACTGCCCCACGAGCACCGCGTCGCGGACGCCGAGGTCGTCGAGCACACCACCCAGGGCGTCGGCCGTCTCGCGGATGCCCGGCGATCGCCCGGGCGTGGGGACGCCGGCGAAGCCGGGCAGGTCCACCGAGTGCACCTCGGCATCCGTCGCCAACTCGTCATGCAGGCGCCGCAGATAGCGGTGCGACATCCCGATGCCGTGGACGAGCACGTAAGCGGTCGCGCCCGGCCGCCGGGTCGAGAAGGACTGGAAAGGGAGGCCGTTCACGCGGTGGGAACGGGGAGGGGGCGTGAGCGTCACGCGCGCCACCGTAGGCGGCTCGGGCGGGTGGGCGGATGAGGGTTGCGGTGGCCGCGGCTCTCGGGTGACCTGGGCCGGAAACCGACCACCGAGCGCGATGGCGATGGGCCCGCCCCAATCGCCCCCGTGGGCGAGGAAATGGTCGTACCCGAGTTCGCCCACGAGCTGGGGTCGGCGATCTGGGACGTCATATGGAGTAAATGCGCGGCCAATGAAATTCGTGAACTCAAACCTACTGAGGCACGGGCCTTATTATTTCTCGTCAACGGCGGGACGGGGCAGCACCCTCTTGCCATCGCGAGCCCGGCTGATCTCACGCAACTTAAGATGTCGGAGCCATCCCATAACGTTGCTGCGTGGACATGTATACGCCTCTGCCGCCCGCTGACCCGTCTGACGTGGCGTTCCTGCAGCAAGTGCATCAGATTTGGAACCAGGGTGACCCGGCACAGGCCTCTAACTTGGTGCGAGCCAAAGCGGAGGCCAATCATCCATGGGCAGCGGCACTTCTGGCATGGATGCTCATGCAGCAGGGCTATCCCAGCCTCGAGGAAGGTGTTACCTGGGCATTGAGAGCGGCGGAAGCGGGCTTTGCGGGACAGCTCACGCAGACGTACCACAACGTCATCGGCAACCTCAGCTCCTACCCCCATCTCGCTAGCCGCCTTGCCGAGCTGCTGACTTACGGCGCGCCCTGGTGGTCAGGCCCCGATTTTGTTGGCCAGGCGTGGAACCTCCTGGCCAATGGCCAATCGGACCTAGCGGCGCGTTTACTCATGACGCCGAACCCACCTCCCCCAACTGTTTCGAACGAGCATCTGACGCACATCGTCGCCAGTGCGGGTGATCGGTTGCGCGGACTGGAAGGCACGGCGGCGGCAATCGAAAAGTTTGAATCGGAAATCCAAGAGACGAGCGTGCGAGCCCAGGAGGCCATCGATCGCGCAACGAGTGATCTCGAAACCAAAGCTGGCCAGGCGGGGCTGCTCGTCAATGCGACAACTTCGGACGCGACGAACTCCTTGTTCAAGGCTGACGCCGCTCGCAACGCGAAGGAGTCCAAGGGGTCATGGGTTGGAGGTCTTATCACTCTGGGAGCCGCAGCAACGGTGGCTGTCCTGCCCGTCGTGCTGCACTACCTGCAGATTGGTCCCGATTACACCGCGTTCGAACAAGTGGGACTGCATCTCGTCTCGACGGCCGCGCTAGCGACGTTCGCCGGTGTTCTATTGGCTCGCGCGCGATCACGCGACCAGTCAGCTCAGCGCGCGCACGACCTTTCGACGGCGATGGGCACGATGATCGCTTATAGCAATCAGATCGGCGACCCCACTGAGAAACAGCGTTTCATGACAACGATGGGCCAACTTGTACTACAGGCCCACCTCACGACGGGCGGAAAGGGCGGAACAGGTGATGAATCTCTGAGTGGGATGCTCACACTAGCGAATCTCATCAAGCCTGCCACAGCCTCCGCTACGTCGCCTACCTCGTAAATGGCGGAACGCGCATTTTCTCGGATCGCTGAAGCGGGCTCGTTGATAGTGCCACAACGGTCGAGGGCTGCTGAGAGGCGGGATGGAGCATCCAGAAGGCAGTGCGGCTCGGGTGGGTGTCCGACGCGAGCTCGGCGACGAGTGGCTTCCCCGGGGGGCGTTCTATCGACGGTCGCTCCTCGCACCGTGAATGGGGCGCATCGAAGGTGCCGGGCGGGAGAGCCTCGCAACATACGCGAGCCGAACCATCGGATGTGCGTGATTACCGGTCGCGTCTCAGCAGCTTCGATGTTCGACCGCCACCGCTCCGCCCTCCGCTCCCCGCTCCGCCCGGCGTGTAACGGCCACGTAAACTCCCCCTCTCCCCCGCCCCCACCGCGGGTGAGACAACCGTTACCTCCCCGCCCCCGACGACGCGGTCCCGGGTAATCCCTCCTCCCTACGCTGGCGGCACGCCCAGCCCATGCGGGGCGCTGCACCTCCCCACATCGCCCTACGGAGGACCCCGTGACCGTCACCGACCCGCGCCCCGACGCCGCCCCGGCGCACCGCGCACCCCGAGCCGAAGCCGCGAGCACCGCAGCAGCGACCGCGACCACCGCAGCAGCACCCACCGAAGCCGCGAGCGCAGAGCTGAAACACCGCCCCGGCCGCTGGATCGACAATTGGAACCCCGAGAACGCCGCGCAGTGGGCCCGTGAGGGCAAGGCCATCGCCTCCCGCAACCTGCGGTGGTCGATCTTCGCCGAGTTCCTCGGCTTCGTCGTCTGGCAGCTGTGGTCCGTCGTCGTCGTCTCGCTGCCGGCCGCGGGCTTCACGCTCTCGACGGGCGAGATCTTCTGGCTCATCTCCATGCCGAGCCTCGTCGGCGCGACGCTGCGCATCCCCTACACGTTCATGGTCCCGCGCTTCGGCGGCCGCAACTGGACGATCGTCTCGGCGGCGCTGCTGCTGATCCCGAGCATCGGCCTGGCGGTCGCGGTCTCCAACCCGGCCACCCCGTTCGGCGTGCTCCTCGTCATCGCCGCTCTCGCCGGCTTCGGCGGCGGCAACTTCGCCAGCTCCATGGCGAACATCACCTACTTCTACCCGGCCGCGCAGAAGGGCTACGCCCTCGGACTCAACGCCGCCGGCGGCAACCTCGGCGCCTCGGTCGCGCAGTTCGTCGTCCCCATCGTCATCACGGTCGGCGCCGCCGCCACCCTCAACCTGCCGCTCGCGGGTCTCATCTGGGTGCCGCTGATCATCGTCGCGATGGTGGGCGCGTACTTCCGCATGGACAACCTCTCCAACGCGAAGTCGGACATCACGGCATCCCTCGCCGCCCTCAAGGAGCCGCACCTGTGGGTCATGGCCGTCCTTTACATCGGCACGTTCGGGTCGTTCATCGGCTTCGCGGGCGTCTTCCCGAAGCTGCTCGCCGACACGTTCCCCGACTTCACGGGCATCGCGATCGGCTCGGCCACCGTCACTCTCGCGTTCATGGGCGCGCTCGTCGGCTCCCTCGCCCGCCCGTACGGCGGCAAGCTCGCCGACCGCTTCGGCGGCACCGTCATCACGATGGGCGCCTTCACGGTGATGGGTCTCGGCATCCTCAGCGTCATCCTGACCCTGCCGATGCAGAACTTCGCCGTCTTCCTGGCGTGCTTCCTGGTGCTGTTCGCCGCGGCGGGCATCGGCAACGGCTCGACCTACCGCATGATCCCGACGATCTTCACCCTCCGCGCCAACGGCGGCATCGGCGCGCAGCGCAAGGCCGCCGCGGCCCTGGGTCTGATCTCGGCGATCGGGGCCTACGGCGGCTTCTTCATCCCGCAGCTGCTCGGCTTCTCGAAGACGACCTTCGGCTCCTACACCCCCGCCCTCGGCTGGTTCGCCCTCGCCTACGTGGCCTTCCTCGCGATCACCGCGAGCGTGTACCTGACGCTGTCCAAGAAGTCCGGCACCCGCATCTGACCATGAGCTCCGCCGACACCCACTGCCCCTACTGCGCGCTGCAGTGCGCGATGACCGTCACGCACACCCATGACACGACGGTCGCCGGGCGCGACTTCCCCACCAACCGGGGCGGTCTGTGCGCCAAGGGCTGGACGTCGGCGGAGCTCCTGGCATCCCCCCAGAGGCTCCGGATGCCGCTGCGCAAGGCCCCGGACGGCTCCTTCGCCGAGATCACCTGGGACGAGGCGCTGGATGCCGTCGCCGCGGCGTTCCGCGACGCCAAGAACACCCACGGCGCCGACGCCAACGCGATCTTCGGCGGCGGCGGGCTCACCAACGAGAAGGCCTATCAGCTCGGGAAGTTCGCCCGGGTGGCGCTGGGGACCTCGCGCATCGACTACAACGGCCGGTTCTGCATGTCGTCGGCGGCCGCGGCATCCAATCGCGCCTTCGGAATGGACCGGGGCCTGCCGTTCCCCGTCACCGATCTCGACGACGCCGAGACGATCCTCCTGCTCGGCTCGAACGTCGCCGCGACCATGCCCCCGTTCCTCGCCCACCTCGCCGGCGCGCGGGCCCAGGGCGGGCTCATCGTCGTCGACCCGCGCCGCTCGGCGACCGCCCGGCTGACCGAGGACGGCGCCGGCACCCACCTGCAACCCGCCCCGGGCACCGACCTCCCCCTGCTGCTCGGTCTCACCCATCTCGCGTTCGCGGAGGGCCTGGCCGACCGGGCGTACCTCGACGAGCGGACCACCGGCGCCGACGCGGTGCGCCGCAGCGTCGCGCAGTGGTGGCCGGAGCGCACGTCCGCCACGACCGGCGTCCCGGTGTCGCTCCTGCGCGCGACGGTCCGGCGTCTCGCCGCGGGACGGTCCTACATCCTCACGGGCCGCGGCGTCGAGCAGCACGTCGACGGCACCGCCACCGCGACCGCCGCCATCAACCTCGCCCTCGTCCTGGGTCTCGTCGGCCGCGCCGGTTCCGGATACGGCACCCTCACCGGGCAGGGCAACGGGCAGGGCGGGCGCGAGCACGGGCAGAAGGCCGACCAGCTCCCCGGCTACCGTTCCATCCGCGACCCCGAGGCCCGGCGGCACGTCGCGGGCGTGTGGGGCGTCGACCCGGACGGACTTCCGGATGCCGGCATCCCCGCGACCGCCCTCCTCGCGGAGCTGGGCGGGCCGGTCCGGACGCTGCTGGTCGCCGGATCCAACGTCGTGGTCTCCGCCCCGGACGTCCAGGCCGTCCGCGCGCGGCTCGGCGCCCTCGACATGCTCGTCGTCTGCGACTTCGTCCTGTCCGAGACCGCCGCGCTGGCGGACATCGTCCTGCCGGTGCTGCAGTGGGCCGAGGAGGAGGGGACGATGACGTCCCTCGAGGGCCGGGTGCTCCGCCGCCGTCGGGCGCTGACCCCGCCCGAGGGGGCCCGGAGCGAGCTGTGGGTGCTGTCCGAGCTCGCGCGTCGTCTGGGGGCGGCATCCACGTGGTCCACCGATCCGGCGACGGTCTTCGACGAGCTCGCGCGCGCCTCCGCCGGCGGCATCGCCGACTACTCGGGGCTCTCCCACGCGCTGCTCGACACGGGCGTCGAGGCCTACTGGCCGTTCGCGACCGAGAGCACCCCGCGACCGTTCGCCGAGCGGTTCGCGCACGCGGACGGGCGCGCGCGTCTCGTGCCGGTGGATGCCGCTCCCCCCTCACCCGTGGACGCCGGCGGCGACCTGACGCTGGTCACGGGCCGCTACCTGCAGCAGTACCAGTCGGGGGCGCAGACCCGCCGCATCGCGGAGCTGCACGACGCCCGGCCCGAGGCTCGGCTGGAGATCCATCCCGCGACGGCGGGAGGTCTCGGCATCCGGGACGGGGTGTTCGTGACGGTCGCCAACGAGCGCGGGACGGTGCGGGCGCGCGCGACCGTGACCGAGGACATCCGGCCCGACACGGTCTTCCTGCCGTTCCATTACGCGGGCGACGGCTGCGCCAACCGCCTCACGGAGGACGCCGTCGACCCGACCTCGGCGATGCCGGAGTTCAAGCGCACGCGCGTCCGCGTGTCGCTCGCCGAGCCGGCGGCCGGGGCTGCCGCTGGTTCCCTGAAGGAGGACGTCCATGTCTGAGCGTGTGGTGCTGGTGGGCTACGGCCCCGTCGGAGCGCGGCTCGTCGACGGGCTCCTCCCCGCGGTCCGCGACGGACGCATCGACCTCACCGTCGTCGGGGCCGAGACCCACGACGTCTACAACCGCGTCCTGCTGGCCGAGTATGCCGTCGGCCGCATGGACCGCGCCGGCCTCGACATGGACGACCGCCGTGTCGCCGAAGCGGCCGGGGTGCGCTTCGCGCTCGGCACCGCGGTCGTCGGCGTCGACCGTCATCGCCGGGCGGTGCGTCTGCACGACGGCATCCATCTGCCGTACGACCGGCTGGTGCTCGCGACCGGCGCCCGGGCGAACGTGCCGACGCTCGCCGGGATGGAACGCGCACGGCGCGACCGGACGGCCCGGCCGACGACGCCGGACGAGCTCGACCTCGGCGGCGCGCCCCTGCCGCACGGCGTGGTCGCACTGCGGGACCTCGCCGACGCCGAGCGGGTGCGGGCGGCCGTGACGTCCGGGCAGCGGATCGTCGTGCTAGGGGCCGGGGTGCTCGGGATGGAGCTCGCCCTCGCCGCGGCCGAGGCCGGGGCCGAGGTCGTCGTCGCCTACCACTCGGCCGCGCCGATGAACCGAACGCTCGACGAGAACGGCGGGCGCGTGCTCGCCGCCGCGGCGAGCGCTGCCGGCGTCGAGATGGCGCCCCACGCCCGCGCGGAGAGCATCGACCTGCGGTACGACGATCATGGACGCGCCTGGTTCGGCGGACTCGTCTGCGCGGACGGCAAGGTGCTGACGGGCGACCTGCTCGTGCTGTCGTGCGGCGTCGGGGCGCGGACGGAGCTCGCCGCGGCGGCGGGCGTGGCCACCTCGACGGGCATCCTCGTCGACGGAGCGTCGCGCTCCTGGACTGACCCGGCGATCTTCGCGATCGGCGACTGCGCACACGTCGCCGAGCCCTCCGACGTCGAGGCCGCGGGACGTGTGACGGGCGGGCCCAGCGGACTCGTCGGCCCCGGCTGGCGGCAGGCCGATCGTCTTGCGGCCCTGCTGTCCACGGGGGCCGCGGTGCCGGCGGTCGCCGAACGGCCCGGTGTCGTCATGCTCAAGGCCGAGGGGATCGACGTGGTGGCCGGCGGTGACGTCGACGTCGACCCGTTCGCCGCGATCCATGCACCTGGATGCCACGTCCCCCAGGCCACGGTCTGGGCCGACCCCGCCCGCGGGTCCTACGTCAAGATCGTGACGGTCGACGGCGTGCTCACCGGGTTCGTGGCGGTCGGGATGCCGCGCACCGGCGCCGAGCTCACCCTGCTGTTCGAGCGGGGATCCGAGCTGCCGGCCGACCGCTCCTCGCTGCTGCGACTGGACGCCCCCGACCTCGGGGCGCCGATCGCCGGAGACCCGTTCGCCGCGGACGCCACCGTCTGCTGGTGCAACGGCGTGACGGCCGGCGCCATCCGGGACGCCGCCGCGGCCGGCGCGCCGACGCTCGCGTGCGTCAAGGCCGCCACCCGCGCGGCGACCGGGTGCGGGACCTGCGCCGGCCGCATCACCGAGCTGCTCGCGCGCGACGCGGTCCCGGCCTGACGCCCGGGCGGGGCTTCCCGCCGAACTCCGGAGAACCGCGGCAGGACGCCGTCGAGAACGGCCGCGCGAGCCGGTGGCATCCACTTTCTCCGGAGTTCGGAGGGCCGACGGCTGACGGGGCTTCCTGCCGCACTCCGGGGAGTCGCGTGCGGCGGGCGGCGGGCGGGGGTTCCCGCCGAACTCCGGAGAACCGCGGCAGGACGCCGTCGAGAACGGCCGCGCGAGCCGGTGGCATCCACTTTCTCCGGAGTTCGGCGGGCCGACGGCGGACGGGGCTTCCTGCCGCACTCCGGGGAGTAGCGTGCGGACGGGGCTTCCCGCCGAACTCCGCAGAACCTCGGCAGGACGCCGTCGAGAACAGCCTCGTGAGCCGGTGGCATCCACTTTCTCCAGAGTTCGGCGGGCCGACGGCGGACGGGGCTTCTTACCGCACTCCGGGGAGTCGCGTGCGGACGGGGCTTCCCGCCGAACTCCGGAGAACCGCGGCAGGACGCCGTCGAGGACGGCCGCGTGAGCCGGTGGCATCCACTTTCTCCGGAGTTCGGCGGGCGGACGGCTGGCGACACCCGCACGAAACGCAGCGGCAGTACGCTGCGCGAGTGCTCCCCCTCGAGAACGTCGTGGCCTTCATCGCCGCCTCGGTCGTCATCATCGTGATCCCCGGTCCGAGCGTGCTGTTCGTCATCGGGCGCTCGATCGCGCTCGGCCGCCGCGCGGGCGTGCTGAGCGTCGTCGGGAACGCACTGGAAACCGTCCCGGCGGTGCTGGCCGTGGCCTTCGGGGTGGGGGCCATCGTCGCCTCGTCGGTCGTCGCATTCACCGTGCTGAAGATCGCGGGGGCCGTATACCTGGTGTGGCTCGGCATCCAGGCGATCCGCCACCGCCACGCGAACGTCGTCGGTCCGTCGCGGGTTGCCACGTCCTCCTGGACGCTGCTGCGGCAGGGCTTCGTCGTCGGCCTCACCAACCCCAAGACGATCGCCTTCTTCGTCGCCGTGCTGCCGCAGTTCGTCGCCCCGCACGCGGGCGCGGTGTGGCTGCAGCTGCTCCTGCTCGGGCTCACCTTCCAGGTGCTCGCGCTCGCCTGCGACAGCGCGTGGGCCCTCGCGGCCGGGACCGCGCGGAACTGGTTCGCCCGCTCCCCCCGCCGGATCTCGACCCTGTCCGGCACCGGCGGCGTCATGATGATCGGCCTGGGCGGCGCCCTCGCCGTCACCGGCGCCAAGAGCTGACGCGCCGGCCGGGCACGCGCGCGTCCGGAGAGCCGGCGTCGCACCCTGCGCCCGCGGCGCCCGCTCGCGCAACTCCGGAGAACCGGCGCGCCCACCGGCCCCGCTCACCCCGCCCACAGCCCGCGCCACCCGCCAGACACTCGCGCAACTCCTGAGAACCGGCGCGCCCACCGGCCCATCGCGTGCACCGACCCACGCCGTCGGCAGCCGCGCAGATCCGGTGCCACGCTCTGCAGAACGACGCGGTGGAGCCGTCCAGAATGGATGCCACTGGCCCGCGGCATCCATTCCTCCGGAGCCCGGCACGCCGACACCGGCGCCCACCCGCCCGCCGAACTCAGGAGTTACGCGAGCCGCCCCGCCCCCGTACCGCGCCCCAGTCGCGCCCGCCGAACTCAGGAGTTACGCGAGCCGCCCCGCCCCCGTACCGCGCCCCAGTCGCGCCCGCAGAACTCAGGAGTTACGCGAGCCGCACCGCGCCCACACCGCGCCCCGCACCCACCGCCAGAATTCAGGAGTTACGCGAGCCGCACCGGCCACCCCGCACCACCGCCGCACCGCGACCCGGCCCACCCGCCGGAGCTCAGGAGGTACGCCCCACCTCCGGCAGGTCGTGCGACGCCGCGCCCTCGAGCCGGCGACCGTCGGGCGCGAAGCGCGAGCCGTCGACGGGGCTGTCCCAGGACCGCTCGGCGTCGTTCCAGGTGAGCGGAACCGGAGCGACGACCGTGCGGGTCGTCCCCGCGGTCGTCGATACGGCCGCCGTCCGCAGGCCCCGACGCACGACGACTCCGGCGCCCTCGGCCGGCCGCGGGGCCGGGGCCGGAACCGCGCCCGACAGAGCCGCGCCCACGGTTCGGGCGCGGCGAGCGGCCTCGGCCAACCCCCGCCCGAGGTCGGCCGGGACGGTCATGCGCGTGCCGATGGTCCGCAGCCACTGCGGACGGTTCCGGCGCGACACCCCGCGGATCTCGTCGGCCAGCCGCATCGCAGCCGCGGGTCCGTTGGTGAGCCCCCACCCCGCATACCCCGTCGCGAAGCGGATGCGGCCGAGACCGCGCGGCATCCCTCCGACGAAGGGCACGAGATTGTGCGACTGGTAGTCCTGCCCGGACCAGCGCGCCAGCTCGTCCCCCACGGGCAGCGTGCGCCGCGCCCAGGCCGCGAGCTCCTCGGCCAGGGCGACCTCGGACCGCCCCGACCCGACCGGATGCCGCGCGCCCGTCACCAGCAGGGCGGGACGCCCGAACGAGGTGGGCACCGCCATCACCCCACGTCCATCGGCGCCCACCTCGGACCACATGCCGCCCGGGGCATGCGTCGCGTCAGCGAGTTCGTAGGCGATCGCCCAGGACCGGAGCGCCCGGGTCTTGAGGTCGTAGAGTCCGCGCCGCGTGAGCGGCGTCCCGGTCGCGAGGACGACCGTGTCGCCGAACAGCGCGCCCTGATCCGTGTCGATCCGGCCCTGCGGCAGCGCGTGCACGTCGCGCACGGTCACGCCCGTATGCAGCGCCGCCCCCGCGGCGACCGCCTGCTGCGCCAGGGTGGTCGCGAGACGCACCGGGTCGAGGGCGAGCTGGTCGTCGAGGGCCACGGCGCGCGCCCGCGACCGTCCGCCGAAGTCGTCGGGGGTGTCTTCGCGGACGGGCAGCCCCGCTTCCTTCGCGGCGGCGAGCACGGCGTCCAGCGCGGGGTCGGTGTCCGGGCCGCGACCGAAGGTGAACGACGTCCGGCGGTCGGCGTCGGCCCCCGCCCGCTCGACGAGCCAGTCGAACCCGGCCCGGTTCGCGTCGACGTAGGCGCGCACGAGACCAGCGGGATGGTGCGACCGCAGGGTGGCCAGCGTCGTCCCCTGGAGGAGGGATGCCTCCGCCGCCGAGGCCCCGGTCGCTCCCTGCCCCACGGGTCCGGCGTCGACCACGGCCACGTCGACGCCCGCCTCGGCCAGCAGCACGGCGGTCGAGAGTCCCGTGATGCCGGCCCCGACGATGACGACGTCGTGCCGACGGTCGGGTACGAGGGGGGTGCCCTCGACGGGGGCGGACGCGGACTGCCAGAGCGAAGTCATGGTCCTATCCCACTGCGGGACCCTGGCCGCCGGCATCCACTTGCCGCGGCCCGCCGAGTCGGTTACGGGCCGCCGCCCCTCCCTGCCGGGTCCGGCACGCGTCGCCGCCGGGTCCGGCACGCGTCGCGTTCCCGGGTCCGGCACTCGTCGCCGCCGGGTCCGGCCCACGTCGCCTTCCCGGGTCCGGCCCGCGCCGCCTTCTCGGGTCCGGCACGCGTCTGCAGGACGGGTGGGACGGATGCCACCCCCTGCGACTCCCACGCCTCCCCCAGCCCCACCGCCCCTGCATCCTCGCCGCGCCGCACCCCACCAGCCCCACGGCCCCGGCATCCTCGCCACCCGCGCCCCACCAGCCCCACCGCCCCTGCATCCTCGCCACGCCGCCCCACCCCGCGCCCCCCACCCCGCGCCCCGCGCCCCGCGCCCCACCCGCGCCGCGCCCGCCCTCCCCGCGCCGGGCCAATAGGCTTCGCGGTGTGAGCGACACGTCCCCCGCCCCCAGCCGCACGGCCGTCGTCGCCGCGGCCATCGACCTCTTCGCCTCGCAGGGGTACGACCACACGTCGGTCGAACAGATCGCCCAGGCCGCCGGAGTGTCGCGCTCGACGTTCTTCCGGCAGTTCGGCGGCAAGGAGGACGTCGTCTTCGCTGACCACGAGGTGCTGCTCGACGAGTCCCGCGCCTACCTCGCGCAGCCCCACGACGACCCGTGGGCCGCGGTCTGCGACGCCTCGATGCGCGTGTTCCGTCACTTCGCCGCCGACCCCGAGCTCGCCCGCCGCCGCTACGCCATCGTGCGCCAGGTCCCCGGGCTGCGCGATCGCGAGATCGTCACGGTCTTCCGCTACGAGCGCCTGTTCGACGAGTACCTGCGCGAGTCCCTGCTCGGACTGGACCCCCTGGATGCCGTCGGCTTCGCAGCCCTGGTCACCTCGGTGCACAACCACGTGCTGCGCCGTCTGCTGCGGGGCGGCCGCGTGCCGGCGGCAGTGCTGCGCCGGGCCCTCGACGACGCCATGCGACGGTACGGCGTGCATCCGGACGGGGACGCCTCCGCGGACGACGACCTCGTCGTGGCGACGTTCCCGCGGCGGATGCCGGCCGCCGAGGTGACGCGCCGCCTGCGCGCCGCCCTGCCCCGCTGACCCGCGCGCTCCCGCCCGGGGCCCGGCGCCTTCCCCGGACCCCACCACGGGTCCCAGCCGACTCACGGCGACGAGGGTGACACTCAGTACCGCCATGCGCGATACTGGGAACCATGAGCATCGACGCTGACGCCCGCACCCTCCCCGGTGAGCGCACCGCCCGCTACGACGTGCTGGGCCGCCGCGACACCGACTACTACGCGCTGTTCGCCGACATCCCGCAGGACGACCGCGCGGCGTGGGACCGGGCCAAGGCCTTCGTCGACGAGGTGGGCACGACCATGCACGCGCACTGGGACGCCGCGACCTACCCCGTCGAGATGCTCCGCCGCATGGGCGAGCTCGAGCTGTTCACCGACGGCATCGAGCACCCCGCGCTGCCGGCCTCGTCGCCGCTGGCCGCCGGCCTGGTCAACATGGAGATCTCGCGCGGCGACGGCTCGCTCGCCACCGCTCTCGCCGTGCAGGGCGGCCTCGCGCTGCGCACCCTCGCGCTCTTCGGCTCGCCGGAGCAGCAGGACCGATGGCTGCAGCCGCTCGCCGCGGGCACGGTGCTCGGTGCGTTCGCCCTGACCGAGCCCGACCACGGCTCCGACTCCGTCTCTCTCGAGACGACGGCGACGCGCACCGCGGACGGCTGGTCCCTCAGCGGGACGAAGAAGTGGATCGGCAACGGCGCCTCCGGCGGGATCACGTTCGTCTGGGCGCGCGTCGCGGACGAGGGCGGCGAGGGCCACGGCGCCGTCCGCTGCTTCCTCGTCGAGCAGGACACCCCGGGCTACACGGGCACCGTCATCACCGGCAAGGTGTCGCTCCGCGGCATCCATCAGGCCCACATCGCCCTCGACGACGTGCGCCTTCCCGCCGACGCCGTGCTGCCGGGGTCGCACACCTTCAAGGACGCGTCGCGGGTGCTGTACGCGACGCGCTCGGGCGTGGCGTGGTCGGCGCTCGGACACGCGACCGCCTGCTACGAGGCCGCGCGGACGTACGCGACGGAGCGGACGCAGTTCGGCAAGCCCCTCGCGTCGTTCCAGATGGTGCAGGAACGCCTGGCGCAGATGCTCGACGAGCTCACCGCGATGCAGCTCTACTGCCGTCGGCTGGCCGACCTCGAGGCATCCGGGGGTCTCCGTCCCACGCAGGCGTCCCTGGCGAAGTACCACAACACCCGCGCCGCCCGACGGATCGCGGCGACCGCGCGCGACCTCCTCGGCGGCAACGGCATCCTCCTCGAGAACGGCGTGATGCAGCACATGGCCGACATCGAGGCCATCCACACGTACGAGGGCACCGAGAGTGTCCAGGCCCTGCTGCTGGGGCGTGACATCACCGGGGTCGGCGCCTTCGTCTGACACGGGAGGGATGCCACCACCCCCACGACCGCCCGGTCCGGAGCCGAGCGGGACGGGCGGAGGGATGCCGCCATTGCTTACGACCGCCCGGTGTATGCCGCCGCGGGGTCGCAGCGCAACCGCCCGCGGGATGTCGGCCCTCCCGGCTACCTTCGGAGCATGAGCCTGTTCTCTCGTCGCCCCGAGCCCCGCACCGTCGTGGCCCCTGCGGCCCTGCCGCCGGGCGCGGACACGCCCCGGAGCCTCTGGTCCGACGGGTTCGGACGCCTCGCCGTGCGCGCCGTGCAGATCATCGTGGTCGTCGTGCTCGTCGCCGGGCTGATCTGGGGCATCCAGCAGGTGACGCTCGTCATCATCCCGCTGATCCTCGCCCTCATCTTCGCCTCGGCCTTCGGCCCCGTCACCATGTGGCTGCGACGCAAGGGCGTCCCGGCGGTCGTCGCGACCCTGCTGACGCTGCTCGCCGTCGTCGCCGTGCTCGGCGCGCTGGGCTGGCTCGTGGTGAACGCCGTCGTCGACCAGTGGGACTACCTCAGCGCGCAGGCCGTCGAGGGCTTCGAGACGGCACAGGACTGGTATCACACGCTGCCGTTCGCCATCTCGCCCGATCAGGTCAACCAGGCGATCAGCGGCATCCAGGACTTCGTCACGAGCGCGCAGTTCGGCACCGGCGCCCTCGCCGGCGTGAGCGCGGTGGCCTCGTTCGTCACGGGCTTCGTGCTGATGGTCGTCATCCTGTTCTTCTTCCTCAAGGACGGGCCGCGCATGTGGGAGTTCGTCCTGCGCCCCTTCCGCGGCGCCGACTACGACCGCGCCCGTCGCATCGGCGACAAGACGGTGACCGTCCTCGGTTCGTACGTCCGCGGCACGGCTTCGGTCGCGGCCGTCGACGCCATCGGCATCGGCATCGGCCTCGCGATCCTGCAGGTCCCGCTCGCCCTGCCCCTGGCCGTGCTGGTGTTCATGCTCGCGTTCATCCCGATCGTGGGTGCGGTGACCGCCGGCATCCTGGCGGCCCTCGTCGCGCTCGTCACGAACGGCTGGGTCGTCGCCTTGATCGTCGTCGGGATCGTGGTGCTCGTGAACCAGCTCGAGGGCAACTTCCTGCAGCCCGTGCTCATGGGCCGCTCGATGAAGCTGCACTCGTTCGTCGTGCTGGTGGTGCTCGCCGGCGGCACCGCGATCGGCGGCATCCTGGGCACCCTGCTGGCCGTGCCGCTCACCGCCGTCGTGTGGGGCATCGTCACCGTGTGGAACGGGCCCGACAAGCCGGCCGAATGGGCGCGCAAGAAGAAGCGGTCGAACCCCGTGCCTCTGTCCGGGGACGAGAGCAAGGCCTGAGTCCATGGGCTACGACATCCCCGCACCGATGCTGGCGAAGTCGGTGCCCGCGGTGCCGGAGCACGGCAAGGTCGCGGGCGGCTTCAGCTACGAGCCGAAGTGGGACGGGTTCCGCGCCCTCGTGTCGTGGGACGGCACGGAGGTCGAGATCGGCAGCCGCGGCGCGAAGCCGCTGACCCGCTACTTCCCCGAGCTGGTGGCGGCGTTCGCGGAGATCCTGCCCGAGCCGTGCCTCATCGACGGCGAGGTCGTCGTCGCCCGCGGCGAGCCGGGGGCGCAGCGCCTGGACTGGGAGGCGCTGTCGCAGCGCATCCACCCCGCCGCGTCGCGCGTCACCATGCTGTCCGAGCAGACGCCGGCGATGTTCATCGCGTTCGACCTGCTCGCACGCGGCGACCGGGACCTGCAGGACGAGCCGTTCTCCGAGCGCCGGGCCCAGCTCGTCGACCTGCTCGGAGACGTCCCGCACCCGGTGCACGTCACCCGGACGACCGACGACCCCGATCTCGCGCGCCGCTGGCTCGCCGAGTTCGAGGGGGCCGGTCTGGACGGCGTCATCGCCAAGCCGCTCGCCCAGGCCTACGCACCGAACAAGCGGACGATGTTCAAGATCAAGCACGCGCGCACGGCCGACGTGGTCGTTCTCGGGTATCGCATCCATAAGTCCGGTCGCGGCGTCGGCTCGCTGCTGGTCGGCCTCTACGACGGCGAGGGGCGGCTCCACGGAGTGGGCGGCATCTCGGCCTTCACCGACAAGCGCCGGCTCGAGCTCATCGACGAGCTGGAGCCGCTGGTCGAGCGCGACGACGCCGGCGACGCGGTCGTCGGCGAGACGGACCGTTCCCGCTTCTCGGCATCCAAGGACGTGTCGTTCGTCCGCCTGCGCCCCGAGCGCGTGGTCGAGGTCCGCTACGACCAGCTCGAGGGCATGCGCTTCCGCCACACCGTCCAGTTCGAGCGGTGGCGCCCCGACCGCGAGGCCCGGTCGTGCACGTTCGACCAGCTGGAGTCCGTCGGCGCCTACGATCTGGGCGACGTCCTGGACTGACCTGCGCGTCTGCAGGACTGGTGGGGCGGATGCCACTCCCTGCACCCCCGCAGTACGCACCAGCCCTACCGGCCCTGCATACTGACGGCGCAGCCCCACCAGCCCCACCGGCCCTGCAGGCTCGCAGCGCAGCGCCCCATCAGCCCCACGGGTCCTGCACGCTCGCGGCGCAGCACCCCATCAGCCCCACCGGCCCTGCGGGGCAGGAGCCTACGTCCGCGGGCGCCTTCGCAGCGCGGCGCCGATCGCCGCGAGGGCGACGGCCGCAGCCCCGCCGAGCAGCCACGGCGACCCGCCGGTCGCGGCGAGTCCGTCCGGCGTCGAGGAGGACGCACCGGGGGCCCGGGTATCGAGGGGATCGGGGGTGGCAGCATCCGGAACCCCCGCCCGCGCGGGCACGTCGACCTGCAGGCGGATGACCGCGCTCTCGTCGGACGGGTCGAGAGGGGATGCCGCCGCCGTCACGGCCCCGCTCATTCCGGCGGTCAGCAGACCGAGGCCCACCGCCATCGTCAGCACCGGCACGCCGACGCGGTTGCGCGGGAGCGTCACCGGGTCCCTGCCGCGGCGGTCTCGCGCGTCGCGTCGACGGTCTCGGGCTCGGTGGCATCCGGAGTCGCCGGGCGGCGCCGACGACGACGTAGGACGAGGGCGGTGACGGCCCCCGCGAGGAGCACGAGGAGGGCGAGGCCGGTCCATGACGGCGCCGCGGCGACGAAGTCGGCGTCGACGGGGGCCGGAGAGGTGATCGCATCGTCGCCGAGTGCGACGGGACGCACCTGAGTGGACCCGAACAGGGCGAGGATCGGCCAGGCGCTCGTCTCGGTGACGACGGTCGCGGAGTCGCCGGGCAGCAACTCGGTGGCGTCGCCGGTGAGGGACGCGGAGGTGATCCCCGGACCGGAGATCGCGGCGAGGGCGCCGAGGCGGACGTTGCCGGTGTTGGTGACGACGGTCTCGACACGGAGGATCCCGGGCGCGAAGGGGATCCACGACGGTGAGAACGTGGTGGACACCTCGCCGACCCCGAGCGCGGGGACGATGTCGCCCGCGACCTGGAGGTGCACGCGGACGCCGATGCGGTTCGTGACGGTGACGCCGTCGTCCGCGGTGCTGACGCCGACGACGACGCCGGCCGGGTGGTCGCCCGGGGTCACGTCCGCCGGCACGTCGATGCGCAGCGGGAGGACGCGGGTCTCGCCGGGCGCGACGGCGACGGTGCCGTCGGGTGCGCCCTCGAGGGTGATCCAGGCGCCGGAGTCCTCGGGCGCTCCGGCGGCGATGTCGAACGCACCGTCGTCACCGACGACGCCGTCGCCCGCCGCCACCGTGTAGGTCGCGGGCTCGGTGCCCAGGTTCGTGACGGCGATGGCGTCGGTCGCCGAGCCGCCGGGGTCGATCGTGTGACGCAGCGAGATGCGCCCGTCGGGGCCGTCGGCGTTCGCGGGGGCGACACTCCACTGCGCGGCCGCGGCAGAGGCGGGGGCAACGGCGGCGGAGCCGGGAGCCGCAACAGCGGCGGAGCCGGGAGCCGTGACAGCGGCGGCGGCCGGGCCGGCGGAGAGCAGCAGACCGCCGGCCAGGACGGCGGCGGTGAGAACGGGGATGCGGGGGGACACGGGGGTTCCTTCGAGTCGGGAGGAGGACGACGGCCGGTGCGCCCCGTCGGGACGCACCGGCCCGGAGCGATCAGTCCTTCGCGAAGAGCGTGAGGGTGATCTCGCTGCCGTAGCGGCCGCTCTCGGCGGTCGCGGGGATGGTGAGGTTCAGGTCGGCGGCGACGACCGTCTCGCCCACACGGCCGACGCGGTCAGCGTCGGCGAGGGTGGCGGGCTTGTCGAGGGTGGCGGTGCCACCGGCGACGGCCCCGGCGGCCGAGCTGACGACGCGCGGGGTCCACGCGAGGTTCTCGGCACCGAACGAGCGGTTGCCCGCGACGAACGCGGACGCGGAGCCCGAGAGCGTCCAGCCGCGGCCCTGGGCCTGCGCCTCGTTGCGACTGTCGGTGACGACGACCTGCGGCAGGGCCGCCTTCTGCGCGGAGGTGTCACCGGCGAAGGCCACCGGGCCCTCGACGGCGGGCACGGCGAGGCTCAGCTGACCGGCCTGCGCGGGCAGCGGGACGGATGCCTCGACGCCGACGGCGTCGCCCTCGGCCGGCGCGTGTCCGAGCAGGTCGAAGATCGTCTTGCCGAGGTCGGTGTTGTCGAGGTAGGCCCCGCGGACGAAGTCCCACTTGGCCGCGCGGGCCGGGAGGACGTCCGCACCGGCGCCCTGCGCGTAGAGCGGCACGAGCGCGTTGGTGTGGTTGCCGGAGTGCCACGACACGTTCGGCAGCTGACCGGCGGTACCGGTGAGCGCGGTCCACCCCTTCTCGACACCGGCGCCGGGGCCGGCGAGGTAGCCGGTCTCGTGGTCGGCGGTGACGATGACCAGCGTCTCGTCCCAGTTCGAGTTCGTCTCGACCCAGTCGGTCACGGCCTCGACGGACTCGTTGAACGACAGCTGCTCCTCGACGATGCGGGTCGTCTGGTTGGCGTGGCCGGCCCAGTCGACGGCGCCGCCCTCGACCATGAGGAAGAACCCGTCCTCGTCCTTCTCGAGCACGTTCAGCGCGGCGGTGGCCGACGTCGCGAGGGAGGGCACGTCCGCGTTGATCTTGTCGGTCCAGGGCAGCACGGTCTTGTTCGACAGGCCGGGACGGTTGTACTGGAACGTCTCGGCGACGCGGGCGAGGCCGAAGAGCTTGTCGGGGACGTTCTCACCGGCGGCGATCTTCTCGAAGTCCGCCTTGCTCTCCACGTACGAGAACGGGGTCTTGCCCTGCGTGACGCGGTCGAAGTCCGTCTGCGAGATCCACGAGCCGGTCCCGAAGTGCGACGAGCGCGAGGTGTTGGCATCCGTGTAGTTGGGGTGCCCGCCGCCGATGATCACGTCGACACCCGAGTCGATCATCTCGGTCGCGAGACCGTGGTAGTCGTTGCGGCTCTTGTTGTGCGCGATGAAGCCGGCGGGGGTGGCGTGGTTGAACGGCACCGACGTGACGAGGCCGACCTTCTTGCCGACCTCGAGGGCCTGCTCGCCGACGGTCAGCAGGCGCGTGCCGTCGGGGGCGAAGCCCAGGGTGCCGTTGGTGGTCTTCACACCCGTGCCGAGCGCGGTGCCCGCTGCGGCGGAGTCCGTCGCGCCGGAGGCGACCCACGTGAAGTCGCCCCACGCGAGGTCGGGGTCGTACGCCGCGCGGCCGCCGGCGGAGTAGTGCGACTGCGCGATCTGCACGGCGAAGTCGTCGTACACCTCGCTCTTGGTCCCGGGGACCTTCGTCGCGGTGCCCGATTTCGGGGCGACCTCGACCTGCTGGTAGCTCGCGCCGGTCTCGTAGAGGCGGGCGGCGTCGAACTGGTTGTAGCCGCCGCCGTCCGAGATCAGCACGATCACGTTCTTCGGGACGGGCGTCTCGGCGGTCTCCGCGGAGGCGGCCACGGCCGGGGTGGCACCGAGGGCGACGCCCGCGACGGTGCTCATGACGATCAGACGACGCGCGCGTCCGGTCGTGCGAGGGTTCATGATGTCTCTTCCGTTTCGTATGGGGGATGCCGACCGGTGGCCGACTTCCCCGAGCATGACGAACGGAGAAGACCTGAGAACGTCTCTCAGGAAGCGTCGAGGTGAACGTTCGCCCGGCTTCGTCACGGTTCCGTGAACGCTGCGCCGGGAAGTGGCATCCCGAGTCCCGGGATGAGAGGGTGTGCGCTCAGGCGGAGGGCGTGCGCGCGCGGGACGGCTGGACGCGCGGCGGCTCCCCGGGCATCTTCGGGAACTCGGGCGGGAACGGCAGCTCCCCCAGACCGGCGTCGACGTCGCGCTGCCACCACTCCAGGAGGGTGTCGACGCGACCGGGACTCTCCGAGAAGCCCGCCCAGGGGTCGCCGATGGATGCCAGCCGTTCCGGCACCGACCGGACGGTGAACGCGAGCGGGTCGAGGCCGTCCAGCTCGTCCCACGAGAGCGGAGTGGACACGGTCGCCGCGGGGAGGGCCCGCGGGGAGTAGGCGCCGGCCATCGTCCGATCGCGGTTGGCCTGGTTGAAGTCGACGAAGATGCGCTGGCCGCGCTCCTCCTTCCACCAGTTGGTCGTCACGGCATCCGGCATCCGTCTCTCCAGCTCGCGGGCCGCTGCGATGACCGCGTGCCGGACGTCGAGGAACTCGTGCGTCGGCTCGATGGGGCAGAACACGTGCAGACCGCGGTTGCCGCTGGTCTTGATGAACGCATCGAGGCCGGCTTCGCGCAGGACCGTGCGCAGCTCCCGGGCGGCGGGGACGGCCTCGGCGATGCCCGTGCCCGGCTGCGGATCGAGGTCGATGCGCAGCTCGATCGGGTGGTCGGGGTCGCTCGCGAGCGAGGCCCACGGGTGGAACACGATCGTGTTCATCTGCGCCGCCCACACCGCCGATCCGATCTCGCCGAGGAAGAGCTGTGGATGCCGCCGCCCGCTGTTGTACGTGACGGTGACGGCCTCGACGAAGTCGGGCGCACCCTTGGGCGGGTTCTTCGAGAAGAAGCTCTCGCCGCCCACGCCCTCGGGGAACCGCTCGAGCGAGACAGGGCGGTGACCGGTGGCGGCGAGGAAGGGCTCGGCGACGGCGATGAGGTACTCGGCGAGCTCGCGCTTGGTGATGCCGCTGTCGGGCCAGAGCACCCGGTCGGGGTTGGAGATGCCGATCTCGCGGTCGCCGTCGGGTCCCGGCACGGTGAGCATGATGCGGGGGGATGCCATGGTGCCGACGCTAGCCGCCGCGGCGGGGCCGTGTCTGCCCGTTGCGTGATCGCCGGGTCGTCACCCGGCCCCGCGCGCGCGTGTCCACCCCTGGACCGCGGTTCCCGGCATCCGCCTACGCTCGGATCATGACCACCCGCGCCGCCCGCACCGCCCTCGACATCGCCGACTGGCGCCGTCGCGTCTTCGCCCTGTACAGCGCCGTCCGCGAGATGGACGACGTCGAGGACGCGCACGAGCTGTGGCGGATCGAGCGCGATGCGCTGTTCGCCGACCACCCGGCCACTCCCCTGCTGCCCGAGCAGCGCGACGGGTTCGTCGGGCTCCCGCTCGCGCCGTACGACGCCGCGTGGCGCTTCGAGCTCCCGCTGCTCGACGCCGACGAGGCCTCCTTCGTCGCCACCACCGGCACGGACGGCGAGGTCGCCTTCGAGCGCATCGGACGGGTCGAGGTGCCCGACACCGGTTCGCTCGACGTGTGGCGTCTGACCTCGTACGGCGGCGGGATCTTCATTCCGGTCCGGGATGCCGCCGCGGGACGGCCCGGCGGAACCTACGGCGGCGGCCGCTACCTGCTCGACACCATCAAGGGCGCCGACCTCGGCCCCGGGGCCGCGCCGGACACGATCGTGATCGACTTCAACTTCGCGTACAACCCCTCGTGCGCCTACGACCCGGCGTGGGCCTGCCCGCTCGCTCCCGCGGGGAACGTCCTGCCGGTCGCCGTCCCCGTCGGGGAGCTGTCGGGGCACTGACCGCGTCCGGCGTCGGGCCGCGCTGACTCGCACCCGGGGCGAACCGCGCTGTGCCGCAGCGCCGTCGAGCCGCACTGACTCGCGCTCGGGTCGAACCGCACTGACGCGTGTCGCGGAGTGGCCCCGGGGCCACCCCCGACGCCCCGGGGCCACACGCGGCCACAACCACGGCCGGCGCAAAGCACTCCCCCCACAGGCGCACACGCAACCGCGGCCACGGCCGGCACAGGCCGCTCCCCCACACGGTCGCGGAGTGGCCCCGGGGCCACCCACGGCGCCCCGGGGCCACACGCGGCCACAACCACGGCCGGCGCAAAGCACTCCCCTCACAGGCGCACACGCAACCGCGGCCACGGCCGACACAGGCCGCTCCCCCACACGGTCGCGGAGTGGCCCCGGGGCCACCCCCGATGCCCCGGGGCCACACGCGGCCACAACCACGGCCGGCGCAAAGCACTTCCCTCACACGCGCACACGCGACCGCGGCCACGGCCGGCACAGCCCACTCCCCCACACGGTCGCGGAGTGGCCCCGGGGCCACCCCCGACGCCCCGGGGCCACTTGCGCACGCGCAAGCACAGCGCCGGAGCCGGCCAGGGTCCCGCCCAGAGGTCCGAGCCGGCGAACGCGAGGAGCGGACTACGCGCGGGCGATGACGGGCGCGAGGTCGTCGCGGGTGAGACGGATCCAGGGGCCCGCGGGGTCGATGAGCAGACCGGTGAGGCCCTCGTCGCCCGCAAGGGCCTTGGCGAGCTGCTCGACCTTGAGCGGCAGGGGCTGGTCCCCGCGGCCGAGGGCGAGCAGTTCGAGCGGGTGCGAGAACACCTCGAGGTAGCGCTCTCCGGTAGCCGACCGCGATTCGGCGACACCGACGGGGCCGCCCTCCTCGGTGCGGTTGACGGCGATCCACAGCGGCACCTCGGCGAGGATGGCCGCGACGACGGCGGCCGCGGTCTCGTCGGTGCGCGTCTCGCTCAGCGCGGTCTTGATCCGCAGCTCCGGATCGGCCTGCTCGACCATGCGCTCGAGCAGCGGACGCGGGAGCACCGCGCGCGCCGGCGACGAGGCGGGGTCCAGGACGATGCCGCCGTAGGGGCCGGCGAGCACGTGACGCAGCAGGGCCATGATGGGCTGCCCCATCGCGGAGGTGTCGTGGTCGCCGTCCGCGCTCACGCTGGCCCGCAGGGCATTGCCGCCGGTGAACGCGAGGACGAGCTGCTCGTCGCCGCGGGAGGCGACGGCCAGGGGCAGCTCCTTGCCCTCGGCGAGGAGCGCGCGGGCGTCGCCCTTGACGCGGAGGAAGACGTGCCCCTGCAGCAGCTGACGGGCGACGTTCAGCAGGTCGGCGTTCTGCGGCGGGTCGGTGAGCTCCGAGAGGGCGATACCGAGCAGGGCGTTATCGCGAAGACCTGGGATGCTCTCGGATCCGACGGGGGCCTCCGCGGGTCCCGGCTGGCGTGCCGACGGGCGGGCGGCCACCGGGGGCTCGGTCGGCGACGCTGCTCCGACACCCCGGAACGACGACATCGAGATGTTCACCGTGGGCGCGGCGTCGGCCGGGGCGGCGTCGCCCGGGGCGGTCGTGTCCGCGTCGCTCGGGCCGGCCGGGTCGACGGGCTGTTCGCCCGGCTCGATGGTCGAGTCGGGGCGGTCGGCCGACGCGTCTTCGGAGTCGGACTTGTTTCGGCGCGAAAAGAGGGCCATTGAGCAAGCCTATCCGCGCGCTCCCCCGCACCGGCCCCACCGCTCGCGCACTCCCGCCCCGCAGCTCCACCCCGGCCCCCGCCGCATGTGCGTTCCCGCCCCGCAGCGCGCGCACGACCGCTCGGCCGACGCGCGCTGCACACCACCCCCACCGCACCGGCAGGCGGCGGACCGGAGGGATGCCTCAGAGCTTGGCGATCGGCGCGATCTTGACGAGCAGCTTCTTGGGTCCCACGCTGTCGAACCGCACGTGCGCGACGCGCTTGGCGCCTTCGCCGGTGATGGCGTCGACCCGGCCCTCGCCGAAGTCGTCGTGGCGGATGCGGTCGCCCGCCGCAAGCTCCAGGTCGCCGTTGTCGCGGACCTTGGCGGGGATGCGATTCGGGAACTTCGACGGGTCCGCCGGCTCGCGCTTGGGCAGGGGGACGAGGTCGTCGCCGTACCGGTTGCCGCCGGACGGGGAGCCGGGGCGACGACCGCGCGCGTTGAGCGCCCGGGACTGCGTCCCGCCGCGGCCGTTGACGTCGCCTGGCGACTGACGCCAGTCGATGAGGTCCGCGGGGATCTCCTGCAGGAAGCGGCTCGGCATCGCGACGGTGACCTCGCCGAACTGGGCGCGGGTCATCGCGAGCGAGACGTGCAGTCGTTTGCGGGCGCGGGTGATGCCGACGTAGAAGAGCCGGCGCTCCTCCTGCGGTCCGCCCGGCTCGTTGGCCGAGATGCGGTGCGGGAGGAGGTCCTCCTCGACGCCGGTGAGGAACACCGCGTCGTACTCCAGTCCCTTCGCCGTGTGGAGGGTCATGAGCGACACCGAGCCCGACGCGTCGTCGAGGTCATCGGCATCCGCCACCAGGGTGACCTCCGTGAGGAAGTCGATGATGGTGCCCTCGGGGTTGTTCCGCGCGAACTCGCGGGTGACCGCGATGAGCTCGTCGAGGTTCTCGAGGCGCGCCTCGTCCTGCGGGTCCTTGCTGGCGCGCAGGGCGTCGAAGTAGCCGCTCTTGTTCAGCAGAAGCGTGAGGCCCTCGGTCACCGAGGTGGACGGGGCGAGCTCACCGGATGCCGGGAGCATGACGGCCGTGGCCTCGGTGAGCACCGCGTCGAGCTGGTCGATGGCCTTCTGCAGCTTGGGGCCGACCCCGATCTGCGCCGAGTTGGCCAGGGCGTCGCGGAAGGTGATGCCGTGTTCGGCGGCGTAGCGGGCGATGGCCGTCTCGGTGACGTCGCCGATGCCGCGGCGCGGCCGGTTGAGGATGCGGCGCAGCGCCATCGAGTCGGCGGGGTTCGCGACGGCGACGAGGTACGCGAGGGCGTCCTTGATCTCGGCGCGCTCGTAGAACTTGGTACCGCCCATGATCTTGTAGGGCACCGCCGAGCGGATGAGGATCTCTTCCAGCGCACGGGACTGCGAGTTGGTCCGGTAGAACACCGCGACGCCCGAGTAGTCGACGCCCTTCTTGTGCAGCGCCTCGATCTCGTCGGCGACGAACTGGGCCTCGTCGTGCTGCGAGTAGCCCGTGAAGCCGATGATCGGGTCGCCCGCGCCGACGTCGGTCCAGAGCTTCTTGTCCTTGCGGTCGAAGTTGTTGGCGATGACGGCGTTGGCCGCGGACAGGATGTTCTGCGTCGAGCGGTAGTTCTGCTCGAGCAGGACCACCTTGGCGCCCGGGTAGTCGCGCTCGAACTCGCTGATGTTGCGGATGTCGGCGCCGCGGAAGGCGTAGATCGACTGATCGGAGTCGCCGACGACGGTGAGGGATGCCGCCCCCTCGGCGGCCGGTTCGGCGTCGAAGATCATCATCCCGCCGGACGAGAACGGCTCGGCGTCCGAGCCGGGGGCCCGGGTGAGCTCGTGGATGAGGGCGTACTGGGCGTGATTGGTGTCCTGGTACTCATCGACCAGGATGTGGCGGAACCGCTTGCGGTAGACGTCCGCGACCTGCGGGAACGCGCGGAACAAGTAGACCGTCTGCGCGATGAGGTCGTCGAAGTCGAACGCGTTCGCGCGCTGCAGCTCCCGCTGGTACGAAGAGAAGATCTCGACGAAGACGCGTTCGGCCGGGTCGCTCATGTTGGCGGACCGCGCGTAGGACTCGGCGTCGGCCAGCTCGTTCTTGAGCTTCGAGATGCGGCTCTGCGTGCCCGCCGGGGTGAGCCCGAACGAGTCGCCCTCGTGGTCCTTCACGAGGCGCTTGATGAGTGCGCGCGAGTCGCCGGAGTCGTAGATCGTGAACGACTTCGTGAAGCCGAACTGCTCGGCCTCGCGACGGAGGATCCGGACGCAGGCGGAGTGGAACGTCGAGATCCACATCCCGTCGGCCTTCTGCCCGATCAGCTGGTGCACGCGCTCGCGCATCTCGCCGGCGGCCTTGTTGGTGAAGGTGATCGCCAGGATCTGGCTCGGATACGCCTCGCGCGTGCGGAGCAGCGAGGCGATGCGGCGGGTGAGCACGCTCGTCTTGCCGGACCCGGCACCGGCGACGATCAGCAGCGCCTGACCGCGGTAGACGACGGCCTCGCGCTGCGGCCCGTTCAGGCCGACGAGGAGGTCGGCGTCGGGACGGGCATCGGACGGTGCGGGACCGTCGACGATCAGGGGCGTGCGAGAGGCGTCGGTCATGGCGGGATCAAGTCTAGGCGGGGCCTCCGACATCGGCCCCGCCCCGAGACGCACGGAGGCGCCCGCGGTCAGGAGACCGCGGGCGCCTCGACGATCAGACCGCGGGAGCCGGCGGTGCCGGCGGACGCGGGGGCACGACATCGGCCGGAGCGTCGCCGACCGAGCCGGAGAGGATGGACTGCGCGCGGCTCAGGTGCTCGGCATCCACCATGACGTCCCAGCGCTCGGCCTCGAAGCCCTGCACGGACGAGAAGTCGCGGCGACCGCGGGTGAAGGCGTGCCCGGCGAAGCCGAAGACGGCACCCCACACGGCACCGAGGACGGCGCCCCACAGGAGGAGGCCGATCCACGTGGCACCGGGTGCCAGGATGCCGAAGACGAGTCCGATCAGCAGACCGAACCAGGCGCCGGACGCCGCGCCGAGACCGGCCGCGCGTCCTCGGGTCATCCGTCCGGTGACCTGCTCGACGATGCGCACGTCGTGACCGACGATGGCGGTGTTCTCGACGGGGAAGCCTTCGTCCGACAGGCGGTCGACGGCGGCCTGGGCGCCCGCGTACTCGCCGAAGCTCGACAGGACGCGGCGCTCGGGGGTGGCTCGAGTGAAGTCGCTCATGATGTGTCCCTCCCTGGTGACGCCGCCACGGTAACCGCGCCGCCTGTGGGCGACAGGGCACTTGCGCGCGGCCTCCCGCAGGGATAGCCCCTCCCGGTGACGTGATGTCAAACCCCCGGACGCCTCACAGACCCTGCGGCCAGGATTCCTCTATGCGGCTCATCCTCAACGTCCTCTGGCTGGTGCTCTCCGGCTTCTGGCTCTTCATCGGGTACATGGTGGCCGGGGTCATCCTGTGCCTGCTCATCGTCACGATCCCGTGGGGCATCGCGTCCTTCCGGATCGGCGCCTACGCCCTGTGGCCGTTCGGCCGCGACATCCGCGATCGGTCGACGTCCGGTGTCTTCTCGCTCATCGGCAACGTGATCTGGGTCGTGGTCGCCGGATGGTGGCTGGCGCTCAGCCACATCCTCAGCGGGGTGGCGCTGTGCCTGACGATCATCGGCATCCCGCTCGGCATCGCCAACTTCAAGCTCGTGCCGGTGTCGCTGATGCCGCTCGGCAAGGAGGTCGTCGAGACCCGGCGCGGCGCCTTCGACCGCAGCATCACGCGCTGACGCCGCTTTCTACAGGGATTCGCGCGTCTTCTGCCGCCCGGGCAGCGCGAGCGCGATCCCGATGATCGCGACCACGGCGCCGACGGCGGCAGAGACCGCGACGAGTTCGACGGCGAGCCCGCCGCCGCGTCCCCCGGTCATCTCGCCGAGGTTCCAGGGCAGGACGCCGATCTGGTCGTTCCACGAGTCGAGGGCGACGGCCGCGCCGAGGGCGGCGACGGTCGCTGCGGGCAGGGCGTATCCGGCGCCCACGCCGGCGAGGGCGATGCCGGTGGCCCGGCGCGCACCGATCTGCGCCGTGAGCGACCAGCCCGCGGCGACGAAGAGCCACGCCAGCAGGGCGAAGGCGATGCTGATGTAGAGGACGCGGACCGTCGGCCGGGTCCACAGCGCCTGCCAGACGCCCTCCGGGCCGGACAGCGATACCGCGCCGAGCGCGACCGTGCAGCGCAGCACGAGCGCTCCGCCCACCGCGGCGATGACGGGCCACGGCGACCGACGGCCCAGCAGCAGACGGACGGCGAGAGCGAAGACGAGCCAGCCGGCGAGCGCGACGAGCACGCTGAGCGCCCCGTCGTGCGGGGCCTGGACGAACCGCGTCGCGACCAGCAGCCCACCGGGGACGACGATCATGAGCCACCGGTCGAGCGGAAGCACGCCGAGGGCGGACTCCCTCGCGCGCCAGGGACGGGTCGAGGCGACCCACGTGGCGCGTGCCGCCGCAGCGCCCGGCCGGCGGACGAGCCGCGTCCGTGCGGCGACCATTCCGATCACGAGCCAGGCCGCGGAGAGCACGAGCAGGCCGCGGGCGTACCACTCCGTCTCCGCGCTGACCGTGACGGGCAGACGGGTGAACGGGTCGACCAGGGCGGCCAGCAGCACGCCGATCCCGAGGAGCATCACGGCGGTGGCGGCGGCGAGGGTCCCCCGTCCTGCCCGCATCGCCATGCGCCTACGTTACCCGCCGTCGAGAGGCGTCCCCGCCATCGCCTCCGCGGATTGTGTAACAATCTTGACATGCTCCCCGCCCTCGCGATCCTCGCCGCGGCACTGTGCTTCTCCACCACGGGGACGGCGCAGGCGCTCGCCCTCGTCGACGCCTCCCCCCTGGCGGTGGGGGCCGCGCGGATCGTCGTGGGGGGCGGCATCCTGGGCCTCATCGCCCTGGCGCGCGCTGGCCGCACCCGCGCGCCGGGCCGTCCCGCCCTCCCGTCCCGCGCGACGGTGCTCCTCGTCGCCCTCGGCGTGGTCGGCGTCCTCGCGTACCAGCCGCTGTTCTTCCTCGGCACGCGCGAGAACGGCGTCGCGATCGGCACCGTCGTCGCCCTCGGTTCAGCGCCGATCGCCACGGGGATCATGGATGCCGTCCGCCTCCGCCGTCCGCCGACCTCGCGCTGGATGCTGGCCACGGCCGTCGCCCTCGCGGGTGTCGTCCTCGTGTCGGGGGTCACCGGCGGCGCCGTCGCCCTCGCGCCCGGCGGTCTGCTCGCCTCGGCGGGAGCGGGGATGTCGTACGCCCTCTATACGGTCGGCGGCAAGTCGCTGATCGAGAGGGGGTGGGACTCGACCCGCGTGATGGGCACGGTGTTCGGCCTGGCGGCCGTGGCCAGCCTGCCGGTGCTCCTGCTGGCCGGGACGTCGTGGCTGTTCGCACCCGCCGGGCTCGCGCTCGCCCTGTGGCTGGGCGTCGTGACGACCGCGGTGGCGTACCTGCTGTTCGGCTGGGGGCTGGCGCGCCTGAGCGCCGTGACCGTCGCGACGCTGACCCTCGCGGAGCCGCTCGCCGCCACCGTCCTCGGCCTGCTCGTGCTGCGCGAGGAGCTCACGGCGATCAGCGCCCTCGGCCTCGCCCTCATCGCGGTGGGCCTCGCGATCGTGTCGGTCCCCGCGCGTCGTCGGAAGGGGGCCCTGGATGCCATCCCCTCGGCGTGACGCGCCCGACCACTCCCCCGCGGCGAACGCCCGCGCCGCTGCGGTCCGCCCGGTCGATGCCGGCGGCCGCGCCGGCGCCCCGAACGCCCGCACCGGCGGCGATGCCCCGGGCCCGCGGGCGGCCGACCTCGTCGCGGAGGCGGTGCGGAGCGGCATCCTGTCCGGCGAGCTCGCCCCGGGCACGCCGCTGCGCGAGGAGGAGCTGAGCGCGGCGCACGGGGTGTCCCGGCACACCGCCCGGACCGCCCTCGCCCGGCTCACGGCCGAGCGGCTCGTCACCGCCGAGCCGTACCGCGGCGTGCGGGTGTCCCTCCTCGACGACGCCGCGCTCGTGGCGCTGCAGCAGCTGCGCTGCGCCCTCGAGACAGAGGCCGTGCGGATCGTGAAGGAGGGCGGCATCCATCCCGCCGACGTCGACGACGCCCTCGACGCCCTCGCCGCCGCGGAGGAGTCCGGCGATTGGCCCGCGACGCTCGACGCGCACGCACGCGTGCATCTCGCCCTCGTCGACGCGGCCGGCAGCCCGCGGATCGCCGAGGAGTACCGCCGGCTCGATTCCGAGATGCACCTGCTGCTCACGCATGTCCGGCCGGCCTACCCCGCGGGCGCGCTGACGGCCGAGCATCGCGCGTACGTCGCCGCGGCCCTCGCCGACCCCGAACGGGCCGTGCGGGCGCACCTGGACCACTCGACGCGGGCGATCCTCGACAGCCGTCGTCGCGACGCCTGAGGACACATCCCGTCACCCGGCGCAACGAAACCCTGCAGCGCGACGGCCTGGGTTAGCGTCGGAGGACATCGCGGCGATCCGGGCGGTCCCGGGCCTCGGCTCATAACCGGAGGCGTTGCGGGTTCGACTCCCGCCGTCGCGTCCACTCCCCCGGGTGCACACCCGGCCCCGTACGATCACGGGATGCCATCACCTGATCCCGTCGCCGTCGAGCCCGGCATCTATCAGCACTTCAAGGGCGCCCGCTACGAGGTCATCGGCACCGGCCGGCACAGCGAGACCGAGGAGCCGATGGTGTTCTACCGGAAGCTGTACGACGACTACTCCTTCTGGGTGCGCCCCCTCGCCATGTTCACCGAGCACGTCAGCCGCGACGGCTACGACGGTCCGCGCTTCACCCGCCTGTTCTGAGCGTCCCGGCGCCGAGCGCGAGCTGGACCGTCGCGGATACCTCGACGCCGTAGCGCTTCCCGCCGTCGCCGTTGCCCCGCTCGGCCGCGCCGAGGAGGATCGGGCCATGGCCACCATCATCCCGACAATGGCTGCGACCATCGAGCGCCGCCTTCTCGTCAACTACCGCGTCGACCCCGCCGTCGCGCGCGAGCTCCTCCCGCAGGGGCTGCGCCCGCAGCTGATCGACGGGAGCGCCGTCGCCGGGGTCTGCCTCATCCGGCTCGGCGCTTTCCGACCCGCGTGGGTGGGCCCCGAGATCGGGCACCGCAGCGAGAACGCCGCCCACCGCATCGCCGTCGAGTGGGACGCGCCGAGCGGCACCCGGACGGGCGTTTACATCCCCCGGCGGCACAGCGCCTCCCGCCTCGCCCGGCTCGTGGGCGGCCGCGTCTTTCCCGGCGTCCACCGTCGTGCGCGCATCGTGTCGAAGGAGACGGATGCCGAGATCTCCGTGCACATCGACGCCGACGACCTGCGGGTCCGGGTCGATGCGCGGCTCGCTCCCGACGAGGCGTTCCGCAGCGGGCTGTTCCCATCCTTGGCATCCGCGTCGGACTTCTTCCGCAAGGACGCCGTCGGATGGTCTCCCGCCCGTAACGGGAGCCTGGAAGGCCTGCGACTCGACACGGACGCGTGGCGCGTCGAGGCGGCGACGATCGACACCCTCGAGTCGAGCTCCTTCGACGGGCTCCCGGCGGGCTCCGCGGAGTTCGACGACGTCCTCGTCATGCGCCGGGTGCCGGCCCGGTGGAGCAGCCCGTCCGACCCCGCGCCCGCGTCGCGGACGGAGCGCGCCACCTCGGGCCGCGACCGCTGACCGTCATGTCCTCGCCGACGCCGTCTTCGATGCGCCGCGTCGCGTTCATCCGCAATCTCAACCAGGGCCAGCGCGGCCACGTCTCGACGGCCGACCTCGTCGGGTCGTTCGACGATGCCGGATGCCGCGACGTCGCGCCCTTCCAGAGCAACGGCACCGTGGTGTTCTCCGGCCCTGCCGCCCTCGCGACGGACGCGATGTCCTCCCTCGCGGTGCGGACGGGGGTCGAACGCGAGGTCTTCGTGCACGGCTTCGACGACCTCGCGGACATCGTCGCCGCTCACCGGGGCGCCGATGACGCCGCACGGCGAGAGCTCACCCTGCATGCCCCCGTCCTCATCGCCCTCGACGAGCGGGCCGCGAGCGAAGCGGCGCGACGTCGCTGTTCGCTCCTGCAGACCGCCGTCGGCTGGACGGTCACCCGGAACGAGCGCGACCGCGAGTCGAACGCGACGCCCGTCATCGAACGCCTCACGGGCGCTCCGGCGACGTCGCGCGGCCTGCCGACCCTCATCCGCCTGGTCGATCGCGAAGCGTGACCGAGCGCGTCCGGTGCGACGGACGCGCTCGGAGTGCTGGCATCCTGGATCCATGACCTCCCCCGCGCCCCAGGACGTCCCGATCGGCAGCGAGGGCATCCGCCTCGGTTCGTTCCTGAAGCTCGCCGGCGCCGTCGACTCCGGCGGCGAGGCGAAGGAGGCCATCATCGACGGGTACGTCCAGGTCAACGGCGAGATCGACCGCCGCCGCGGGCGGCAGCTGCAGGTCGGCGACGTCGTGACGTTCGAGGGACGCGCGTTCCGCCTGACGGCCTGACGCCGCACGCGAACGGCCCGCCTCCCCCGGAGGGAAGACGGGCCGTTTCCGTCCCGAGTGCGTCGGGGGCGGGCGCCTCAGTGCTCGTCGTAGTGCGTCTCGTGGAGGGCGTGGCGGTGACCGTCGTGGACGTAATCGGCGTGACCGTCGTGGTCGATCTTCTCGTGCCCGCAGTCGTCGCCGTGACGGTGCTCGTCGACCGTGTGCTCGGCCGGCGACTCGTGCTCGTCGTAGTGGTCGCCATGGAGGGCGTGGTGGTGGGTGCCGTGCACGTAGTCGATGTGGTCGCCGTGCTCGATCTTCTGGTGGCCGCAGTCGTCGCCGTGGGCGTGCTCGTCGACGGTGTGTTCGGCGTGGGTCTCGGTCGTGCTCATGAATCGTTCCCCTGTTCGGTGGGCTCTTGAACGTGGGCGATCGCGTCGAGCACGACGTGCGAGACGTGCTGGTCGACGAGGGCGTAGCGGATCTCCTTGCCCTCGCGTTCCGACGTCACCAGCTCGGCCTGCCGCAGGGTCCGCAGGTGTTGCGACACCAGCGGCTGCGACAGACCGGTCTGTTCGGCGAGCGCACCGACCGTCAGCGGTTCGCGGCTCAGCAGCCAGACAAGCGCGAGGCGCGACTCGCTGCCGAGGACCTTGAACAGCTCGGCGGCATCGTGCAGGCCCGCGATCTTGTCCACGCCCTCCACTTCACCGCACACATAAACGAATTGCAATATGTGCAGTCAATCGGTAACGGTTCTCGTTACCCCTGGCGCCCCTTCATCCGCGGGTTGAGCTTGTTGATGACGTAGACGCGCCCGCGCCGGCGGACGACCTGCGCCCCCGGCTGGTTCTTGAGTGACTTGATCGATGCGCGCACCTTCATGGCGACCTCCTTATTGATAACTCTTCTCGATAAGAGGGTAGGGTGTCGAGAGTTCGACGACAAACGAAGGGTGGATGCCATGGATGCCACGATCGCGATCATGGGCGTGTGCGCGCCGGAGCGGCTGGCGTACGCCGAGCGCACCGCGACCGCGACGGGACGCGCGCTGCACCTCGCTCGTCGTACCGACCACGGGACGGCGCACACGCTCCCCCGCCCCCGACCGCGGACGGATGACGGCCGGATCGTCGTCGACCTCGGCACGGACGTGGACCTCGTCCACACCCTCCTCTCGCACGGCGGCGTCGCGGCCGAGGCCGTCTGCATCGTCGATGCCCGCCACATGATCGGGGACCTGCTCGAGGACGCCGCCCTCGTGGCATCCGCCCGGCCCGGGGACCCCCGCGGCGACGTGGGCGCCCGTGCCCGCCAGGCCGCGACCGCCCTGGAGCTGGCGACGCGCATCGTGTGGGTGAACTGGGAGCAGGTGCCGACCGCGGCCCTCGCCGTGCAGATGGCGCTCGCCTCGCACCTCAACCCGGCCGCGATCGTCCGCCTCTCCCTCGATCCCCTGCGCGACCTCGCCTCGCCGGCCGTCCGCGACGGCGAGTCCGAGGTGCTCGAGCGCGCGGGATGGGTGCGGGCGCTCAACGACGAGCACGACCCGTACATGTCCGATCGTCGCGTCCGGACCCTCCGCTACGACCAGGTGCGGCCGTTCCACCCCGGTCGCCTGATGGCGGCACTGGACCGCCTCGACGACGGTGCCGCCGGGCGTCTCGTCCGCTCCGCCGGCTTCTGCCGCCTGGCGACGCGTCCGGGGATCCTCGCCCGCTGGGAGCAGGTCGGGTCGGCGATGTGGATCGAGCCGATCGGCGCGGACGACGGCCGCATGGGGCTCGGACAGGAGATCGCGCTCACCGGCCTCGACCTCTCCCCCGCGGTGCTCGGACGCCTCCTCGACGACGCCGCCCTCACCGACGACGAGATCGCGGCGGGTCCCGCGGCGTGGGCGCACTACGAGGATCCGCTCCCGGCCTGGTCCGTGGTGGGGTCCTCGCTCCCGGATGCCACCGAATGAGGCGCCGTCACGACGCCGCTGGGCCGGCACCCGGCGCGTGTCAAGCCGGTGCCGCGTCGTCGCGCCAACAGGCACCGTGGACGCATGAGCAACCCTGACATCCCCTCCCGCCACGCCGACGACGCCCGCGCGGACTCGGCCGCCCCCACCGACGCCTTCACCGACGAGGTCCGTGAGGATGCCGCCGAGCACGAGGAGCACGTCGACCTCGACAGCGACACCGGCGACGCGATCGACGGCGAGCCGAAGGCCGACGACCCGGGCTTCCCCGCCGCGGAGGGCCACGCCTGATCGCTGACGCGTTCGTCGGCATCTCGGGCTGGCGCTACCCTCGGTGGCGCGGCGACTTCTATCCGCACGGCCTCGTGCAACGCCGCGAGCTCGAGTACGTCGGCGAGCGCCTGCGCTCGGTCGAGCTGAACGGGTCGTTCTACTCGCTGCAGCGCCCGTCGAGCTACCACCGGTGGCGCGCCGAGGTGCCGGACGGTTTCGTCTTCGCCGTCAAGGGATCGCGGTACGTCACGCACATGCTGCGCCTCGTCGGGGTGCGCACGGCGCTGGCGAACTTCTACGCCTCGGGGGTGCTCGCCCTCGGCCCCACGCTCGGCCCTTTTCTGTGGCAGCTGCCCGAGCGGGTGGAGTTCGACCCCGACGTCCTCGCCGCCTTCCTCGCCGAGCTGCCCCGCACGACCGGCGACGCCCTCGCGCTCGCCCGCCAGCACGACGACCGTCTCGACGGGCACACCTGGCTGGAGATCGAGGCGGACGTTCCGCTCCGGCACGCTCTCGAGCCGCGGTCGCCGTCGTTCTCGGACCCCCGGGCCGCCGACATCCTCCGCGAACACGGCGTCTCCCTGGTGCTCGCCGACACCGCCGGCCGATGGCCCGTCTTCGACGCGGTCACCGCCGACCACGTCTACGTCCGGCTGCACGGCTCACAGGAGTTGTACGCCAGCGGGTACGGCGACGACGAGCTGGACGCGTGGGCCGCCCGCATCCGCGGCTGGCGGAGCGGCGACGGATCGGAGGACGGGATGCCGCGCGACGTCTACGTCTACTTCGACAACGACGCCCGCGGTCGTGCGCCGTGGGACGCCGTACACCTGGCGGAGCGTCTGCGCTGACGGCATCCATCCGCCGCCTGCCGCTCGCTGCCGCCGCACGCCGGAGCGCAGTCGGCGGGTCGCTCAGGCGGTCGGGCGGCCAGGACGGGCGCAGTAAACGCGCTCCCGTGCCGGAAACGCCGTGCCACGGCGTTTCCCCCGTCGCGGAGCGTTTACTGACGGACGGGCCCGCGGATGCCGCCGGCGATGCGCCCCCGCCGGGGACGCTCAGGCGATCCGCGTACCGGGCGGCAGCCGCTTCGCGGGCGTCCGGGTGCGCGCGATGCCCCACAGCATCAGACCCGCCGCGATCACGAGCTGGACGAGCAGTCCGACGAACCAGCTCGGCGACGTGCCCTCTGCCTGCTGCTCGGGCGATGCCCCGCCGGGCTGATTGCTCGGCAGCGTGCATCCGTCGTACGAGAACCGGTCATCGGGCGGGGTCTGCGCCGCGCGTACTCCCGAGGCGATCTGACCGAAGAGGTCGCGCGGGTAGCCCTGAGCGTCGTACGTCGGCGGGACGGCGTCCGCGAGCACCACGAAGGGGTTGGCGGCCAGCAGCCACCAGACCCGGTCGAAGCGCGGCACCTCGGACACGTACGTCGACTCGATGCACTCGAGCTCCTCGAAGGTGGGGCACGTGCCGGAGCCCGTCGCCGAGTACGGGTCGCACCCCGGCGGGAGCGCGGCCCAGTCGATGTCGCGCGTGACCGTGGTCTGCTCCGTCCGCAGAGCCGTCCCTCCGAGGCCGAAGGCGATGAGCGTGCCGATGGTCAGGGCGGCGACGACGAGGTACGTGCTGGCCACCGAGAACAGCGGCCGCGCGACGACGGCCGAGAGCCCGACGCCGATCGCCGCGACGATGCCGACCTCGACCACGAGCACGACGAGGGCGGCCACGATGGTGCCCGGGTCGAGCTCCCCGGCGAGCGTCGCGACGACGACGAACGGCAGCGCGACGACGAGGAACGCCAGCCCGGAGACCCACGCGGCAAGGAACTTGCCGACGACGATCTCGGCCGTCGTGACGAGCGTCACCTGAACGGGAGCCAGCGTCGCGGTGTCGCGGTCGCCGTTCACTGCGCTGCCGCTGAGCGTCGGCGAGATGAGCAGTGTCAGCAGCAGCACGAGCATGATGACGAGAGAGAAGAACCACTGGGAGCCGTCGCTGGACGCGGCGAACGTCGAGAGCGACAACGCCATGACGGCGATGAGCACGACGGCGAAGACGCCGAGCAGCACGTACCAGGCGACGGACCGCACCCGCTGGCGCAGCTCGATCCCCATGATCGTCCCGAGACGATGGAGGTTCATCGGCCGCTCCCCTCGGTCGGGCGATCGTGGAACGGCGGCTCCCCGCGGTCCGGTGGCCCGGCCTCGTCCCGGAGGTCGAGGAAGGTGTGCTCCAGGTCGCCGACGGCCGGGGCGTACTCGACCACGGGGAGACCCGCCCCGACGAGGGCGCGGAGCCCCGCTGCCGCCGCCGCGTCGTCCGTGAAGGGCACGAGCACGTCGCGTCGGTCCACGCGGACGTCCTCGCCGGCCCGTCCCAGCGCCCCGGCGATCGCGTCCCGGGATGCCGCGGACGAGCGCGAGGCGTCCGCCGTCAGCCGCACGCGCCATGTCCGCGCGCGGGTCGCGGCCGCCGCGATGCGGTCGCCCGCGACCGTCCGGCCCTCGACGAGGAAGACCGCGTCGTCGACGACCTCCTCGAGCTCGGCGAGCACGTGACTGGAGATGAGGATCGTCCGCCCCTCGGCGGCCAGACGCCGCAGCAGGATCCGCAGATCGACGCGGGCCTGCGGGTCCAGACCCGACGCGGGCTCGTCGAGCAGCAGGACGCGCGGGTCGTGCATGAGGGCGCGGGCGAGCGCGAGACGCTGCTTCTGCCCGCGCGAGAGCACCCGCGCCGCGGAACCGGCGAGCGCGCTCAGTCCGACCTCCGCCAGCAGCTGGTCGGCGCGGGCCCGGGCGTCGGTGCGGGACAGGTCGTACAGCTGGCCGGTGGCCACGAGCACCTCGCGCGACGTCAGGCTGGGCCACGCGCCCAGGGCGTCCGGCATCCATCCCAGGAGCCGACGGGCACCGGACGGATCGGCGACGGGGTCGACACCGCCGATGCGCATCTCCCCCGCGTCCGGCCGCAGCAGCGACGCGAGCATGAGCATCAGCGTCGTCTTGCCCGAGCCGTTCGGCCCCACGAGTCCGGTGACCCGCCCGGGCGCGGCCTGGAAGGTCACCTCTTGCACGGCGTGCACGGAACCGAAGGCCCGTCGCACTCGCGTCGCGTCGATTCCGGCATCCATCCGGTCAGCCTAGGCGGACCGTCAGACACGCCCAAGGACGCCGCGCCCCGGCCGCCGGTAAACGCTCCCTCGCGGCGGAAACGCCCCGGCACGGCGTTTCCCCCACCGCAGAGCGTTTACCCGAAGCAGGACCCACGCAGCAAAGCGTTCACCCGACCCAGGATGCCGCGGGCGAACCGCCTCAGCTCCCGGCAAGCGCCCGCCCGAGGGCGTCGCCCGACGCCCACGCCGTGCGCACGGAGGAGCTCTCCCCCCAGGCGTCGCCGCACGCGGACAGTCCGGGGGACCGGAAGAACGGCTCGCCGGTGGTCTCGGTCGGACGCGCGAACGTCCAGCGGTGCGCGTACGTCGCCACGGGGTCGGCGTCGATGCCGAGCAGGCGCCGGGTCGCGGCGAGGACCGGGGCGATGGCGGCATCCGGATCCTCGAGGTGTCGCCGGGCCCGGTCGCCGGTCGTGTGGGCGACCAGCACCGGTGCGCCGTCTCCGCGGCGGTCGCCGTCGTCCGCGAGGAACGCGACATCGGGATCGCCGTTCACGAAGGCCCCGTGCAGGTCGGCCGGCCAGCGCCGCTCCTCCCACCGCAGCACCACGGCGATCACCGGCTCCCAGTCCTGCACTGCACCGGGCATCGGGTCGTGCAGGCGTGCGGCCTGCGGGGCGGGCAGCGCCAGGACGACCTCCCCCGCGGGGGCGTCGTCGACGCGATAGGGGGCGACGGATGCCACCGTGTGCTCCGACGTGACGTCGAGGCCGTCGGCGAGGTCGAGCGCGAGGGACCGCAGCCCCCTCGGGGCGGCCCACCGCAGCGGGCCGGTCTTGGGGGTCGGCCGGCCACCGTCCTCGATGACCTGGAAGGTGTCGGTCCAGGGGCGGGCGAGACCGCGTCGCTCCCAGTCGGCCACGACGGCCCCGAACCGGTCGTCGTCGCCGACGACGAAGTAGGAGGCGCCGAGGTCGACGGGCCGACCGTCGAGGGTGCGACTGGACAGGCGCCCGCCGGGCCGACGACCGCGGTCGAGCACCCGCACGGCCCTCCCGGCGTCGTGCAGCGCCCGCGCGCACGCCAGTCCCGAGATGCCCGCACCCACGATCGTCACGTCTCTCGTCATCCGGCCATCCTCCCGTCCGGCCCGCTCCGGCCGGTCGGGGTTGCGGCTCGGCCGCCCGCCGTGCCGCGCTCCCGAACTCCCCGCGCCCCTCGCCCCCGAACTCCTGAACTCCGCCCGCCGCTCGCGGCCGCTCCCCCACCGAACTCCTGAACATCGCCCGTATCCGGTCCTCACGGGAGCGTGAGACGGCGCGCAGCCGAAAAACACAGGAGTTCGGCGACGGCGCAGACACACAGCCGCCACAAAACACAGGAGTTCAGTGACGGCGCAGACACACCAGCCGCCGCAGAAGCCTCAGCCGAAGAACCCCACGCCCAGGTCGGGATGGTCGACGAAGACCCCGTCCAGCCCCGCCGCGCGCAGCACGGCCCACTCCCCCTGCCAGTCGCCGAACGCCGCGGGACCGCCGGGCCGCCGGAACGCCCGCGTCAGGAACGCGTTCTCGGGACGGCAGGTCCACGTGAACACCCGCAGGCCGCTCTCCTGCGCGGCGGCGACGAATGCCGCCGGGCCCCGCACGCGGCCGAGCCGGTCCGGATCGAGGATCATCCGCTTGTCCGGGCTGATCCCGTCGACCTCCTCGCGCAGCCGCCGCAGGCCGTCCGGCGCGAGCATCGACGCCCACGTCGCGGCATCCGCCCCGTCCCGCTCGCGCAGGTCCCAGGGCGCCCCCGTCGCCTCGAGCAGCTGGACGAGGGGAATCCGGATGCCGCCGGCCCGCAGCCGCGTCAGGACGAGCGGCTCGAACGACTCGATGACGAGGGCCGGGTCGTCCGCCCACCCGGCGTCCCGCAGCTCGTCGCGCACGAGCGCGGCCATGTCGAACCCCAGCCGGTCGAACGACGCCGCGTGCTTGATCTCCAGGACGACGCCCACGCCGCCGGAGCGCGCGAGGGCGAGCACGTCGCGCAGGCGCAGCATCGGCTCGCGGTCGTCGTGACCGGCGCTCGACGGCCGCAGCGCGGGGATCCGCTCCCGGCAGCGGAGGGTCGACAGCTCGCCCCAGGTGAAATCGAGGGTGAAGAATCCGGTGACGCTCTCGCCGTCGATGAGCCGCGTCGTCCGACGGTCGGCGAACTCGGGACGGTCGGCGACGTCGGTCGTGGCCCCGATCTCGCTCTCGTGGCGGACGACCAGCACGCCGTCCTGCGTGGGCACGACGTCGGGCTCGACGGCATCCACCCCGTCCGAGATCGCGCGCAAATAGGACGATCGCGTGTGCTCGGGCAGGTACCCAGGGGCGCCGCGGTGGCCGATGATCAAGGGGCGCGTGGATGCCACCGGCACAGGCTAGCCGCGCACTGAGACCGGCCTGCACGCTCATAGCGGAATCCCAGTCTGCACCGGCATTCTCCGAGGCCCCTCGGCTAGTGTTGTCTGACAGCACGGTGCTGTGATCACAACTTTGGAGTGTGAGTTCCCGTGGCCCTCAATAACCCGGCATTCAATACCCCGGCGTTCCAGGACCCCCGAGCCGGTGGCGCGCAGACGCGCTACAGCCCGCCCCCGGCCGCCGACCCCGCAGCAGACGCGCGTCTCGAGGGGGCTTACGCCGCCCCCGCCGCCGGCTCGGTCGACACCGGCCGCATGACGGTCGAAGACACCGTCTTCAAGACGCTCGCGCTGTTCGGCGTGCTCGTCGTCACCGCCGTCGTCGGCTGGATCTGGACGATGAGCAGCGTCTCCGTGACGTCCGGCCCCAACGTCGCCCCGATGATCATCGGTGGCCTCGGTGGATTCGTTCTCGCGATGGTCGCCATCTTCAAGAAGAAGCCGTCCGTCCCCGTCTTCGTCGCCTACGCGGCGTTCGAGGGTCTGTTCGTCGGTGGTATCTCGGCGTTCTTCGAGTTCCAGTTCCCCGGCATCGTCGTGCAGGCGACGCTCGCGACCCTCTCGGTCGTCGGTGTGACCCTCGCGCTCTTCGCCAGCGGCAAGATCCGCGCCTCCGCTCGCGCCACCAAGATCTTCATGATCGCCATGGTCGGCTACCTGGTGTTCAGCCTGGTCAACCTCGGCCTCATGCTGTTCAACGTGCCGCTCGCCGGCGGCGCCTTCGGTCTGCGCAGCAGCATCGAGATCTTCGGCATCCCGCTCGGTGTCATCATCGGCGTCTTCGTGGTCATCATGGCGGCGTACTCGCTGGTGCTCGACTTCGACCAGATCCAGCGCGGCGTGCGCAACGGCGCTCCCCGCGTCTACGGCTGGGTCGGCGCCTTCGGCATCATGGTCACCGTCGTGTGGCTGTACGTCGAGATCCTGCGCATCCTCGCGATCCTGCGCGGCAACAACTGACGCATCCCGTCGCACGGAGGGCCGTCCCGTTTCGGGGCGGCCCTTCGTCGTTCCCGCGGCGCGGCTTCGCCGTTCCCGCGGCACGGCCTTCGCCGTTCCCGCGGCGGCAGGTGAGGGCCCGCGACGGCAGCTGACGACCCGCGGCGGTGAGGTCGTGGCATCCGGTATCCCCCGCAAGGGGTCTCGACACGGGATGCCGCGGCGCTAGCCTCGCGCCATGAGTCCCACGAAGACGCCCGCGGAGACCCTCGACGTCGACGGGCACGAGGTGCGCGTCACGAGCCCGGACCGGGTGGTCTTCCCCGAGCCGGGTCTGACCAAGCTCGACCTCGTCCGCTATTACCTCTCCGTCGCTGACGGCGCCTTGCGCGGCGCGGGCGGACGACCGATGGTGCTCAAGCGGTTCGCGAAGGGCCTGGGGCAGGAGCCGTTCTTCCAGAAGCGGGTCCCCGACAACCACCCCGCCTTCATCGACACCGCGACGCTGCACTACGCCTCCGGCACCTCCGCCGAGGAGACCGTCCTCCGCGACGCCGCCGGCCTCGCCTGGGTGGTGAACCTGGGATGCCTCGACCTCAACCCCCACCCCGTGCGCGCCGAGGACCTCGACCACCCCGACGAGCTGCGGGTCGACCTCGACCCGATGCCGGGAGTCGACTGGGCGCAGATCGTCGACGTCGCGTTCATCGCGCGCGAGGTGCTCGAGGATCACGACCTCGTCGGCTGGCCGAAGACGTCGGGCTCCCGCGGCCTCCACATCCTCGTGCGCATCCGTCCGGAGTGGGGGTTCGCCGACGTGCGCCTGGCGGCCGAGACGCTCGCGCGCGAGGTGGAGAACCGGGCCCCCGGTCTCGCCACGGCCCGCTGGTGGAAGGAGGAGCGGGGCGAGAGCGTCTTCGTCGACTTCAACCAGAACGCCAAGGACCGGACCGTCGCCTCGGCCTACTCGATCCGACCGCTCCCCGACGCACGCGTGTCGACGCCCCTCACGTGGGACGAGGTGCGCGACCGGCGCCCCGAGGCGTTCACGGTGCTCACCGTGCCCGAACGCTTCGCGTCCTTGGGCGACCCGCACGCCGGCATCGACGACGCGGCCGGGTCGTTGGAGGGCCTGCTGGCGCTGGCCGCCGAGATGGGCCCCGCCGAGAAGCCTCCCCGCGGTTCCGACGGCTCGGGACGCCGCGCCTCGACGATGCCGCTCATCGAGGTGGCCCGGACCAAGACCAAGCCGGAGGCGCTGGAGGCTCTCGAGACCTGGAGGCAGCGGCATCCGGAGTCCGCCGCGCAGCTGCATCCCGCCGACGTGCTCGTCGACGGCATGCGGGGGTCGAGCTCGCTCTGGTACCGGGTGCGGGTGAACCTGCAGCACGTCCCCGAGGAGGAGCGGCCTGCACAGGAGGAGCTCATCGCCGACTACGACCCGTGGGCGGGCCGGTCGTGAGCGACGACGAGGGCCGCCGGCGCGAGGTCGGCGAGTCGGACGAGGTGGTCGAGGACGAGCTGGCCGAGTCCTTCGACACCACCGTCACCGAGGGCGCCGAGCGGCTGCAGCGCCCGTGGCGCGTGGTCCTCATCACCGGCTTCTTCGGGGGTCTCGAGGTGGGGCTGGGCGTCGCCGCGTATCTCGGCGTGCTGTACCAGACCGGGGATCAGCTCCTCGCCGGCCTCGCGTTCAGCGTCGGGCTCATCGCACTCTTCCTCGCCCACAGCGAGCTCTTCACCGAGAACTTCCTCATGCCCATCGCCGCACTCGTCGCCAAGGAGGGTACAGCTGGGCAGCTCGCCCGCCTCTGGGGCGGGACCCTCCTGGCCAACCTCGCCGGCGGATGGGTGTTCATGTGGCTGCTCACCACCGCCTTCCCCGACTGGCACGACGTGCTCGCCGAGTCCGCCTCGCACTACGTCGACGCGCCGTTCGGCCTGCAGAGCATCGTCCTCTCCGTGCTGGGCGGCAGCACCATCACGCTGATGACCCGGATGCAGCAGGGCACGACCTCCGACCCGGCCAAGATCGTCGCCACCGTCATCGGCGGGTTCCTGCTGGCCGGCCTGCAGCTCTTCCACTCGATCCTGGACTCGCTCCTCGTCTTCGGCGCGATCCAGTCCGGCGCCGACATCACCTACCTGCAGTGGCTCGGCTGGTTCGCGTACACGCTCCTATTCAACGTGCTCGGCGGGCTCGTGCTCGTGACGGCGCTGCGGCTGCTGCGGACGAAGGAGCTGTTCGCCGACGCGCGTCGCGAGAAGGACCGGTAGAAACCCGCAGGGCGCCACCGTGAGGGCCGGCGCCGCGGACCGCGTCAGCGCCGTGCGGGGCGTGACAGGACGTCGGTGCAGACCGCGGCCAGCGTCCGCATCGCCGCGTCGGGGGTGAGGGTGGATGCCGCGGCGAGCGCCTCGGCGGAGAGCCTCGACCGCAGGTCGGCGTCGGTCAGCAGCCGGGTGATCGCATCGGCGAGGGCCTGCTCGTCGCCGTCGGGCACCAGGATGCCGCCCCCGTGCGCGAGCATGTCGCGGGGGCCGTAGCGGATGTCGTACGCGACCACCGGGGCGCCGTGCGCGAGCGCTTCGACGAGCGCGAGTCCCTGTCCCTCGAAGGCCGACGTGGTGAGGTACATCGCGGCGGTGTCGAGCACCGCACCCGGGTCGGCCGTGAGCCCCGGGAGGGTCACCGCGTGCCCCACACCCGTCTCGGCGACCAGGGCCTCCAGCCGTGCGCGCTCAGCCCCGTCGCCCCAGAGCTCGAGACGCGCGTGCGGCGCCGCTGCGAGCACCCGCGCAAAGGCGCGGACGGCGTGGTCGAGACGCTTGCCGGGAGCCAGACGACCGAGCACGACCACGGCGCCGCCCGCGCGGTCCGCGGTCGACGGTGACGCGGGACCGGCCACCCCGTGGGGGGCGACGACGTCGACACGGTCGTCGCCAAAGCGGGTGCGGACCTCGTCCCGCTGCCACGGCGTCGGCCAGAGCACCGCGTCGAAGCGGGGCGCGAGCGCGAGCCAGCGCGTCCACAGCGGGTTGACGGGCGCGTCCGCCGTGAACGGCGGGTCGAGGTGGATGGTGTGGACCGTGTGAACGATCCGCACGTCCGGGTCGTCCCACGCGACGAGCAGCTCCCCCAGCTGCCGGGACTCGCAGACGAGGACGACCGGACGGTCGCGTTCGGCACGCAGCCGCCTGACGACGTCGGTGAGCCATGCCCGGTAGAGCCCGCCGAAGCCCTCGACCGTGCCGGCGGTGCGGCCCGTGGCATCCCGGATCACGACCGGCGCCGTCGTCAGGTGCCAGTCGGGGTCGCCCACGATGACGGGGAGCTCGATGGCCCCGTCGGCCACCGTGCGGTAGTCGAGGGCCGGATCGGGGTGCCCGGGTCGAGCGGCGGCGAGCGCCCAGTCCGCTGCGCCTCCCGCGGGACCGGTCGCCTCGTCGAAGAGGTTGCGGAAGACTCCGGATGCCGCCGCCGCACCGCGGCGCACGAACTCCTCGCGGTGCGCGGCGTGCGCCTCCGCCGTCCCGGGGTCCACGGTCAGCAGGAGCGGCCCGCGTCCGCCGTCCGCGCCGGCCTCGGCCATCTGCCGCGCGCGGGCGAGGGTGGAGATCGTGTAGCCGCCGTCGAGGTCGGGGATGAGGCGGCTCGAAAGGACGAGGTACCAGGCGTCGGGGAACGCGGTCACCGGGTGGCCGCCTCGACGAGCCGGAAGACCGGGAAACCCGGGGCGATCTCCGCGAGACGCGTGTCCGGGGAGTTCTTGTCGACGCCGTCGAAGAAGCGGCCCACCTCCCAGGCCCACGCGGCGAGGTAGGCGCGGAGGATCGGCGGCTTGGCGGCATCCGGGAGCTCCTCCGCCCGGAACGCCTCCACCGACCGGCCGTGACGCAGCTCGCCCTCCCCGGCGGCACGGAGGTTCCGCACCCACTGCGTGGTTCCGCGGGGTGCGACGAGGTAGCGCTCTCCGGCGACACGCAGCGGGTTCACCGGCGTGGTCCGCCACTCCCCCGTCGAGCGACCGCGCACGGCCAGGACTCTGCTGCCGGCCAACGGCAGCCCGAGACGGGTGCTGGCGGCCACGAGCGTGTTGAAGACGGCATCCACCCGGGTCGGGCGTACGAACCTGTCGCGCATCCCTTCATCCTCGCTCACTCCGCCCGCACCGACCGCCCACGGCCCGGTTCTTCACCCTCCCGCGCCGGCCGAGCAGCGGGGCGGTGCCGTGCCGCGGGTGGAGCGAGGCACCGCACGTGGCCCCGGGGCGGGGCTGTCCGTGGACGGGGCACCCCCGGTGGAGCGGGGCGCCGCGAGTGGCCCCGGTGTACGCCAGGTGGCGCCGGGGCCATTCCGGCACCCCAGCAAAGCCGCCGGTCGCACGCTGCCGCGCTGAGACCGACCTCCAACGGCGCCGCGCGTGGCCCCGGGGCGCGCCAGGTGGCCCCGGGGCCACTCCGGCACCCCGGCAGAGCCGCCGGTCGCGCGATCGCCGCGCTGAGACCGAGCTCCAACGGCACCGCGCGTGGCCCCGGGGCGCGCCAGGTGGCCCCGGGGCCACTCCGGCATACGCAGAGCCGCCGGTCTCACGATGCCGCGCTGAGACCGACCTCCGACCGCACCGCGCGTGGCCCCGGGGCGCGTTAGGTGGCCCCGGGGCCACTCCGGCACCCCGGCAGAGCCGCCGGTCTCACGATGCCGCGCTGAGACCGACCTCCGACCGCACCGCGCGTGGCCCCGGGGCGCGTTAGGTGGCCCCGGGGCCACTCCGGCATACGCAGAGCCGCCGGGAAACGGGCGACGCCCCGGCATCCGCGAGGGATGCCGGGGCGTCAGCGCGCAGGGAGCGTCACTCCCACTCGATGGTCCCCGGGGGCTTCGACGTCACGTCGAGCACCACGCGGTTCACGTCGCGCACCTCGTTGGTGATCCGGTTCGAGATCTTCGACAGCACGTCGTAGGGCAGGCGCGTCCAGTCGGCGGTCATCGCGTCCTCGGACGAGACGGGCCGCAGCACGATCGGGTGGCCGTAGGTGCGGCCGTCGCCCTGCACGCCGACCGAGCGCACATCGGCGAGGAGCACGACGGGGCACTGCCAGATCTCGGTGTCGAGTCCGGCCTTGGTCAGCTCGGCGCGGGCGATGGCGTCGGCCTCACGCAGGATCTCGAGACGGTCAGCGGTGACCTCGCCCACGATGCGGATGCCAAGACCGGGCCCCGGAAAGGGCTGGCGGCCGACGATCGCCTCGGGCAGACCCAGCTCGCGGCCGATGGCGCGGACCTCGTCCTTGAAGAGGGTACGCAGCGGCTCGACGAGCTCGAACTGCAGGTCCTCGGGGAGGCCGCCGACGTTGTGGTGCGACTTGATGTTCGCGGTGCCGGCGCCGCCGCCGGACTCGACGACGTCGGGGTACAGCGTGCCCTGCACGAGGAAGCGCACCTGCTCGCCCTCGGCCTTCGCCTCCGCGACCAGGTCGGCCTGCACCTGCTCGAACGCGCGGATGAACTCGCGGCCGATGATCTTGCGCTTCTGCTCCGGGTCGCTGACGCCGGCGAGGGCGTTGAGGAACGTCTCGCGGGCGTCCACCGTGATCAGGCGCACGCCCGTCGAGGCGACGTAGTCGTTCTCGACCTGCTCGCGCTCGCCCTTTCGGAGGAGGCCGTGGTCGACGAACACGGCGATCAGCTGGTCGCCGACGGCCTCGTGGACCAGAGCGGTGGAGACGGCGGAGTCCACGCCGCCCGACAGCGCCGAGATGACGCGGCCGGTGCCGACCTGCTGACGGATGCGCTCGACCTGCTCGGCGATGACGTTGCCGCTGTTCCAGTCGGCGGGGAGGCCGGCCGCCTTGTGGAGGAAGTTCTCGAGGACGTTCTGCCCGTGATCGGAGTGCTTGACCTCGGGATGCCACTGGACGCCGTACATGCGGCGCGCGTCGTTCGCGAACGCGGCGACGGGGGTGTGCGCGGTACGCGCGAGCACGTCGAAACCGTCGGGCGCCCGGGAGACCTGGTCGCCGTGGCTCATCCACACGTTCTGCTCGACCGGCTGCCCCTGCAGCAGCGTGCCCTCGGTGACGATCGTCGCGTCGGTGGCGCCGTACTCGCGGAGACCCGTGTTCGCGACCTCGCCGCCGAGCGCCTGCGCCATCACCTGGAAGCCGTAGCAGATGCCGAGGGTCGGGACCTCGAGGTCGAACACCTCGGTGTCCAGGCGGGGAGCGCCGTCCTCGTACACCGACGAGGGACCGCCGGAGAGGATGATGCCGACGGGGTTCTTCGCGGCGATCTCGGACGCGGTCGCGGTGTGCGGCACGATCTCGCTGTAGACGCCCGCTTCGCGGACGCGACGGGCGATCAGCTGCGCGTACTGCGCGCCGAAGTCGACGACCAGGACGGGGCGCTGGGACGTTTCGGTCTGTTCGGTCACCGGATGCCTTCGTTATCGGTGCGGGCAGGGGAAGCGGGAGGGGATGCCTCGGCGGCCTCGCGCTCGGCCAGGTAGGCGCGCACGCCGCGGGCGGTGCGGACCTCGAGGACGAACGACAGGAACGGCACGACGCCGCCCAGCGCGAGGAAGATGAAGCGGCGGAACGGCCACCGCATGAGGCTCCAGATGCGGAAGCACGAGAAGAGGTACACGACGTAGAACCAGCCGTGCGCGACGAGGATCGCGAGCGAGATGTTCAGCCCGTCGCCGGTGGAGACGATGTCGCAGCCGTTGCCGCCCGGGAGGAAGAGCGAGAACCACTGGCATCCGGGGCCGGGGATGGCGTCCGCGAACCACAGGAAGCCGCCCGATCCGCCCAGGAACAGCTCCCTGTGGATGGGCGTGTACTTCACGATCATCTCGGCGACCAGCAGCAGCAGGCCGACACCCGTGATCACGGAGCAGATCTGGTAGAACTTCAGGGCTCCGCGGATCGCCGGGAACGAGGCGAGCTTGGGGGCGCGGGGCATGGCTGCCAGTCTAGTCGCGGGATGCCGCGACCCCTGCCGCTCCGCTCGCCGCCTCCGCGGCCTCGGCCTGCGCGTCCTCGAGGTCCTCGACCTCCTTCTCCCAGGCGTCCCGCGCGAGGCGGTACCAGAGGTAGAGCGCGAAACCGGCGAAGACGGCCCACTCGGCCGCGTAGAAGATGTTGAGCCAGTTGACCCGCGACCGCTCCTCGGGCGCGGGAGAGGCGATGGCATCCAGGGGTCCGAAGGCCGTCTGCGACGCGATGTACGAGCGGTAGACCGCCACGCCCTCGGTGTCGTTCCAGCGACCGAGCAGCGCGGGCGGCGACATGCGGGTGAGCGTCTGCGGGTCGGCGCCGGCCGGAGGTGCCACCGGGCCCTCGTCGGAGATGAGACGACCGACGACGTCCACGACCGCGTCCGGGTCGGCGGCGGCGTCGGCCTGCAGCGCCGTGACGGCGGCGTCCGCGGCCTCGCGCGTGGGGGCCCAGCCCAGGGCGACGGCGATCGAGGTGGGGCGGTCGACATCGTCGAGGCGCAGCTGTCCGGCGACCCAGTAGCCCTCCGTGTCGTCGCCGTTGTAGCGCGATGACACGACGACGAAGTCGGAGGGCACCCAGCTGCCGCGGGCCTCGACCCGTTGGCCGACCTGCGGCTCGGGCAGGTACGCACCGGGCTCGCTGACGTCGGCGAGCGGTTGCACGACCTCCGTCAGTCCGGGCTCCGGCGGCGCCGTGTCCACGGCGCGGCTGAGCTGCCACTGCCCGAGCCACGCGAGCACGCCCGCGACGAGCAGCGAGAACGCCAGCAGGGCGATCCACCGCGGCCGCAGCATGACCTCGCGGAGGGTCGGCGGGAACAGGTCGGCGGGCGGGGCCGTCGACACCGCGTCGTCGCCGCGGAGGGTCATGTCAGTGACCGTAAGGCGCCACGACGACCTCGACGCGCTGGAACTCCTTGAGGTCGGAGTAGCCCGTGGTGGCCATGGACTTGCGCAGGGCGCCGATGAGGTTGGCGGTGCCGTCGGCGACGGGAGCCGGCCCGAAGAGCACCTGCTCGAGCGGACCGACGCGGTCGACCTCGACGCGGCGACCGCGGGGCAGCTTGGCGTGGTGGGCCTCCGGGCCCCAGTGGAAGCCGCGGCCGGGCGCGTCGGCCGCGCGGGCCAGGGCGACGCCGAGCATGACCGCGTCCGCGCCCATGGCGAGCGCCTTCACGATGTCGCCGGAGGTGCCGACGCCGCCGTCGGCGATGACGTGCACGTAGCGGCCGCCGGACTCGTCGAGGTAGTCGCGGCGGGCACCGGCGACGTCCGCGACGGCCGTCGCCATCGGCGCGTGCAGGCCCAGCGTCGCGCGCGTCGTGGACGCCGCGCCGCCGCCGAAGCCGACGAGCACGCCCGCGGCTCCGGTGCGCATGAGGTGCAGTGCGGCCGTGTAGGTGGCCGCGCCGCCGACGATGACGGGGACGTCGAGGTCGTAGATGAACTTCTTCAGGTTCAGCGGCTCGGCGACGCTCGAAACGTGCTCGGCCGAGACGGTGGTCCCGCGGATGACGAACAGGTCGACGCCGGCGGCCACGACCGTCTCGTACAGGTCCTGCGTGCGCTGCGGGGTCAGGGCGCCGGCGACGGTGACACCGGCCGCGCGCACCTCCGCGAGCCGGTCGCGCACGAGCTCCGGCTTGATGGGCTCCGCGTAGAGCTCCTGCATGCGGCGGGTGGCGTCGGCCTCCGGCAGGTGGGCGATCTCGGCCAGCAGCGGCTCGGGGTCGTCGTACCGCGTCCACAGACCTTCGAGGTCGAGGACGCCGAGACCGCCGAGACGGCCCAGCTCGATCGCGGTGCGGGGGCTGACGACCGAGTCCATCGGGGCGCCGAGCACGGGGATGCCGAACTGGAACGCGTCGATGGTCCACGCCGTCGAGACGTCCTCGGGGTTGCGCGTGCGCCGCGACGGCACGACGGCGATGTCGTCGAAGGTGTAGGCGCGGCGGGCGCGCTTGGCGCGGCCGAGGTCGATCTCCATGGTCACCGTCCCAGCCTACCCGCGACCCTCCCCCTCGCCGTCGGCCGGGCGCGAACGTCCCCCGTCGGCCGGGCGCGAACGGTCCGCGTCGGCCGGGCGCGAACGTCCCCCGTCGGCCGGGCGCGAACGGTCGCCGTGCAGCAGGCGCGTCAGCGGCCCGTCCAGGACGAACAGGAGGAACGCCGCCGATCCGATCCACGGCGACGCGAGCACGACGACGGCGCTGAGCAGCACCGCGCTGAGCGCGGCCCGCGACGCGCGGCGGGCGTCGTCGTCCGACAGCCCGGCGACCGCCCCGGAGCGGCGGGCCCACAGCCACTGCACCCACCCGAGCAGGATCGCGACGAAGAAGTTGACCGGCAGCAGCACCCGTCCGAGCACCTCGTCGGCGTAGGCGGTGTTCAGCGACGACGTGAACGGCACGAGCACGATGAACAGCAGCCGGACGGTGTTGATCCACATCCCGACCGCGTCGATGCGGACCAGGTGCTCGAACTGCTGCACGTGGGTCATCCACATGAGACAGAGGATGAGGAACCCGACGGCGAAGGTGAAGAGTGGATGCCACAGGCCGATCAGGGCGTCGGCGAGGGCGGCATCCGAGTCGATGTCCCCCAGCGAACGGTCCGTCAGCCCCAGGACGAGCAGAGTCGCGGCGATCGCGAAGACGCCGTCGGTGAACGCCTCGGTCCGACGGGTCGAGACCGACGCGTCGGGATGGCTGCGACGCCGGATCATGCGCACAGCGTAGCGGCGGCGAGGAGACGACGAGGGGCCGGGCAGTCGCCTGCCCGGCCCCTCGGAACCATTTACTTCTTGTAGTTCGGCGCCTCGACGACGATCTGCACGTCGTGCGGGTGCGACTCCTTGAGCCCCGCGGAGGTGATGCGGACGAAGCGGCCCTTGGCCTTGAGCTCCTCGACGGTGCGCGCGCCGACGTAGAACATCGACTGCCGCAGGCCGCCGATCAGCTGGTACGCCACGGCGGCGACGGGGCCGCGGTAGGGCACCTGGCCTTCGATGCCCTCGGGGATGAGCTTGTCGTCGCTGGGGACGTCGGCCTGGAAGTAGCGGTCCTTCGAGTAGGACGTCTTCTTGCCGCGCGTCTGCAGGGCGCCGAGCGAGCCCATGCCGCGATACTGCTTGAACTGCTTGCCGCCCTGGAAGACGATCTCGCCCGGCGACTCGTCGGTTCCCGCGAGCAGCGAGCCGAGCATGACGGTGTCGGCCCCGGCGACGAGCGCCTTGGCGATGTCTCCCGAGTACTGCAGACCGCCGTCCGCGATGACCGGGACGCCGGCGGGGATCGCCGCCTGCGCGGCCTCGTAGATCGCGGTGACCTGCGGGACGCCGACGCCGGCGACGACGCGGGTGGTGCAGATGGAGCCCGGGCCGACGCCCACCTTGACGGCATCCACCCCCGCGTCGATGAGCGCCTGGGCGCCCTCGCGGGTCGCGACGTTGCCGCCGATGACGTCGATGTGGGCGAAGGACTCGTCGGCCTTGAGGCGACGGACGATGTCGATGACGCCGGCGGACTGGCCGTTGGCGGTGTCGACGACGAGGACGTCCACTCCGGCGTCGCGCAGGGCCTCCGCGCGCTGCCAGGCGTCGCCGAAGAAGCCGATCGCCGCGCCGACGCGCAGACGACCCGAGTCGTCCTTGGTCGCGAGGGGGTACTTCTCGCTCTTGTCGAAGTCCTTGATGGTGATGAGGCCGGCGAGCTTGCCGTCCTCGTCCACGAGCGGCAGCTTCTCGACGCGGTGCTTCGCGAAGGTCGCGATCACGTCGTTGGCGTGGATGCCGACGGGCCCGGTGATGAGACCGTCCTTCGTCATGACGTCCTTGACCAGGGTGGTCTGACGCTCGAAACCGGAGACGAAGCGCATGTCGCGGTTCGTGATGATGCCGACGAGCACGCCGTCGGGGTCGACGACGGGGAGACCGGAGATCCGGTACTGCGCGCACATGGCGTCGACCTCGGCCACCGTGGCGTCCGGGTTCGTCGTGATCGGGTCGGAGACCATGCCCGACTCGCTGCGCTTGACCTGGTCGACGATGCCCGCCTGATCCTCGATCGAGAGGTTGCGGTGCACGATGCCGATCCCGCCCTGGCGCGCGATGGCGATCGCCATGCGGGCCTCGGTGACGGTGTCCATCGCGCTGGAGAGGAGCGGCGTGGCCACCGTGATGCGGCGCGTCAGACGCGAGGACGTGTCGGCCTCGGACGGGATGACGTCCGTGTGCCCCGGCAGGAGCAGGACGTCGTCGTAGGTGAGTCCGACGAAACCGAAGGGGTCGTGCTGCTCCATTAATCCTCCTGCGCGCGCGGCGCCTGCTCGAAAGGGACGACGACGGCCGGAGCGGATGAGCGCTCCAGCTGCGATTCTAAGCGTCCGCGAGGCGGGAAACATTCCCGTCCGCCGCCGACCGAGTACAAGAACGCAACGACACGGTTCGCTAACGAGGTGGTCGGCGAAACATGGGCGACACATTACGCTCGTACGGTCGAACGTCGAAGCTGACGGGCGACATCGTCAGCGCTGCCGAACTGGAGACTCCGTGGGTCATTCCTCCCCCACCGCGATACGATCGCGCACCCTTCCCCGCATGGCCCTCGTCGTCTCGCTCCTCGCGAGCGCGATCGCGGTCCTGAGCCTGCTCTTCGCGACACCCGCGAGCGCGCAGACGACGCCCGCTCCCACGCCATCCGCGGGAACCGGCGACGTCTCGAGCACCTACTCCGTCGGCGGCATCATCCGCGCCGAGGACGAGCCCCTCGAAGGCGTCGAGGTGAGCGTCGAGGGCTCCGGGTTCTCCGAGATCGGCACCACGGGCGCCGACGGGCGCTGGTCGGTGGCCGTGCCCGGACCGGGCGCCTACACGGCGACGCTGCAGGTCGACACCCTGCCCGAGGGCGTGGCCCCCCGCGACCCCGACAACGTGACGCGCGACGTCACCATCGGCACCACCAACACGGTGAACGTGCTGTTCCCGACGGGTGAGGGCACGGCGGCATCCGGGTCCATCTGGGACACCATCTTCACGCGCTTCTTCTACGGCCTGAACTTCGGCCTGCTGCTCGCGCTGGCCGCCATCGGCATCTCGCTGATCTTCGGCACCACCGGCGTGAACAACTTCGCGCACGGCGAGATGCTGACCTTCGGCGCCATCATCTTCTACATCTTCACCGCGATGGGGTGGAACCTCATCCTGGCGCTGCTGATCACCGTCGCGCTCTCCGTCGCGCTCGGATACACGCAGGATGCCGTCCTGTTCAAACCACTCCGCAGACGCGGGGTCGGGTTGGTGCAGGTGCTGATCGTGACCATCGGTCTGTCGATCGTCCTGCGCTACGGCTACCTGTTCTTCTTCGGCGGCGGCACGCAGAACATCGCCACCGGCATCGCGGACACCGTCACGATCGGCCCGGTCACCGTCACGCTGACCTCGATCATCAGCATGGGCGTCAGCGTCGTGATGCTCGCCGCGGTGGCCTACTTCCTGACCCGCACCCGCATCGGCAAGGCCACCCGCGCCGTCAGCGACAACGCGTCGCTCGCCTCCGCCTCGGGCATCAACGTCGACCGCGTCATCCGGATCGTCTGGATGATGGCCGGCGGTCTCACGGGCCTCTCGGGCGTGCTCTACGGCCTGTACCGCGGCGTCACCTGGGACATGGGCTTCGCGATCCTGCTGCTGCTGTTCGCCGCGGTCACCCTCGGCGGCCTGGGCAGTGCGTTCGGCGCCCTCGTCGGCTCGCTCATCATCGGCATCATCACGGAACTGTCCACCATCGTCATCCCGCCGGACCTCCGCTACGCGGTGGCCCTCATCGTGCTCATCGGCGTGCTGCTCTTCCGGCCGCAGGGTGTACTGGGACGTAAAGAGCGGATCGGCTGAGGAAAAGACTCATGGACTGGCTTTCGATCTTCAACAACGCCGCGGGCGAGCTCATCAGCCCGACCACCGCGGCCTACGCCCTCGCGGCGATCGGCCTCAGCGTGCACTTCGGGTACGCGGGTCTGCTCAACTTCGGTCAGGCGGGCTTCATGGCCGTCGGCGCCTACGCGTTCGCCATCTCGACGCTGTCGCTCTCGGCCCCGGTGTGGCTGGCGATCCTCATCGCCATCGTCGCCTCGGTGGTGTTCGCCTTCATCCTCGGCATCCCGACCCTTCGTCTGCGTGCCGACTACCTCGCCATCGTCACCATCGCGGCGGCCGAGATCATCCGCTACGTGGTGTCGACCGTCGGGCTCACCGACGTCACCGGCGGCTCGCAGGGCCTGAACGGCTACAACCGCGAGTTCCAGGCGCTCAACCCGCTCCCCGAGGGCACCTACGGCATCGGCCCGTGGACCTACTCGGCGAACGACTGGTGGGTCCGTCTCTTCGGCTGGCTCCTCGTGATCGTCGCGACGATCCTCGTGTACGTGCTGATGCGCAGCCCCTGGGGCCGCGTCGTCAAGGGCATCCGCGAGGATGAGGACGCCGTGCGCAGCCTCGGCAAGAACGTCTACTCCTACAAGATGCAGGCGCTCGTGCTCGGTGGCGTCATGGGCGGTCTGGCGGGCGTGGTGTTCATCCTCCCCCGCGCGGTCCAGCCGGGTAACTACGGCACCGCACTGACCTTCTTCGTGTGGACGGCGCTGCTGCTCGGCGGTGCGGCCACCCTGCTCGGCCCGATCGTGGGCGCCATGCTCTTCTGGGTCCTGCTCTCGCTGTCGAACGGCATCATCGTCGGACTGCGCGATGTCGGCATCCTGGGCTTCATGAGCAGCACGCAGGCCGGCCAGGTGCGCTTCATCCTCGTCGGAATCGGTCTGATGCTCCTGGTCATCTTCCGGCCACAGGGGATCTTCGGAAACAAGAAGGAGCTGTCGTTCAATGTCTGACACGACCGTCACCCACCCGCTGGTGAAGGGCGCGGTCGGCCCCGGCTGCGAGAAGGTCGACCCGATCGTCGTCGCCGACGGCGTCACGCGGCAGTTCGGCGGCCTCAAGGCCGTGGACGTCGACCACCTCGAGATCCCCCGTGGGCACATCACCGCGCTGATCGGCCCCAACGGCGCCGGCAAGACCACGCTGTTCAACCTGCTCACCGGCTTCGACAAGCCGAACACCGGGCGCTGGAGCTTCGAGGGCTCGAACCTCGCGAGCGTCCCCGCGTTCAAGGTGTCCCGCAAGGGCATGGTCCGCACGTTCCAGCTGACGAAGTCGCTCGGTCGCCTCTCGGTGCTGCAGAACATGCTCCTCGGCGCCCGCGGGCAGAAGGGCGAGAACATCTTCCGCGCCCTCATCCCGGCGTTCTGGCGCGCGCAGGAGAAGGCGAACACGGAGCGCGCGGACGACCTGCTGCGCCGCTTCAAGCTCGACGCCAAGCGCGAGGACTTCGCCGCATCGCTCTCGGGCGGACAGCGCAAGCTCCTCGAGATGGCCCGCGCACTCATGAGCGACCCGAAGCTCGTCATGCTCGACGAGCCGATGGCCGGGGTGAACCCGGCGCTCACGCAGAGCCTGCTCGGCCACATCCTCGACCTCAAGCGCGAGGGCATGACGGTACTGTTCGTCGAGCACGACATGCACATGGTCCGCCACATCTCCGACTGGGTCGTCGTGATGGCGGAGGGTCGCGTGGTCGCCGAGGGTCCGCCCGAGACGGTCATGAACGACCAGGCCGTGATCGACGCCTACCTCGGTGCGCACCACGACACCGACCTGGGTGACATGACGACGTCGCAGCTGGAGGTCATCGAGGCCGAGGCTGCGGCCGAGGCGGAGGCCGAGCTGGCCGCCGACGAGAAGGACGGGAAGCTCCGATGACCGACACCGCCACCCGCACCGCGGTGCTGCGTACCGACGACCTCGTCGCCGGGTACCTGCCGGGCGTGAACATCCTCAACGGCTGCACCGTGGACGCCTACCAGGGCGACCTCATCGGCATCATCGGCCCGAACGGCGCCGGCAAGTCGACGCTGCTCAAGGCCATCTTCGGACAGGTCAAGATCCGCGGCGGCGCCGTGCTCCTGCACGGCGAGGACATCACCGCGCTCAAGGCCGACAAGCTCGTCGGCAAGGGCGTCGGCATGGTGCCGCAGAACAACAACGTGTTCCCGAGCCTGTCCATCGAGGAGAACCTGCAGATGGGGCTCTTCCAGCGCCCCAAGGTCTTCTCGGAGCGGTTCGAGTTCGTGACCGGCCTCTTCCCGGAGCTCGGGAAGCGGCGTCGTCAGCGTGCCGGCTCGCTGTCCGGCGGTGAGCGTCAGATGGTCGCCATGGGCCGCGCGCTCATGATGGACCCGTCGGTGCTCCTGCTCGACGAGCCGTCGGCCGGCCTGTCGCCGGTCCGTCAGGACGAGACGTTCCTGCGCGTCGCCGAGATCAACCGCGCCGGCGTAACGATCATCATGGTCGAGCAGAACGCCCGCCGCTGCCTGCAGATCTGCCACCGGGCCTACGTGCTCGACCAGGGCAAGGACGCGTACACCGGCACCGGCCGCGAGCTGCTCACCGACCCCCGCGTCATCGAGCTGTACCTCGGAACCCTGGCGGCCGACGAGGACGCCAAGCGCGACAGCGCGAAGAAGCCCCTCGAGGACTGACCCCCTCTCCCAGCGCCCCGCGGCCTCGGCCGCGGGGCGCTGTCGTTCGGGGGGTGCCGTGGTTCTTCCGGTGGGCGCCGCGTTGGCGAAGGGAGGGGATGCGGCGGAGGGAGGTGGCATCCACCCCTCCACGTCATCCCCTCGTCACAACCCCTCCCCCCGAGCGACCCCGTCGGCGAAAGGAGGGAATGCGGCCGAGGGAGGTGGCATCCACCCCTCCACCTCCTCCCCTCGCCACAACCCCTCCCCCCGGCCACGAGCGACCCCGCAGGGGTGGGAAGGAGTCGCGGCCGCGCGGACGGCTGTTAGCCGTCCTGCGGGGCCCAGGCGCCTCTGAAACCGTCCTGCGGAGACCGGGAACGACACGCCGCCCCACAGCCCGCCGCACCGGCGTGTCGCCCCACCACTCCGCACGACGGCAGCCACCGACAAGCCCTCCCCGCATGCCGGGGACGGAATATGGATGCCACGGGCACGACGAAGGGGCCCGGATCCTGGCGGATCCGGGCCCCTCGATGCGGGTCAGGTCACTCGTTGAGCGAACCGAACTCCGTGTTCAGCAGCGTGTACTTGTTGTCCGCGCCGTACTGGTAGATGCCGACGTACGCCTCGGTCGGGTCGCCGTTCTCGTCGAACGTGATCGGACCGGAGACACCGTCGTAGTCGATGTCGGTGCCCTCGTTGATGAGCGCGAGGCAGTCCGCGAACGTCGTGCACTTCTCGCCGCCCTCGGAGACCGACTGCATGTTGTCGCGGATCGCCGTGCCCGAGTCCTCGCCCGCCTGAGCGGCGGCCAGGGCGGCCACGATGACGGCGTCGTACGACTCCGGCGCGTAGCTGAAGTCGGTCAGCGCGGGGTCGACCCCGAGCAGACGGGACTGGAAGTCGCTGTCGGCCGGGTTGCCGGGCAGGGTGCCCTTGCCGCCCTCGAGCGTGCCCTCGGGGAACTCGTACGAGTTCGACAGGTTGCCGTCGACGAAGTAGACCTGCGATCCCGGGTAGCCCTGCGTGTTGACGAGCTCGGGGATGATCGAGGAGGTCTCCTCGAACGCGATCACCGCGATGGCGTCGGGCTGAGCCGCGAGCAGCTCGTCGACCTGCGACGTGAAGACGGTGTCACCCGGGTTGTAGGGGACCGCGACCGAGACCTCGCCACCGGCGGCCTCGATGGCCGTCGTCGCGTTGTCCTTGAGGCCGATGCCGTAGGGGTCGTTGATGTAGATGATGCCGACGTTCGCCGCACCGTCACCGGTCATGAGGTTACCGAGCACGCGACCCTGGAGGACGTCCGAGGGGGCGGTGCGCCAGTAGTAGCCGTCGTCGGCGTAGTCGGTGAAGTCGGGCGAGGTGTTCGCCGGCGAGATCTGGACCACGCCCGCGTCGACCAGCTGGTCGACGAACGTGAACGAGACGCCCGAGGACGCCGCACCGATGACGACGTCCGCGCCGGCGTCGACGAGCTCGCTCGCCGACTGGGTCGCGATGTCGGTGGTGGTGTCACCGGAGTCGCGCTCGGTGAGCTCGACGGTGAAGGGGAACGCGTCGCCAGCGGCCTCGATGTCCTGCACCGCGAGCTTGACACCTGCGACCTCGGGCGGGCCGAGGAAGGCGAGGTTACCCGTGGCGGGCAGGATCGTGCCGACGTGGAAGGTCCCGTCGGACTCGGACACGGCTCCCCCGCCGGTCGAGGCGGAGGGGGCTGCGTCGCTGCCGCCGCCACCGCTGCACGCGGCGAGGAAGAGCGCGCTGGCACCGATCACGGCGATACCGCCGTAGACCTTGCTCGCGCGCGTGCGCGTGAAGACGCTCATAGTGCTCCTTGCTGTGGATGAACGTTCGGCAGCGTCGGGACGCCGCCTGGTGACCTAAACCTAACGGCCCCCAGGTTTTCGCCGTGTTGCCGTTCGTTAACGATGTGAGTCACCCCGGTCACGGCCGCATAACGACCGCCGCTTCACCCCACGGATCGCCCGGTGAGACCGGATGCCTCCCCCTCAGACGGGCTCGGACACCTCGGTCGGAACCCGCCGGTTCCTGCGTGCTGCGGCCACCGAGTCCGCACTGAGGAGCACCAGCGCGACCCAGACCAGACCGAACCCGATCCAGCGCTCGGCGGTCATCGGCTCGTGCAGCACCCACACGCCGATGATGAACTGCAGGATCGGTGCGACGAACTGCAGCAGGCCGATCACCGTCAGAGGGGCGCGGCGCGCACCCGAGGCGAAGAGCAGCAGGGGGACGGCGGTGACCGCTCCGGCCGCGAGCAGCAGGAGGGTGTGGACGGGACCCGCGGTGCCGAGCGTGAGGCCGGTCGTCGCGCTGACGGCGATGAGCTGCACCACCGCGACGGGGAGGAGCCAGAACGACTCGAGGGTGAGTCCGCTGACGGCATCCACCGCCGGTCCGATCTGCTTCTTGACCAGCCCGTAGACCCCGAACGACAGCGCCAGGGTCACGGCGATCCACGGGAAGGCGCCGTAGCCGACCACGATGACGACGACGGCGAGCACGGCGATGCCGATCGCGATCCAGGGCAGCAGCCGCAGCCGTTCACGCAGGACCAGGACGCCCAGCAGGACCGTCACGATCGGGTTGATGAAGTACCCGAGGCTCGTCTCGATCACGTGCCCGGTCAGCGTGCCGATGAGATACGTCTGCCAGTTGACGTAGATGAGGACCCCGGCGAGGGCGGTCAGCGCCATGAGGCGCGGCTGCCGCACGATCGCCAGGAACGGTCGCCAGCTGCGCAGGACCGTGAGCAGCAGGAGGCAGAAGGCGAACGCCAGCACGATCCGCCACGCCACGACCTCCCACGGGCCCGTCGGCCGCAGCTGCAGGAAGTAGAGCGGGAGGACGCCCCAGAGGAGGTAGGCGCCGAGGGCGTACAGTCCCCCGCGGAACGCCCCGCCGGCAGGAGCGGGAGCAGGGGAGGTCATTCGACCAGCCTAGGACCCGCCCCTGTCGGCGCGGGCGCCGTCGGACGGCCAGGGGACGTCGCATTCCGGCCGAAACGAAGAGGACCCCGGATGCCATGGCATCCAGGGTCCTCTCGAGAACGCGAAGGTCAGCGCACGACCACCGCGAGGACGTCGCGGGCCGAGAGCACCAGGTACTCGTCGGCGCCGAACTTGACCTCGGTGCCGCCGTACTTGCTGTAGAGCACGCGGTCGCCGACGGCGACGTCGAGGGGGACGCGGTTGCCGTTGTCGTCGATGCGGCCGGGGCCGACGGCGACGACCTCGCCCTCCTGCGGCTTCTCCTTGGCGGTGTCGGGGATGACGAGACCACTCGCGGTGGTCTGCTCAGCCTCGACCTGCTTGATGACGATGCGGTCCTCGAGCGGCTTGATGGAAACCGACACGGTCTACCTCTTCTTTCTCGTTACAGAAGACTTGTCAGCACTCACGCGGGGAGAGTGCTAATCCGAGTGTAGAGAAGCGCTGGCACTCATGCAACGCGAGTGCCAGTCCGGGGTCGCCGGGGCCGGGGTGCAGGGCTTATACCCCATCCGAGGGCCGTTCGGATCCCCGGTTTGCGGAAAACCGCACGATCCCGCGTAGTTCCGCAACCCGCGGTCATCGTCTTTCACCTGCCCTTTCATCCCCGGCCCCCCTGTGACACACTGCTCGCAAGGGCGTCGCTGCGTAAGGGGCATGAAGCGACGAAAGCAAACCGCGTTCGGTGACGAGGGCGGAAACTTGGGGATGAGCAGGGTCGCTTCGGCGTTCCTGCGCACCCTGCTGGGGGTCATATCAATGGGAACGCCGTACTACTTGGCGATCGATGTGGGGACGAGCAGGACGGCCGCGGCGACCGCGCGCTCTGCGCCGGACGGAACGCTGGTGGCGACACCGCTTCCGCTGGGGCGGAACGCCGACAGCACACCGACGACCGTCTTCGTCTCGGACAGCGGGCTGCTCTTCGGAGACGCCGCGGAACGCCGGGGAACGGCCCAGCCCGAGCGGCTGGTGCGCGAGTTCAAACGCCGCATCGGTGACGACGTCCCGATCGTCGCCGCCGACCGCCGCTTCTCGCCGCAGGACCTCTACGCCCTCGTCGTGGGCTGGGTCATCGGCACCGCGGTCGAGCGCGAGGGACAGCACCCCGCCGGGATCGCCGTCTCCGTCCCCGTGACGTGGGGCGAGTACCGCACGCGCCTCGTGCAGGACTCGATCGGCCGCCTCGGCTGGAACGACGTGCACGTCATCACCGAGCCCGAGGCCGCCGCACGGCACTACGAGTCCACCCACCCGCTCGAGAGCGGCCGCGCTCTCGCCGTCTACGACTTCGGCGGCGGCACCTTCGACACCGTCATCCTCCAGAAATCGCGCGACGGTCACGTGGACTTCGTCGGCGCGCCCGTCGGCATCTCCGACCTCGGCGGAGCGGACTTCGACGACATCGTGCTGCGGCACACCGTCCGCACGGCCGGACTCCCCGCGGCGACGATGGCCGCCGCCGCCACCGACCCCGGGCTGCGGATGGCGCTGGCCTCCCTGCGCCGCGAGTGCGTCGAGGCCAAGGAGTCGCTGTCGTTCGACGGCGAGGCCGTCGTCCCCGTGCTCGTCGGTGACGGTCACGGCGCGGTGCGGCTCACGCGCGCCGAGTTCGAGGACATGATCGAGCCCGAGATCGAGCGCACGATCGAGGTCCTGGAGACGGCGCTCGAGCAGTCCGGGCTGACCGCCGAGGACCTGGATGCCATCCTCCTCACCGGCGGCACGTCGCGGATCCCGCGCGTGGCCCAGCTGCTGTCGGAGCGGTTCGACCGCCCGATCGCGGTGGACGCCGACCCCAAGGCGATCATCGCCCTCGGCGCGGCCCGGGTGGCCGCCGACGACGCCCGCGGTCCCCTTGCCGCGGTGACGGACGACGAGGTCGACGAGGACGCGGAGGACGACGACGACCCGATCGCCGCGGCCGGCTTCCGCCCGACGCGGGCGGAGAAGCGCGCTCCCTGGTTCCGTCGCGTCCCGGCGACGGCCTACGTCGCGGCCGGGGTCACTGCCCTGGCCGTCGGGGTCGGGTTCGTGAGCGTCCCCGCACTCGGCGCCGGCATCCTGGCCCGCTCCGACGCGGAGATGACGTCGCAGCCCCTGGCCGAGGACCGCGAGGACAGCAAGTTCCTGCCCTTCGGCGAGCCCTCCGAGACGCCCGAGAACATCGCCGCCCCCGAGACCCAGCCCGTCGCGGCGCAGGAGCCGGCCGCCCCGCAGCAGGAGGCCGCCCCCGAGCGGTCTTCCGGCGCCAGCAACCCGCGCGCCCGCGCGCAGCAGCGTCAGGCCCCCAAGACGAACGAGAAGCGCAGCAGCGCCTCGCCGGTCGCACCGGTCAACCAGGCGGCGCCGGCCCCCGCGTCCGGCGGCGGCAACGGCGGCGGCGGCGGTGGCGGCGGCCAGCAGGGCGGCGGCAGCACGGGTGGTCAGGGCGGCAGCTCCACGGCGCCGACCACCGGCAACAGCTCCTCGCCGACGACGCCGACGGACACCGAGACGGGCCCCACCGCCCCCGGGACGACCTCCCCCTCCCCCAGCGACCCCGGCACCACGTCGCCGTCGCCGTCGGATCCCGGGACCACGTCGCCCTCGCCGTCGGACCCGGGCACGACGTCCCCCTCGCCGTCGGACCCGCCCCCGACGACCCCGGCCGAGACGCAGCCGCCGGTCACCGAGGAGCCGCAGCCGGAGCCCCCGGCCGAGACGACGCAGCCGCCGGCCGAGACCTCGACGCCGGACCCGGGCTCCACCGAGCCCGTCGGCTGAGTCGCGCCGCCCGTAACGAGGAAGCACCTCGATGTCGATCTCGACCACGTCGTCCGACCCTGCCATTCCGGACCTCGGCGGCGTCCTGCTGCCGCGCGTCGCCCGCACTCTGATCACCGCCTACGTCGACGCCGCCGACCCCGCGCCCCTCGCGGTGGTCGGGACGGCCGGCGCGGGCAAGTCCCGGGTTCTCCGTCACCTGTTCGCCGCGCTCCGCGCGTCCGGCGCCGCTCCGACCGCGCTCGTCGCCGGGGCGGAGATGGATGCCGCCCCCGGCGGCGTGATCGTCGTGGACGACGCCCATCTCCTCGACGACGCGCTGCTCACCGCTCTCTCCGCGCGTCTGCGCGAGGGGACGGCCACCGTCCTCCTCAGCACCCGCCCCGACCCGGAGTCCCCGGTGCTGCGAGCCCTCCTCGAGGACGTCGAACGTCACCAGCCGCCGGTGCTGCTGGGTCACGTGTCCGCGTCCGACGTGGCGACGTTCGTCGGCGGCACGCCGACGCCCGCCTCCCGCGCGTGCATCGACGCGATGCTCGAAATGACGGGCGGCCTGGCCTGGCTGACCGCCGAGGCGCTGGTGCTGCACGGCGACGTCGCGTGCGACGGGCGCTGCGACCACGAGGAGATCTCGCGCTCGCTCTTCGACCTCGTCTCGCACCGCATCGACTCCCTCGACGCGTCCGTGCGCCGACAGGTCGAGGCCCTCTGCCTGGACGAGCGCGGGGCCCTCGAGAACGCCTCCGGCCCCGCCTGCGCGGCCGGATACGACGCCGGTCTGCTGCAGCGCGGCGGCCGCACGGTCCCCGTCGTGCGCGACGCCGTGCGCGCCCACCTCACGGCCGAGCGCCTGCTCGAGCTCTATTCCGCACGACTCGTCCAGGATGCCGCCTCCGTGCAGGCGCTTCTCGGCGGCGCGACGGATGCCCGGGTGGCATCCGCCCTGCTCGTCGACGGCGACCGCGAGCTGTCGCGGGACCCCGCCAAGGCGGCGGAGCTGTACCGCGCCGCGGAGACCGCGGGTGCGGACGCCGACGTGCTGGCGCTGCGACGCGCCCGCGCCGCCTGGGCGCTCGGCGACATCGACGCGGCCGGCGCCTTCGTCGACGTGCTGCTCCGGGGCGCCGACGAGGCCCCCGACGAGGAGGCGCTCGACATGGCGGCCGCCGTCTGGGCTATGCGCGGCGATCTCGACCTCGGCTCACAGGTCTATCGCGGCGGTCAGCCGCGTACGCCCGAGAGCCGCGCGAAGTGGCTCGTCGCGGCCACGGCCGCCGGCCACCCCGACCCCGCCGCGGAGCCGACCTCGGCCCCGGCCCGCTCCATCCCGACCGCCCACGGCGTCTCGCTCGAGCTGCTGTCCCGCGGCCTGCGGGCCTCTCTCGGGGCCGACGCCCACGCGGGCGTCTCGGACCTGGTGCGCGCGAGCGAGATGTACACCGCGTCCGGCAGCGACGCCCCGCTGCCGGAGCTGCCCGCCGTCCTGGCGGCGCTGGTGGCCCTGCACCGGGGAGAGCCGGTCGTCGCGCAGACGGCGCTCGACGCCGCGATCGCCGGCGAGCAGGGCGGCGCGTGGGCACGACCCCGGCTTCTGCTGTGGCGCGCCTGGGTCGCCGTGCAGCTGGAGCACCCGGCGGAGGCGGAGGCGGCGCTGCACACCGTCGCGACGAGCGGACGGCCGCTGTCCCCCCGCGATCGCTTCCTCGCCGACGCGGTCGAGCTCGGCTTCACCCGCCGGCACGGACAGCCGTCCGAGCTGGCCCCGGTCTGGCAGCGGGCCCAGGGCTCGCTCCTGCGGGCGCAGATCGACCTGTTCACCCTCATCCCGCTCGGCGAGTTCGCCGTCTCGGCCGCCCGCCTCGGCGAGTTCGCGTCGGTGCGCCCGCAGGTCGCGCAGGCCGAACGCCTGCTGGAGGGTCTCGGTCAGCCGGCGCTGTGGGCGGCTCCGCTGCAGTGGTCCCTGCTGCAGGCGAGCATCCTGCTGGGCAGCCCGGAGGAGCTGACCGTGCACGCCCGCGCGCTGCGCGCCGCCGCCGAGCACTCCGCGCTGGCCGCCCGGCTCGCGCACGCCGGCCGGGTCTGGACGGAGGTCCTGACGGGAGAGGTCGACGTCGACGCGATCGAGGATGCGGCCGCGGGTCTCGCCGCGGCGGGCTTCGCCTGGGACGGCGCGCGTCTGGCCAGCCACGGGGCGAGCAAGTCCTCCGACCGTCGCGTCATCGCGCGTCTCCTCGCGTGCGCCCGTCAGCTCCACCCGCGCGAGCGGGCGGAGACGACCGCGCCGGCCGAGGCGCCGGAGGCCGGGCCCGTGATGCTGACGCCCCGCACGACGGAGTACAAGAGCGTCCTCAGCGAGCGCGAGCGCGAGGTGGCCGCCCTCGTGCTGCAGGGCAAGACGTACGCCGAGATCGGGATGACGATCTTCATCTCCCCGCGCACCGCGGAGCACCACATCGCGCGCATCCGCCGTCGCCTGGGCGCCACCTCGCGCTCGGACCTCATGGCGCGGCTGCGCCGCGAGCTGGACGGCGACCCCCGCGGCGGCGCTGCCGACCCCGACCGCCCCCGGAAGCTCGGATGAACGCCACCGCCGGCGGCATCCCGGCAACCCCCTATGACCCGTCGCGCGCTATGGGGGTTCCCCCCGACGCGGACGCCCACCCCCTCGACCTACGGTCGAACAAGAGAACAACCGTGAGGAGACACCAATGAGCGTCACGCTGGCGACCATGGCAGATGCGTTGATCGAGTTCATTCTGAGCCTGCTGCGCGACCCCGATGCGGCCGCGGAGTTCGATGAGGACCCCGAAGGCACGCTCGCCGCCCGAGGCCTGGACAACGTCTCCTACGCCGACGTGTGCTCGGTGGCCCCGGTCATCGCCGAGAAGCCCTCGGTCATGCCGAACCCGCAGCCCGCGGCCCCCGTCCACGTCTCGCCGAAGCCGTCGGACAACCCGGTGATCCGCGAGATCAAGACGATCACCAACCAGCTCTCGTACACCCACATCGACGACCGCGACACGATCGTCGACCAGTCGGTGAACCAGAACATCTGGGCAGACGGCGACGTCACCCAGAACTTCGACAACGACGCGGTCGTGGCCTCGGGCGACGACGCCATCGCCGCCGGCAACGACGTCACCCAGGAGACCACCCTGGACCAGTCGACCGACGTCACCGCGGGCGAGGACGTCAACATCGGCAACGACACGGACAACACCGCGATCGACGGCTCGTACAACGAGGACACCGACACCACCGAGAACACCGACAACTCGACGGACGTCGACATCGTCGACTCGGGCAACGACTCCTCCACGGACGTCGCGGTCGACGACTCGTTCAACGACACGACGGAGACCACCGTCGACACCGACACCTCGGTCGCGTTCGAGTCGACGGACGTGTACATCGAAGACAACACGTCGGATGACACCCTCTGACACGCCTTCGGAACGGCGGGCGGGCTCGGACGAGCTCGCCCGCCGTTCCGGCGCTCCCGCCGCACGTTCCGAAGCCGCCCGCCGTCCCGGCGCGGCGGTTCCGTCGTCTCGGGATGCCGTGAAGAAGCCGGTTCCGCGCGACCGTCCGGCCCCGCCGGCCCGGCCCGCGCTGCACGACAAGGCCGCGGCGCCGGTGATGGTGAAGCTGCCGCCGCCCGCCTCGGTGCGGCTCGCGCAGATCAGCTGGATCCTGAGCCTCGTCGTCGGCGGCATCGCCATCGGCTACATGTTCGTCATCCGCGAGCCGATCCTCCCCGAGATCGAGAACCTCGTGCGCGGCGTGGACGCCGAGCGCCTCGACGAGACCATCCAGACCGCTGCGGACATCGTGTTCTGGACGGTGTTCGGGTCGCTCGTCGCCGTGATGCTCGTGCAGATCACCTCGCTGGTGTCCTTCAGCAACCGCCGGGAGCGCGCGCGCTGGTGGATGCTCGGCATCCTCCTGTTCCAGGGCGCGGCGTTCCTCGCCGCCCGTCAGCTGGTGGCCCTCGGCGACCGCGGCATCCCCCTGGAGCGCCTGCTGCTCATCCAGCTGGGGCTCTCGCTCCTGGGGCTGCTCTTCTCGCTCCTGCCGGGCGCCCTACGCTGGACCGCGCGTAAGCACGACATCCGTCGGGGCGACCCCGACGCCGTCGCTCCCGAGCTCTGAGGAGGCGGCATCCGGGCCGACCAGCTCGGATGCCGCACCCTCGACGCTGCGGATGACGCCACGGCACAGGTCGGCCGTGTGACGGTCCGTCAGCGGGGACTCCGCGATCGAGCGCCAGTGCGTCAGCAGGTCGCCGACGCGGCCGCGCTGCTCCTCCGCCGAGGAGTCGTCCCGCAGCCCGAGCCGAGTGGTCGCGCTGAGGCCGGAGCTGCCGACGATGCGCTCCGCTTCGGCCAGCGCCGACGCGTCCAGGGACGGCGGCGCGGTGCGCAGCTCGGCGAGCAGCGACAGCTCGCGCAGGTCGTGGCTCTGAGCTGTGAGGCGCTCGATCGAGCCGAGCAGCGCCGCGGTGTTCGTGCGCGGCCGCTCCCGGACCAGGCGCTCGACGCTGTGCAGGATGCCGCGGGCCTTGAGCGCGAAGGCGCGCCCGCGGAACTGGTCCTCGACGAAGCGCTGCACCTCGAGGAGCCCGCTCTGCTGGACGAGGCGGTCCGACAGCTCGGACGAGCTGGAGACGCCGCCGCGGATGAGGGCCGCGGCCAGGCGCACGCCGAACAGACCGAAGCGGTGCAGGAGCCCGCGGCGCACGTCGACCGACAGGGCCGTGTCGTCGTTGGCGCGGATGAAGCGGTCCACCGACAGCAGGAGCTTGTCGCGCGCGGCGCGCTCCATCCCGGCGATGTGGCGGAGGGCGATGAACTCGCTCTCGCGGAGCGTCCGGCCGCCCTCGGCCAGGAGGCCGGCGACGGGAACGACGTCCAGAGCCAGGGCGCGCAGCTCGCCGTCCCGGCGGTAGCGGTCCGCGATCTTCGCGGCGGACAGGAGCGAGTCGATCCGGCCCGAGCCGATCTCGTCGGCGCGGGACAGCGCGGCGACGGCGTTCACCGTCTGCGAGGCGCCCGCGGCCGTGTCGCGGAAGGCCTCCAGGAACTTGAGGTCCTCGGCATGCACGTGACGGAGGAGGTAGATGATGGCATCCGCCGCCGTCGGGGTGTCCTTCGGGATGAAGAAGTCGGTCGACCGCGCCGAGTTCTCCACCGTCAGGGAGGCGATGCCGGGGGTGTCGATGAGGACGGTCGAGCGGAGGCTCTCCGACGGCCACGCGACGTCGATCCAGGCGACGTCCTCGGCCGCGTAGCCGCCCATGTCGAGCACGAGACGGCCATCCGCGCGGCGGACCGGACGGGAGATCTTGCGGCCGTCGTGCAGCCGCAGGTCGACGCGCGCGGTCGAGCCGTAGCGGTACCAGGTGATGGTCTTGGTGCACTCCCCTGCGTCGGTGGGGGCGATGCGCTCCCCGATGAGGGCGTTCAGCAGCGTCGACTTGCCCGCCTTGACGATGCCGGCCACCGCGAGCCGCAGCGGCTCGCGCAGCCGCCCGCGGAACGACTCCAGCACCTCGACGGCGGCGAGATCGTCGGCGTACGCATCGAGCGCGTCGTCGACGATCCGGGCGACCTCGGGCAGTCCCGTCGCACCGCTCACCGCGCGACCGCCTTGGCCGGCGCGGCGCCGCCCTGGGAGCGCGCACCGCTCTCGACGGCGAGCACGGGGATGCGCCCGCGCAGAGCCTCGATGTCGCGCAGCTGCGCCTGCAGCCGCGTGATCCGCTGGTCGCGGTCGGCGGTGTAGTTGGCCGCGGCCTGCTTGGCCACCAGGACCGAGTCGGCGAGGGAGCGGTGCAGCTCGTCGGCGATCGAGCCGAAGTGGTCGCGCGCGGTCCGCTGGACCAGGCGCAGACGGTCCTTGAGCTGCTTGCCGACCTGGAACACCGTGTCCTCGATGTGGCGGCGGAGCAGGTTCTTCGCCTCGTTCTGTCGACGGGTCAGGCGCGACGACATGTCCTCGCGGTAGGCACGGCGTCCCACCAGCACACCGGCCAGCAGCGACAGCGGGTTGATGAGGGACAGGCCCACGATGCTCGTGGCCAGACCGACCATCAGCACACCGCCGTAGGAGCCGCGGACGCCGATGTAGATCTTCTCGGCCGCGCCGAGACGCCCCTCCTCGAGGTGCTGCAGCTCCTCGACCGGATCGAGCAGGCCGTCCGTTCCGGCCACGTCGATGAGCGGAATCATCTCCTCGCCCATGCGGAACTCGTCGGCCACCTGCTCGGCGAGCCACTGCGAGCGCTCGTTCGTCCACACGAACGTCTCCGACACGGCCGCGTTGACGCGCTGGTCGACCCACTCGGCGATCTGCTCCCAGATCGGACCGGGGTCGCCTTCGTCGATCGCCGCCTCGCCCTCGCGCTGCACCTTGCGCAGGCGGTCGCGGAGGTCGTGCTCGGTGTCGCTGATGAGGTCGGCGATGCCGTCGCTCAGCGTGACCTGCCACCGTGAGGTGCGGCTGCGGAAGTCGTCGGCCTTGGCCTTGGCGTCCTCGAGGCGGGCGATCATGCCCGGAGTGTCCTCGGGATGCTGCAGGGCGTTCAGCTCCGTCCGCACCGACAGCGACAGCTGGTCGGCGACGGTCTGCAGGTCGTGCACGGCGGCCTTGCGGTTGAGGTCCTCGGCCTTGCCGAGCACGTCACGGCGCAGGTGGGCCACGAGCTGAGGGAAGCCGGACTCGTCGTTGAGCTCGCGGTCCTGGTGCTCGGCGGCGAGCATGCGCAGATCGCTGGAGACCGCGAAGACGGGCACGTCGGCGACGTCCACGCCGAGCTCGGTGAGGTGGTCCTGGTCGACGGCGCGGATGTCGCGCCACTGCGGGTAGAGATCGGTCTTCGACAGGACCGCGGCGACGTTCGGCGAGATGCGCATGGCGTGACGCAGGAACTGGATCTCCGGCTCGGTGTACTCCTGCGAGGCGTCCGACACCAGCAGCACCGCGTGCGCCGTGGTCAGGGCGGCGAGAGTGGCCAGCGAGCGCGTGGACTCGAGCCCGCCGACGCCCGGGGAGTCGACGATGCGCAGGCCCCCCTTGAGGATCTCGCGCGGCAGCAGCACCTCGGCGCCCACGACGTCGCCGTTGTGGTCCTCCTCGGCACGGGCCGTGACGTAGTCGTTGAGACGCTCGAACGGGATCTCGACGCGCTGGATCTCGAAGTCGTCGCCGCTCTCGCGCTTGACCAGCACCGTGGCGGAGGGGTCCTCCGCATAGCCGACGGACGTGGGGACGCTCGTGGCGATGTCGTCGTCGACCGCGCACGCGGGGGCGTTGATGAGCGCGTTGACCAGCTTGCTCTTGCCCTGTTTGAACTGCCCGACGATGACGACGCGCACGTGCGGGTCCTGCAGACGGGTGCGGGTGTTCGCGAGCTTCTCGGCGAGGTCCTCGCGTCCGAGCGACCCGGAGAACTGCCGGGCGCGATCGACCAGCTGGGTCAGCTCCGCGGCGGCGGGCGGCCGGGGCGCGTCCGTCTCGGCGGGCCGGCCGCCCTGCGGCGCACCCCCGTCGGATGCCGTGGAACGGGCGCCGGCGCGGGTGCTGGCGGGGGTCGGGGTCTGGGCCGGTGCGGACACGCAGGCACCTCTCGATCAAAAGGTGGTGGCGCCGCTTCGGCGCCGAAGTCTCTGTGGGGACGACGATAGCCCCGGGCAGGAGAACCTGCCCAGGGCTACCGTCAAACGGTCATGCGTGAAGCGATGTCGCTCAGGCCTCGGCGTCGAAGTCGGGGACGACGACGTCGATGTCCTCCGAGTTGCCCGAACCCCACACCACGTCGGCGTTGATGGTCCAGTTCTCGGTCTCGACGGTGCTGAAGTCCTCGTTGAACGAGTCCGTCAGGTCGACGTTGAGCGAGTTGTCGTTGCCGACGTTGTCGAACGACCAGTCCTGCGACGCGTCGGTGATGTCGATCGTCGTGGTGGACTCGTTGTACGAACCGTCGATGTCGACGATCTCGGTCGAGTTGCCGATGTTGATGTCGCCGCCGGCGTCGATGTTGGTCGAACGGTCCAGCGACTGCGAGATCTCCACGTCGCCGCCGGCAGCCAGCGAGCCCTCACCCGAAGCGGTGACGGACGAGTTCGCGAAGAACTGGTCGACATCGCCCGTGGAGGCCACGTTCTGGTTGACCGACTGGTCGGTGATGGTCGCCGAGCTGTGGATCGCGGCAGCGCCGCCACCGAAGCCGCCGAAGCCCTCGAAGCCGGTGTTGTACTCGCGCACGCCGGCGTTCGTGGACGCGTCGGTCCAGGACTCGTCGGTGTTGTACGAGTCGATCGCCACGTCGATGGCGGTCTCGTTGCCCGAGTCGTTCACCGAGTTGTCCGAGTTGTCGTTGCCCGAGCCGTCGATGTCCCAGTCGGTGTTGCCCGAGTCCACGTTGCCCGAGTCGACGATGGTCGTGTCCTCGGTGGTGGTCTCCTCGTACGACGTGTCGGTGTTGCCGACGTTGTCGAGGTCGACGACCAGGTTGCTCGAGTTGTTGGTGTTCGTGCTGTTGCCGACGTTGAACCAGCCCTCGTTGCCCGAGTCGTCGATGTCGCCGATGTTCCAGACCATGATGTGTGTCTCTCTACTCTTCTATGCGTCTCAGAGGATGGGGAAGGTCGCGTCGACCGAGTTGAAGCTGTCGACGACCTCGGTGTAGTCCACGTCGATGTCGGTCGTGCTCTCGAAGATGTCCGAGGTGTTGAACGAGCCGTCGACGTCGTAGTTCTCCGAGAAGTCGTTGAACGAGTCGGTGACGTCGATGACGGTGGACTCATCGGTGTACGAGAAGTCGACGTCGACCGTGTTGAACGAGTCGGTCACGGTGGTGACGGAAGTCTCGTTGCCGATGTTGATGTCGCCCTCGGCGGTGAGGTTGGTCGACTGGTCGATCGTGGTGGTGGAGGTGAAGTCGCCACCGACGGCGACCGAGTCGGCGCCCGACGCGGTGACCGAGAAGTTGGCGAAGTCCTGCGTGACGGTGCCCTCGGCCGCGATGTTCTGGTTGACCGACTGGTCGACGATCGTCGACTGGCTCCAGATCTCGGTGTGACCGGCGCCACCGGCGGCCGCAGCCGACGAGCCCGAGCCGCCCCAGATGCCGGTGTTGTACTCACGGACGCCCGCGTTGACCGAGTTGTCGGTCGTGGAGTTGTCGGTGTTGTACGAGCCGTCGGCGAAGTCGAAGTCGAGCGAGTTGACCGAGTCGTTGATCGAGTTGTCCGAGTTGTCGTTGCCCGAGTCGGTGATGACGGTGGACTCGTTGTTCGAACCCTCGTTGAACGAGCCGTCGACGTCGGTGGTGGTCTCGTCGGTGACGACGATGTCCGTGGTCTCGTTGAAGGAGTCGCCGACGGTGTAGTCCTCGTTGACCGAGTTGTCCTCGGTGGTCTCGTTGAGCGAGTCCGCGATGACCGTGTTGAGCGAGTTGTTGATGTCGCCAGTAGTAGGCATTTCTTCCATCCAATCCTCGGGCCGCGGCCCGCAAGAGCTGTTCGTACTGTCGAGATTAGGAACCGGCCTCTAATCCGGCATCGGGGGGCTCCCCGGTATCCCGTACGGGGGTGCCCGGGGTTTCGGGGTGGGGGTGGGGGGTGTTGCCCAGGGATACGGGTCCGGCATCCCCGCACCCGGGGTGGGGGGTGGCGCCCGGGGATACGGTCCCGGCATCTCCGCACCGGGGGCGAAAGGGATGCCACGGCCCCGACCCGTGTCATCCCGCCGCCTAGGCTGGATCGGTGGACACCGCCGAGCTCACCGCCCTGCTCACCCCCGAAGGGCTGCGCCTGCTGGACGAGCTGGACCCCGTCCGCTCGACGGACGACGCCGCCCGCGCGGTCTCGCGCCTCCGGGCGGCCGGCCACTCCCCCTCCCTCGTCTCGGCCGTCGTGGGGCAGGCCTCCCTCCGCGTCCGCGCGGCGGCGAAGTTCGGTCCCTTCGCGGACCGCATGCTCTTCACCCGCGCGGGCCTCGAGCAGGCCACGCGTCTGCCCATCGCCGCTCGTCACGCGGGACGGTTCCGCGCAGCGGGGATGGCATCCGTCGCCGACCTGGGATGCGGGATCGGGGGCGACGCGCTCGGCCTGTCCGGGCTGGGCCTGCGCGTGCACGCCGTCGACGCCGACGAGGTCACCGCCGCGATCGCCGCGTACAACCTCGCCCCCTTCGGAGACGCCGTGACCGTCGCGCAGGCGCGCGCCGAGGAGGTCGACCTGGCGGGGACGGATGCCGTGTGGCTCGACCCCGCGCGGCGGACGGCGGGGCACTCCGAGACGCGCCGGGTGTCGGCGGACGAGTGGTCGCCCTCCCTCGACTGGGTCTTCGGCCTGCTCGGGAGCATGCCCGGGGGTGTCAAGCTCGGACCGGGTTTCGACCGCGACCGGATCCCCGCCGACGTCGAGGCGCAGTGGGTGAGCGCGGACGGGTCCACGATCGAGCTGGTGCTGTGGTCGAAGGAGCTCGCGCGCCCGGGCGTGCGCCGGGCGGCGCTCGTCGTCCGCGGTGACGAGGCGTGGGAGCTCACCGCGCCGGACGACTCCCCCGACGTCGAGCAGCGCGAGCGGGGCGCCTACGTCCACGAGCCCGACGGCGCGGTCATCCGGGCCCGGCTGATCGGCGAGGTGGCCCGGTCCCTGGATGCCGGGATGCTGGCGCCCGGGATCGCCTACCTGACCTCGGATGCCGCTGTCACGAGCCCCTTCGTCTCGTCGTTCCGGGTGCGCGAGGAGCTGCCCGCCGACCCGAAGAAGCTCGCCCAGGCCCTCCGGGCGCGCGGCATCGGGACGCTGGAGATCAAGAAGCGCGGTGTCGACGTCGACCCCACGGTGCTGCGCAAGAAGCTGTCACTCAAGGGCGACGAGTCGGCGACCCTCCTTCTGACCCGCGTCGGCTCGCGCCGTCTGGCGCTTCTAGCCGACCGCGTCGCCGCAGCCTCCGCCTGAGCGTCAGAGCGCGGCGGGCGCCTACGCGCGCAGCGCGTCGAGCTGCGGCAGGGTCCACAGCAGCCAGCCGGCGCTGTAGACAATCGCGAGCAGCCCCAGGGCGAGCGCCCACCCCGCGACCAGCCGGCTGTCGTGCCGGCGTCGCAGCGAGACCAGCGCGAGCACGACCGCGACGACGCCCAGCGGCAGCAGCCACCCCACGAACACCGCGGCGACAAGCGCGACGATCGCGGTGCCCAGCGCCCACGGCGCGACGGATCGGCGCTTCGGCGGCGCGGCCGGGAGCCACTCCCCCGCGACGAGGTGCGGCCCGAAGGCGGCCATCTCGAGCTGCGCGGTCGGCAGGCGACCGTCGTCCTCGTCCTCGACGAGGGGGTTCCGGTTCTCCCCGACGCTGCCCCCGGCCGGGCTCGCCGCGGGTCCGGCCCACGCCGGCATCGGGGGGAGGGGCGGGACGGCACCGTCGGCGGCGCGGCGCTCCCGCCGCGACGGCGGTTCCTGCGTGCTCACGGGGCACCGCCGGACGGGTCCGCCGCCCCGGCGCCGGTCGCCACCGCGGCACCCGCACCCCCGCGGGAGTGCACGGGGTCCGGGATGCCGGAGGGGGTGGCATCCATCGCCCTCGACGGGAGGGGGGCGTCGGGGTCCTCCGCGACCTGGATCTCCGTGACGGGGAGGGTCGAGTCCGCCCCGAAGGCCAGCGTCGAGGGACGGCGGCCCGAGGTGATGAGCTCGGCGGCGAGCGCGGCGATCATCGCACCGTTGTCGGTGCACAGGCGCAGCGGCGGGATGCGCACCGCGACCCCGGCCGCCGCGGCGCGCTCCAGGGCGACGTCGCGCAGGCGCTTGTTCGCGACGACGCCGCCGCCGAGGAGCAGACGCGGCACGCCGTGGCGGGCGCAGGCGTCGAGGGCCTTCGTGACGAGGACGTCGACGACGGCCTCCCGGAACGACGCGGCGACGTCGGCCACGGGCACGGGCTGCCCGGCCGCCTCGTGCTGCTCGACCCAGCGGGCGACCGCGGTCTTCAGCCCCGAGAACGAGAAGTCGTAGCGGTGCGACGCCATGTCCGACGCCCGCGACAGGCCCCGCGGGAAGCGGATCGCCGTCGGGTCGCCCGCGGCCGCGGCCCGGTCGATCTCGGGACCGCCGGGGTACGGGAGCTTCAGCAGGCGGGCGACCTTGTCGAACGCCTCGCCGGCCGCGTCGTCCATCGTCTCGCCGAGGAGCTCGACGTCGCTCGTGAGATCGCGCACAAGGAGCAGCGAGGTGTGCCCGCCGCTGACGAGGAGCGCGACCGTGGGGTACTCCAGCTCCCCCGCGTCGGCGTCGAGGATGTCGGCCGCGATGTGCCCCACGAGGTGGTTCACGGCGTAGAGCGGCTTGTCGAGTGCCACGGCGAGGCCCTTCGCGGCGCCCACTCCCACCATGAGCGCCCCGGCGAGGCCGGGACCGCTGGTCACGGCGACGGCGTCGATGTCCGCGAGTCTCACCCCCGCCTCGGCGAGCGCGGCGTCGATGGACGGCTGCAGCGCCTCGAGGTGGGCGCGCGCCGCGACCTCGGGGACCACGCCGCCGTAGCGGGCGTGCTCGTCCATGCTGGAGGCGATCGTGTTGCTGAGCAGCCGCCGGCCGCGGACGATGCCGATGCCGGTCTCGTCGCAGCTGGTCTCGATGCCGAGCACGAGGGGCGCGTCCATCAGCACCATCCCTTTCCGGTGGTGGTCGGTGTCGCAGAGCCCGCCGGGTGCGCGGTGGTCGGTGTCGCGGAGCCCGCCGGGTGCGCGGTGATCGGTGTCGCGGAATCGGACGAACGCGCCGGAGTCGGACCGGCCGGCCCTTCTGCTCCGATTCCGCGGCCTCCGTCCGATTCCGCGAGCGAGCTCCCCGCGAGCGATCCCGCGGCCTCCGCCCGCCTCGCGGCCCAGCCCCGCAGGTCGAGCTGCATGACGAGGGCGTCGACGTCGTCCGGCTGGTAGTAGCGCGGACGCCGGCCGACCTCGGCGAAGCCCTCCGACAGGTACAGCCCCTGCGCGACCGGGTTGTCCGCCCGCACCTCGAGGAAGACGTCGTGGACGCCCCGGCGCACGGCCTCGTCGAGCAGGACGGTGAGGAGCGCGCGCCCGCGCCCCCGTCCCCGCGCGGCCGCGGAGATCGTGATGGTCTGGACGTCGGCATCCCGAGCCCCGCGCACCGCGCGGAGTCCCGCGTAGCCGACGAGGCGTCCGGCCTCCTCGACCACGACGTACCACCCGTGCGGCGACGCGAGCTCCTCGCGCATCATCGCGGGGCTCCAGGCGTCGGTCGGGAACGACGCGTGCTCCAGCGCCATGATGCCGTCGAGGTCGGCGAGGGTCGCGGGGCGGGTCGTCATCAGCTCACCCGCTTCGGCGCGTGCGCGGCGACGACGTCGGGGCTGCGCAGGTAGAGCGGCTCCGGTCCCGCGAGCGTGCGCCCGGCGTCGAGGGCGCGGGCCGCGGCGAGGGCGATCATCGCGGCGGAGACCGCGGCGGCGTCCCGGCGGACGGCCCCGAGCTCGGCGAGGCGATCGTCGAGGGCGTCGCGCGGGGCGAGGGCGGCATCCGTCACCCGCACGGGCAGGCCGTCGTCGTCGATGCCGTCGTAGACCGTGAAGGCGAACTCCTTGCGGCGCGCGTCGGTGACCACGGCGAAGCGGCCAGGGTCGGTGTCGGTGAGCGACCCGTGCAGCAGGAGCTCGAGCGCGACGCCGTCATGGCTCGGGACGGGGACGGCCGGGATGCCGCGCCCGAGGGCGAAGGCGCGCGCGGTGGCGATGCCGACACGCAGTCCGGTGAACGGGCCGGGGCCCATGCCGACGGCCACGTGCGTCGGCGCCGGCCCGGCGCTGCCGGCACGACGGAGCAGGTCGCCGATCACCTCGGCGTGGCCGAGGGGGTTCAGGCTCTGCTCGTCGGCGAGCACCTCGCCGTCGGGCGTGATGGCCGCGACCGCAGTGCCGAGCGAGGTGTCGATGCCGAGGATCACTCGTCCAGGGTATCCGGCCGCCCTTCGCTCCTCCCCGGCGTCCGCCCTCCGCGGACCGCCGGCCGCCGTCCGCCCCGCCGGCCGATCACCGGCGACGGGTCCGCGGGCCGTGGCATCCATCCGGCACCTCCGCTCCGAAGAGAGGACATGGACACCGATGCCGCCCGTCTCGGGCTGCGGCAGATGCTCGTTCCCACGGCGGTGGGGGCCGTCGCCGTGCGCGCGGGCCGCGGATCGGGGAGCCCCGTCTCGACAGTCCTGCTGCACGGTGCGGCCGGCTCGTGGCGGACGTGGACGCCGCTGATCGACGCCTCCGACCGGCTCGGACTGCCCCTGTCGGACATCGTCGCGATCGACCTGCCCGGCTGGGGCGACACCCCCGGACCGGTCCCCGACCCCGCCGACCTCGCCGTCGCCGTCGCTGCGGTCGCGCGCGCGCTCGGGTACCCGCGCTGGCGCGTCGTCGGCCACTCCCTCGGCGGCGTCATCGCCCTCGACGTCGCGGCGCGCTTCCCGCGGGAGACGGTCGCCGTGGGCGTGGTCTCGCCGAGCGGCGCCGGTGTCCGCGCGGTCTCGCGACACCCGGCCCTCGCGGCCGCTCGTCTGCCCGGCTTCGCCGGGATGGTGTGGGCGATGCGCATCCTGCGCCTGCTCGGGCCCGCGGCCCGCCCGCTGCTCCGCCTCCTCCGCCGGACCCGCGTCATCCGCGCCCTCGCCCGGCCGCTGTTCCGCCACCCCTCCGCCGTGGACCCGGCGGTGAGCGACGCGCTGGCGGACGAGATCCGTCCGACGTCGTTCCTCGCCGCCATGAGGTCGTCCCGCGCTCACGACGACGGCCTGTGGCGCCGGGTCGTCTGTCCCGTCCGGTCGGTCCGCGGCGCGCACGACGTGTTCGTCGGTCCTCGCGACACCCGCGCGTGGGATCGCCTGCTTCTCGACCACGACGAGACCGTGCTCGCCGACAGCGGGCACTTCGCCCACGTCGAACAGCCGGTCGAGACCCTGCGGGCGCTCCGCGACGTCTGGGCGGCGCACCGGGCACCGCGCCCGCGTCAGGGACGGCGCGAGATCGTCACGGTGCGCGGCGCGTCGGCGTCCAGGTCGAGCGTGTGGCCGGCGATGTCGCCGCAGGCGTTGTCCACACCCCGCCCGCCGGTCTGACGCGCGATCTCGACCTCCCACCACGTGTCCGCGAGATGGTCGGCGACGCCCCGCCCCCATTCGACGATCACCACGGAACGCTCCACGTCGATGTCGAGGTCGTCGAGCTCGACGGCCGCGCCGAGACGGTAGGCGTCCACGTGCACGAGCGGCGCCCCTCCGACGAGGGAGGGGTGCGTGCGCGCGATGACGAACGTCGGGCTCTGGATGGGACCCCGGATGCCGAGACCCTCGCCGATTCCGCGGGTCAGGGTCGTCTTGCCGGCGCCGAGCGGACCTGTGAGCACCACGACGTCGCCCGGCTCCAAGTGCGCGGCGAGCGTGCGCCCGAGCTGCTCCATGTCGTCCGGGCCGTCGATCTCGCGCTCGCCCAGCAGGTCGTTCGGAACGCTCATGAGTCCGCCTCCGTCCGCATCACCCGCGGGCCGATCCGCGTGACGATCTCGTAGTCGATGGTGCCGGCGGCATCCGCCCAGTCCCGTGCCGACGGCACGCCGAGGGTGGGGTCGCCGAAGAGCACGACCTCGTCGCCGACCGCCACCGGGTGGTCGCCGACGTCCACGACGAACTGGTCCATCGCGATGCGCCCGGCGACGGTGAAGCGCCGCCCGCCGATGACGACCGGCCCGCGGCCGGACGCGTGCCGCGGCACCCCGTCCGCGTACCCGAGCGGGACGAGGGCGAGCGTCGTCTCCCGCTCCGTGCGGTAGTCGTAGCCGTACGACACGCCGGTTCCGGCGGGGACGCGGCGGACGGCCGCGACCGCGCCGCGGAGCGTCATCGCCGGCCGGAGGCCGAGGTCGGCGGGCGTGCGGTCGTCGAAGGGCGAGACGCCGTAGATGCCGATGCCGGTGCGGACGCAGCCGCGCCGCATCTCGGGATGGGCGATGGCGGCCTGCGTCGCGGCGATGTGCTGCAGCGGCGGGCGGACGCCGAGCTCCGCGGCGACGGCGAGACCCTCGTCGAACGTCGCGAGGGCGGCGAAGTCGTCCGCGGGGCTCGTGTTCGACAGGTGCGAGAAGATGCCGACGACCCGCAGACGTCCGATCCGCTCTAGCCGCGCGGCCTCCGCGAAGACCGTCCGCCAGTCCGCCGGGGCGACGCCGTTGCGCGACAGCCCGGTCTCGATCTTGATGTGCACCGCGGCGGGGCGGTCGCCGGTCGAGGCGGCGCCGGCGCGCGTGAGCTGGTCGATGTCCGAGACGCCGATCTCGACGTCGTGCCGCACCGCCTCGTCGAAGGACGCCCCGGGCGCGTGCAGCCACGCGAACAGCGGGGCGGTGATGCCGGCGCGCCGGAGCGCGATCGCCTCCGCGATGTCGGCCACGCCGATGCGGGCCGCTCCCCCGCGCAGAGCCGCGACGGCCGCGCGGTGGGCGCCGTGGCCGTACCCGTCGGCCTTGACGACGGCGATGAGCTCGCAGCCGGTGAGGCGACGGAGGTGGCGGACGTTGTCGGCGATCGCGTCCGTGTCGATGACGGCCTCGCGCATCACGCCGGGGGCCAGGGTCATGCGTCGTCCTTCTCTCGCGGGCGCGTCGCCGCGGGCGGCGGAGCCGTCGCGGCGTCGGGCGCTGCTGCGTCGGCCGTCGCGGCGTCCGTCGCTTCCGCGATCACGTACGCCGTCGCGAGCCCGGCATCGTGCGACATCGACAGGTGCAGCGCGCGGATCCCGCGGCCGGTCACGGTCGCGGCGGTCTCGCCGCTCAGCGCGAACGTCGGACGTCCGGACGGCTCGGAGGTGACCTCGATGTCGGTCCAGTGCACGCCGTCGGATCCGCCGAGGGCCTTGATGAGCGCTTCCTTCGCCGCGTACCGGGCGGCCAGCGACCGGGGCTTCAGCAGCCGTTCCGACGGGGAGAACAGCCGCGGCAGCAGGCGGGGCGTCCGCGCGATGTGCTGCTCGAAGCGCGGGACGTCGACGACGTCGACGCCGATTCCGACGATCATGGGCGCTCCCTCCGCGGCATCCCTCCATTCTGCCGGTCCGGGGTGCCCGCCCGGTCACGCCCGCCCCCTCGCCGAATTCCTGAGTTCCGGCGCCCTCCGGCGAGCGCTGCGGCCGCCTCCCCGCGGACGGCCTCCCGCCACCCCCTCGCCGAACTCCTGAGTTCCGGCGCCTCCTCGCACGTCCGCCCCGTGCCCGCCGGGCGTCCGGCCCCCCGAGCCCGCAGAAGTCAGGAGTTGCGCGACCCACCCCGGCGCACCCCCCGCCCCGCACCCGCCGACGCGCTCCCCGGTTCTCCGGAGTCAAGCGAGAGCAACCCGGACACGAAAAAGGGGCCGGATGCCATGGCATCCGGCCCCGAAGAAGGCGGCGTTACTCCACCGTCACCGACTTGGCCAGGTTGCGCGGCTGGTCGACGTCCAGGCCCTTGGCCTCGGCCAGGCCCATGGCGAAGATGTGCAGCGGGACGACGGCGAGCAGCGGCTCGAAGAGCGGTGCGGCGAGCGGGATGCGCAGCACCTCATCCGCGGCGGGGAGCACGGCGGCGTCGCCCTCTTCGGCGATGGCGATGACGCGGGCGCCGCGCGCGCGGATCTCCTCGATGTTCGAGACGACCTTCTTGTGCATCTCGCCGGAGCCGCGGGGGCTGGGGACGACGACGAACACCGGCTGGCCGGGCTCGATCAGCGCGATCGGTCCGTGCTTGAGCTCACCGGCGGCGAAGCCCTCCGCGTGGATGTACGCCAGCTCCTTGAGCTTCAGCGCGCCCTCGAGCGCGACGGGGTAGCCCACGTGACGACCGAGGAACAGCACCGAACGGGTGTCGGCCATCCAGTAGGCGAGCTGCGAGATGCGCTCCTGCTCGTTCTCGAGCACCTGCGCGATCTTGCCGGGCACGGCCTCGAGCTCGTCCACCGCGTCCGCGGCGGTGGAGACGTCGATGGCGCCGCGCACGCGGCCCACGTGCAGGGCCAGCAGGTACAGCGCCGTGATCTGCGCGACGAAGGCCTTCGTCGACGCGACCGCGACCTCGGGTCCGGCGTGCGTGTAGACGATCGCGTCGGACTCGCGCGGGATCGTGGCGCCCTGGGTGTTGCAGATCGACAGCGTCTTGGCTCCCCGCGAACGGGCGTACTTGACGGCCATCAGGGTGTCCATGGTCTCGCCGGACTGGCTGATCGAGACGACGAGCGTGCGCTCGGACAGCACCGGGTCGCGGTACCGGAACTCGTGGGCCAGCTCGACGTCGACGGGGACGCGGGTCCACGTCTCGAGCGCGTACTTGCCGACCATGCCGGCATAGGCGGCGGTGCCGCAGGCGATGACGAGGATGCGGTCGATGTCGGCGAGGAACTCGTCCATGCCGTCGAGCTCGGGGATCTCGACCCGGCCCTCGTGGATGCGGCCGCGCAGGGTGTTGGCGACGGCCTCGGGCTCCTCCGAGACCTCCTTGGCCATGAACGACGACCAGCCGCCCTTCTCGGCGGCCGATGCGTCCCAGGTGACCTCGAACGGCTCGACCTCGACGGGCGCGCCGTCGAAGTCGGTGACCTCGACGCCCGACGGGGTGATGGCGACGATCTCGTCCTGGCCGATCGCGAGGGCGTTGCGGGTGTGCTCGACGAACGCGGCGACGTCGGAGCCGAGGAAGTTCTCGCCCTCGCCCAGGCCGATCACGAGCGGGGAGTTGCGGCGGGCGCCGACGACGAGGCCGGGGTGGTCCTTGTGCATCGCGAGGAGCGTGTACGCGCCCTCCAGACGCGACACCACCGCGCGGAACGCCGCGACGAGGTCGCCCCGACGGGCGTACTCCCGGCCGATCATGAGCGCCGCCACCTCGGTGTCGGTCTCGCTGCGGAAGGCGACGCCCTCGCCCACGAGCTCGCTCTTCAGCTCGGCGAAGTTCTCGATGATGCCGTTGTGGATGACGGCGAGCTTGTCGTCGTCGGCGAGGTGCGGGTGGGCGTTCGCGTCGGTCGGACCGCCGTGGGTGGCCCAGCGGGTGTGACCGATGCCGGTCGTCCCGTCGCCGAGCGGCGTCGACTCCAGGTCGTCGCGCAGCACTTTGAGCTTGCCCGCGCGCTTGCGCATCCCCAGGTCGCCCTCGCCGTCGATCACGGCGATGCCCGCCGAGTCGTAGCCGCGGTACTCCAGGCGCGCCAGACCCGACAGAAGGATGTCCTGGCTCTGCCGGGGGCCCACGTAACCGATGATTCCGCACATGAGCAGTGAGTCTACGTGGCGGGGCTGAGCAACCCCCGACGCACCCGGTCGACACGGCCGGCCAGCCGCCGCCAGGACCCGTCGCGCACGAGCAGCAGGTCGAGCGCGATCATCGCCAGCGAGAACGGCCACAGTCCGAGCAGGATCGCGATGCCGAGGTGCATGCCCGTGATGAGCAGCACGGCGACGTACCGCGTCGGCTTCCACAGGATCAGGACGGGGAACAGCATCTGCACCCACAACGCCGCCCACGTCGCCAGCGCGACGACGGGCGCCGACTGCCAGGCGAGCTCGCTGAGCGCGGGGATCACGTGGAACTGGTCGATGCTGAGGGCGTAGTAGATCGCCGTCCCGTTCAGCCACTCCTCGCCCTGGAACTTCAGCACGCTCGACACGAAGTACACGAGCAGGATCTGGAACACGCAGAGGATCAGCACCGTGTTGTGCAGCCACGCCCCGAACCACGGCGGCACGCGTCGCGGCATCCGGAACCGTCCTTTGCGCGCGGAGGCCAGGGACGGGATGCCGCCCCCTCGGCGCCGCAGCCACGCGTCGATCGAGAAGTGGCGGCTGAGGTCCGCGAAGACGACGAACAGCAGGACGATGCGCATGAGCGTGTCGCCGCCGTTGCCGAGCAGCGTGGTGTTGGTCGAGAGCCCGACCCAGAACACCAGCAGGACCGGCGTGACGAACCGCGTCTGGAATCCCACGAGGAACAGCACCGCGAGCGCGAGCAGCACGTGGAACGACACGTCGAAGACGATCGCGTTGTCTTTCGGGAACAGCAGGCGCAACGGTTCCCACCAGCCGCGACGGCTCGCTTCGGGCTCGACCCACCACGCCCCGGCGCCCCACAGGTAGTGGCGGTCGGCGTAGCTGGGCACGAGCACGATGAGCATCGCGATCGCGAAGAGGATCCGCAGGATCGAGAACCCGATGGTCGAGTGCTTCCGCTCGGTGAGCCACCCCTGCAGTCCCTGCCACAGCGCCGCGGGACGCAGGCGGTCGCTCAGGCGCGGGCGGTCCGGGCTGCGGACCTCGTCGATGGATGCCGTTGCGCTCATCGTCCCGTGTACCTCTCGATGACCTCGTCGTAGATGGCGCGGACCTCGTCGCTCGGCCCGACCGCCGGCTGCCGCCATCCGAACGTCGTGTACGACAGATCGGTCTGCCGCTCCTCGTCGAAGCGGTGCAGGAAGTCGTTGGGCCGGTCGTGCTGGATGCGCCACCGGACGCGTTCGATGTCCCGGTCGAAGTACGCGGTGCCGAACGCCGAGGCGAAGCGCACGAGCATGTAGTCGTAGCGCAGGTACTTCACGAGCGCGTCCCGGCTGCCGCCCAGCCCGTCGAGCTCGGTCAGGAGCGCCTCGGGGTCCATCGGTGCGAACGCACCGTCGCCGACGCCGCGGATGAACGTGTCGCGCACGCGGTCCCGCTGCTCCTCGCCGAGCGCCTGATAGCGCATCAAGAACGCCTGGGCGGCGTTGAAGCTGTTCTTCGAGATGCGGGAGGGGGTCGGGATGCCACGGGCCGAGGTGAACTCGGTGTCGGTGACGTCGATCCATTCGCTGCGCTGCAGCTCGCCGTCCTCCCGCCACTGCACCTGGATCTGCAGGTTGCGGTTGACCTTCATGATGTTCGGGGCGAACACGTTCCACCGCTGCGAGAAGTACGGGGAGAAGGCCGCTGACACGGCGGGTCGCGTCGGGCTGGTGGGGATGGTGAAGGAGACGGCCACGAAGGCGTAGCCGAGAACGATGGCAAGGGTCACGGCGGCGGCGACCGCCGCCGTGACCCCGCCCGACCGCCCGGCGGAGGGACGCCCCTCCGACACCCCCGCTTCGGGGGCGCCCTCCGCCGTGGTGGTCATCTTCAGCGCTGCTCTCCGGCGGGAGTGCTCCGTCGACGCATGGTCCACAGAGCCGCTCCTGCCAGGATCAGGGCTGCCGCGATGCCGCCGGTGAGGGGACCGTTCAGGTCTGCACCGGTGGCCGGGAGTCGACCGCCGCCGCCCGTCGCCGCCGGGACCTGCTTGGCGATGACGGTGAAGGCGGTGTTCTCCCGATCGGTCGGGATCTCTCCCGAGACCGAACCGCGGACTTCGACACGGTGAGCACCGAGCTCGAAGTCGGCGCCGACCACGAAGGTCATGCGCGCCGAGCCCGAGGCGTCAGCGGTCACCGGAGTGAGCTCGAACGGGGTGGAGAGGACCGTCGCCGAGATGGTCTCGCCGGGCTGGAAGCCCGTGAGGATCACGGTCTGGGTCACTCCGGTCCCCCGGACGATCTGCGTGAACTGGACATCGGCCCGCGGCTGCGAGGACACGTCCCCATCGGTCGCGTCGGCGTCCGTCGCGTCGGCGTCGACCGCGTCAGCGGCGTCTGCGTCGGCGGCGTCGATCGCGTCGACTGCATCGGCGTCGGCCACATCGGCGGCGTCCGTCGCGTCGGCGTCGATCGCGTCGGCGTCGGCCACGTCAGCGGCGTCGACCGCGTCAGCGGCGTCGGCATCAGCGGCGTCGGCGTCAGCGGCGTCGGCGTCGGCGTCCGCGACGTCAGCGTCGATCGCGTCGGCGTCCGTCGCATCGGCGTCGGTCACGTCCGCATCGAGGGCGTCGATGTCGAGCTGGTCCAGCGCGTCGGCGATGTCGAGCTGGTCGAGCGCGTCCGCGATGTCGAGCTGGTCCAGGGCGTCCGCGATGTCCAGCTGGTCCAGCGCGTCGGCGATGTCCAGCTGGTCCAGGGCGTCCGCGATGTCCAGCTGGTCCAGCGCGTCCGCGATGTCCAGCTGGTCCAGCGCGTCCGCGATGTCGAGCTGGTCCAGCGCGTCAGCGATGTCCAGCTGGTCCAGGGCGTCCGCGATGTCCAGCGCGTCGGCGTCGGCGTCGGCGTCAGCGGCATCGGCGTCAGCGGCATCCGCATCGGCCACGTCCGCGTCCACCGCGTCCGCGTCGATGTCGAGCACGTCGGCGTCGGCATCCAGGATGTCGATGTCCAGCGCGTCGGCGTCGATCACGTCGAGGTCGAGACCGTCGGCGTCGGCGTCGATGTCCAGCACGTCAGCATCCGCGTCGAGGACGTCCGCGTCGGCGTCGATGTCCAGGGCGTCCAGGACGTCCGTCACATCGATGTCCAGCACGTCCAGCGCATCCGCGTCAGCGGCATCCGCATCGGCCACGTCCACGTCCACCGCGTCCGCGTCGATGTCGAGCACGTCGGCGTCGGCATCCAGGATGTCGATGTCCAGCGCGTCGGCGTCGATCACGTCGAGGTCGAGACCGTCCGCGTCGGCGTCGATGTCCAGCACGTCAGCATCCGCGTCGAGGACGTCCGCGTCGGCGTCGATGTCCAGGGCGTCCAGGACGTCCGTCACATCGATGTCCAGCACGTCCAGCGCATCCGCGTCAGCGGCATCCGCATCGGCCACATCGGCGTCCACCGCGTCCGCGTCGATGTCGAGCACGTCGGCGTCAGCGTCGAGAACGTCGATGTCGAGAGCGTCGGCATCCACGAGGTCCACGTCCAGACCGTCGGCGTCCGCGTCGATGTCCAGCACGTCAGCGTCGGCGTCGAGCACGTCCGCGTCGGCGTCGATGTCCAGCGCGTCCAGGACGTCCGTCACATCGATGTCGAGCACGTCCAGCGCGTCGGCGTCAGCGGCATCCGCGTCGGCCACATCGGCGTCCACCGCGTCCGCGTCGATGTCGAGCACGTCAGCGTCGGCATCGAGAACGTCGATGTCGAGAGCGTCGGCATCCACGAGGTCCACGTCCAGACCGTCGGCGTCCGCGTCGATGTCCAGCACGTCAGCGTCGGCGTCGAGCACGTCCGCGTCGGCGTCGATGTCCAGCGCGTCGAGCACGTCCGTCACATCGATGTCGAGCACGTCCAGCGCGTCGGCGTCAGCGGCATCCGCATCCGCATCCACGACGTCGAGCGCGTCGGCGTCGATGTCGAGCACGTCAGCGGCCTCAGCCGAGACCGAGAACGAGACCTCGTCGGTCGTACCGTCGATGTCCTGCGTCGCCGTCGCCGTGAACTCGCCGACGGGGACCTCGGCGAAGGTCACCGACCACGCGCCGAGTTCGTCGACGGTCGTGGTCTGCGTACCGAGACCCGGCACGTCGACCTCGATCTCGGCACCGGCCTGGCCGGTTCCCGAGACGGTCACCGACTGGGTGGCATCCGGCTCCCCGACGACGAAGTCGGCGCCGTCCGCCGGAGCGACGATCGCGACCGGGTCGGCCAGCACGACCGAGAAGTCGACGCTCGCCTCGGAGCCGTCCACGTCCTGCGTCGCGGTGGCGGTGTAGTCGCCGATCGGCAGGTCGACGAAGTCGACGCTCCACGTGCCGTCCTCGGCCACGACGTCCGTCTCGGTGTCGCCGTTGTCGAGCACCACCGTGACGGTCGCGCCCGGCGAGCCCTCGCCGGAGACGGTCACCGTGGTGACGTCGTCGGCCTGGCCGACTGCGATCTCCGTGCCGTCGGCCGGCACCTCGATGACGACGTCCGGCGTCTCGGCGACCGAGAAGTCGACCTCCGCCGTCGAGCCGTCGAACTCCTGCGTCGCGGTGGCGGTGTAGTCGCCGATGGGCAGGTCGGTGAACGTCGCCGTCCACGTGCCGCCCTCACCGACGGTCACCGTCTGCGTCTGACCGTCGACGACGACCTCGACGTCGGAGCCCGGGAAGCCCGAGCCCTCGACCGTCACGTCGGTCGTGTCGTCGACCCCCGGGACCACGAAGATCTGGTCCGGGGTCGGCGCGGTGATGGTCACGTCGGGGGCCTCGACGACCGCGAAGTCGACCGTGGCCGTCGTCCCGTCGACGTTCTGCGTCGCGGTGGCGGTGTACTCGCCGACCGGGAGATCGGGGAACGTGACCGTCCACTCTCCGTCGACGACCGTCGCCACCTGGGGCTCCTCGCCCTCGATGGTGACGGTGATCTGCGCGCCCTCCTCACCGGAACCGGTGATGGTCACGTCGCTCACGTCCTCGGCATCCGGAACGAAGAACTCCGCGCCGTCCTCCGGCGTCGCGATCGTCACGTCGGCGTTGTCGTCGAGGACGTTCGGACCCACGGTGGCGTTGGCCAGCTCGATGGTCGTCGCGATCGAGCCGGGCAGGATCGTGACGATCGCTCCGGTGATCGAGAAGACCCCGTCGTCCGTGGTCGTCTGGTTGTTGACCGTGACGGTGACGAGCGCGGGCACCACCTGACCGAGCGCGGGCGAGAGGATCGTGGTCACCGAGGTGACGACCGTGTCGACGGCGCCCGCGACGTTCGCCACGACCGCCTCGATCGGCGCCACGATGGCCGCCGCCACGGGGCCGATGCCGCCGGGGATCGTCAGGCCGCCGAGCACGACGATGCCCGAGGTGTTCCCGTCGAGGAGAGCACCGACCGTGGTGTTCACGCTCAGGACCGGGATCTGCGGCGTGACGAGGATCGGCGGGATCACGACGCCGCCGGTGATGGTGATGCCGCGGACAGCCGCCAGCACCGCCTCGTTGATCTCGTCGACGAGACCGTCGACGAGCCCGACCACGGACGCCTGGATCTCGGCGACGGTGTCGGGACCGAGGATGTTCGTGCCCGGAGCGAGACCGTTCAGCGGCTGGATCTCGTCGAGGTCGACGATGATCTCGCCGGAGCTCAGGTCGATGATCACGCCGGGGTACGCGTCCGACGTGAGCTGACCGGTGAGCAGCCCGCTGATCGCGCCGGTGAGGCTCGTCGTTCCGACCGTCAGGTTGGACTGCACGCCCAGGCTCGACAGGGCGCCGAGGACTCCGGAGTTGACGAGCGCGTCGACGTTGTCGAGCGAGCCCTGCAGTCCGCCGACGGCGGCGTTGAGGTCCGCGGTCAGGTCGCTGAGCGTCGCGCTGTCGATCACGAGCTGTCCGCCGGCGATCGTGTACTCGCCGACGGCGGCGTTCGGAGCCTCTTGCGACGCGCGAGCCGACACGGCGTCGAGCGTCAGGTCGACGTCGAGGATCTCGTCGGTCACCGCGGTCCCGAGACCGAGCGCGTCGACCGCACCGCCGAGGCTGATGCTCAGCGGGCCGGTGGCCGGGGCGCCGGTGCCGATGACACCGCCCGAGCCGACAGCGCCCGACGCGCCGACCGACGATCCGTCGGGGTCGGCCTGGGCGTACTGGCCGACGACACCGAGGCTGCCGAGGTCGACGGGAATCTGGATGCCACCGGTCGCCGTGACGTTGACCGTGCCGAGCGCCGTCAGGTCGAGCGTGTTGTAGTCGGTGACCGTGGGCTGCGTGCCGTCGTTGGTCGCGGCCGCGCCGTCGATCTCGGCGACGGCGCCGAGGTCCACGAGGCTGAGGATGGAACCGCCGAGGAACGTCCCCGTGGCGGCGGACTGGTCACCGGGAGCGGCGTGGGCGGCGCTGATGCCGCCGAGCAGACCGAGAGAGGCGGCCCCCACCGCCGCGGCGGCCTTGACCGCCGTCCTGCCGACGCGGGTGGAGGACCAGATCCCACCCCGCCTTTCCTTGACGGCCCGACCGGGCGAATCCCCGGTCGTCCCCCACCTAGCGCGATTCATATGTCGAACTCCCCATTTGTGGTGCGTGGGACGCCGCGATCGAGCGCCCTCCACGGCTTCCGACAGCCGTACCGGCCACGCTAAAGCGGCTGTGAGGAGCCTGAGAGTGCGCGGGCTGCGGGTAGTAGTACCGGTTCGACACGGCCGGTATACCGGGGCGTGTCGCTAGGTGAGCGCTATCAACGCGGGGTTTCATGCGCCTGAATAAGCGCGTCGCCGCAGCCCGCCGCGCACAGCCCGCACATAAGTAGTACTTAGGCAACGCGCAGTAATGCCCCGTTGTCCCCCGCTCCCGCGCGCATCCGCCGCGGGTCCCTCCGGCCAGTAAACGCTTCGCGCCGGTGGAAACGCCGTCGCACGGCGTTTCCACCGCGCGAGGGCGTTTACTGTCCCTCCGACCCGCCGCAGCGCCGACCCGCGGCAACGCCGACCGGCGGGCGTCAGAGCTTGCGGAGCAGGACCGTCTCGACCGTGTGGTCGGCGCCCTTCTGCAGCACGAGCTTCGCGCGGTGCCGCGTGGGCAGCACGTTCTCGCGCAGGTTGGGCAGGTTGATGTCGCGCCAGAATCCGAGCGCCCGCTCCACGGCCTCGTCGTCGCTGATGTCGGCGAAGACGCGGAAGAACGACGACGGGTTCGTGAAGGCGTTGTCCCGCAGCGCGAGGAACCGATCGACGTACCAGCGCTCGATGTGCGCGGCGTCCGCGTCGACGTAGATGGAGAAGTCGAACAGATCGCTCACCGCGACCTCGTTCGGCGACGGCGGCGGCTGCAGCACGTTCAGGCCCTCGACGATGACGACGTCGGGGCGGTGCACGGTGACGTGCGCGTCCGGCATGATGTCGTACCGCACGTGCGAGTAGAACGGTGCCCGCGCCTCCTCGGCCCCGGACTTGACGTGGCTGAGGAACTCCACGAGCGCCCGGCGGTCGTACGACTCCGGGAAGCCCTTGCGGTCCATCAGCCCGCGGCGCTCGAGCTCGGCGTTGGGGTAGAGGAAGCCGTCCGTCGTGACCAGCTCGACCCGCGGGGTGTCCGGCCACCGGCTCATGAGCTCGCGCAGCAGGCGCGCGATGGTGGACTTGCCCACCGCGACGGATCCGGCGACGCCGATGACGAAGGGCGTCGTGGCATCCGGCTCGCCCAGGAACTCGCTGGTGTCCGCGCCCAGCCGTCGCGTCGCGCGGGCGTACAGGCTGAGCAGGCGGCTCAGCGGCAGATACACCTCCGACACCTCTCGCAGGTCGAGGCGGTCGCCGATGCCCCGCAGCTGCACGACCTCGGTCTCGGTGAGCGGCTGCTCGATGCCCCCGGCCATCCGCGCCCACTCGGCGCGGTCGATCTGCCGGTAGGGACTGAGCGACGGCGCGACGGTCTCGGACACCCGCCAATCGTACCGGCGCGCTCCGCCCCGCTCGCGGAGCGCCCCGTGTCGGTTTCCGGACCATGGATGCCACCCCGTGGCATCCATCTCGCCTTCACCTCTGCGGAGTCGGACGAAGAACCCGGAACCGGATGCCACGGGCTTCGTCCGCGTCCGCCACGCTCGTCCGATTCCGCGCAGTCCCGCCCGCTACGCTCGGAGCGTGCGTCTCGGGGTTCTCGACATCGGCTCGAACACGGTCCATCTGCTCGTCGCCAACGCCCGGGCGGGCGGTCGACCGACGGCGACGACGTCGCACCGGTCGGTGCTGCGCCTCATGCGCTATCTCGAGCCCGACGGCTCGATCTCGGCCGAGGGGGTTCGTGGCCTCATCGACGCGGTCACCGCGGCGTGCGAGCGCGCGAAGGCGGAAGGCGTCGACGAGTTGCTGGCGACGGCGACGTCCGCGGTGCGCGAGGCGACCAACGGCGAGGCCGTCATCGCGCAGATCGAAGACGTGCTGGGGCAGCCACTGCAGGTGCTCGGCGGCGAGACGGAGGCGCGGTTCACGTTCCTGGCGGTGCGCCGGTGGTTCGGCTGGTCCGCCGGGCAGATCCTGCTGTTCGACATCGGCGGCGGCTCGCTCGAGATCGCCGGCGGTGCGGACGAGCTGCCCGACCTGGCCGAGTCGGTGCCGCTCGGCGCGGGGCGCTCGACGGTCCGGTTCCTCCCCCACGACCCGCCGACCGTGGGCGAGATCGACGCGCTGCGGCAGCATGCGGCCGCGGTCCTGGCGCCGGTGGCGCAGCGCTTCGCCGCGCTCCCCCGCCCCGATCACGTCGTCGGCTCGTCGAAGGCGATCCGCTCGTTGGCGAAGCTCGCCGGGTATCCCGTGCCCGGCTGGTCCGGCATCGACCGGATGGTGCTCCCCCGAAAGCAGCTGAAGGACTGGATCCCGCGCCTGGCGCAGATCCCCGCCGACGCCCGCGAGGCGCTGCCGGGCATCACGGCGGACCGCACCTTCCAGATCGTCGCCGCGGCCGTCGTGGTCGAGCGCGCGATGAAGGCGATGGACGTCGACGAGCTCGAGGTGTCGCCGTGGGCGCTCCGCGAGGGCGTTCTGCTGCGGTACATCGAGGAGCTCGACGGCGCCTGACCCGCACCCTGCGAGGCGCTCCCCCGCAGCCGTGACTTGCCGCACATGTACGCGCCACGCCCCGCGCGGCGTACATGTGCGCCAACTCAGCGGCATCCATCCCGCCCGCGCGGACGCACCCCCGCAGCCGTGACTTGCCGCACATGTACGCGCCACGGCCCCCGCGGCGTACATCTACGCCAACTCAGCGGCATCCATCCCGCCCGCGCCGAAGCACCCCCGCAGCCGTGACTTGCCGCACATGTACGCGCCACGCCCCGCGCGGCGTACATCTGCGCCAACTCAGCGACGACAGGCGACAGCCCCGCAACGACGCCCCGCCCCGCCCCGGCGGAGCCAGGGGACCTACAGCGCCAGGCGCTCCCGGACCACGTCGGCCAGACGGTCTGCGTGCGCGCGAGCGGTCTGCTCGTCGGCGGCCTCGACCATGACGCGCACGAGGGGCTCGGTGCCCGAGGCCCGCAGCAGCACGCGTCCCGAGTCGCCGAGTTCCGCGGTCGACTCCGCGACGGCGGCCTGCACGACCTCGTCCTTCACGCCGTCGCGATCGACGCCGCGAACGTTCACGAGCACCTGCGGGTACACCGTCATGAGGGAGGCGAGCTCGGCGAGCGTCTTGTCCTGACGGGCCATCTCGGCCACGAGGTGCAGCCCCGTGAGCAGGCCGTCGCCGGTCGTGGCGAAGTCGCTCATGATGACGTGCCCCGACTGCTCGCCGCCGAGCGAGTACGAGCCCGCGTTCATCGCCTCGAGCACGTACCGGTCGCCGACCGCGGTCTGCAGGACCCGGATGCCGTGGGCCTCCATCGCCCGGTGCAGGCCGAGGTTGCTCATGACGGTCGCGACGAGGGTGTCGTCGGCGAGGGCGCCGCGCTCCTTCATGGCCACCGCGAGGATCGCCATGATCTGGTCGCCGTCCACCACGTTGCCGTCGGCGTCGACGGCGAGGCAGCGGTCGGCGTCGCCGTCGTGCGCGATGCCGACGTCGGCGCCGAGCCGGACCACGGCCTCGGCGAGCACGTCGAGGTGCGTCGAGCCGACGCCGTCGTTGATGTTGAGGCCGTCGGGGTCGGCACCGATGACGGTCACCTGCGCACCCGCGTCGCGGAAGGTCTCGGGCGACACACCGGCGGCAGCGCCGTGCGCGCAGTCGAGGACGACGTGGATGCCGTCGAGCCGGTGCGGCAGCGATCCGAGGAGGTGCACGACGTAGCGGTCCTCGGCGTCGGCGAAGCGGCGGATGCGGCCGACACCGGCACCGGTGGGCTGCAGGCGTTCGCCCTCCAGGGCGCGCTCGATGCGCTCCTCGACGATGTCGGGGAGCTTGGTGCCGCCGCGGGCGAAGATCTTGATCCCGTTGTCGGGAGCGGGGTTGTGGGATGCCGACACCATCACGCCGAAGTCGGCGTCACGGTCGGCGATGAGGAAGGCGGTCGCCGGCGTGGGGATCACGCCCGCGTCGAGGACGTCGACGCCCGACGACGCCAGGCCCGCGCTGACCGCGGCCGCGAGGAACTCCCCCGAGACCCGCGGGTCGCGCGCGACGACGGCGGTGAGACGCCGGCCCTGGGCCTTGCGTTCCTCCGCCGAACGGCCCTGGCCCAGGACGACAGCAGTCGCCTGGGCCAGGTGCAGCGCGAGTTCGGCGGTGAGGAGGCCGTTGGCCAGCCCCCGCACCCCGTCCGTGCCGAAAAGAGGCATCCGGAGTTTCGAACTCAGCGCTTGGAGTACTGAGGCGCCTTGCGGGCCTTCTTGAGACCGGCCTTCTTGCGCTCCTTGACGCGAGCGTCGCGCGAGAGGAAGCCGGCCTTCTTCAGGGTCGGGCGGTTGTTCTCGGCGTCGATCTCGTTCAGGGCACGAGCGATGCCGAGGCGCAGCGCGCCGGCCTGGCCCGAGGGGCCACCACCCGAGATGCGGGCGATCACGTCGTACGAGCCCGCGAGCTCGAGGACCGTGAAGGGGTCGTTGATCAGCTGCTGGTGCAGCTTGTTCGGGAAGTAGTCCTCGACCGTGCGGCCGTTGACCGTGATCGTGCCCGAACCGGGGACGAGGCGCACGCGGGCGATGGCCTGCTTGCGACGGCCCACGGCTGCGCCGGGGACCGAGAGAACGGGGCGCTCGGCGGCGACGGTCGACTGCTCGGCCGGCGTCTCGGTGCTGTAGTTGCTGGAGTCGATGTTCGACACTGTTTCGTCCTTATCCGGCGGCGCTTACTGGGCGACCTGGTCGAAGGTGTACGCGGTGGGCTGCTGGGCACCGTGGGGGTGCTCCGCGCCGCGGTAGACCTTGAGCTTCTTGAGCTGCGCCGCGCCGAGGCTGTTCTTGGGCAGCATGCCGCGGATGGCCTTCTCGACCGCGCGGACGGGGTTCTTCTCGAGGAGTTCCTCGTAGCTGACCGCCTTGAGGCCGCCCGGGTAGCCCGAGTGGCGGTAGGCCATCTTCTTCTGGAGCTTCTGACCCGTCAGCGCGACCTTCTCGGCGTTGATGACGATGACGAAGTCACCGGAGTCGATGTGGTTGGCGAAGGTCGCCTTGTGCTTGCCGCGGAGGATGGCCGCCGCGTGCGAGGCCAGACGGCCGAGGACGACGTCGGTGGCGTCGATAACGACCCACTCGCGCGTGACCTCAGCGGCCTTGGGGGTGAAAGTGCGCGTCACAGTAGTGCTGCTTTCTTGATCGAACGGAGGAGTTCGTGAATCCCGCTCCGGTGGTCCGTTCTCCGCCGATGACGGGGAACAGGGCCGGTGGAGGGCTCACGTTCGTGCTACCCGCTCGCAGAGAGGCGGGCACCAAAGGGATAGTCTACGGCATCCGGATGCCACGACCAAACCGCCGTCGTCCCGCACCGCGGGCACGGGTCACTCAGGACAGCATGGTCCCGACCGCGACGAGCAGGAACCCCGTCGCGTTGAACACGATGTGCGTGACGACCGCCGCCCAGATCCGGCCGGTGCCGAGGACGAGCGCCGAGGCGACGACACCGAGCAGGACCAGGGCGAGCACGCCGGTGGCATCCATCCCCTCCACGAGGAGGTGGGCGATCACGAAGAGCCCGGTGGAGACGGCGGCCGCCGCGACGCCGCCCGCGATCCGGCCGCTCATCCGGCGGAACACGCTGTAGGCGGCGACGAGGACGACGCCACGGAAGAAGAACTCCTCCAGCGTCGGCGCCACGATCGAGCCCAGGGCCGCCTCGAGCGCGAACCCGTCGGGGAGGCTGCCGTCGATCGAGAAGGTGGTGGGCCAGGGGGCGGGCGTTCCTCCCATCCCCTGCAGGGCGCCGTCAGCGAGGCGGAGGGCGACGCCGAACACGAGGCCGTACATGAGGTCCAGGGCGCGGAAGCGCAGCAGTCCGCGGGGGCGCGAGCGGCGGAACGCGAGGACGATCGGGACCGCGAAGCCCAGCCAGATCGCCGCCTGCGCGACGGGGGCCGCGATCGCGGCCGGCAGGAGCAGGGCGGCGGCGTTGGCCAGGAGCACCCCGGCGCCAAGAGAGAGGAGCGCCCAGCCGAGGAGTTCGAGCGTCCAGCGCGCCGTGCTCGACCCGCCCTCGCGCCACGTCCGGCGGGGCGGACGGCGCCGCGGCCGCTTCTCGGCGGGCGGCGACTCGAGGGTCTGCTCCATGCGCGCCAGGCTACCGGGCGCGGGCCGATAGACTCGCCGCGCCCGAGCGACCCGGGGCATCGCGGAAGGGGGAACCGTGCTGGACCTGGACCTGTCCTCGTTGTTCGCGGGAGACGCCGCGCCCGCCGCCGATCGCACCGTGCGGATCCTCACCGTGTGCACCGGCAACATCTGCCGCTCTCCCCTGGCCGCCCAGATCCTCGCCGCTCGCCTCGCCGACCTCGACGTCGTCGTCGCGAGCGCCGGGACGCGTGGTCTCGTCGACAAGCCGATGACCCCGGAGGCGCTCCGCCTGGCCGCCGAGCTGGGGGTGGATCCCGCGACCAGCGCCGGCCACCTCGCACGCTGGCTGAACGAGACGCACCTGGACGACGTCGACCTCGTCCTCGGGATGACGCGGGAGCACCGATCCGCCGCCGTCGCCCTCGCACCGGCCCGGACGCGTGCCGCGTTCACCTCCCGGGAGTTCGCCCGCCTCGCCGACGGCGTCGACGATGCGGCGATCGCCCGCGCCGCGGACGAGGCCGGCGACGACCCCCACGCACGGGTACGGGCCGCGCTCGCCCTCCTGTCGCAGCGTCGGGGCGAGGCGGAGCTGCCCGCGGACCCCGCCGACGACGACGTCGTCGACCCCTACCGCCGCTCGTGGGACACGTATCAGCTCTCCGCCCGGCAGCTGATGCCCGGAATGGATGCCGTGACCCGTGTCATCCGTGCCGCCCTCTCCCCCTCCCCGCGCTGACTCTTCCTTCTGCGCTGACGCCCCCTTCTGCGCGCTGGCCCCTTCCCCGCACTGACGTTCTGTGCACGGCGTTGTTCAGCGCTGACTTGTCGCAAATGCACGCGCCCATACCCCCACGGCGTACATCTGCGCCAAGTCACGGCACCCCACCACCACCACGGCCACCACCACGGCCGCGGCCACCACCACAGCGCTGACTTGCCCCAAATGCACACCCCTGCACCCTCACCGCGTACATCTGCGCCAAGTCACGGCGACCCACCCACCACCACCACGGCCGCGGCCACCACCACAGCGCTGACTTGTCGCAAATGCACGCGCCCATACCCCCACGGCGTACATCTGCGCCAAGTCACAGCCCCCCCACCACCACCACGACGACCCGGCGCGAAACAGCGCGGGCCGGGGTGCGAAAAGGCGCCGCGAGGCCCGATTTCAGGACACGGCCGCGAAACACGTCTGTGGCATGATGACCCGGGGGCTGACAGAAGAGGTGCCATGGAGCTCAGCGACTACATCCGCATTCTGCGAAAGAACTGGCTGGTGATCCTGGCGACGACCCTTCTGGGTATCGCGATCGCCGCGGGCTATTCGCTGACCCGCACGCCGCAGTACGAGGCCTCGGCCGAGGTGTTCGTCTCGACGCAGACCTCCGGGTCGGTGCAGGAGCTGCAGCAGGGCTCGAGCTTCACCCAGGCGCGCGTCGCCACCTATGTGAACCTCGTGGGCACGCAGGTCGTCCTCGCGCCTGTCGTCTCGCAGATGGAGCTGCCCTTCACGGCGGCGCAGCTGGCCGAGAAGGTCACCGCGTCCAACACGCTCAACACGACGCTCATCCAGATCTCGGTGTCGGACCCCGACCCGACCCTCGCCGCGGATATCGCCAACAACGTCGCCGCGAGCCTGACCGCCGCCGTCCCGCGCCTGGAGACGACGAACGAGGGCGACCCGAGCCCGGTCAAGCTGACCCTCACCGAGGACGCCGTCCCGTCCTCCGCGCCGGTCTCGCCCAACGTCCCGCTGAACCTCGCGCTCGGCGCTCTCGTCGGCCTCGCGCTCGGCATCGGCTTCGCGGTCCTGCGCGCGGTCCTCGACAACCGCGTGCGCACGCCCCGCGACGTCGAGGGTCTCACCGACCGCCCGATCATCGGGGCGATCCCCTTCGACCCGAAGGCGAAGGAGCGGCCGCTCATCCTCGAGGCCGACCCGCACAACACCCGCTCCGAGGCGTTCCGCTCGCTGCGCACCAACCTGCAGTTCCTCGAGATGGACGGCGGGCACAGCTTCGTCGTCACCTCGAGCCTGCCGAGCGAGGGAAAGTCGACGACGACGATCAACCTCGCCGTGGCCCTGTCCGACGCGGGCAAGCGCGTCGCGCTCCTCGACTGCGACCTCCGCAAGCCGAAGGTCGCCGAGTACCTCGGACTCGAAGGCAACGCCGGTCTGACCGACGTGCTCATCGGACGCGCCCGCGTCGCCGACGTCATGCTCCCGTGGGGCCGTCGCCCGCTGTACGTCCTGCCCGCCGGCAAGATCCCGCCGAACCCGAGCGAGCTGCTCGGCTCGAAGCAGATGAACCAGCTGCTCGAGGCGCTCACGGCCGAGTTCGACGTCGTCCTCTGCGACGCTCCCCCGCTGCTGCCGGTGACCGACGCCGCGGTGCTCTCGAAGTCCACGGCGGGCGCGATCGTCATCGTCGCCGCCGGCAAGACCACCACCCACCAGCTCACCGGCGCGTTCGACGCGCTCGAGACGGTCGGTGCGAAGGTCGCCGGCGTGGCCCTCACGATGGTCCCGACCCGCGGTCCGGACGCGTACGGCTACGGCGGATACGGCTACGGATACGGCGGCTACGGCACCTACACCGCGACCCCGGCCGCGACCCCGCGTGGCGACCGCCCCGCCCGCACCGGCCGCTCGGACCGTCAGGCCTCCCGCGACGCGGTCCAGACCGGCGGCACCGAGGCGCTCCCGCAGGACCTGCTCACGCCCCGCGACTGAGCCCGCACACGCGAACGCCCCCGCCACCGATCATGGTGGCGGGGGCGTCGTGGCATCCCGGGTCCTCCTCCGCGCGAACGCGGGCGAGAGAGAAGGCGGACCGGGGATGCCGCGGGCTCAGCGCTGCAGGAAGTCGAGGAGCACGCGGTTGAACTCGTCGGCGTGGCTGACGTTCACACCGTGCGGGGCGCCGCTGACGACGTGGAGCTCGCTGCCGGCGATGGCCTCGTGCGTGCGCTTGCCCGAGCCTTCGAAGGGGACCGTCGCGTCGCCGTCGCCGTGGATGACGAGGGTGGGGACGGTGACCTTGGGCAGGTCCTCGCGGAAGTCGGTCGTGGCGAACGCCTCCATCGACTTCAGCGCCGCGTGGTGGTCGGCCTGGTTGGCGAGGCGCTCGGCCTCGGCGCGGTCGGCCTCCGACACCTTCAGCTCGCCGTCGACCGAGAAGAAGTCGGTCGTGAACTGGTGGTAGAACGCCTTCTCGTCGTCCTTCAGACCGCTCTTCATGCCGTCCGCGGTCGCGTCGTCGAGGGGGCCCTCCGGGTTGTCGTCGGTCTTGGCCAGGTACGGCGGGACGGCCGCGGCGAAGACGACGCTGTGGATGCGCGCGGCACCGTTGCGGGAGATGTACCGCGCCACCTCGCCGCCGCCCATCGAGAAGCCGACGAGCGTGACGTCGCGCAGGTCGAGGGAGGTCAGGACGGCCTCGAGGTCGTCCGCGAAGGTGTCGTAGTCGTAGCCCGAACGCGGCTTGTCGCTCCGGCCGAAGCCGCGGCGGTCGTAGGTGACGACGCGGTAGCCGGCCTCTTCGAGGACGGGGACCTGGTGGGCCCAGGACTCGCCCGAGAGGGGCCAGCCGTGGATGAGGACGACGGGACGGCCCGAGCCGCCGGTGTCGTCCACGTGGAGGTTGATGTCGGTCAGCAGTCCGTGGTGTGCGGTGATCTCGCTCATGGCCGACATATTCGACACCGAACCTGACCGAACCCCACGTCTTGACGGTCGCGCGGGCCTCCGCTAGGACCGGTCGCCGAGTCATCCCGGGCACACGGGATGCCGCGGGCGCAAGCGGGCCGTGACGAACGAGGTCGGTCGTTACCCTCGGGGCATGAACCGCACCCCCGCCTTCGCCCTGCTCGCCGTCGCCTCCGCGCTCGTGCTGACCTCGTGCTCGAACGGGAGCGACGCCGCCGCACCGACCGTGACCGTCACCGCCGACCAGGGATCCGGCGGCCAGAGCAGCGCCGCCCCGGCCCCCACTGGTGGCGGCAGCGACACCGCCTCGACGTGGGAGACGGCCGTCGCCGCGGCCACCACCGCCGAGTCCTCCGCCGGTGGTCGCGCGATCGAGCTCGACCAGGAGGACGACGGAACGTGGGAGGTCCACGTCGCCGCAGGCGACCGCGAGGTCGAGGTGCGCGTCAGCGCCGACGGCTCGACCGTGGATTCCTCGCGCGACGACGACGACGGCCTCGACGACGAGGACCGCGCCGCGCTCGACAGCGCCGTGACGACCCTCGCCGACGCGATCCGCATCGCCGCGGCCCAGAACCCGTCGGGTGCCGGCATCGACGACGTCACGCTGGACGACGAGGACGGCACGTGGGCGTGGGAGGTCGGCTTCCGCGACGACGTCGACGTGTACGTCTCCGCCGCCGACGGCGCGATCCTGCGCACCGATCGCTGAGCGCCGGCCCGCGATCACAGCGACTATCCCGTGCGCAAGCCCCCGGCCGGGCGGCATCCGTTCAGCCTGCCCTCACTACACTCGGGACATGAGCCTTTCTGCCGATTCCGACGGTCATAGTACGAGCGCCCGGGTGACCCCGGGCGCGTCTCTCGGAACGGGGGAGGTGAATCGATGAACGACCTCGCTCTCAATATCGTCCTGGTCGTCGTGTTCGTCCTGATCGGCGGCGTCTTCGCCGCGACCGAAATGGCCCTCGTCACGCTGCGCGAGAGCCAGGTGAACGGCCTCGCGGCGCGCGGCAAGCGCGGGCAGAAGGTCGCCGACCTCGCCCGGAACCCCAACACGTTCCTGTCCGCCGTGCAGATCGGCGTCACGGTCGCCGGCTTCGCGTCTGCCGCGTACGGCGCCTCGTCCATCGCGCCGTCGGTGACGCCACTGTTCGTCTCGCTCGGACTGAGCGAAGCGGCCGCGGGCACCGTCGCCACCATCGCCCTCACGCTCGTCATCGCGTACCTGTCGCTGGTGCTCGGCGAGCTCGTGCCCAAGCGTCTGGCGATCCAGCGGAACGCGTCGTTCGCGTACGCGGTCGCCCCCGTTCTGAACGGCTTCGCCACGCTAATGCGGCCCGCGATCTGGCTGCTGTCCCTCTCGACGAACCTCCTCGTCCGTCTGCTCGGCGGCGACCCGAACAAGACCGGCGAGGAGCTCACCGAGGAGGAGCTGCGCGACATCGTCTCCAGCCACGAGGGTCTCCCCGCGGACGAGCGGCGCATCCTCGACGACGTGCTCTCCCTGCGCGACCGGCACGTGAGCGAGGTCATGCGCCCGCGTCCGGAGGTGGTGACCCTGGATGCCGCCGGCACGATCGGCGAGGCCATCGAGCAGGTCCGCGACCTTCCGTACTCCCGCTATCCCGTGGCCGAGCAGACGATCGACGACGTCATCGGGTTCGTGCACGTCCGCGACCTGTACGACGACCCGCAGAGCCCCATCACGTCCGTGATGCGCACCATCCGGTACATCCCCTCGACGGCCCGCGTGCTGCCCACGCTGACGTCGATGCGGGCGGACGGCAGTCACATCGCCGTCGTCGTCGACGAGTACGGCGGAACGGACGGCATCGTCACGCTCGAGGACCTGGTGGAGGAGGTCGTCGGCGAGATCTTCGACGAGTACGACACCGACGCCGAGCAGCCCCTCGCCGAGGGCGAGCACGGGGTGGTCGAGGGCCGCCTCAATCTGCAGGACTTCGAGGAGGCGACCGGCGTCGCGCTCCCCCGCGGTGCCTCCGACACCGTCGCCGGCTTCGTCATCGAGCGGCTGGGCCGTCTCGCGCGCGTGGGCGACATCGTCGAGGTCGAGGGCGCGACGCTGCAGGTCAGCGCCGTGGACCGCCGCCGCGTCTCGGAGCTGCTGGTGACCCGCCACGTGATCGGCGACGACGACGCGGCCGAGGCCCCGCCCGCCCCGGTGGAGCGCGCTGCGGAGTAAGCGGCTCTCTCGACGACGTTCGGCCGCAACTCCGCCCGGTCTCCGCAAGTGGCCCCGGGGCGCGCAAAGTGGCCCCGGGGCCACTCGCCAACCACGGCCTCGCATCACCCGCTCAGCCCCGCGCCGACGCCCGCGCTCTGGCCCCGACACCCACGCACGCAAATGGCCCCGGGGCGCGCAAAGTGGCCCCGGGGCCACTCACCATGCACGACCCCGCACCACCCGCTCAGCCCCCGCGCCGACGCCCGCGCTCTGGCCCCGACACCCACGCACGCAAATGGCCCCGGGGCGCGCAAAGTGGCCCCGGGGCCACTCACCATGCACGACCCCGCACCACCCGCTCAGCCCCCGCGCTGACGCCCGCGCCCTGGCCCAGACACCCACGCACGCAAGTGGCCCCGGGGCGCGCAAAGAGGCCCCGGGGCCACTCGCCAACCACGGCCCCGCATCACCCGCTCAGCCCCCGCGCTGACGCCCGCCCTGGCCCAGACACCCGCGCACACGCAAGTGGCCCCGGGGCGCGCAAAGTGGCCCCGGGGCCACTCGCGTGAGCGCGCCGGACGGACGGTCGGACGCCCTAAGTGAGGCGGCGAGAGGCCACCCCGGACGCACGGCACGAGGCGGGTGCGCGCCCCCCGGCGGGAACACGCGCCGGATGCCGGTCAGCCGACCGACGATTCCGGAATGCCGAGATCGAAGTGGTGCCCGTTGATGGCGAGGAGGTCGCGGTCTCCGTCGGCGGGAAGACCGGACGACGAGGTCATGCTCGCGTCGCTTCGGGGGGTCATGCGGACCATGTTCAGGGCGCGACCGGGCTCTGCGGCAGGGCTTGACATCGCGCGGGACCAACGGATCGCCGGGCGTGTCGGCCCTCGCCGTACCGCCGCCCACCTCGCCTGAAGCGCGGCCGGAGAACCACCGAAGGAGAGTTGTGCACAATTCAGTTGTGTGCAATGCTTGCCGCATGCCCGCCGTCGACGCCCTCGTCTGCTTCGCGCTCTACGCCGCGAACCGCACCACCACCCAGGCCTACCGCGTGCTCCTCGAACCCTGGAACCTCACCTACCCGCAGTACATCGCCCTCGTCACGCTGTGGTCCGACGGCGACCAGACCGTCGGCAGCCTCGGCGAGGCGCTGCAGCTGGACTCCGGCACCCTGTCCCCGATGCTCGCCCGCATGGAGGACGCCGGCTACGTCGTCCGCCGCCGCAGCGAGGAGGACGAGCGCGTGGTCGCGGTCACCCTCACCGACCGCGGCCGCGAGATGCGCGAGGAGCTCGCGCACGTACCGCAGTGCATCGCCTACGGCGCGGGCCTCACCGACGCCGACAGCGCCCGCGAGCTCGTCGACGCCCTCCACCAGCTGACCGACGCGATGAAGAGCCTGCGCGACCAGCCCGACGCGGTGCTCTCCGCGGTCGGCGCCCCGGCCCGCCGCCCCAAGACGACCGCGCGTCGGCGCTCCGCCTGAGCCCCGCGCCTGCGGCATCCCTCCCCCCGTCCAGAGAAAGGAACACCCCATGGACGTTCTCTACACCGCTGAAGCCATCTCGACCGGTCACGGTCGCACCGGTCACGTGACCGCCGGCAGCTACATCGACCTCGAGGTCGCCCCGCCCAAGGACATGGGCGGCTCCGGCCAGGGCACCAACCCCGAGCAGCTCTTCGCCGCCGGGTACGCCGCGTGCTTCCACGGTGCGCTGCACGCCGTCGCCCGCGGTCACAAGATCACGCTCGAGGACTCCTCGGTCGGCGGCCGCGTCCAGATCGGCCCGAACGGACAGGGCGGCTACCAGCTCGCCGTGCTCCTCGAGGTCGTCCTCCCGGGCGTCGAGCACGACCTGGCCCAGCAGCTCGCCGACGAGGCGCACCAGGTCTGCCCCTACTCGAACGCCACCCGCGGCAACATCGAGGTCACGGTCACCGTCTCCGACGACTGACCCCCACAGACGGCCGGGGCGGGGTGCCGCACCCCCACGCAGCATCCCGTTCCGGTCCATCGCGGCACGCCACCCCCACGGCGCCGCACCCGCCGGTACCGCCCCCACGGTGCCGCACCCCCGCCGGCACCGCCCCCATGGTGCCGCACCCGCGAGTGCCCGAGGCACCGGTGCCCCCGTGGCATCCTCGCCTCGGGCACTCTGGCGTTCCCGCCCCTGTCGTCGTCGCCCCGGATGGATGCCACGGGCCCTGCCCGAGCCGACGGTCCGACCCCGGCCGCCCGCCGCACCCCGGGCCCGACGGCCCGCCCTCCGCACCCCTGGCCCGAGGGCCCCACCTCACCCGCCCCCGGCCCGGGGCTTCACCCCCTCCAGCACGCGGAGAGCCGCACATCGTATGGTGTCTGTCGTGATCCGTGTCGTGGTGGTGGACGATGAAGCGCTCGTCCGTTCGGGCTTCCAGCTGATCCTCGGGGCCGCGGACGACATCGAGGTCGTCGCCGCGGTCGACGGCGACGACGCGGTCGACACGATCCGCCGTCTGCACCCCGACGTCGTGCTGCTCGACATCCGCATGCCCGGTCGGAGCGGCCTCGATGTGCTCGCGGAGCTGCGCGACGAGCCGATGCGTCCGATCATCGGCATCCTGACGACCTTCGACACCGACGAGTACATCGCCCGCGCGCTGCAGGACGGCGCCTCGGGGTTCCTCGTCAAGGACACCGCCCCGGAACACCTCGCGGCCATGGTCCGCACGCTGGCCGCGGGAGGCGTCGTCCTCTCCCCGCAGGTGTCGCGGACCCTCGTCGAGGGGTACGCCGGCGGCGCCGACCGCGACGCGCTGCAGCGCGTGAGCCTCCTCACCGAGCGCGAGCGCGACGTGCTGTCGCGGCTGCCCACGGGCGAGTCGAACGCCGAGATCGGCCGCCGCCTCCACTTGAGCGGAGCGACGGTCAAGGACCACGTCAGCGCCATCCTCGCCAAGCTCGCCGTGTCGTCCCGTCTCGAGGCTGCGCTCATCGCGGAGCGCGCCCGCGTGGGCAGCGACCGCAGATGAGGGATGCCGCGGAGTCCCGCCCCCGCGAGACCCCCTCCCCCGCGGCGCCCTCCGCCGTGGCATCCCTCCGCCTCCGTTTCGCGGAGATCCGCCACCGGTGGTGGTTCGCCCTGCTCGTGGACGTCGTGCTCGCCGGCGCCGCGTTCGTCGACGTCGCGGTCGCGGTCGGCTGGTGGTCGCCGTTCGAGACGACCCTCGCCGTCGTCGCGGTCGCGGGCGTGCTGCTGCGCCGCCGGCTGCCGTGGGTGGCGTTCGCGATGGTCCTGCCGGGACTCGTCGTGGATGCCATGACGATCGCCACCCCGATCGTCCTCTACGCGCTGTCGGTCCGGACCCGCCGCGTCTGGCCGATGGTCGTGGCCGGCGCGGTGACGTTCCTCTGCTTCCTGCTCCCGGACTGGCAGATGCCGCCGCTGGACTACCTCGCGCCGTCGCTCCTGTACGCGCTGATGTACGCGGCGACGCCGATCGCCCTCGGCGCGCTCGTCCGCACACGGCACGAGCTGTCCGACCGCCTCGCCGACCTCTCGGCCGCCCGGGAGGCCGAGCGCCGTCGCGACGAGCAGGACGTCCTCCGCGGCGAGCGCGCCCGCATCTCCCGCGAGATGCACGACGTCGTCTCGCACCAGGTCAGCCTGATCGCTGTGCAGGCCGGGGCGCTCCAGGTCGCGTCCGCCGATCCGACGGCGCAGCAGGGCGCCCGCGTCATCCGGTCCCTCGCCGTCCGCACGCTCGACGAGCTCCGCCAGATGGTCGGGGTCCTGCGCGCCGAGGGCGTGGTCACCCCGTCCGAGGCGCCGCAGCCGACGATCGCTGACCTCCCCCGCCTCGTCGAGGAGAGCGGGATGGATGCCACCCTCCGCTCGCACCTGCCCGACGATCTGGCTCCGGCGGTGCAGCGTGCCGTCTACCGCACGGTCCAGGAGGGTCTCACCAATGCTCGCAAGCACGCTCCGGGGGCGCGGGTCGACGTGAGCGCCGTCGCGACCACGACGACGATCGACGTGGTGGTCTGCAACTCGTCCGGGACCATGGACGCGTTGACCCTCCCCTCCAGCGGCACGGGGCTCCGCGGTCTGCGCGAGCGCGCCGAGCTGCTGGGCGGCCACCTCGAGGCCTCGCCCGCCGACGGCGGGTTCCGGCTGTCGGTCTCGGTCCCGCGGCGCTCCGCCGACGCCTGACCCGGCCGTCCCCCTCCTGCTCCCGTTCGGGGCGCCATTCGTGCACCGGGGCGAGCATCGACCGCCCCCGTGCACAAACAGCGTCCCACAAGGCGCCGGCCACCCCCGCCACCTCCCCGCGGCCCCAGCCCCGGTCGGGGCGCCGTCCCTGCGAACGGCCCCACCCCGCGGCCGAACCCCCTCCTGCTCCCGTCCGGGGCGCCATTCGTGCACCGGGGCGAGCATCGACCGCCCCCGTGCACAAACAGCGCCCCGCAGCGCCGGCCGACGCCCCACGACACCGGCCGACGCCCCACGACACCGGCCGACGCCCCACGACACCGGCCGACGCCCCCAAGACACCAACCCCCGCCCGCGCGGCGAGCCGGCTCAGCGCGGCTACAGTTCGGCGTCGCTCTTGCTGTACGACCGCTGCAGCCACTGCCCGAAGCCGCGCTGCGCGAGACAGGCGTGGGCGTCGGCGCAGCGGATCACCGGGTCGTCCTGCGCGTAGGTGCGGTAGGTCTCGACCTTGTCGTCCAGCCGCTCGCCGGCGACGTTGGCCGGCTGCGACTGCGACGGATAGCCGAGGAAGTACGACACCGCCGCCGCCGACACCCCGGCCGAAGGCATCGCGCCGCGGGCGAGCTCCCCGACGCACGAGTGGTCGGGATGGTCGCCGGCTGCAAAAGCACTCCCCCGCGGGATGTGCGTCGACACCCGTGTCGGCCGGGCCGCCCCCACCAGCTCCGCGAGACTCGCCCGCAGCCGGGTGACGTCGAGGGCGGGACTTCCGTCGAGCGGGCTGAGCGTGGGCGCCCGGCCGTCGAGCAGCTGCGTCAGACCCGTGCGTCCGGTGGCGGCGAAGCCGGTGGCATCCAGGTTCCCGTCCGGAAGGCGCAGCATGGTCAGCGAGAACCGCGGGTCGTCGTCCGGGACGAACCTCGTCACGCGCGCGCCCGTCAGCAGGGTGATCTGCCGCGGCGTCCAGTCGGCGGTGCTGCCGCGCATGCGGTTATAGGCCTTCATGATCCCGAGCTCGCGCGACCGCATGTAGTCGAGCCCGCGTCCGGCGTCGCCGCCGGTGACGAACACCGTCCGGACGGTCGCGCCCTCCGCGATCGCCTCCGTCAGCCCGGGGTTCGAGAAGATGATGTCGTCGTCGGGGTGCGCCCAGATAGACAGGAGCGTCTGCGCGCCGGCGGGTTCCGCGGCGGGCGAGACGGGCCCCTCGGTCGGCACGGGCGGGGGGAGGGATGCCACCCCCTGCGGCGCCGCATCCAGCGGGCCCCCGTCGGGCAGGGTCGCCGCGACCAACGCGGTGACCGCGCCTCCGGCGGCGACGAGACCTCCGACGAGCAGCCCGCGGCGGGTCAGCGTCGCACGGCGGGCGAGACGGCGAGCGCGGACACGGTCGCTCGGGGTCTCGAGGTCGTCGGGCTGCACGGTGTCCTTCCCGGGTCACGGCCGGGCGGACCGCTGCAGGGACCGCGCACCGGCACACGTGGCTTCCATCCCACGCGCCGCGGAGCCGCCGCACGAGCGCCGCGAGGTGGAACCATCCCCGCCGCCCAGGTACCGCCCACCCACCCGCCCGGCGGGTCTTCGCGTCTGTTCACCGGGTGCATCGACCCCGCACAGCCCACACCTAGAGAGGCCGGGAACACTCCAGGCATGCAGACGTCCTCGCCGCCGCGGTCACTGTCGCCCAACGCCCTGCGTGTTCGTGCCGTCCTCTACGCCTGGGACCCGATCGGTGTCCACGACATCGGCGCGGGCTGGCCCGAGGACGAGTACGACGACCTCATCGTCCCCGTCCTCGCCGCTCTCGCCGACGGCACCTCGGTCGAACAGCTCGCCGCGGACCTCCACGCCGTGGTCGAGTCCGACTACGGCATCCCCTCGCCTCATGGATGCCACGCTGCCGCACGCGAGCTCCTCTCGCTGCCCCTCACCGACGCCTGACCCCGCCGCCGGCCCTCTCCCCCTCTATCGAAGTGGCCCCGGGGCCACTTCCGGCGCCCCGGGGCCACTCCCACCGCCCCACACCCGAGCACGAGCCACCGCACCCCGGCCGCACAGACGTCAGGGGGGCTCGTCAAGCCCGGGGTCGGCGACGGCGGCGGTCGTAGCGTGAGCCATCCAAGCCGAAGGTGGCCGGTCACCGCCTCGGCTTCGGAGCCCCGGACAGCCCGGGCGGCATCGGCACTCCCAGCGGAGCCGTCCGGGCGCGGACCCGCAATCCACGCTGACTTGCCGCAAATGCACGCCGCCGCACCCCCGCGGCGTACATCTGCGCCACCTCACGGCCAACCCCCGCAGCACGCCCAATCCACGCTGACTTGCCGCAAATGCACGCCGCCGCACCCCCGCGGCGTACATCTGCGCCAACTCACGGCCAACCCCCGCAGCACGCGACCACCGCCCACCCCGGAATCCACGCTGACTTGCCGCAAATGCACGTCCACGCACCCCCACGGCGTACATCTGCGCCACCTCACGGCCAACCCCCGCAGCACGCGCCCCCGCCCACCCTGGAAACCACGCTGACTTGCCGCAAATGCACGCCGCCGCACCCCCGCGGCGTACATCTGCGCCAACTCACGGCCAACCCCCGCAGCACGCGCGCAACCACGGCGACGGAAGCCGCCGTCAAGACCCCCGGTCCCGTCAGGTCGACGTCATATCGTGCCGCTCATGGCTGACCTCACCAGACCGCAGAGCCCCGATCCGTATCCGCTGCTTCCCGCCGCGGCGTCGTTCGATGTCGTCAGCGACGACGTCACCGACGGCCAGCCCCTGAAGGACGACCAGGTCGCCGACAAGGGCAACACCTCGCCGCACCTGCGGTGGTCGAACGCGCCCGAGGGCACGAAGTCGTTCACCGTGACGTGCTTCGACCCCGACGCGCCGACCCCGAGCGGGTTCTGGCACTGGGTGCTCGTGGACCTTCCCGCCGACACGACGGAGCTGCCGACCGGGTTCGCCGCGGGCGATCTGCCCGAGGGCGCCTTCCACGTCCGCAACGACGGCGGCGAGTCCGGCTTCATGGGCGCCGCCCCGCCGCAGGGCGACCAGCCGCACCGCTACTTCTTCGTCGTCCACGCCGTCGCGGAGGAGAAGCTCGGCGCCGAGCCCGACGCCTCCCCCGCCGTCGTGTCCTTCAACCTGGCGTTCAAGACCCTGGGCCGTGCGATCCTGCACGGCACCTACGCGCACTGAGGTCGGGACGTGACTCAGCGCACGGAGGGATTCGACAAGGACGAGACCATCGCCGGCGTCGAGGAGCGCGTCAAGGCGCGATTCCCGGATGCCGAGCCGGCGGTCGTGCATGACGAGGCCGTGGCCGCGGTGGAGAAGTTCGCCGACGCGCCGGTGAAGGACTTCGTCGACATCATCGCCGAGCGCGAGGCCCGTGCCCGCGTCGAGGACGCCACGACAGAGGCCTGACCCCGTCCGCGGCAACGACCGCGCGGCATCCCACGTCCGACCCGGGCGAACACCGGACGAACACCGGACGAACACCGAGCCCGCCGACCCGACAGCACCTGTCGCGTCGGCGGGCTCGTGTCGTCAGGGGCGCCGCGCCTGGCGGCTCTTGAGCACCTTCGACGCGACCTTGCGGCGCACCTTCTGCACCTTCGGGTCCTTCCACACGCGGTAGGCGATGGTGCCCGCGGTCACGGCGCGTCCGACCGCCGTCTTGGCGAACACCGCGCCCGCGACTCCGACGGCTCCCGTGCCGATCCAACGTCCTACACCCATGTCGCCTCCTTGGTTCCGAGTTCTCCACGAAACCCGATCCGGCGAGGGATGCCACACCGCTTGCGCCTCATCGAGGCTTGTGCTGCATGCGCACGCACGCACGCGTCACTGCATCTGCAGCTCGGTCTCGGTCTTGGGGTAGGAGCGTTGCAGCCATTGCCCGAACTTGCGAGTGGCCAGGCACGCGGCACGGTCGGCGCAGCGGATGACGCTGTCTTCCTTCGCGTAGATCCGGTACGTCTCGACCTTCTCGTCCAGCTGGGATCCGCCGAGGTTGGCGGGCAGGTCCATCGACGGATAGCCGACGAGATACCGGATGCCGGGAGCCGCTGCCGCGACCGCGCCCACCGATCCGCGGACGATCGTGCCCACCACCGAATGATCGGGGTGGTCGCCGGGCGCGAAGGCGCTCCCCCGCGGGATGTGGGTGAGGGTCTGCGCCGGCTGGAGCGCCTCGGCGATCTCGGTGACGCTGCCGGTCAGCTGCGCGGCGGTCACGGCCGGGCCGCCGTCCACCGGGGCGATCGCGGGGATCGCGCCGTCGATGAGCTTGCTGATGGTGACGGAGCCCGTCGACGGGAAACCGGCGCCGGTGATGTTGCCGTCGGGCAGCCGCAGGAACAGCACCGAGATGCGGGCGCTGTCCTTCGGCGAGAAGCGGGTGACGTGCACGCCGGTGTTGAGCGTGACGTCCTCGCTGGTCCAGAACTCGCCGCTGCCGCGCATGTGGTTGTACGCGCGGAGGATGCCGAGCTCGCGGGAGGTGACGTACGGCATCCCTCGTCCGGCGTCGCCCGCGGTGAGGAAGACGGAACGCACGCACTGCCCGGTCGCGATGGCATCCGAGATGGTCGGGTTGCCGAAGATGATGTCGTCATCGGGGTGAGCCCAGACGGTCAGCGTGGTCGCGCCGCCGTCGCAGGTCTGGGCGGCGGGCGAAGCCGGCACCGGCGGCGGCGGAGGCGGGGGCGTCGGGGTGGGGGTCGGCGTCGGCGTGGGAGTCGGCGTCGGGGTCGCCGTCGGGGTCGGGGTCGGCGTCGGCGTCCGGGTCGGACGCGCGCTCGACGGCTCCGGGGTCGGCGTCGCGAAGAGCACGGTGTCCTGCCGCATGCTCGTGATGACGGCGGGGATCGTCACCGACCCCACGGCGATCGCCGCGATCGCGACGACGGCGATCACCACGACGGCGATGACCCCGCCGGTTCCGAAGCGTCGGCGCCGCGGGCGCGTCGGCGGCGGGGCGTGGGTCATGGGGTGGATCCTCTCGGCGGCTCGTTCCCCCGCCGATTCCGCGATTCCCGTGGCGAGGACGTCATGTCGCGAGGGACCAGGAGGCCGATTCGCAGGGCAAGTCTAGGAGTAGCGCGCACGTACACCAAGAAAGGATTCCGCCTGATGGGGTTGACACGGAAAATGCGTTTCCTTACATTCACCCCGATTTTCATCCGTCGAGCGAAGAAGAATGCGCGGAGGCTCGACGCGCGAGCCCGCATACACCCATCATGGTCGAGGACAAGTGGGGTTGTCGCCAGTAGCACCGTTCCGCACACTCGCGGTAACGACTCCAGATGAAGGCCCCCAGATGAACGCCTCGCCCGCCCCGCATCTCCGCGATCCTTCGCGCGCGGGGATCGGCAGCCGGGGATGGATCGCCGTCGGCATCGCGGTCGTCGCGACCGCGGCCGTCGTCGCCGCACTGTGGTTCGCGCTCGACGGCCCGCGGATGAAGCGGACGGAGATCGCGCGCCTGGCGGCCGCGCCGTCCCTCGCCTGGCCCGAGGCGCTGGTCCCGCGCCCCGAGCACGCGGTCCGGCACGACGACTTCCTCGGCCTGGTCATCGTCAGCACGGGGTGGGACCTGGATGCCTCGGCGGTGTCGTGCCTGTACGTCTCGCGCGACGGCAGCGAGAGCCTGGAGTCCTTCGAGCGCTCGTGCGGGTCGGGATCCCTCCGCCCGACGGTCCAGGTCGTGGTGGGACCGCAGTCCCCGCCCGAGCTGTCGGCCCGCTACGACGCCGGCCAGACGCTCCGCTTCGTGCTCGACGACCGCGAGGTCAAGGTCGTGACCGCGCCGTAGCCCCGCGGCCCCGACCCATGGCATCCCGGCCCCGAAACCGCCCCGCAGGCCCCAAAACCCGGCAGGCCCCGCAGGCCCCAAGACCAAGACCCCGCAGCCCCTCAAGCCCGCGCCCCCGAAGCTCAGCCCGCGGACAGCCGTTCGACCGCGCCGGTGAGCGTGGTGTCGTCGCCGACGTTGCCCGCGAAGACGACGTACGGGATGCCGGAAGCCAGACCGTCCGCCGCCTCCCAGACCGACACGATGCCGGGGAACAGCGATCCCCGCACCCGCGCGCGGCGGATCTCGAGGCCGCGCGTGGCGACGTCGCTCGAGGTGATGCCGCCCTTGGCGATGACGAAGCGCGGAGTCGTCTGCTCGGCGACGGCGTGGACGGTGTCCACGACGGCCTGCGAGACGCGGCGTGAGATGTCCAGGCTCTCGTCGGGGTCGTCGGTGCGGACGAGCGTGCGGCTGGTGTGCAGCACGACGTCGCCGCGGACGAGCGCCGACGTCACCTCGGCGACCGCACGGGCGACCTCGTCGCTCCCCGTGGCCGGGTCGAGCAGACGCGGCACGTCGATCTCGACGACGGCGGCGAGGTCGCGGTTGTCGACGAGGTGGGCGAGTTGGCGGCTGGTGAGCCCCACGTGCGAGCCGACGACGACGAGGCCGCCGCGGGTGGCCCGGTCGGCGATGACGCCGTCGGGGTCGAGCGGCGGGCGGCGGCGCTGTCCGATCCGGGCCCGTACGAACGGCGGTCCGACGCGGTAGACGAACGCGCGCCCCTCGGACTCCACGATCTCGAGGCCGAGGGCGAGCTGCAGAAGGTCCTCCTCCACGACGGCGTCGACCACGATGGGCGCCCCGTCCGGCGCGGAGCGCAGGATCTCGGCGACCGCGGCGGGACTGTCGCGCAGGGCGTCGATGGTCACCTCGACGACGCGGGAGGCCTCGACCGCACCGCCCGTCTTCTCCTCGACCCAGTCGGCCAGTCGCGACGACGAGAACCCGAAGGTGGAGTCCTTCGCGAACTCGGTCTCGCCGATGGGGGTGAAGCGGTCGCCATCGAGGACGCCGTGCACCCCGTGGACGGTGACGCGGCCCGCGTCGGGGAAGGCGGGCACGATGACCGTGTTCGTGATGCGCGCGCCGCTTTCGCGGGCGACCTCGTCCGCGATGGTGAGAGGCTCCAGCGGGTAGTGCCCGCGCAGGGTGGAGTCGCTGCGGCTGACGAAGTCGACGCGGATGTCGGCGGTCGCCGCGGCGCTCAGCGCCGCGCGCACGACCTCGCGGTTGATCCGCTCCGCGTCGGCGGGCGCGAGGCTGCGCGAGTTCGTCAGCACGTAGACGGCCGGGGCGCCGGAGGCGAAGGCCCAGGCGAAGTCCTCGACGCCCCACCCGCCGAGCACCGGCAGGTCGGCGACGGACTGCGTTCCCGTCGGGTCGTCGTCCAGCACGACGAACACGCGTCCGCTGTCGGCCACGCGCGCGGCGAGCGCGTCGATGTCGGGGGCGGCGACCGGCGGAAGGGCGGCCAGATCGGGGATGGATGCCATGAGGTCTCTCTCGTCGTCGAGCGGGGCGTACCGCGGGTGCAACCTGTCAGCTGTATGACAGCATGCAGGTTCTCCGCGGCACCGTCAAGCCGGTCGCTCGCAGGCAATACCACAGGCTCGATATGCGGCTCAAGCTTTTCCGCTGAGAAATTCCCCTTGACAGACTTACGGCGTAAACGGCGGCCCCACCCGCCTTTCAGGACGCAATGCGTCAGAGAAGTAAGGACTGTCCCATGAATGTTCCCGCTGTACTCCAGAACGGTCTGGCCGCGGTCATCGCGTTCGTCCCGCTCGCCCTGCTGTTCCTCCTGATCCTCATCGTGGGTCTGATCGTCGCGAAGCTCATCTCGAAGGGTCTCGAGAAACTGCTCGAGAAGGTCGGCTTCGACCGCCTCGTCGAGCGCGGCGGCATCAAGAAGGCGCTGGCGAAGTCCAAGCTCGACGCGTCCGACATCGTCGCGAAGGTCGTCTATTACGCGCTGGTCCTGTTCGTCCTGCAGTTCGCCTTCGGCGTCTTCGGACCGAACCCGGTCAGCGACCTGCTCGAAGGCATCATCGCCTTCCTGCCGAAGATCATCGTCGCGATCATCATCATCGTCATCGCCTCGGCCATCGCCGCCGGCGCCAAGGGCCTCATCCAGAACACCCTGGGCGGCCTGTCGTACGGCAAGGTCCTCGGCAACATCGTCGCGATCTTCATCCTGTTCCTCGGCGTCACCGCGGCGCTGAACCAGATCGAGGTCGCCACGACGGTCACCACCCCCATCCTCATCACCGTGCTGGCGATCATCGCGGGCGTCATCATCGTCGGCGCCGGCGGTGGCCTCATCAAGCCGATGCAGGAGCGCTGGGAGAAGTTCCTCACCAAGGCCGAGGAGGAGGCCCCGAAGATCCAGCAGGAGGTCAACGGCGCTCCCTCGGTCACCGAGCAGGCGAAGCAGGCCGGCCGTGCCGTCCAGGACGCCACGCGTTCGCAGGACACCACCCGCACCGCCGAGCCCACGACCCGCACCCAGGCGCAGCGTCCCCCGCTGCCCCCGCAGGTCTGACTCCCTCACGACGCGGGCTGGTTCCGGCATCATTGCCGGGGCCGGCCCGCGTGGTCATTTCCGGGGAGGGATGCCACTCCCCCGAGCCCAGCGAAAGCCGGAGCGTCACATACGGGACAGGGATGCCGTGGCATCCATCCCCCGAAAGCCCTTACTGCGAGAGCTCGCGGTCGAGGCGGTCGAGGAGCGACTCCAGCGACACCTCGAACTCCTCGTCGGCGCGGTCCTCGCTGAGCATCGCCCGGAGCTTGCGGACGGTGGGGGCGTCGTCGAGGGTGGCCTCGCCGTCCTTGCCGGGGATGTCCGCCCCGCCCTCGTCGAGGGGCTCCTCCGCCGGCCCCGTCTCGGCGCCGCGGACGGCGGACTCCAGCAGCAGCTGGCCGAGCAGGAAGCTGCTGAACGCGCGGTAGGCGTTGACGGCCTGCCCGTCGGAGAAGCCGTGCGCGATCAGCGCGGACAGGAAGACCTCGACGACGTCGACGCTGCGCAGCGGCGGCCGCAGCCAGGGAGCCGCCGGGTGGCGGGTGGCGACGAGGGGGAACGCGCGCGGGTGGGCGACCGCGATGCCGCGGATCTCGTGCGCGGTGATCTGCAGGAAGGCCTGCCACTGCTCGTTCACGGCACCTTGGATGCTCGTGAGCACATCGTTCATCAGCAGCGCGACGACGCCTTCGAGCAGGTCCTCCCGGCCGTTGACGTAGCGGTAGAGCGACATCGCCTCGACGCCGAGCTCTTGCGCCAGGTTCCGCATCGACAGGCCGGAGGCCCCGACCCGGTCGATCTGCCCGAGGGCAGCGTCGATGATCAGCTCCCGGCTGAGCTTGCGGGCACCCCCGCGCGGCGTCGTCTTGCCGTCCTGCACCATTCGGTTCCCCTCCCGAAGGGCCCAGTCTGGCACCTCCGGGAGGGGCAGAAGGGGGCTCGCATCGTGGGCGCAGGGAGTGTACGCGTGACTTACGCCGTAAGCAACGTTGTAGGTCGGCGATTCTTCGCGCATCTACCGTCGCGCCCATGAATTCCCCCAGAAACGACGACAACACGCCCCGCGGCGAGCGGCACGATCCCGCCGCACGTTTCGACAGCTCCTCCTCCAGTGCTGCCGTCCCCGTCGACTCCGACTCCTCCCTCCGCCACGACGTGGTCGCCCGAGAGAAGGAGGAGTTCGGCGGCTTCAAGTTCGGCTCGGCATTCTTCGGCTGGCTGACCGCCACCGGCCTCACCGTCCTGCTCACCGCCCTCGCCGCCGCCATCGGGGCCGGCATCGGCCTCAGCCAGACCGGATCCGCCGACGAGGCGGCCGACGCCGCGACGCAGAACGCGGACACCGTCGGGATCGTGGGCGTCATCGTCATCGCCGTCGTGCTGTTCGTCGCCTATTACGCCGGCGGATACGTCGCGGGACGCATGGCGCGGTTCAGCGGCCTGAAGCAGGGCATCGCGGTGTGGATCTGGGCGGTCGTCATCGCGATCGTCGTCGCCATCGTCACCGCGATCGCCGGCAGCCAGTGGGACATCCTTGGCAACCTGAACAGCTTCCCGCGGATCCCCGTCACTCCCGAGAGCGCGACGACCACCGGCATCCTGACCGCCCTCGGCGCAGCCGTGGTGACCCTCGTCGGCGCGATCCTCGGCGGTCTCGCCGGCATGCGCTATCACCGCCGCGTCGACCGTGTCGGCCTCGGCCGCTGACCCCCCGAACCCCACCCCCACCGGAAGGAACACCATGATCAGCGATCAGAACATCTCCGCCCTCATCGGCGCCGACGTGTACAGCACGGACGGTTCCAAGATCGGCACCGTCGGACAGATCTACGTCGACCCCGACACCGGCCGTCCCAACTGGGCGACGGTGAAGACCGGGTTCTTCGGGACGTCCGAGTCGTTCGTCCCCCTCGACCAGGCCAGCGACGCCGACGGCTCGCTGCGGGTGCCGTACTCCAAGGACGAGGTCAAGGACGCCCCGCGCATCGACACCGACAGCGAGCTGAGCGACGCGGAGGAGGACGAGCTCTACCGTCACTACGACGGCGCATTCGCCGCCACCGACACCGACGCCACGACCGGTGGAGGCACGACCGGCGCCGGCGTCGACGCGGCGACAGAGGGCCACGACACGTCCGGCCCGACGACGGATGACGCCATGACCCGCTCCGAGGAGCAGCTGCATGTCGGGACGGAGCGCGTCCAGACGGGCCGTGCCCGGCTCCGCAAGTACGTCGTGACGGAGCACGAGACAGTCACCGTTCCCGTCACCCGCGAGGAGGTCCGGCTCGAGCGCGAGCCGATCACCGAGGGCAACGTCGACGACGCCCTCGGCGGTCCGGACCTTAGCGAGGAGGAGCACGAGGTCGTCCTGACCGAGGAGCGCCCGGTCGTCGAGAAGGAGACCGTGCCCGTCGAGCGGGTGCGTCTCGGCACCGAGACGGTCGAGGAGACCCGGACCGTCGACGCGGACGTGCGTCGCGAGGAGATCGAGCTGGACGGCGACGCCACCCGCGGCACCGGTCGCGAGTAAGTCCCGCACACGAGGGCCGTCTCCGGTCGGAGGCGGCCTTCGTCGTGTCCGCGCTCCTCCGCCTTCAGACGGAGGGGATGCCGCTCCCTCGCGACCGCGTCAGCGCCGAACCGTCCGCCAGCTCAGCGCCCCGAAGAACGCCGCCACGCACACGAGCGTCGCGAAGCCGGCGGCCAGCATGAGATCCACATCTCCGGCGAGCATCGCGCAGCCGAAGGCGGTGTCCTCGTACTCGCACGACCGCCACGGCTGCAGCAGGAAGACGACCGTCACCGCACCGAACACCACGGCACCGGTCCCCGCGACGACGGCGATCCATTTCCGCGCGGTCATGACAGGGCCTCGCCGAGGAGCGCGCTCATGTCAGCGGCGGCGGGCTTTGAGGGCGCAGGCGCCGTAGGCGAGGCCGGTCACCACGAGCAGCACTCCGAGACCGATGTAGAACACCGCGACCGCCGAATGGTCGAAGACGACCGAGACCACGACGGCGATCAGCGCCATCACCAGACCGATGGCGAAGGCGGTGATCCACCGGCGCGTTTCCGGCGACAGCTGCGAGGCGGTGTTGTTCACGGTGATCCTTGTTCGGCGAGATTCGACGGCGCGCGGGAAGGAGCTTCCTCGCGTCATCGGCGTCGGAGATGGATGCCACCTTGTCGCGGCCACATCTCGGGCCGCGGTGTCGAGGCTAACCCGGGTGGTGGGGGCGGTGGCTACCCCCCGAACGCATAGATCGATTGTCCTGCGGGTCAGGGAAAAACGGTGTCCCCTCTTTGGGGGACGCTGAGCGGTGGACGCGATCGGGATGCCGAGGCGCAGAGGGGTGGCATCCGGAAACTCGACCCCCAAGGACGATGTCGTCACCACTCCCCCTCCCGCATTCGGCACCCCGATCGTTTGCACTGTCGGGGCCGCAAGTAGTTAGCCGGCGGGGTCCCCGAATGTGCACATTAGCGGTTTCTCATGTTCGGCATGTGTCTTTTTGCACGCAGCGCAGAATCGTTGCCTGTCCGGGACTTTCGTCTTGTCCACCTTTCGGGGGACACCTCTCGCCGCTGGACCGCATAGCGCCGTCGGCGAAACACGGGGTTGCGCCGACACGGCGAAATGTCTTCGTAACGCCGGCCGTGCATGAGTGGTCGCCGCGTCGTGTTACTGTCCGTCCGGGGAGAACCGAAAACTGGGGCTTTTTGGGGTGAAAGGGGCCACCGCGCTGTGACGTCTGACCTAACGGTCGGCGCGACATCGACGTCGCAGGGTGCCGAGGACGCAGTGCTGCCGCGCGCAGACGCCAACCGCTTGCCGGCTGGCCGCGAGGCGACCAGTGGCTCCGGTGCGCCCGTGCGGAGCCGGTGGCGCCAGAAGTACCGCCGCAACCTCATCATCACCGACCTCGCCGCCCTGGTCTGGGTCGTCTACGGCACGCAGATCGCCTGGTTCGGGCTCGGCAACGCGCAGCTCGCCGCCGTCAACGACAGCCGCATCACCGACATCTCCTATTGGGTCTTCTCGATCGTGCTGATCGTCGCGTGGATGTGGTCGCTCTCCTTCATCGACTCCCGCAGCGACCGCGTGATCGGCACGGGCTCCCAGGAGTACATCCGCATCGTCGACGCGAGCTTCCGTCTGTTCGGGACGATCGCGATCATCGCGTTCCTCACGCAGGTCGACGTCGCCCGCGGGTACCTGCTCATCAGCCTCCCCGTCGGCATCGTGGTGCTCGTCTTCACGCGGTGGCTGTGGCGGCAGTGGCTCGTCATGAAGAGGTCGCGTGGCAAGTACTCCGCGAACGTGCTCCTCGTCGGCTCCCTGTCGTCGGTGACGCAGCTCGCCCGTGAGCTCGCCCGCAACCCCAGCGCGGGCTACCGCGTGGTCGGTGCGTGCGTCCCGAGCGGCAAGGTGGCCGACACCATCCCCGGCACCGACGTCCCGGTGATGGGGAGCGTGGATGCCATCCTCCCCGCCCTCGACGCCACCGGCGCCGACACCGTGGCGGTCACCTCGGCCGACGACCTCCCGGCCGACAAGGTCAAGGAGATCTCGTGGAGCCTGGAGGCCGGCCGTCAGCACCTCGTCCTCGCGCCCAGCATCACCGACATCGCCGGCCCGCGCCTCCACACGCGTCCCGTCGCCGGCCTCCCCCTCATCCACGTCGAGACCCCGCGGTTCTCGAAGGGCCAGTCGTTCCTCAAGCGCACGGTCGACATCGTCGCGAGCTTCGTCGGCATCATCGTGCTCAGCCCGCTGCTCGCGTTCCTGGCGCTGTCTGTGCGCCTGTCGAGCCAGGGCCCGGTGCTCTTCCGTCAGAAGCGCATCGGCTATCGTGGCCGCGAGTTCACGATGCTGAAGTTCCGCTCGATGGTCGTCAACGCCGAAGACCTGCTCGAGGCGCTCGCGAAGCAGCAGCGCGACTCCGGCAATGAGGTCCTCTTCAAGATGAAGAACGACCCCCGCGTCACCCCCATCGGCCGCATCATGCGCAAGTTCAGCCTCGACGAGCTGCCGCAGCTGTTCAACGTCCTCGGCGGCTCCATGTCGCTCGTGGGCCCGCGCCCGCCGCTGCCCTCCGAGGTGGCCCAGTACGCCGACCACGTCCACCGGCGCTTCCTCGCCAAGCCCGGCATCACCGGCCTGTGGCAGGTCAGCGGTCGCTCGTCCCTGTCGTGGGAGGAGTCCGTGCGGCTCGACCTCTCGTATGTCGAGAACTGGACGCTGCTGGGCGACGCAGTGATCCTCGGCAAGACCGCCAAAGCCGCACTAGCGCCCGGCGAGACGGCGCACTGAGGGGTCTGTAAGCCCAAACGAGCGTACGGGTTGACGCTGATGTGAGCGCGACGCTCATATGGGCACTTCTAGACGCGTCGCTCTACAAGCATCTCCCCCAACAGAAGTCGAACCGAACCTGGCCCGCTCACTAGTCATCAAAGGATTGCGGACATTCCAATTTCCTCGACCTCGCACGCGCCGCAGGACGCTTACCCCGGAACGTCACACCCTCCTCCTCGATGGAGTGACGCACAACACCGCGGGACACTCACCGCAGAACTGCGACCGATTGCCATACACATGCGGCCAGCATTCCAGCGCATATGCCTGTCAGGACGCCAACCACACCCAAGGGGGAAGCCAATACCCCGACAAGCACGAGACCGATCGGCGTGCACACCAGCATCGATCTGTTAGCAACGCCGAGGCGCCCCTGCGCCGCTAGACCCGCGTAGCTCACCGCGTTTTGGACTAGAAACAGCCCCACGAAGGAGCCCATCAACACCGAAATCAAGGGACCGGGCTCGACTTCCCCCGCGGCGACCCAATGCACCAGGGGCCGAGCTGAGATTGCCACAACCAGGGCCACAAACACCCCCGCCAGCCACGAAATGGCCAGAGCCACTCGAGCGCGGCGAGCAACAGCAGAGACTCCCTCGCGGGGCACCCATCCCTGAAGTACTGCAGTAACCGGAGAACTCCCCGCCAGCATTTGCTTCGCCAGCCGGTCGACAACGCTGAATGGAGCAACGATCGCAGGAGCGACGAAGGTGACAATCAGCATCGGAGCGTTGCTGAAGAAGGCGGCCAGGAGCGCGGAGGCCAGCCCCTGACGTTGGCGGCGCAGAAGGGTCAGGAACCCGTCGGACCTCGACGAACGCATCCAGACGCGCCACAGGCCAGATCGGAGCACGTACGTTCCCGAAAGAAGAACAGCGCAGAGGTTCCCGAGAAGCTGGACGGCGAGGGCAAAGGGGACAGTAATTGAGTCGGTGAGAAGCAAGAAGGCAGCGGCTGCCGTGAACGCCGCACGGGGAATTGTCTCCATCCAAAAGAGTAGAGATGGCGATGCCAACCCCACGAAGTAGAACGAAGCGGAGAGTGCAATGACCATCACCGGCAGCGCACCCAGTAGACCGAGACCGACATCGACCTCCGGAAGCAGAAAAATGGCCAGTGCGACAGCCATTGTCGCGACCGCGAGAATGAGTGTCCGGAGCGCAAACGCATCTGCGAACTCGCGCGAACGCTCAAGCTGCATTTGTGCCGCGGCGACACGTACAGGCCCCGATACGGACCAACCGTACCCGACCACGATCGCGCCGAGCGCGCCAACCGCCTGACCTACGGCGACTGACGCCCATAAATCGAGACCCCCCGCCGAAATTGCCGCCCGTATGAACCACAACGAGCTCAACGCGAGCAGTAATACACTCAGAGCAAAAAAACCGAACTGCCTCGCAGCCGTGAATCCTCGACGGAGAAAACGCATGAAGCTAGCACCAACCCCCATCTGCGGCCCGCATTAGGAACCGGGGCGCTTTCGGGTGCCAACGCAACGCGCTGGCGACCCCGCCCAGACTTCCCAATCTCCTGTGGAACGAGTTAATACGGCATTCGCGCCTATCAACGTTCCGGTCCCGACTCTGGTCACACCCGCACCGCCGAGAACCTTCGCCCCGGGGTAAAGCACCGCGTTGTCGCCGATCTCAATCTGTTCCATCGGACTGTCCGCGCGCGGCAGATGCGCATCAGCTCGACCGATAGTGACCTGGTGATATAGGGTCACGCCGTCACCAATTCGCGTTTCAGGGTGAACCACCGTGCCCATGCCGCGATGCTGCAACACCAAACCACGGCCGATGGTCACTTCGGCGGGTAAATCAAGGCCATACAGGAGCATGACTTCGCGCGCAACGCGGAATCGCCTCAAGTATGCCAACCTCTCCATCCAGCCCAAGATCAACCCACCTTCATGCAGCTGAAAACGACGTTGGCAAAGGACGTCGCCACCTTATCGATAGTCGGGATGTCGTGGCGGAGATTTTTACTTTTTCCTGCCTCGATTAGATCCAGCGATTGACGCGCGAAACGCTCGGCTGTCGGTCCGAGATAGAACACCTCGCCCTCGCTCAGAAACTCAATCTCAGGTGCATGATAGTCAAAGTTCGTCGTATGCACGGGCAGACCCATTGCCAGCGAATCGACGGCAACAAGACCCACTCGTCCCGGTACCCACATCACATCTGCGAGCGAACCGAGGCGAGCCAACTCAGCACCGCGAGCTTCCGGCACATAATTGAGATTCGCCTCATCGCTAGCGAGAGCCCGCACGAGCGCTTCGTCCCTTCCCCGACCCACCACCGTGAGCTTGAAGTTTGGCATTAATCGCTTGGCGACACGGAACGCCTCTAGCAGAAAATCAATTCGCTTGGCCGCATCAAGCCCCCCCACGTACATCGCGGATGGGGCGCCATCACGCGAAACCGTCGGCAGAAGTCTTTCCGTCTCAACTCGCAGCACCGAGGTGTCAGTGCTGTTCCCGATGGCAGTCACCTTATCCGGCGATATTCCGCCCTTCCGCACAATGTGGTGCCGGCCAGAAGGTGCGTAGGTCATTACGTGATCCGCCCGCCGAATCAAGCCAAATTCCACGTTGTCCGCTAGCCAACTAGTATCGTTGACATAGCCTTTCCCATGCCCCCACAAAATGAGCGGACGCCGACGAAAGCTCTCGCGCCATGCGAAGATGTTGAGCGCCTCTAATTCCGAAATTACCAGCCCGATCTCTGCAGGTTCCGGCGGCAAGCTTCTTCGAGAAACAGTCCACTTACCGATGGCGATCTCGCGCGATTCGACGTGGCGATGCCACCTACCCGACGCTGAATCACCTCTCTGAGATTGCTGCCCTCGTGGAGCCGCACTGTACACGCGCAATTCAAGACCATTGCGTTGCAATCTTTCCTCGATTGCATTGAACAGAGGAACCCGATACGCAGGTACGTACGGCTGGGTAACGGCAATGATTGTCATGTCTCCACCCGATTGACAGGGACTGCTTCGTAGTAGCCTGTCAGCCGTTCAGCGACGGCTGTCCAAGCGAGGTTTGAGTGAGCGTAATTGCGAGCGAGTTGCCCTGAATGCTTTCGGCCCGCAACATCTCCAAGGAGCTCACGGATTTGCACAGAGAGCGCCTCGACAGACTGCTGAGTCAGACGCACACCGGCCGAGGATCCTGCGTCGACAGCACATCCCACTGCTGGCGTCGCCACTACGGCGCAGCCTGCAGCCATCGCTTCAGCTACGGACATCCCGAAGCTTTCGTCATCGCTGGGCAACACATAGATAGCAGACTGACTGAGCAACTTGCGCCGCTGTGTCGCATTCACCTCCCCGAGGAAGATGACGCGTTCGTCTATACCCAACGTTTGCGCTAATTGCACCGGGTCGTAAGACAACGCAGGGTCCAATGGACCAGCCACGCGCGCCTCCCAGGCGCCCGTCTCTGGCCCCAGGTCGGCAAGCGCCCGCAGGAAGAGGTCCAACCGCTTTTTCTCGGCAAGACGAGCAAGGAAAAGCACTCTCGTGTCAGGTCCTTCGCGGCGGGGCGCTGAGAGAATGTCCTGGGAGACGCCCAGCGGCAGCCACGATGGCTTTATGCGAGGTAGGGCGATATTGCCATCGCGCACCTCCACTGACGAACTGTAGATTGCTGTGTGCACAGCGCCTAACCCGAAGCGGTCTAGAAGACGCAGATATGCGATTTTCAACCACCGTCGCTGAGCGAGGTGGTAGGCATTCAATGCCCCATGAGGCTGAAGAAAGACGGGCCGCTTTCGTAAACGCGCGATAATCATGGCGACGGTTGAGGGGAAGGTATGCACGCTGTGAACATGCACAATGTCCGTGTTCCCGACCTCTTTCCACAGCCGCGAAACGAGGGCAGGAGCGACAGTCCAACGCGGGGACCAGCAGGGGGCGAGATGAACTTCCCCAAAAGACCAGATGTCCGCGTCGTCAGGCCCCATGTCCTTCGTCGTCGAGACTAGACGAATCTTCACACCGTTATCGACGAGGGCGGGCAGCAGCTCTCTGATGAGTTCGGCTGGCCCGCCAGATTTTCGAGCTACGGAAGGTATGACGTGAAGAACCCTCACTGCGTGACTCTATTCCGACGCAACTCTCGAGTTTTGAGGCCAATCTGCCAGTAGTACGTCGCCAGCGCTACTGCATAATCGAAGCCGGCCCGGCCGTCCCTAAAACCAGCACGAAGGATATAAGCATAAACAAAGAAAACTAGTGGCTTGAACGGTACAGCGTCGAAGATTCGTCCCTGGCGAGAGCGTCGGCGACGTACATCTGCCTGTACATCACGCCTCGATCGCAGGTGAGCTTCCCAATCGGAATACTTGTTATGACGAGCAAACCAACTCGAGACGGGGTCGAGGTCGTTGTGCAAGATGCGATGTGTCAGCCTCAGTACGGCACCATCCGCTTCTGGCTGGTAATGACCCTCGAGCTCACCCATGCCAGGAGCCGTTAGATCATCCATCACAGGGAAACGCACAAATCCCTTCCGCACTAGGCAGCGTTTTGTAACTCTGTGACCGTGCCGGAGAACGCGACCCGCGAAGACATAGTCGAGGCCTATGTCGAAGGCGACGATGCCGGGTTCCGGACTGCCAGCGAAGATGTTGCGCAATTCCTTGACGAGACCCGCCTGAGGGGTTTCGTCCGCGTCGATGAAGAGGACCCACTCATTTGCGGTTGGCACATTCTCGAGCTGCCACTGCTTTTTCTTCGGATACTTGCCGTTCCAGTCAAAATCGACAACTTTAGCGCCGCTGCGCCGAGCGATAGAAGCCGTATCATCCGTACTCAATGAATCGACAACGATCACTTCTGAGAAGTCGGACAACGCCTGCAGACACTTACCGATGCCGACTGCCTCGTTCTTGGTCTGCACGAGGACCGTTATCGGCAACGGACGCACAGCCTCGTTTGTCATCGGTTTCCCACCTTTCGCAAAGGATTGCCGCCCCATATCTCGCCGGCAGGTATATCCTCTCCTGCGACCAGCGACATGGGCCTCACGAGCGCAGCGCGCCTCACCCGACTCCCCCCGAGAACCACACATCGAGACGTGATCCACACGCCGTCCTCGATGAATATCGGGCGTGTGATCAAACCCATGTCCCGCCGATGCGCGTGACTACCGGTCGTGAGGAAGGTCTCCTGCGACACCACAGCATCGTGCCCAACAACGATCTCGGCCTGGTTGTGGAACCACACGCCTTCACCTATCCACGATCGATCGCCAATCGATAACTTCCAGGGGAATTTGACACGGGTCCTGGGGCGAAAGACAACGTCAGCGCCGATGCGAGCGCCAAATGCTCGGAGGACCCGTACACGGATGCCTGAGCTGATCTGCCAGGGGTTCGTGACGAACAGAAGTTCGCAGATTGCCCACAGATAGACCTGCCAGACGGGCCGATCCCACGCCGCGCGCTCGCCCGGAGCTTGGGAGAGGTTGATAACAGGAATCTCAGACAAGGGCACCTCCGAGATAGGAATTGGTCGAGGCTCAGCTATGGTCAAGCCATGTCGCGCCTCGCCCCCGCAGTCACCCTACTTGGAGTCAACTACCCTCCCGAACCGACGGGGATCTCCCCCTACACGGGGGCTGTCGCTCGTGGCCTGGCCGAACGCGGGTATCGGACACGGGTGGTCACGACGCATCCTCATTATCCGGACTGGCGTGTTGCCACAGGTTACGGGCAATGGTCGCGGAACGAACTTCTGGACGGGGTACGAGTTACCCGCGCGTTGCACTACGTCCCGCGCAAGCCCAGCGGACTCCGGCGCCTACTATCTGAGCTGAGCTTCGGTGGTCGTTTGCTCGCCTCACGTTGGGGGCGTCCTAGCGCCGTCATCGCCGTCTCCCCGGCATTGTTCTCGTCCGCGATGGCCGCCGCTAAGCACCTACTGTTCCTCAAACCGGTTCCTTTCGTCGTTTGGGTGCAGGACCTGTACTGGCTTGGCCTCGCCGAGACGGGTCAGGACGTGGGCCGCGCCGGCGTCGTGATCCGCGCGACTGAGCGTTGGCTCCTCCGCCGTGCGACGAAGGTTGTGGTGATACATGACCGTTTCAAGACGCGCGTCGTCGAGGACTTCGGCGTCGACCCAAGCCGCGTGGAGGTCATCCGAAACTGGACTCACCTTCCGAAGGCCGGACCGATCGACAGAGCAGTTGCCCGGGAACGCAGAGGATGGGGAACTGAGACCGTGGTCCTCCACGCAGGCAATATGGGCGTCAAGCAGGGGCTCGACAACGTCCTAGATGCTGCCCAGCTCGCAGCGGATGCCGGGGAGAACATCAGATTCGTCCTGCTGGGCAACGGTGCCGAGCGCGACCGTTTGCTCGAAGCGAGCCGCTCCATTCCTACCGTCGAGTTCATCGCCCCCCTTCCAGACGATGAGTTCGCGGAAGCGATGGCGGCCGCAGACGTCCTACTTGTCAACGAGAAGGTAGGCGTCTCCGAGATGGCTGTCCCCAGCAAACTCACTTCCTACTTTTCGACCGGTCGCCCTGTCCTGGCAGCCACCGACATCCGGGGTATCACGGCCGACGAAATACGGGCCGCAGAGGGAGGGGTCGTGGTCGAGGCCGGGCGCCCAGAACAGCTTCTTGCGGCGGCCCTCTCCCTGGGCAAGGAGCCGGAACGAGCCGAAGCACTCGGCGCGAACGGCAAGAAGTACCGAGAGACCGTCCTGGACGAAACATTCGCGATCGATCGGTTCGCTACGCTTCTCTCGCTGCTCATCGATGGTGCCAAATCGAAGCGGCAAACTTCCTCGCCTACGACACGTAGCAATCGCTGAACAGGGGCCATCAGTTGACCAAGCGCGCACTCATCACCGGAATCACGGGTCAGGACGGGTCTTATCTCGCTGAGCTGCTTCTCGCGAAGGGCTACGAGGTGCACGGTGTTATCCGCCGCGCTTCGACCTTCAACACCCACCGGATCGACCATCTCTACGTCGACCCGCACGACCCGAACGCCAAGCTGTTCCTGCACTACGGCGACCTGTCGGACGGCGCGCGCCTCGTGACCCTCATGTCAGAGATCAACCCCGACGAGGTCTACAACCTCGCTGCGCAGTCGCACGTGCGCGTCTCCTTCGACGAGCCGGAGCACACCGCGGACACAACCGGCACCGGGACAATCCGTCTGCTTGAAGCCGTTCGACTTTCCGGCATCCAGACGAAGTATTACCAGGCCTCCACCTCGGAGCTCTATGGCGCGACTCCCCCGCCGCAGAACGAAGAGACGCCGTTCTACCCGCGGTCGCCGTACGCCGCCGCCAAGCTGTACAGCTACTGGATCACAAAGAACTACCGCGAGGCGTACGACATGTTCGCCGTCAACGGCATCCTCTTCAACCACGAGTCGCCCCGCCGCGGTGAAACTTTCGTGACCCGGAAGATCACTCGCGCCGTGGCACGCATCAAGGCCGGGCTGCAAAAGGACATCTACCTCGGCAACCTCGACTCGATCCGCGACTGGGGTTATGCCGCAGAGTACGTCGAAGGCATGTGGCGCATCCTGCAGGCTGACACCCCCGAGGACTTCGTCCTCGCGACCGGCGTGGGCTACACCATTCGCGACTTCCTGGAAGCCTCGTTTGGTCACGTGGGTCTCGAGTGGCAGGAGTTCGTGAAGTTCGATGAGCGTTACCTGCGACCGACCGAGGTGGACGCCCTGATCGGAGACCCGACGAAGGCAGCGGACAAGCTCGGCTGGGTTCCGTCGATCGACGGAAAGGAGCTCGCCAAACTGATGGTCGACGCCGACATCAGGGCCCTCGAGAACGGTCCTGAGTGGATCGACACAGTCAACCTCCCCACGTGGAGCAACGCAGAGCTGCTCGGAGCGCGCGCGTGACGACGGCTGTGGACGGCGTCGACTTCACACCGGGAGGGCTGGACCGCGACGCGCCCTTCTACGTGGCCGGCCACCGCGGGCTCGTCGGATCGGCAATCTGGCGCAAGCTGGAAGCGTCCGGCTTCTCCAACATCGTGGGCAAGCCGTCATCCGAGCTCGACCTCAAAAATCGCGATGCGGTCTTCGAGTACATGGGCAAGGTCAAGCCGAGGTACGTCGTTCTCGCAGCGGCGAAGGTGGGTGGCATCCTCGCCAACAGCACCTATCCCGTCGACTTCCTCAGCGACAACATGCGCATCCAAGTCAACGTGCTGGACGCGGCATTGGCGAACGACGTGGAGCGGGTGCTGTTCCTCGGCTCATCCTGCATCTACCCCAAGTTCGCCGAGCAGCCCATCCGCGAGGACTCGCTCCTGACCGGGCATCTCGAGCCGACGAACGACGCGTATGCCATCGCGAAAATCGCCGGCATCCTTCAGACCCAAGCGGTCCGCCGCCAGTACGGCCTGCCTTGGATCAGCGCGATGCCGACAAATCTCTACGGGCCGAACGACAACTTCTCACCAAAGGGGTCTCACGTGCTGCCGGCTCTTATCCGTCGGTACGACGAGGCGGCCAAGTCGGGCGCGTCGAGCGTGACCAACTGGGGCACGGGGACACCGCGCCGCGAGTTTTTGCACGCCGACGACATGGCCGATGCGTGCCTCCACCTGTTGGAGCACTACGACGGGCCTGACCAAGTCAATGTCGGTACCGGCAGCGACGTCACCATTCGAGAGATCGCGGAGACGATCGCCTCGGTCACCGGGTTCACGGGCGAGACTGACTGGGATACTTCGAAGCCGGACGGAACCCCGCAAAAGCTCCTCGACGTCTCCAAGCTCGCTGACGCGGGCTGGACCGCGAAGATCTCGCTCGAAGAGGGCATGGAGCGCACGGTCGCTTGGTACCGCGACCACGTGGGCACCATCCGTGAGTGATGTTTCGACACGTTGTGCTCTTCAGGGTCCGTGACGAAGTCACGGACCCTGAAGTGTCTGATGCAATGGCCATGCTGCGTCGGCTGGGCACGCTGCCCGGGGTTACGGGGTGGACCGTCGCACTGTCGCTGGATGAACGGAAAGGACGGGTGATCGTCGAGGACGGAACATTTCTTGACCAGGCATCATTCGTCGCGTGGCGTGCCCGCTCGGAGCATGAAATCGCGGCGTTCAAGATGACCGAGATTGCAGACTGGCTGGTCGGCGACTGGCAAGAGCACGCGGTCGGCAACTAATTTGCACGATTGGTGCACAGATGCCGCCCCTCGTCACCGCCGCCGGCGGCCCGATCCGCCGATCTTCGGTGCCGCCGACGGGGATCGCCTTCCTCGCTGACCCCATCGGAGCGTTCCAGGCCAACACCGGGCGGGCGTGGCACCGCATCATGTGCACACTGTCAGAGGGGCGTCTGATGTGACGCGACTACTTCGGGACGGGCGGCTTCACCCTCACGCAGATGCGAGACACTCATCTTGTCCAGGTGCTCGCCATGTCGCCCCTCCCGGGGGCGGTGGCCATCTGCGGCGGGACGAACGACGTCGGCTCCGCCACCTTCGACGAGGCTACGTCACGGGCCGCGCTGCTCGACCAAGCTTGAGGTAGCAGGGATCAAGCTGGTGCTGTGGACGCTGCCGCCCCGCAACGACTCCACCGCGGTGAACACGCTTCTGCAGCGATGGAACCTCTAGGTCCGCTACATCGCCGGTGCCCGCAATCTCCCGCTCGTCGACTCGCGCTACGCTCTCGTCGACCCGGCCACCGGCCTCGCGCCGACCGCCTGGTACGGCCCCGGGGACGGCGTGCACTCAATCGACTAGGACACTTCCTGCTCGGCAAGGCGCTCGCCCGACGCCCGCTTCCTCGACCACTTCCCGACGAACGGCGTCTACCTCTCCGCCTTAAAGGGCGCGGACCCGTCACTCGCCCCCGCAAACGCGCGGTTCTTCGACGCGGGCGTCTACGGAAACACGGCACCTCCCAACTGGACGACGGTCGGCTTTCCGGGTTCCGCCGCGGAGTCTCAGGTAGAGGACGCCGCCGTGCCAGGGAACTGGTTCCGATTCACGAAGGCGGCCGGGCTGGCTCGCTCCGCGCTCATCCGCCAGGAGTTCGTTGCAGCCGCCAGCACCTTCGCGGTGGGAGACACGGTCGCTTTGCCGCCCCCATGCGGGTCAACGCCCAGGAGGATCAGTCGGGTGCCATCGCCGAGCTGCTTCTCGAGTTCCGCATCGAATCGACGGCCATCTCGATCGTGAACGTGTGCAGCGCCGGCGCGGTGGCCGACAGCGTGGGCTACATGGAGGCGGTTGTCGCAGCGGGGTGCACCCGCATCCGGGCGAGCATGACCTTCGGTGGCACGCCCGCGTCCGACTCGTGGGCGCAGTCTGCTCAGCCAACGTTCCTGAACTTGTTCAATCTGTGTCGGAACGCTGAGCCCGTAGGGGCGGTCATCGAGAGACGTATCGCGGTCGTCCCCGCCGTTGAGCGGGGGCGGCGGCGATTTTGTCTGCCGCCTCGTCGATGCTCCGCTTCGCGCCCATGACGAACACGCAGACCGCGATCATCACCGCTAGCCGGGACATCGACTGGAGGAGCGGGCCGCGCATCAGGATGAACGTGTAGCCGGCGACTAGGGGCACGAGGATGTCGATGACGTACATCTCCCGGCGGTTGGGGTCGCGGGACAGGCTGAACTGCCAGTCGTACTTCCGGCTCAGGTAACCAATGACGATGAAGCCTGCAATGACACCGACCCATCCGAAGTCGATCCACATTTCAAGCGGCAGCGGCGAGCTGAGATTGATGTTGCCGGTGTTCATGGCAAGGCCGATCTCGACGCCGGTGTCCCGGGCTTTCTCTGGCCAGACGCTACGGGGAACCCAGAAGAAGATCGCGCCGAGGATCTGCCACCCGAGTGTGTGTCCACGCTCGTCAACCCACCACATGCCGTTCGCGGTCATGACGTACTGATCGAAGTCTTTCGTCGCGATCTTGTCGGCGATGCTCGTGATCTGCAGAGCGCCGCGGCGTTCCGATGCCTCTCGGAAGTAGTCCAGGTAGGGGAAGACGACGATCGCGCCGATGATGCCGCCGATGATGGTGAACGCGAACCTATTGGGGGACAACTTGGGGAGCGTGAAGACAAGGGCGACGAGGATGGTGATGGCCCAGTAGCGCGCGCTGGTCGCCGGGTTGTTGACGACGAGGTTGACTGCGACGAGAACGAGCAGCCCTGCCCATCCGCCGATGCCGCGGCTGCGGTTACGGATCAGGTGCACGAGCCACAGCGTCATTGCGATGAACACGGGCACCGTACCCGCCGTCATGACGATTGCCGAGCCGACCTGGGAGTCCGCGGAGCTCAGGCCGGCGGCATCGATCGACTCGCGCAGTTCGCGACGGCTGGCCCACAGAACGGAGATCCCGCCAACTGTTTGCGCATAGTAGAGGGATGCGGCAATGGCGAAGACGCTCACCAACTTGAGGCGACCGATTGAGACAACGCGGTGGTGGGTGGGCGCGACACGGGCGCCGCGGCTGTCGTTGAGGAAGCGCCCAATCTCATAACCGATCGCGGTGAGGAGAAGCAGCACGCTCGCGCCGAGGAGGTACTCCTTTCCGACGAGGAACGGGAAGGTGTTGAGGTGGAACTGTGCGAGCGGCACCACGCCGACTGTGATGTAGATGAACATCCACATGGTTGCTGCGAGCACCGGAGTCTCGCCGCTGAAGAAGATGGCGGTGAGCCGCCCGGTGGAGATGATCAGGATCAGCAAAGGGATCGCGACTAGCGCAGGGTCGGCGACGATTGGACCGCTTACGAGGAACGACAGCACGGGGATACCAATGCCGCCGAGAGCGAAGAACGTGGCGAGCAGTGGCCGTCTGCGCGTCGCTGCGGTCGTGCTCAAGTTCTGTCGTCCCACGGGTTGATCCTAGGCGGCCTGATGATCGGCATTTGCCGAGGCGGATGCAGGCCGCTGGGCGCGAAGTGGGGCCAGCAGGCGGCCCCGGATCGAGTGGTAGTGGTGCTCGGTGAGCTGTGCGAAGCACCACCCGCCGAGCGCCAGTGCGAGGGTGATTCCGATCACAAGCGACCATCCCAGCAGGTTCGGCTCGAACCTGTTCGTCGGTCCAGTCGACGTGATTGCCGTGGCGATGAGCAGGAGCACCGGCATGTGGTACGCGTACAGGCTGTAGCTCGACTCGGCCAGGTTTCGGTCGACGAAGCCCAGCGCGGCGCGCGCCGGTCGCGTCTGGGGATGCACGTCGTTGATGAACAGCACGACCAACGCGGCTGCACAGATCGCGCAGAGGATAGTGCCGACGGCCACGTATCCGGACCCGCCGCCTTGAGCGCGATCGAGCACCATCGCAAGAAGCGTGACCAGAACGGCGCCGACCCGGGCGACTTGGAGCAACGGCGAGGAGACGCTAGCTATCACCGCGGAAAGCCGCGGGGACTGCCAGGCGACGAGCGCACCGAGCAGCCACGCTCCAAAAAGAATCAAAGCGACCGGTCCGGCAAGGACGCCGACGAGAACGCCGAGGATGGCGGCCGCCGTGCGCCCCTTCCACGATGCGTTACGACGGAAGATTCCGATGACGAGTAGCGGGAACAGCAGGTAGTAGGTCCACTCGAACGCGAGCGACCATAGTGGCCCGTTCGACCCGAACGGCTCCACGACCCACGCCTGAAGGAACAGCGCGTTGCCGAGAAAGGTGAACGGGTCGCCCTGCACCAAGGCGCGGCTCGCAGCGTCGTATGACGGGCTACCGGGGTAAAGAACGCGGCCGAGCATGTCGAGAGCGAATGTCAAGAACAGCGCCGGGATTAGGACGACCCAAAGCCGTGTGCCGCGCGCAATGAGGTATTCGCTCCAGCGGAAGCTACCTCGCATGCGCTGCCGGATTACGCTGCCGCCGACAAAGTACCCGCTGAGCACGAAGAACACCATCACGGCACCGTTGCCGAGGCTCGTCGCGACGTACATCACGTTGTTGATGACGCCACCGTTCGTCTCTGCGAGGGGAATCAGCAAGAATCCGCGGACGTGCACGACGACGACCATGAGTGCCGCGACGGCGCGCATCACGTTGAGGGAGCTGTTCGTCACAGCGCTCAGGATAGGGCCACCGTGTTACAGGCACAGACTCCCGGCCTGGACTGCATCCTTCGTGCGCAGATGTCTGCGTGATTGCCAGACGGTCACACACCGAGGTGGTCCAGTAAAGCCGCGCACCCCGGCCAAAGCCCCTCCGGCCGGTCGCCGACCGCGAACCACTGGAATGCGTGCGCCTCGTTCCGTGGTTGGGGGTCGCCGAGCGCCCGGACAACGAACGACAGGCCGATCGCATGTTTGCGGGGATCGTCCCCGAATACGAGGTCAGCGGCGTCGGCGGGGCGATTTGACGGCGGGAACCACTGATAAACGTAGTCGGGCTGCGGGTCTGCTGACAGGTCGAGACCGACGGCGAGGGTGTCGCCAGCGTGGCGGAGGAGCGCCTCCCGAACGCTCTCACCGCGGCTGATCCGGCCGCCGAGGTGACACCACACCACGCCGAACGGCGAGTCGCGCTGGATCAATCCGTATTCCCTCCCCCGACTCCCCTTCCGGACAGGAACGAAGTCGACGCACGCGAGGGGAATGGACTGCTCGATCTGCTGATAGAGATCAGCCGGGAGAAAGCGCACGGTCACAGCCTGGCAGCATCCCGCGATTCCCACGTCCGGTAAGGCGATGCAATGCACACAGCCAAACACTGGTCAGCGCCTGGGCGATTTCTCCGGAGGCATCCTGAGACGCGATTCCTCGCGCCCTGTCAACCGGCAGACGTGCACCCCGGCGACGAGAAGAGTGGGCCCACACGGACCACCGCTCGAAGGGAGCACTCATGTCTGCGGACACCGACGCACACGAGACCGTCATCAAGCTGATCGACCGGGCCCACACGGCCATGCTGACCACCATGACCGAGGACGGCCGGCATGTGAGCCGGCCCATGGCCGTCCAAGAGGTCGAGTTCGACGGCGACCTCTGGTTCTTCTCGTACGCGGACTCCGACAAGGTCCGCCAGATCCAGTCCTCCCCCCAGGTGAACGTGGCCCTCGCCAACGAGAAGAAGAGCGAGTGGACGTCCATCAGCGGAACTGCCGAGGTGGTCCGCGACCGGGCCAAGGCGGAGGAGCTGTGGTCGAAGCCGCTCGAGGCGTGGTTCCCGGACGGGCTCGACACCCCCGGACTCGTCCTGCTCAAAGTGAACGGCGAGACGGCGGAGTACTGGGACGCCTCCAGCAGCAAGGTCAAGCAGCTGCTCGGAATGGTCCGCGCCGTCAACAAGAACGACCCCGACGAGTTCCCCTCCGAGAACAAGACCGTCCAGCTCTGAGGTTCGACGCCCCCGGCGAGCGCAGGCTTCGCCGGGGGCGTTTCCGTGTCCAGGCAAGGCCACGGCCGACGCCCGCCCCGCCGGGACGGAACCGGAGGGGGCGCCCGCTCCCCCGGCCGCCGGAGCCGCGGTTGGTAGCGTGGGGCGATGTGGCGCCCCGACGGCGCGGCATCAGGAGGAGAGAGCCCGGATGAAGGCGTCAGAGCGGCGGGAAGAGATCGTTCGGATGGCGATGAGCAACGGGCTCGCCAGCGTCGAGGAGCTCTCCCGCGCGTTCGACGTCACGGCATCCACGATCCGACGCGACCTCTCGGCGCTCGAGCAGTCCAACCGCCTGGCGCGCACCTACGGCGGTGTCATCGCGGTCGGATCGCACCATCGCGAGATGAGCCTGCGCGAGCGCTCGGTCGATGCGTACCGGGCGAAGGATGCCATCGGGCGGACGGCGGCCGCGCAGGTCACGCCGGGCGAGACGATCCTCCTCGACGCCGGCACCACGACCGCCCGCGTCGCCGCCCACCTGGGGGCGACGCGCCCCCTGACGGTCGTCACCAATGGGATGACGCCCTTCCGTGAGTTCCAGGACGCGGACGGCGTCGAGCTGTCCCTGCTCGGCGGCTGGTACCGGCAGACGTCGCAGAGCTTCGTCGGCCCGATGGCGGAGGCCTCCCTGGAGCGCTGGTACTTCGACGCCGTGTTCCTCGGCGCCGACGCGGTGAGCGCCGACCGAGGCCTCTGCGAAGCGACGGCCACGCAGACCCGCTTGAAGGAGCTCATGTCGCGCACCGGTGCGCGCGTGTACGTCGTCGCGCACGCCGCCAAGCTCGGTGCCGCGCCGTTCAATGCGTGGGTCCGGCTGGAGGCGCCGTGGACCCTGGTGACGGATGCCGAGGCCTCCGACGAACAGCTCGAGCCCTTCCGTCGACGCGGCGTCGACATCCTGCTCGCGGACTGACCGTACCTCTGCGCGACTCCTGCGCGTTCTGCGCGCCGAGACACTCGTCGTGCGTTCTCAGCGCGCACCCATGGGCCGTACGCAGCGTTCACTCCCATCGCGGTGCACGTAATACGCAGAATTGTTGCGCACTTCGTGCATATCTGTCAGGATGACGACACCTCATACACGCGCGACGACGCCTGCCGAGCGGCATCCCGAGTCGACCGAGGCCGTGAAGAACGTTCACCGAAGAACTGCGCCGCCCCCCATTGGCGCCCACCGTCATCGACGACTGGAGGACCCCCGCATGAGTGCATTCGACGGGCTGTTGCGAAGCCGCCCCGACGGAGGTGCCGAGGCCTTGCTGCCCACCCCGACGGTGCAGTGCCACGCGGCCAACCTCGCCTTCCTTCCGGGCGGGGACCTCGCGTGCGTGTGGTTCGGCGGCACGCAGGAGGGCGTGTCGGACATCTCCATCTACCTGTCCCGCCTGCCGGCCGGGACGGACCGCTGGGTCGACCCCGTGCAGCTGAGCTTCGACGCGCAGCGCTCCGAGCAGAACCCGATCCTGTTCACGGCTCCCGACGGCGCCCTCTGGCTGGTCTACACCGCGCAGATCGCCGGCAACCAGGACACCTCCGAGGTCCGCCGACGGATCTCCCGGGACGGTGGCGAGACCTGGGACGAGCCGACCGCGCTGCTCGGCGCCGACGCACCGGTCGGCGTGTTCGTCCGACAGTCGCCGGTCGTGCTCGACAGCGGACGGATCCTGCTGCCCGTCTTCAACTGCCGCACCGTGCCCGGCGAGAAGTGGGTCGGCAACGACGACACCGCCTCGATCTGGTACTCGGACGACCAGGGCGAGACCTGGTCCGAGGTCGCCGTGCCCGCGTCCGGCGGGTGCGTCCACATGAATATCGTCCCGCGCCAGGACGGCACGCTGTGGGCGTGCTTCCGCTCCCGCTGGGCGGACCACGTCTACGAGTCGCTGTCGACGGACGGCGGGATGACGTGGGAGCCCTGTCATCCGATCGACCTGCCCAACAACAACTCGTCCATCCAGGCGCGGGCCTACGGCGACGGCCGGGTCGCGATGGTGATGAACTACGCGAGCAAGGACGACGCGACCAGCCGCCGCGTCTCGCTGTACGACGAGATCGACGACGACGGCCTCGCCGACGACGACGGTCCGCGGATCGCCGAGCCCGCCCTCGACCAGGACGGACCCAGCGCGTTCTGGGGCGCCCCGCGCGCACCCATGACCCTCGCGCTCTCGACCGACGACGGGCGCAGCTGGCCGCTCGCCTACGACATCGAGAACGGCGACGGGTACTGCCTCTCCAACAACAGCCGCGAGAGCCTCAACCGCGAACTGTCCTACCCCTCCGTGATCGCCGACGGCCACGGAGGCCTGCACATCGCCTACACCTGGCACCGCAAGACCATCAAGCACGTGCACCTGGGTGCTGATGCTCTGGCGGAGATCGTGGCGTCGCAGCCGACGTCCGCCGGGCCCGACCTCTCTGCGAAGGAGCAGCGGTCATGACCGTTCCCATGATGGTCGCACTCGCGATCACCGTCTTCATGATCATCCTGATCATGATCGACCGACTCCCGTTCGGCGTCCCGCCGCTGATCGCCTGCCTGCTGATGGTGGTGTTCAACGTCGTGCCGATCAACGTCGCGTTCAGCGGGTTCGCGAACGCGACGATCGTGATGCTCGCCTCGTTCATGGCGGTCATCGCGGCCCTGCAGAAGACCGATCTCGTCTCGGGCTTCAAACGGACGATCTCGGGCCTCGCGACGAAGGGCGGCTTCCGCGCCTACGTCCTCATCATCGTCTTCGTCATGGTCGGGTGCAGCATCTTCGGCACCGGCTCGACGGCGTACTACGTCCTCGTCATCGGCCTGCTCTCGACGCTCGCCTACAACAAGAAGCTGCCGCCGTCGAAGGTCCTCATGCCGGCCGGCTTCGCCGCGAACCACCCGATGCTGCCCTTCAACGTCGCGCTGCAGTACGGCATCGTCGTCGCCGTCCTCGAGGCGGCGGGGGTCAACGAGCGCGTCGACCTCGTGCGGTTCTCGCTCGTCAACCTCGTCCTCAGCCTCGGCTTCCTCATCTGGTGCCTCGTCGCGTACCGCATGCTGCCCGACCACCCCATCACCGACGAGGAACGCGCCGCGGATGAGACCACGGGCGGGGGCCGACCGGCACCGCGGAGCGGGGGGATCGCGGATGCCGCGGCCACCGCGACCGCCACGGCCACGGTGATCGCGCCGGCACTGACCCGGCAGCAGCAGCTGGCCACCTACGTCAGCTTCGTCGTCGCGATCGCGGGCATGATCTCGTACAGCTACATCGGCGACGGCGGGTACGCCATCACGGGCCTTTCCGTCGTCATCCTGCTGCTCACGCGGGTGCTGAACTTCGCCGAGATCCGGGATGCCATCAGCCAGCCCATCATCCTCATGTCGGCCGGCGTCATCGGCATCGCCGAGGCGCTCGGCGCGACGGGACTGACGCAGCTCGTCGGCGAGACTGTCGCGGGCATGCTCGGCGGGAACGTCAGCCCCTTCCTCCTGGTCTTCGTCTTCTGCGTCCTGACCAGCGTCCTCGCGACCCTCACCGGGTCGACCATCGGAACGGTGTACGTCTTCGCCCCGCTGGCGATCGCGACCTGCGTCGGCCTCGGACTCGACCCGACGGCCGCGGCCATCGCCATCGTCATCTCGGGCTGGAACGGACACTTCCTCCCGATCGACGGTCTGCCCGCGATGGTCATGGGCGTCGGCAAGTACTCGCTCGTGCAGTTCTGGAAGTTCACGATCCCGATGTACTTCGTGCGCCTGCTCGCCCTGACCGCCGGCGCCCTCGTCCTCTTCCCGATGTGACGCCCCTGGCATCCGAACGGAGACCGACATGACGAACACCTTCGAGCTCGCCCACGTGGGCATCAACAACGCCGACGCCACGGACGCCCAGGAGCTGGCCGACCTGCTGTGCCTGATGTTCAACCTCGATCCGCGGCACGGGAAGAAGTCCGAATTCGCGGGCACCTTCTTCGAGTGCGTGCGCTCGCAGTACCTCGGGACGCACGGCCACATCGGCATGGCGACCGCGGACCTGCCCTCCGCCGTCGAGGAGCTGACCGGCAAGGGCTTCGGCTTCAACGCCGAGACGGCCGCGTACTTCGACGACGGACGCCTGCAGAACATCTACCTCGCCGGGGAGTTCGGTGGCTTCGCCATCCATGTCATGCAGAAATAACGGATCCCCCTCGACAGACACCACCCCCGGCCCTCCCCGCCACGAAGGAGCACTCTCGTGACCACCACCATCAGCGGCAGCATCCACGCGCTCGTCACCCCGTTCCACGACGACGAGTCCCTCAACCTCGACCAGATGCACGTGCACGCCGACCGTGCTGTCCAGGCGGGCGCGGACGGCGTCTTCTGCCTCGGCACGAACGGCGAGTTTTTCCAGCAGACGGCGGACGAGCGGATCGCCGTCCTCGAGGCCGTCGTGGATGCCGCCGGGGGCCGTGTCCCCGTGTACGGCGGCGCCGGCGCGATCGGCACCGCGGAGACGGTGCGCATCGCCGAGCGCATGCAGGCCGCGGGGGCGGACGTCCTGTCCGTCATCGCGCCGTACTTCGCCGCCGCGTCGCAGGAGGAGCTCTACCAGCACTTCGCCTCCGTCGCCGCGTCGGTCGACGTGCCGGTCCTGCTCTACAACATCCCCGCGCGCACGGGGAACAACATCTCCCCCGCGACCGTCGCCCGCCTGGCCGAGATCGACAACATCGCGGGCGTGAAGGACTCCTCCGGCAACTTCGACGCCATCCTGCAGTACATCGAGCTGACGGATGCCGAGACCTTCGCGGTCCTCGCGGGGACCGACTCCCTCATCCTGCCGACGCTGCAGGCGGGCGGCGCGGGCGGCATCACCGCCGTCGCGAACGTCTACCCGCGGACCATGGTCGAGATCTCCCGACGCTGGGCGGCCGGCGACCTCGAGGGCGCCCGCGCGGCGCAGGCCTCCATCCGCGCGCTGCGCAACCTCTTCGTGCTCGGCAACCCGAACACGATCGTCAAGGCGGCCACGAACGCCGCCGGCGAGAACGTCGGACCCTGCCGCGCGCCGTTCAACCTCCTGAGCGAGGACGCGCTCGCCAAGATCGCGGCGACCGTGCGCGCCGACCAGGCAGCCGGAATGGGCTGAGCCCACCCCCCGCAGTAGCGGGCCCCGCACTCTACGTGCGGGGCCCGCTTTCTTTGCGCTCCGCGTCAGCGGTTGTACGCCGGCATGCTGCCCTTCAGCGGCGACGAGATCGCGTCGCACGCCTCGGCGAGGTCGGCGGGCAGCGGGCCCTTCGCGAGCGCGTCGATGTTCGCGCGCAGCTGGGAGGTGCGGTTCGCCCCGATGAGCACCGCGGAGACACCCGGACGGCCGACGAGCCAGCGCAGAGCCAGCTCGTACATGGGCATGCCGGCCTCCTCGGCGACCTGCGCGAGCGCCGCGGTCGCGGCGACGAGCTCGTCGGTCCAGTACCGCTTCTTGTACATCTCGGCGAGGGCGGACCCCTCGAAACGCGTCGGCGCCGCGCCGTCACGGGGAGGGCGCGCGATCATGCCGCCGGCGAGCGGGTTATAGCACATGGTCGCCAGGTCGTACGCGGAGGCGAACTCGATCCACTCGTCCTCGATCCGCCGCGCGACGAGGTTGTACACGTTCTGCCCGACCGCGGGACGCGGGATGCCGAGCTCGTCCGCGAGGCGGACCACCTCGAGCGCCTGCCACGCCGCGAAGTTCGACACCCCGTAGGCGCCGATCTTGCCCTCGGCGTGCAGCTGCGCGATCGCCTCCATGGTGTCGCGGATCGGAGTGAGCCGGTCCGGCTGGTGCAAATAGAAGAGGTCGATGCGGTCGACGTCGAGACGACGCAGCGAGCCGTGGATGCTCGCCCGCAGCCCGGCAGGAGACAGGGGCGCGTCCGCACCGGCGTCGGCGTGCGGCATCCCCGCCTTCGTCGCCAGGACGATGCGGTCGCGGTGCCGCTTCACCCAGGGCGCGATGAGGGACTCGGTCGTTCCCCGCGCGTACCCGTTGGCGCAGTCGATGCCGGTGATCCCGGCGTCCACGGCAGCCTCGAAGAGCTCCTCCGATGCCGCGGCGTCGCTGGTGTCGCCCATGTTCATCGTGCCGAGCACGGCGGTGGTGAGGGGAACGGGCGTCCCGGGGATCGTGATCGCGCCCGCGGACGTGTCATCGCTCATGCGTAAACCTCCTTGTTGACCTGCTCGATTCTCTCTCGATTGCGCGTTGCGCGCAATTTCTCGCGCGAAACGCGCGCCATCGTGTTAAGCTCGAGAGGCACCGCACCCCTCGCTCACCGGAGAGACCGATATGACCTGCGACACCGGCCCTGGCGTCCCGGCGACGGTCGGCCTGGTCGCCGACGACTTCACCGGTGCCGCCGATTCCGCCGGCGTCTTCACGCAGCACGGCTGGGCGGTGCGGCTCCTCGTGGGCCCCGCGGACACGGACCATGAGGCCCCCCTGACCCCGAGCACCGTGCTCGCGGTCGCCACCGGTGCCCGGTCCCTGAACGACCCGGATGCCGCGGAGGTCACCGCGGCCGCTGTCCGCCGGCTGTCCGAGGCCGGGGTCGAGCGCCTCTTCCTCAAGATCGACTCCACGATGCGCGGGTCGGTGCCTGCACAGGTGCGGGGAGCCCTCGATGCCTGGAGCCGTCGGCATCCTGACGCCCGCGCCGTCGTCACCCCGGCCTTCCCGGCACTGGGGCGCACCGTCGTGGACGGTGTCGTCCTCGTCGACGGCATCCCGGTCAGCGAGACGGACTCCGGCCGCGACCCCTTCGCGCCCGTCGCGTCCAGCCGTCTCGACGAACTGCTGCCCGGGTTCCAGCCGCTGTCTCCGGCGAGCGCGATCTCGTCGATGCCCGCCCGGGCGTACGCGGATGCCACGACGGACGACGATCTGGACGCGCTGGCCCGCCTCGTCCATCACGACCCCGCCGTCGTCGCCGTCGGTTCCGCCGGTCTCGCCTCCGCCCTCGCCCGCCGGTGGCAGCATCCCGCTCGGGCCTCCGTCGCATCCGCGAGCCGCGGGGGCGTGGTCGTCGCGGTCACCTCGCTGCACCCGGTCTCCGCCCGCCAGGTGAGCGAGCTGGCGGCATCCCTCCCCTCCGACGTCGACGTGCTGACACCGCCCGTCGAACGCGGCCCCCGTCCGTCTGACGTCGCCGCGGAGCTCGCCCAGCGGGTGAACGCGCTCGTGAAAACACAGGACGTCGGCGCGCTGATCGTCGTCGGCGGCGACGGCGTGGCCGCCGTGCTCGCCGCGTTGGGCGCGACCGCCGTCCGCCTCGACGGCGTCCTCGACGCGGGCTGTCCGACCGGGATCATCGTCGGCGGTCTGGCCGACGGCGTGCGCCTCGTCTCCAAGTCCGGCGGGTTCGGCTCGTCGAGCGCCCTCGTCGACCTCGTGTCCCACCTGCGGTCGCAATCGCCGACCGACCCGGTCCTCCACCCCGTCCACCCGAAGGAAGATCACAATGTCTGAGCATCCCGCCCTCCCGGTCCTCGCCCTCACCCTGGGCGACGTCGCGGGAATCGGTCCCGAGATCACCGTCAAGACGCTGCTGCAGCACCCCGAGCTGCGCGAGATCTGCGTTCCCGTCGTCATCGGCGACGCGGACGCCCTCCGTCGCGGTGCGGAGTTCGTCGGCCTCGACCCCGCGGCGGTGCGTGTGATCGCCGACCCGCGCGACGCGGTGAACGACCCCGCCCTGGTGGAGGTCGTGCAGACCGGCGGCTCGCTGGGTCACGTGCCGGTGGGCGAGCTGAGCCCCGAGGCGGGCGACGGCGCGTACCGCTTCGTCGTCGAGGCGTGCCGACTGGCGCGGGAGGGCATCGTGCAGGGCATCGTCACGGCGCCGCTCAACAAGGCCGCGATGCAGGCCGGCGGGCACAAGTGGCCCGGCCACACCGAGCTGTTGGCGCACGAGTTCGGCGTGAAGAACTTCAGCCTCGTTCTCTCCGCCGGTGACCTCTACTTCTTCCACCTCACCGCGCACGTCTCGCTGCAGCAGGCGATCGAGCGCACGAGCCCGGAGCGGACCGACGACGTGCTGACCCTCGCCGGGGCGTTCGTCCGCGCACTCGGCAAGCCCGACGAGGCGATCGGCCTGTGCGGCCTCAACCCGCACGCCGGCGAGAACCGCATCTTCGGCGATCAGGATGCCGACATCCTCGCGCCCGCCGTGGAGCGCGCACGCGAGCGCGGCATCAACGCGCACGGGCCGATCCCGGCGGATGCGCTCATCCCCGCTGCCGTGCGCGGCAAGTGGAACATGGTCGTCGCCTGCTACCACGACCAGGGACACGCCCCCTTCAAGGCGGTCTACGGCGACGACGGCGTCAACATCACCGTCGGCCTGCCCGTCGTCCGCGTCTCGGTCGATCACGGCACGGCGTTCGACATCGCCGGACAGGGCATCGCCCGCGAGGCGAGCCTCGTCCTGTCGGTCCAGCGCGCCGCGGAGCTCTCGCGGGGCTGGGACACCGTGTGGGAGACCGCGCGGGCCAGCGACCTCGTGGCCTGACCTCGCTCGAGCCTCCGTTCGGGGCCGCCTCCGCCCGGGGCTCCCGTTCCCGGGCGGAGGCGGCGGCTTCGAGACCCCCGGCTCGACGCCCTTCCGTCACCTCGACGTCATCTTCCCGGCGTACCGTCGCCTCCGACCGGAGGGGGAACAGTGGACGAACATGTCGAGACCGTGGCGATCCTGGTGTGTCTCGTGCTCCTCTTCGGGACCACGCTGACGATGGGCGTCGTCGCCGCTCTGCGCAACCGCGAGTGACGCGGGATGGATGCCACCCGGTGGCATCCATCGGCCCTTCCGGCGACGCGGGGGTCAGCCGCCGGCTTGCATCATCGCGCGGCGGGCGGCATCGCCGAGAGCGGTCACGTCGGTGCCGTCGACGATGACGGTCTTCTTCATCATCGGGATGAAATCGCCGTCGCGCACGCGGACCTGCGGGGTGAGGCCGACGGGACCGATCTCGTCCTCGAAGTCGGCGACCACGTCGACCGCGCGCACCCCGCGGGAGTAGCTCGACCAGTTGAACGCGCCGTTCCAGGCGAGGAAGCGCTCGAAGTCCGGGTCCTCGCGGACGCACATGCCCTGCAGCGACCGCCTCAGGCCGCGCACGACGGCCTCGCCCAGCTGCCTCGGCGTCGCGGTCGGCGAGACGACCTCGGGCAGCCCGTCGAGCGCCCAGGTGCGATGCGTCGGGCGCGAATAGACGAGCACCTCGATGCGGCCGTCGCGCTGCCGGTGCAGCGAGAGGGAGTGCCAGGCCATTACGCGGCTCCCTCTCGGCACGTTCGGCGTCGGGCGCCGCCGGCCCCCCTCGCTCCCCCGGCTCGGCGGGAACGGTGACTCGGCTCACGGGCGAGTTCGCGCGACGTCATGGATGACCTCCTCGGTGCGAGAGTGGGATGCCGAGCGATGAGCCCGATGTTCGACGTTAGGTCGCGCTGCGCGGGAAATCCCCGCTCAGCCGTGAATCTCGCCCGCCGGTTCACCTGGCGGCATCCCGTCCGCCTGCAGGACCGCCGGATCGGATGCGGCCACGTCGAACGTCACGTCGGGTCCTGGTCCCGCCGGCGCCGCGCGGACGCCAGCCCCGTGACCGCCAGAAGGACGGCGACGGCGGCGAACACCGCCGGGAGGAACCAGCCGATGGTCAGCTGCGCCGCCCACGCGAGCAGCGCGGCGACCACCGCGAGCGCGAGCAGGAGGACACCGGTCGATTCACGGCTCTGAGACATGGGTCGAGGGACCTTTCGTGGGGCGGACCTTTCGACGCTGGCAGCGCGGAACGCAGAGCGCGCCCGACAGGTGGGGGGAACTCCCCCGCCGGGTGGGGCCGCCGCGCGGTCAGACCCGTGGCGGCGTCACCGCGCAGCTTGTCTGGGCATGCATACATGCCCTATGGTCGGAGTGTCCTCTCGCCGTCCTGCCTCGTCACGACCCCGGGCCCGGTCGGCCGACGCGACGAAGGAGAGAACGATGGATGCGCACCGCACGCGACTCATCGCCGTCCTTCGCGAGATCTACGACGTCGACCGCGACGACCGCGGCGACGTCTTCCGGCTGCGCTCCCTCACCGCGTACAGCGGACGGACCGTCGCCCTGACGGCGAGCGCCCGCACCGTCGCGGCGTACGTCGAGCGGACGCGGGCGCGGGCGCTGCGAGCGCTCGGCGCCGTCGGCGGCGACCCGACGGGGACCATCGCGGCCATCGGCCTGCTCGGCGTGGACATCGAGGACATCATCGAGTCCGACGACGCCGTCCAGCACGTCCGGGTCACCCCGCACGGGGCGCGGCGCGTCTCTGCCACCGGCGACCGCGCCGGCTTCTCGTTCTAGCCCACGTCGGACGGGTGGATGCCGCCCCTCGGGGCCGTGGCATCCAGGATCCTCGTTCGCGGGAGACGCACTCGACCGCAGAGGAGAGGGGCTCCTCCCCGCCGGGGGTGCCGTCCGAGCGGGGAGGAGTCACCTGCATTCCATTGTCCACCTTTAGGGGGACAGCGTCACTAGGGGGAACCGAGTTAGATGAAAATGAGGCCGTCGTCGGCCGGGTGCCCATGAGGCCGGCGACGGTCCACAGCCCCGGAATTCCGCGGTTCTTGCGGCGTGCCGAACGGAGTCGGCCGCGCGCTGCGCCGGCAGAATCTGCGCGGCGATCACGCGGCGCGGACGAATTCCGCACACGCGATACGGCGCGCGCAGTCCGCCGGGTCCGCGCGTGCTCCGCCGCGGCGTCGCTCCCGTGGTGAGGCGCTGTCCCGCGCTTCTCCGGCGCTGACTTGTCGCAAATGCACGCGACACCCCGGCGCCGGCGTACATATGGGGCAAGTCAGCGCCATCCGAAAAGGGGGTGGCGGGGTGCGCGATCTTCCGCCCTGCCTTGCTGTCGCGCCCTTTTCCAGCGGTGACTTGTCGCAGATGTACGCGACGCCAGGGCGCCGGCGTACATATGGGGCAAGTCAGCGCCACACGCAGAGGGGGCTGGCGTGCAGCCGTGATGTTCCGGGGCTTCCGTGCTGTCCCGTGGCTTCCGTGCTGTCCCGTGCTCTTCCAGCGGTGACTTGTCGCAGATGTACGCGACGCCAGGGCCCCGGCGTACATATGGGGCAAGTCAGCGCCATCCGCAGAGGGGGCTGGCGCGATGTCGGGGGTCGGTCGTAGCCTGCTGCTCTCTCGGCCGGAGAAAGGATCCGGCGTAGCGATGGGCGAATGGCATCCGGTGTTGGCTGCGGTCGAAGGACCGACCGGGGTGTGGCGGATGGTCGACCCGCAAGGACACGAGTACGGGCGCATCGAGATCCGCCGCGTGATGAACGGCCAGCAGGTCATGTACAAGGCCATCCACCGCGGCGAGGTCATCGGGTGGGCGCACACGCTGCGGCTCGCCTGTTACAAGGTGCACATGGCGTTCCTCGGGTCGATGCGTCCCGGCGGGGCCCCGGCAGCGGACTGGGGCGAGCTCACCGGCAACGGCCGGCGCCGGTGACGGCCGCGCGCGTGGTGCTCCGATCGATAAACGCTGTCTGCACTCAGAAACGCGTGCACACGGCGTTTATGAGGGCAGAGAGCGTTTATGAGTGCCGGGTCGGACCCGGCGAGCGCAGCTCGGGAACGGGGCCGGCGGCCGTGGCATCCCGAGTCCGGTGCGGCGAAGGTCAGGCCGGGAACGCGGCGGCATCCCGGGTCCGGTGCGGCGAAGGTCAGGCCGGGAACGCGGCGGCGAGCAGGCGGCCCGCCTCCCGCAGGTACGGCTCCGGGTCGGCGATGGCCGCAGCGACCGAGCCGGACAGCTCGCTCAGCGCGACAGCGGCGGCGAAGCGCTCGGTCGAAGCCGCGATGCCCCCGGCGGCGAGCAGGAGCGGTGAGGTGGCGGCATCCATGAGGAATCCGACGACCTTGCCGTGGGCGCTCTGCTCGTCGAAGCGCCCCTCGCCCGTGACGACCACGTCGGCTCGGTGCATCGCGTCGAGGAGTCCGCTGCGTTCGGCCACGAAGGCCGCACCGGAGGTCATCCGGCCGCCCCACGCGAGCAGCGCGTAGGCGGCACCACCGGCGGCACCCGCGCCCGGCGTGGCCGGATCGACCCCGACCATGCCCGCGAACCCGGCGAGCGCCCGGTCCATCGCGACGACATCGGCGGGGCTGGCACCCTTCTGCGGACCGAACACCGCCGCCGCGCCCCGCTCGCCGAGCAGCGGGTTGGTGACGTCGGCCAGGATGCGCACTCCCCCGGGCGGCGGTGACAGCAACCCGGCCAGGTCGAGGGATGCCGCCGCCGCCAGGCCGCGGGCGCCCGGCGCGATCGGACGACCGTCCTGGTCGCGGATCGACGCCCCCAGCGCGGTCAGCAGTCCCGCTCCCCCGTCGGTCGAGGCGCTGCCTCCCACCGCGACGGCGATCTCGTCGACGCCGGCCTCGAGCGCCGCCCGGATGGCGTGTCCCACGCCCGCGGTCCCGGCGTTCAGCGGAGCCGGGGCGGCGAGGGTCAGCCCGCTCGTCGCGGCGAGCTCCACCAGGCCGGTGACCGACCCGTCCGGCGCCGGGATGCCGACCCACCAGGTGGACACGGGCTGCCCCGTGGGTCCGGGGACGACGACGGGATGCCGCTCCACTCCCGGCATCGCGGATTCGAGAGCGGCCATGGTGCCCTCGCCGCCGTCCGCCATCGGGTGGCGGCGGATGTCGTCGCCGGGACGCCGTTCCGCCCACCCCTCGCCGATCCACTGCGCGACGTCCGCCGCGGAGGCGCTGCCCTTGAAGGAATCGGGGGCGATGACGACGGTCCTGGTGCGCATGGGACTCCTTCGCTCGGGCTCCCAGTCTCACCCGGTCCCTCCTCCCCCGCCGAACTCCCGACTCCCCCGCACCCCCGCTCCGCTCAGCCCGGCTCGGCCCTGCCCGGCCCTGCCTCGCCGAACTCCTGAGAACCGCGAGCCCCGCTCCGCTCGGCCCCGCCCGGCCCTGCCTCGCCGAACTCCTGAGAACCGCGAGCCGCGCTCCGCCCGGCCCTGCCCGGCCCTGCCTCGCCGAACTCCTGAGAACCGCGAGCCCCGCCCCGGAGAAACCGGGCGGATCCGCCTCTCCCGGGGCCTGTCGCCGCACATTCAGCCCGAAACTCAGGAGTTCGACGAGCAGCGGCCCGCGGCCGGCCCCGACACCTCAGGAGTTCGGCGAGCCGCGGCCCTGCGGCCGGCCCCGAGACTCAGGAGTTCGACGAGCGCCGGCCCCCACACCTCAGGAGTTCGACGAGCAGCGGCCCCCACACCTCCGGAGTTCGGCGAGCGGCCGCGCCGACTTCTGCGCGAGCGACGACACAAAGCCGCAACACGGCGTGACCAACGCGACACGACGCGCTGCCAAGGTCATGGCATACCCCCGGATCGCGGCCGAGAGGCCCGTGCGGCCGCGATCCACCACCCCCACCAAGGAGCCCTACTTGCGCATGCCTGCATTCCGCGCAGCCGCCCCCGCGGCGACCGCGGCATCAGCGACGTCGAGGCGCATCGTCGCCGCCCTCGTCGCCGCCCTCACCGTCGCGGCCCCCCTCGCCGCGGCCCCCGCCGCCGTCGCCGCCGCCCCGACGGCGGTCTTCACCCTGACCGTCACGCCGACGGCCGCGGCCGGCGACACGGTCGAGGCCACCCTGACCGCCACCGGCGTCTCGGACCTCTACGCGTACGACCTCGAGCTGACCTTCCCCGACGAGCTGCTCGCGGTCGAGGCGGAGGACATCACCGGCACCCCCGAGGGCGGATTCGACTCCGCCGTGACCGACGCCGGCAGCCTCATCCTCACCCACACCCGCCTCGGCACCTCGCCCGGCCTGTCGACGGGCCCGGGCGAGACCCTCACCCTCGGCGTCATCCCGTTCTCGACCCTGGCAGCGGGAACGGCGACGATCGACCTGTCGTCCGTCCGCCTGGTGTCGTCGACCGGTGAGGTCACGACGCTCGCGAACGCCGCGACCGCGCCCGTCGTGATCGCCGCCGCGCCGACGCCCGACCCCGACCCCGCGCCCGAGCCGCAGCCCGAGCCGGAGCCGTCCACGACGGCCTCGCCCGCGCCCACCGCCTCCCCCTCGACGACCGCCATCCCGGCCCCGGCCGCGAACGGCTCGTCCGGAGGCGACCTCGCCGTCACCGGGTCCGAGGCCGCGCCGTGGCTCGTCACCGGTGCCGTGGGCGTCGCGCTCATCGCCGCAGGCGCCGTGTTCGTCATCCGCCGTCGCCGCCAGGGGGTGAGCGAGTGATGCGTGGCATCCCCTCCCCCTCCTCCCCCCTGCACCGCGAAAGAGCGCCCATGACCCCTCTGACCCGCCGCCTGTTCGCCGGCTCGGCCGCGATCTCGGTCGCCGTCGCCGGCGCCGTCATCGCCCCGACTGCGGCGACCGCCGCGCCCGCTCCCTCCTCCACCGCCCCGATCGCGGCGCCGTACTACACGGAACTGGACCTCACGGGCGACGACCAGGTCACCCCCGACGACCTCGCCCTCCTGGCGAGCGCGATCGGGGTGGCATCCACGTCCCCGGAATGGGCGGAGGTGTCCGACCTCGACCTGGACGGCGACGCGAAGATCACCGCGTCCGACCTCGCCGCCCTGTCCGAGCGCGTCATCTACGACGACGGCCCGTTCGAGATCGTCGAGGCCGACGTCGTGTCGATGCAGTCGGCGATGAACGCCGGCGTCATCACCTCGGTGTCGTTGACGCAGGAGTACCTCGACCGCATCGCCGCCTACGACCGCGCCGTGAAGCAGGAGGGCGGACGTCCGCTCAACTCGATCATCACGACGAGCACGGTCGCGCTGAAGGCCGCCGCCGAGGCGGACGCGATCCGCGCGGAGCAGGGCATGACGAGCATGCTGCTCGGCGTCCCGGTCGCACTGAAGGACAACTACAACACCGTCGACATGCCGACCACGGCCGGCTGCGGCTGCTGGAACGAGAACCAGACCATGTCGGACGCCTCCATGGTCGAGGGTCTGCGCGCGGACGGCGCCGTCATCGTCGCCAAGGCGAGCATGGACGAGTTCGCGATCAACCTGACCTCGGAGTGGTCGGCCTTCCAGCCGGCCGGCGCGAAGTCGATCGTCTCGAGCCCGTACGACACCACCCGCAGCGCAGGCGGCTCGAGCGGCGGCACGGGCGCGGCGATCGCGGCGAACCTCGCCGGCATCGGTTTCGGCACCGACACGGGCGGGTCGATCCGCATCCCGTCGACGTACAACCAGCTCGTCGGCGTGCGCCCCACGGTCGGCCTCGCCAGCCGTGACGGCATCGTGCCCCTCGCCCTGTCGCAGGACACCGGCGGCCCGATGGCCCGCAGCGTGCTCGACGCCGCCGTGGCCCTCGACACCGTCGTGGGCGTGGACGCGAACGACCCCGTGACCCAGCGCCAGGCCGGTCTCGTCCCCGACACCTACACGTCGTACCTCGACACCGACGCCCTCAAGGGCAAGCGCATCGGCGTCCTCACGACGCTCGTCGGCAGCAACGCCGCCACCGGGAGCCTGTTCGCCCAGGCCAAGGCGGACCTGACCGCGCAGGGCGCAACGGTCGTCGACGTGGTGCTGCCCGAGGGCTGGGCCGCGATCGTGGGCGAGGGCAGCGGCAGCGGTCCGGAGTTCAACCACGACCTGCGCAACTACATCGCCAGCTACCTGAACCCGGCCGTGTCGGCGCGCAGCCTGCTCGACATCTCGCTGTCGCCGAACATCGTCCCCGGCCGCGCGACCAACCCGTACGGGCAGCGCGCCGCCGTGACCGAGGAGGCGTACCAGGCCTGGGCCGGACCGCAGGGGTCGCACACGCTGCAGCTCGCCAAGGGCAAGCAGATCGTCACGCAGATGATGAACGACCAGAACCTGGATGCCGTCATCTACCCGACCGCGAACGCCTACGGCACCATCAGCACCGCCAACACCCGCCTCAGCCCGAACACGGGTCTGCCGGCCGTGACGGTCCCGATGGGGCAGACGACGGAAGGCACGATCGGCGGCGTGAACATGGAGTTCCTCGGCCGGGACTTCAGCGAGGGCACGCTGCTCGGCTTCGCCTATGCGTACGAGCAGGCGACGCACAAGCGCACGACCCCGGCGGCCTACGGCCCGCTGGGCTGACGCCGCGCCGACGCCACGACGGCCCCGGGACCCACGGGTTCCGGGGCCGTCCGGCATCCCGCCCCCGAGGGACGCACGGCCTCACCACTCGTCGAAGTCGGCGCTCCACGGCGCACCGGAGTCGGCCGGCAGCGCATCTCCGTTCCCGCCCGTCGCGGGGTAGCTCGTGCGCATCTGCAGCATGAGGTTCTCGGTCGTGAAGTCCGGCTCGTCGCCGCGCCAGTCGACGGGGAGGTTGAGCAGCGGCAGGCCCGGGCCGATCACGAGTTGCGCGGTGTCCGTCCCGTCGGCGTCCCCGCAGACCGGCACCTCGACCAGCTCCGTCCCGCCCAGCACCGCGACGCCGACGGCGAGCCGCATGAGCGTCCCGGCGATCTCGGCGGTGGTGAGGAAGGACCCACCCGCGTAAACGATCCGACGCATGCGTCCAGTGTGCGCTCGGGACGTTCGAGGTCCGGCGGTTTTGCGCGGATTGTCCAACGGGATGCCACCGGGCACGGTCCGCGCCGCCGGTCAGCGCTCGTCGGGGCGGCGCACACGGACCGCGTTCCGCCACACCACGGGTTCCCAGTGCCCGCCCTCGCACGGCACCCGCAGGAACACGACGCGGTCGTTCGCCGCGTGCGCCCAGCAGGCGACGCGCTCGGCGGAGCGATGCGGCCACTGCACCCACGCCCACACCGGCCGCGGACGCTCGAACCATTCGACGGGCCCGGGTCCGAACGCCTGCATCGGCAGCGTCGTCGGGGCGATGGATGCCAGGACGCGTTCGAGCTTCGCATCCGAAACCTTGTTCGATACCACCGACCGGACACCCCTCTCTCCGGCCGAACAACAGAGTAATGCACCCGCGGAGCGACGACGAACCGGTTGCGCCGTGCGTCTCACCTTCGTAGATGTGTTCTTCCGCGGCATCCATTTCACACCGGACGACCCCGCGTCAACGGTCGTGGCAACCCGACGGGGGCCGCCGTAGACCGGAGGTCCCCCCGGAACGGAAGGCCACCATCGTGTCGACGAAAACCGCGAAGCCCGAGTCGCCGACGGACCTGCACAAGCGGTCCTGGAAGTACGTGCTGCAGAAGACGCTGCGCGAGTTCTCTTCGGACCAGTGCACCGACATCGCCGCGAGCCTCGTCTACTTCGGCGTGCTCGCGCTCTTCCCCGGCCTCATCGCCGTCTTCTCGATCCTCGGCGTCGTCGGTCAGAGCGACGCCGCCGTGTCGACGGTCCTGGGCATCGTCCAGGACGTCGCCCCCGGCGACACCGCGGAGACGCTGCGCGGACCCATCGAGCAGATCGCCTCGTCCCCCGGCGCCGGGTTCGCCCTCGTCTCCGGGATCGTGCTGGCCATCTGGTCGGCGTCCGGCTACGTCGGCGCCTTCAGCCGTGCGATGAACCGCATCTACGAGATCGACGAGGGCCGGCCGTTCTGGAAGCTCAAGCCCGTCCAGCTGCTGCTCACCGTCATCACCGTCGTGCTGGTGAGCGTCTGCGCGCTACTGCTCGTCGTCTCCGGCCCCGTGGCCGAGGCCGTCGGCAACGCCCTGGGCCTCGGCGACGTCGCCGTCACCGTGTGGAACGTCGTCAAGTGGCCCGTGCTGCTCGCCATCGTGGTGCTGATCCTCGCGATCCTCTACTACGGCGCCCCCAACGCGAAGCAGCCGAAGTTCCGCTGGATCAGCGTCGGCGCCATCGCCGCGATCGTCATCCTCGCGATCGCCACGGCCGGGTTCGTCCTCTACGTCGCCAACTTCTCCAACTACGACCGCACCTACGGCTCGCTCGCCGGCGTGATCGTGTTCCTGCTGTGGCTGTGGATCGCGAATCTCGCGATCCTCTTCGGGGCGGAATTGGATGCCGAACTCGAGCGCGGCCGCCAGCTGCAGTCGGGCATCCCGGCCGAACGAGAGCTGCAGCTCCCCCCGCGCGACACGAAGAAGCTCGAGAAGACCCGCGAGAAGGAGGAGAAGGACGTCGCCGAGGGACGGCGGATCCGCGAGTCGCATGGCGAGGACTCCGGCTCCTGAGGGACTCGCCGCGGGACGCCCCACCCGCAGAACCGCGCGCATACCACGCCCTCGGGTCATGTTCATGCGCCGGACACATGACGAAGCTACGCTGATGCGCGACGCGGCCACCGGTGACGCGACGCCGGGTCCACCGCCCCGGGGTCACGCCGTCCGGATACCGCGCACAGTCGTTGCTCATTCTGGGGGGAAGGCCGACTCGCCATGGCTCAGTTCCATCGCATCACACACGCGTACAGCTATCCGACGGGGTGGGTCCGGGTACCGCACAAGCCACTTACGCCCGAGCTGCGCGACGATCTGCAGCTGCAGGGATACACGATGGCGCGCGTGCGCCGGGGACTGTTCGGGCAGCGGGAGGTCTCGCTGCGACAGCCCGCGCCGCGACGCTGAGACGGCTCCGACCCCGAGTGCGGTGACCGGCCGGAATCCGACCGGTCACCGACGCTGCTGAGCCCCCCACCGTTCCCCCTCCGACGCCCCCGCGCCGGTTCCCTCAGCCTCGGCGAGAACCCGACCGCGCGCACACCATTGACGCCCGGAGCCGGGCGCGATAGGGAGCGTCGTCGGCGTGGCATCCCTTCTCCGTCCGCGGAAAAAGATCGACGTCGCGCGTGACGAATCGGCGACTCGACCCGTCTCCCCGGTAAGCGAACCTCGCTCGGCCCGCGGACATGATCCCGGGTCACGACGTACACGGGAAGGACACTCCGATGGCTGAGGAAAACCAGACCACCACGACGGCCGGTCGCGTCGACCGCGCATTCTCGAACGCGCCCGGCGGATCGGGCACCGCGGGCAAGACCACGATCGCCGACGGCGTCGTGTCGAAGGTCGCGGGCATCGCCGCGCGCGAGATCCCGGGCGTGTACGCCCTCGGCGGTGGCGGAGCCCGTGCCCTCGGCGCGATCCGCGACGCCGTGAACGCGACGGACCTGTCCCAGGGCATCAAGGTCGAGGTCGGCGAGACCCAGGCCGCCGCCGACGTCACGATCGTCGTCGAGTACCCGGCGCCCATCCAGGACGTCGCCACCCAGGTCCGCGACCACGTCGCCGACGCCATCCACCGTCTCGTCGGCCTCGAGGTCGTCGAGGTCAACGTCGACGTGAACGACATCCACATCGCCGGAGACGACGACAACAACGAAGAGAGCTCGCGAGTCCGATGAACCCCACCTACACCGGAGCCCTCGTCGGGCTCGTCCTCGCCGTCTCCGCCCTCCTGTTCGGCTTCTGGGGCTTCATCCTCGTCGCCCTGTTCATGGCCATCGGCGCCGTCGTCGGCCGCGTCGTGTCGGGTCAGATCGACATCCGCAACGTCGTCAACGCCTTCACCGGGCGGAGCACGTCATGACCACCGCACTCACCGGGGTCGCAGCCGCGGCCCCGGCGGGCGCACCGGCCGCCACGCGGGGTCGGATCGATGTAGCGGATCGGGTCTACCGCAAGGCCGCCGAACAAGCCGCGGCCGAGGCCATCGGCATCGACCGCAGCGACGTCTCCATCGACATCACCGGCTCCCGCGACACCGTCGTGGTCCGCGTCTCCGCCCCGTTCCCCATCCCCCGGCTGGATGACACCGCCGCCATCTCCACCACCGTCCCGGTGCTCGAGGCCGCCCGCGGCATCCAAGCCGACCTCCACACACGCCTCACCCGCCTGTTCGGACGCGACGTCTCCCGCGTGGACATCACCCTGACCGGTGCCACCACCCCGAAGAGAAAGCGAGTGCGCTGATGACCGACACCACCCTCCGCACCGTCGTGCGCCGCGAGACCCACTCGCCCCGCACCGTCGCCATGCTCACCGTCGTCGTCCTCCTCCTCCTCGCCCTCGTCTACGCCGGCACCGAGATCGTCCTGGCGGCGACGGGGTCGGCTCCGCTGCTGATCGCCCCCGGTGCGGCGTTCGACGCGCTGGCGGACCCGCTCGGCGCCTTCGCCCCGGGGGCGGTGATCGCCGCGGGGATCGTGCTCGCCCTCGTCGGGCTGATCCTCGTCGTGCTCGCGCTCAAGCCCGGACGCCTGTCACGCCACGAGATGGAGGCCGGCGAGCGGGCCGTCGTCGTCGACAACGGCGTCGTCGCCTCCGCACTGGCCCAGCGCCTGAGCGCCGACACGGGCATCGCCCGCGACGACATCGTCGTCGGCGTCGCCCACCGCTCGGTCGACGTGACGGTGCGCCCGCCGCTCGGCATCCCCGTGGACGCGGAGGCGGTCCGCCGCAGCGTCGAGACGGAGATCGAGTCGTACCGCCTGACCCCGAGCGTGCGCACCCGCGTGCGCATCGATCGCCCGAAGAACGGCGACGACGACGGCGCCGCGCGCCCCGCCGCGCCCGACCGTCCCACGGGGGCGCTGCCGACCACCGCCACCACCCCGGCGACGAAGGAGGCCCTGCGATGAGGAACACCCACCGCGGCGTGAACCGCACCCTGCTGTTCATCGTCGGACTGATCCTGCTGGCCAAGGGCGCCCTGCTCGTCCTGCTCGTCGCGCTCCCCGGCACCGCCGGTGCGTACACGTCGGTGACGGACGGGGTCCGCGGCTGGGCGGAGAGCGTCGGCCAGCCGGCCTTCAGCTGGATCGTCGTCGCGATCCTGGCGGTCCTCGCCGTCCTGCTGGTGATCATCGCCGCCGCCGCCGTCCGCGGTCGCCATGGCGTTCCGCTGCAGGCCACCGGCAGCGACGAGGGATCCGGCCGGATCACCGTCACCAACGGCTTCGCCTCCGAGGCGCTGCAGAACGCCCTGTCGGACCGCGACGAGATCCTCTCGGCCCGCATCACCTCCGGCGAGGTCCGCGACGAGCCCGTCCTGCACGTGGCCGTCACGCCGCGCCAGAACACCTCGCCCCGCGAGGTGGCCACGCACGTCGACACGCTCGTCTCGAACCTCGGGACGCTGACGGGCCAGTCCTTCCGCACCTACATCTCGATCCACAGCGGCCTGCGCGCGAAGCTCGCCCACGACAACACCCGCGTGCGCTGACCGCCCGGACGACAACGGAGACCACCATGCGCAACAAGATCATCCTCGTCGGCGGGGTCGCCCTGCTCGCGTTCATCGTCGGCACCCGGACGCCCCGCGTGCGCGTGAAGGAGCGCGAGTCGGTCGGGCACCAGCTCGTCCGGCTCTGGAACGACCCGAAGGCGAAGAAGGAGCGTCGCAAGAACGCGGAGCGCCGGGCGAAGCGGGTCGCCGAGCTCGCGGCGGAGCAGCGCAAATCCGCCGAAAAGCGCGCCAAGGCCCTCGCGCGCAGAAGTAAAAGTACTTTTCGGCGCCTGCGCAAGTAGTTCCCACAAATAGGTCACAGGGGCCACAGTTTTACCAGTACCCCTTCCTGGGGGTCACCTGGACGTGGGGGACTCGCCCACGCAACACCACTGAAAGGACACAGCAATGGGATTCTTCGGATGGATCATCCTCGGTCTTGCTGCCGGCGCCATCGCCAAGCTCATCCTCCCCGGTAAGCAGGGCGGCGGCTGGATCATCACCCTCGTGCTCGGCGTCGTGGGCGCGCTGCTCGGCGGCTTCCTCGGCAGCGTTCTGTTCAACGCTCCGCTGCAGGACTTCTTCTCGATCCAGACGTGGCTGCTGGCCATCGGCGGATCGATCATCGTCCTTCTGATCTACGGCCTCATCGTCGGCCGCCGGGGTGCGACCCGCTAAGGGACACACCACCACCGCGGAACGGGGGAGACGGCGCTCAGCGCCCTCCCCCGTTCTTCTTTCACCCGGCGGACACGGGTCACACCCCGGCGGACACGGGACGCCGCTCTCCCAGCGGCCGTGTCGGTGGGGCATGTGAACATGTTGCTATGACGCGACGGACGATCGACCCGCCTCCCTTCCCGCTCTCCTCCGAGGACGCGGACGACACCACGCAGGGCTTCGCCCCCACCTGTCCCGGCTGCCTCCTCACCCTCGAGCCGCACGTCGTCGGAGACCGCGCCGTCTGGCGCTGCCCCGGCTGCGGACTCCTCGTCGTCGCGTGAGGCGCGGGTTACGCTGACCCCGTGCTCGCCCAAGCCCTGATCGCCCTCGCCGCCGTCGTCTCGGCGGTCCTCGTGGGCTTCGTGGCCCGACGCGTCCTCGGGACCCCGGTCGGCTGGCCGCGCAGCATCGTGATCGGTCTGCTCGTCTTCGCCCTCGGCATCCCCTTCGCGGAATGGGTCCTGCGGCAGACCGCGCTGAGCGGGCCCGACGGCACCACCGTCGACACCATCACCCCCGATCAGGTCTGGATCGCCCTCGGGATCATCGCCCTGGCGATCGCCTGGATGTTCGCCCTCGGGGTCGCCGCGCTGGTGGCCAGCGAGGCCATCTTCCCCACCCGACCGCTGCCGAACCCCGTCGACCTCGTCCGCGCGGCGCTGCGGCAGCGCAAGCGCACCCGGCGCTACCTGCAGATCCTCACCATCGCCTCCCGCCACGGCGTCGGCTGGATCTTCCACGGCGGGCACAGCCGGGTCGAACGCGACCTCAGCACGTCCGACGAGCGCGCCCGGGCGATCGTCGCGACCATCAACGACGCCGGCGTCAGCTTCGTCAAGCTCGGCCAGGTGCTCGCCACCCGACGCGACCTCATCCCCGAGCCGTACCTGAGCGCCCTGGCATCCCTGCAGACGAACGCCACCACGCTGTCGTGGGACGTCGTCCGCGAGGTCGTCGAACGCGACCTCGGGCGACCGCTCGACGAGGTGTTCGCGCACGTCGACCCGACGCCGCTGGCCGCCGCCTCCGTCGCGCAGGTCCACCGGGCGACGCTGCGCGACGGCACGCCCGTCGTCGTCAAGGTGCAGCGGCCCGCCGCCCGCGCGCAGGTCGAGGCGGACGCCGACATCATCGGCCGCCTCGCCCACCGCGCCGAGGCGCGGACCCGCGTCGGCCGCGACCTCCGCATCGAGTCCGTCGCCCGGGGCTTCACGACGACGCTCCTCGAGGAGCTCGACTACCGCATCGAGGCGCGCAACATGGAGATGATCCGCGCCACGCTCACCCGGATCGAGCGGACGCCGGGCCACCGCCCCGGGCTCATCTCCATCCCCCGCTCGTTCCCCGAGGCCTCCGCGCCCCGGGTCCTCACGATGGAGCTCGTCGACGGGCGCCCGCTCACCGAGTCCGCCGACCGTCTCGCCGCCCTGCGTCCCGAGGAGCGCGAGACCCTCGCCCGGACACTCATGGCGACGGTGATCGAGCAGATCCTCGTCTACGGCGTCTTCCACGCCGACCTCCACCCGGGCAACGTCCTGCTGCGCGAGGACGGCACCCTCGGCATGATCGACTTCGGCGCGGTCGGCGTCATCGAGCGCAGCCGTCGTCAGCACCTGACCGCCCTGCTGCTGGCGTCGCTCAGCGAGAACGACGTCGCCGCGACCGACGCGCTGCTGCTGATCGTCGACGCTCCCGCCGACGTCGACCTCGAGGCGTTCCGGCGCGACATCGGTCTCGTGCTCACCACCGAGCACCTGGCGTCCGCGGCGACCGGGTCGATCTTCACCCGCATGGTCGACGTCATCCGTCAGCACCGCATCGCCCTGCCCGGCGAGCTCGCGTCGGCGTTCCGCAGCTTCGCGACCCTGGAGGGATGCCTCCGCGTCATCGTCGCGGACTACGACATGGTCGGCGAGGCGCTCCCCCTCATGCCCGCCCTCATGCGGCGCACCGTCTCGCTGCGCCGCCTCGCGACCGACATGCAGGCCGACTCCGCCATCGCCCTCGCGCGACTGCAGCGGCTCCCCCGCCGCCTGGACGCCCTGCTGACGGGGATCGAGCGAGGCTCGATCGGCATCACCCTGCGCTCCGAGGACGGCACCGACGCGGGCGGCGTCCTCACCCGGATCAGCGGCGAGGTGGCATCCACCCTCGTCTCCATCGCAGCGGTGGTGCTCGCGGTCGTGCTCATCATCTCCGGCGGCGGGCCGGTGCTCGGGGGCTCGGTCACCCTCTTCGCCGTGCTCGGCGCGGTGATCGGGCTGTTCGGATTCCTCGGCCTGCTGCGCGTCGTCCGCCGCTCCTTCGCGCGGCGCGACTGACGCACACGTCGTCCCGTCCGGACGCACAGCCGGAGACCCGTACTCTGAGACCATGGCGCGGGGAACGGCGGGGCGGGACTGGCAGAACGACGCCGGCGCGCGTCTGGTCGCGATCATCGCCGTGGCGGTGCTCGGCGTCGTCGCGGTCGGTACGGCCGCTCTCGCGCTCGGCCGTGACACCGGGGTCGACGAGGGCGCCACGGCCGCGCCGGTCCCCACCTACGGCGCCGGTCCGACGCCCACGCCGACCGCCGCGACCCCGTCCGTCGTCGTCATCGGCGACGACTTCACCAGCGGCACCGCGCAGAACACCGGACCGGAATGGCCGGCCCTGCTCGGACTCGACGCGGACGTCACCGCCCAGGGCGTCGCCGAGTCCGGCTACCTCGTCGGCGGCGCCGACGCGACCTTCGCGGACCGCGCGGCGGCCCTGCCCGCCACCACGGACGTCGTCGTCTTCCTCGGCGGCGGCGACGACCCCGTCGCCGGTCTGCAGGCGGGCGTGGAGTCGGCGATCGCCGCGGCCCGGACCGCCGCCCCCGAGAGCCGCCTCATCGTCGTCGGTCCCCCGTGGACCGGCTCGCCCGACGCCGTCGCCGCCAGCATGATCGCCCGGCGTGACGCCGTCGCCGCGGCCGCGAGCGCGGCGGGCGTCGTCTTCATCGACCCCATCGCCGACGGGTGGTTCGCCGACCGTGCCGGACTCGTCGGGGCGGACGGCATCCATCCGACCGACGCCGGGCACGCGCGCATCGCCGAGCGCCTGCGGCCCGTCCTGCAGGAAGCCACGGCCCCGGCCGCCTGATCCGGGATGCCATGAGCCTGACGCCGCGGACACGTCGACGCCTCATCTGTGCGGTGCTGGCCGTGTACGGGGTCGGGCTCGCGTTCGCGGTGCTCTGGCCCGAGCACATCGACAAGGACGCCGGCGCCGCCTACTCCTGGCTGCAGCGCCTCGTGCCGGTCGCGACCTACCCGCGTGTCGAGTTCGCCCTCAACATCGTCCTCTTCGTTCCGCTCGGCGCCCTGCTGGCCGCGCTGCTGCGGCGCCGCCGGCTCGCCGTCGTCGGACTCGGCTGGGCCGTGTCGCTCACGATCGAGATCATCCAGGGCACCCTGCTGCCGGGCCGGACGTCGAGCGCGCTCGATGTCGCGGCGAACACCCTCGGTGCGGCCCTCGGCGTTCTGGGTGTGGTCGCGGCGGAGCGCCTCGCCCGGCGCCGGGACGGCGCCCCGCGCGTCGCGGTGCCGGCCCACGGCGCCCCGACCTCTCGCGGCTGACGGCGGGCCCGCGCGCGTCAGCCCTGCGGGCCGTCCAGCAGGGAACGCACGTCATCGTCCTCGTTCAGCAGACGGCGCAGCTCGCGCGCTCCCTCGGCGGACAGGGCGATCGACACGTCTCCGCCGTCATCGAGGACGAGCCAGGCCCCGTCGTCATCCGGGCGGCGCAGCACCCCCACCTCGACCGTCGTGCCGCGACCCGGGCCGCGGCCGTCCGCGCGCCGCACCCGCGCCTCGAACGCGACGCCCGCGCTGCGGTGCGTCTCGTCGTCAGGGTGCAGGGTGCGACCGTGCGCCGTGACGCACCACGGGTGCGCGCAGGGAGCGGCGGCGGGAGAGGAGGAGAGGGGATTCTGACGAGACATGCCGCGACCTTTCATGCAGCTTCGCCCGGGGGAGGGCGGACTGATCGTTGGTGGGCACGGGAGAATCTAAACGCGAACCTCCGACACTCGCCGTCAGCGGCCGGCCGTCACCCCCGACGGGGGCTCGGGGATGAGCTCGGTGAGCGGGACGCCCAGCACGCCCGACAGGGCGACGAGGGTCCGCAGACGCGGGTTGGCCGGCGTACCGGGGTTCGACTCGCCCTTCTCGAGCTTGCGGTAGGTGAACGTCGAGATGCCCGCGTCGTGCGCGACCTGCTCCTGCGAGAGTCGCTTCTCGCCGCGAGCACGCAGCAGGGCCAGGCCCAGCTCTCTCGCGAAGTCGTCCCAAGGGTCGGGGGCAGTCGTCATGGGTCCAGCCTGACCCGGCCCAGATGCGCACATGAACATGTATACCTGCGTATTCAGCTGCGACCCGGGTCGAGGCCGGGCATCTCACCCGTTCTTTCGCCCGCGATTCCGCAGCCGCCGACGCCGGCCCACGACGAGCCGCACGACCACGAGCACCGCGATGACGACGGCCACCACCGGCAGCGTCACCGGCACCCCCGCCCCGCGCAGCACCGACACCAGCACGACCACGGCGACCACGGGGGCCAACCAGACGGCGATCTGCCAGAGGCGTCGAGGAGTCACGGAGCCCACGCTAGTCCCGCCGACCGTCCCTCGCCCTGCTTCACCCGGTCCACCGGGAGGATGACGCGGGGCACGCGATGTCGTCCGCGGAGCCGACGCGGGCCGGGCACCCCCGTTCCTACCGTGGGAACCATGACCACTCCGATGACCGACGGCGACTACGCCGCCCGCGCAGAACAGCTGACCAAGACTTACGGCGACGGCGAGAACGCCGTCCACGCCCTCGACGGGGTGAGCCTCGCGGTGCGCCGCGGCGAGTTCGTCGCCATCATGGGCCCGTCCGGGTCGGGCAAGTCCACCCTGATGCACATGATGGCGGGTCTCGACGCCCCCACGAGCGGGCGCGTCTGGCTCGGCTCGCAGCAGATCACCGGCCTCTCCGACCACGAGCTCACCGTCCTCCGGCGACGTCGCGTCGGCTTCGTCTTCCAGTCGTTCAACCTCGTGCCGACTCTGACCGCCCGCGAGAACATCCTGCTCCCGTTCGATCTCGACGGGCGCCGCCCGTCCTCCAGCGAGCAGGCCCGCATCGACCACCTCGTGCACGCCCTGGGCCTGGTCGAGCGCGTGCACCACCGCCCCGACCAGCTCAGCGGCGGCCAGCAGCAGCGCGTGGCCATCGCCCGCGCCCTCGCGACGGCGCCCGACCTCGTCTTCGCGGACGAGCCGACGGGCAACCTCGACTCCCGCTCGAGCCGCGAGGTGCTGACCCTGCTGCGCACCGCGTCGCGGGAGTTCGGCCAGTCGATCGCCATGGTCACGCACGACCCGGTGGCCGCCTCCCGCGCCGACCGCGTCGTGTTCGTGGGCGACGGGCGCATCGTCGCCGACAAGCCCGCACAGACGGCCGAGCAGATCTCGGCGTTCATGCTCCGCGCCGAGGGGGTGACGGCATGACCGTCGCGGTCCGCACGCTCGGCTCCGTCGCACCGAGCCGGCCCGCCGTCGCGCGGCCGCAGAGCTGGATCCGGGAGCGCGGGATGGGGGCCACCATCCTCGTCGCGGCGATCTCGGCCGCGTTCGGCGTCATGCTGCTCTCGGCGATCGAGTACGTCTCCGCGGTGATCCGGGCGATCCCGGAAGCGGAGGACAGCAACACCGTCCGCACCACCCTGACGATCGTGGGCATCGTGTTCATCGCCATCGCGATGTACGTCGGCGGGATGGTGACCGCGAACACGTTCAGCACGGTGGTGGCCGGGCGCGTGCGGCGCATCGCTCTCCTGCGCCTGCTCGGGTCCTCCGCGCGCCGGGAGCGCACGACCATCGCGCGCCAAGGGCTGATCCTCGGGGCCATCGGCGCCGTCCTCGGCCTGCTCGGGGGACTCCTGGTGTCCGTCCTCGCCTTCCGTCTCGCGTCGGCCGCATGGAACGTCGACCCCGCCTGGAACGTCCTGCGCCCCGACCTGGTCGCCCCCGTGCTCGCGGTCATCGCCGTCACCTGGCTGGCCGCGTGGACCGGCTCCCGCCGCGTCATCGCCGTCACCCCGCTGCAGGCGCTGTCGCAGGCGGCCGAGCCCTCGCGCGACGCCGTGCGCTCCCGTCGGGGACGCCACGTCGCCGCCCTCTCGCTGTTCCTCGTGGGTCTCGGCATCCTGGGCCTCGGTCTGCTGCTCGGTCTCGTCTCCCCGTTCGGCCTGCTCATCGCCGTTCCGGGCGGCGCGCTCTCGTTCGGCGGCGTCGCGCTCGGATCGACGCTGTTCGTCCCGCCCGCCCTGCGGGCCGTGGGCCGCCTGTTCGGGCGGAGCGCCGTCGCGCGCATGGCCGCGGCGAACGCGGTGCGCTACTCGGAGCGGTCCTCGCGCATGGTCGTCGGGGTCGTGATGGGCGTCGGTCTGGTGACCCTGTTCGCCGTCGGCGGCCAGAGCTCGGTGCAGTTCCTGCAGCGCGTGAGCCCGGACGACCTGCCGGACGTGGTGGTGCAGGCCATCGACATCTTCACCGCCGTGACCATGGGACTGGTGGCCGTCTCGGCCGTCATCGCCGCCGTCGGCGTCGTCAACCTGCTCACCCTCGGTGTGCTGCAGCGCCGCCGCGAGTTCGGCCTGCTGCGGGCGCTCGGACTGTCGCAGGGTCAGGTGCGCGGCATGGTGCTGCTGGAGTCCGTGCACGTCGTCGTCACCGCCGTGGGCCTCGGCCTGCTCCTCGGGACCTTCTACGGCTGGGCCGGCGCGCAGGCGCTGTGGGGATGGGTGCCGCTGCAGGCGCACCTCGGGGGTCCCGCGTTCATCGTCCCCGCCATCCCGCCGGTCACCGTGGCCATCGTGGTCGCGGCCACCGCGGTGCTCACCGTCGTGGCATCCGTCGTCCCGACCCGGCTGGCGACCCGGATCTCGCCCGTCCGCGCCCTCGCCTGACCGTCCGCCGAGCGCCGCCTCCCTGGGGGAGGGCGGCGTTCCGCGCGTCAGGCGGGGAGGGATGCCTCGTCGGCGGCGACCTGCAGACCGAAGACGCCGAACCAGGCGATGGCGAGCGTCGCGGCCGTGAACTCGAGGTTGCCGCCCAGGACCGTGTCACCGCCGAACAGCGCGAGCATCGCGCCGGTGAACGAGGTGACCCCCACGAGGACCAGCGTGACGATGCTCCCCCACCGCATCCACGGGCGGCCCCGCAGCGCCGCGACCTGCGCCATCGCGACGATCGCCAGCACGAAGCCCAGGACCGCGGCGGCGATGTGGACGGTGTCCTGCCAGAGCGCGCCCTCGGTGAACGGCACGGGGCATCCGGGCGAGCAGGTGACGACGGATGCCAGGCCGAAGCTCAGTCCGCACACGAGCAGCGTCAGCGCGATGGGCCAGCCGACCACGTAGCGGCCGCGGCCGACGGCGAGCGCCCGGTCCACGAGCACGGCGGCGGCGGCGAGGAGGAGCAGGGCCGGGTTGAAGATCGGCGCGGTGGCCATGCTGGGCGCGCCCAGCTGACTGACGTAGTGGACACTCGGCTCGAGCAGACGGCTCACCCAGATGAGAATCGCGGAGACGAAGGCGGCGAGCGCTCCGATGCGGGCGAGCCGCACGGCGCGGCCCGGGCGGGCGGCCCGCGGGCGGTCGGACGGCGACACCGACGAGCGTCGATCGAGCGTCTCGGTCATGCCTCTCCCCGTGGTCGGCGCCACGGCGCACGTCGAGCCAGACTACCGGCGCGCCCGCTCATCGTCCCGTGTCCCGCACGCGGCGGGGCCCTCCCCTTTCTGCGCTGACTCGCCCCCTCGGCGATGACTTGGCGCAGATGTACGCCCGCGGGGCCCCCGCGCGTACATCTGCGCCAAGTCACGGCCTCTGCGACAGCGAGCAGCGGGAGGCGGCCCGGGGCGCGGCGGACGGGGCGGGCGAAGACGCGGGTGATATTTCGAGCATTCTCGGGGAAACTCGCGCCGAGCATGTCATCGTCTCCGTGCACGGTCGTTGAGTGGTTCTCCCCCAGGTTCCCCACTCGATCCGAATCGACCGGCGCCCCCACAGATGCGCGGTCCCGCGGGCTAACGGCACCCTGCCCCGGGACCGCGCATCGCCTCGCGGCCGCTGCAGCCGCGCCCGGCAGGATCGCCGCCGGCCGCCCCGCCGCCGCTAGCGTTGAGGCATGCGAACCGTCCCCCTCGGCCCCTCGGGCCCCGCCGTCCCCAACGTCGTCGCCGGCATGATGCGCATCGACGGGAAGACCGACGACGACGTCCGGTCCCTGTACTCCGCCGCGCGCACCGCGGGCATCGACTTCTTCGACCACGCCGACATCTACGCCGCCGAGCTCCACTCCGCGGAGCGGCGCTTCGCCGAGGCGCTGCAGCTGTCGCCGAGCGAGCGCGGCGAGATCCGGCTCCAGACGAAGGCCGGCATCGTCCGCGAGGGGCCGTACTTCGACTTCTCGTACGAGCACCTCGTCTCGTCCGTGGAGGAGTCGCTGCGCGCGCTGCAGACCGACTACGTCGACGTGCTGCTGCTGCACCGTCCGGACGCCCTCGTCGAGCCCGAGGAGGTCGCGCGCGCGTTCGACGAGCTCGAGCAGTCCGGCAAGGTGCGGGCGTTCGGCGTCTCCAACCACACCGCCCGTCAGATCCAGCTGCTGAAGACCGCCGTCCGCCAGCCGATCGTCGCCAACCAGCTGCAGCTCTCCGTCGCCCACGCACCGTTGGTCGCGCAGGGCCTGGCCGCGAACATGGAGAGCGCCCCGCAGTCGGCCGTCCTCGACGGCGGGGGCCTGCTGGACTTCTGCCGCATCGAGGGCATCACCGTCCAGGCGTGGTCGCCCCTGCAGGGCACGCGCGGCGGCGGTGGCGTCTTCCTCGGCCACCCCGCGTACGCCGAGCTCAACGGCGTGATCGACGAGCTCGCGGCGCGGTACGACGTCGCGCCCATCGCCATCGCGGTGGCCTGGATCACGCGGCATCCCGCCGGCATCCAGGTCGTGCTCGGCACGACCACGCCCGAGCGGGTCACCGAGGCCGCGGCGGGGTCCGACATCCCCCTGACGCGCGCCGAGTGGTACGCCCTCACGCGCGCCGCCGGATACGTCGTCCCCTGAGACGCGGACCCCCGCGGGCGCCGGAGCCGTCCCGCGCCGGGCCCGAGGGCGCCGGACGCAACAGGCGCCGGACGCGAGAGCACCGGTCCCGCGGACGCCGGCCCGCGCGAGGGCGTCAGTCGCCGCGCGGCTTGCGGCGGCCGCGCCGCAGCACGAAGATCCCGCCGATGACGACGACGGCCGCCGCCAGCACGGCGAAGAGCACGAGGAAGCCGCGGCCGCCGTCGACCTCCGCGGCCGGCTCGGCCACCTGCGAGTCGTTCGCCGCGGTGTCCGTCTGCGACGCGGAGGGCGAGGGCGACGTGTCCGTCGTCCCGGGCGCGGGCTCCGCGGTGGGGCCGGCGACGCTCACGGTCGAGCTGGCCAGGACCGTCTCGCCCGTGCCGACGGTGACGGTGACGATGCCCGCCTGCGTCGCGGTGAACTCGATCATGGCGGCGCCGTCGGCTGCGGCGACCTCCGCCACCGTGGCATCCGCTCCCACCGTCTCGCCCACGAAGGACGCGCCCCCGGAGGCGTCCATCCCGAACGTGGCGGTCTCCAGATCGCCCAGGCCCGTGGCCGACACGAGAGCGGTCTCACCGATCGCGATGGACTGCGGCTCGATCGTCACCTCCGGCGTGGCCGTGGCCTGAGCCGGTCCGGCCCCGCCGAACAGCAGGGCGGTGAGGGCGATGGAGGCGGTGACGGCGGCAGCGAGTCTGGTGCGCACGGGGTTCCCTTCGTCGTTTCGGGCCACGCTAATCAGGCGACGCGGACCCGGGATGCCACTGGACGCGGCCGACGTCGCAAGCTATGAGGCGCCGCACGGTCCCCCGTAGGGTGGAGCCGAGACCCGCCCCTTCCCGGAGACGCCCATGACCGAGCGGAACGCACCACGGCCCCTGGCCGTCCTGCTGTGCGCCCTCGCCGCGGCGATCTTCGCCTTCCCGATCCTGGCGCTCCCCGCGGACACCGCGACGGCGGTGCGCGGCGGCTTCATCCTCGCGGGCTCGATGGTCTTCACCCTCGGCGTGGTGCGCATGCGCGTCGAGACGCGACGACCGCCCGAGGAGTAGGAGCCGCCCCTGGGCGGCCGGCCGGGCTCAGCCCTCCGCGCGCCGGTGCCAGACCGCCGCCGCCCACGGCGCCAGCGGTGCCGCGACGGCCTCGCTCACCCGCGCGGGCAGGTCGACGTTCGAGAGCACCGCGACGGCGGCATCCCAGTCCTCCGCCCCGGCCAGCGCCACCGGTCGCGGATCGCTCGACAGGTTCGCGAGGACGAGGAGCTCCTCCCCCTCGAACGCACGGACGAATGCGAACACGGCGGGGTCGCCGACGTCCAGCCGCGCGAACGTCCCCTCGGCGACGACGTCGAGGTCGTGGCGGAGCGCGATCAGCGCGCGGTAGTGCTCGAGCACCGACCCCGGGACGCCGCGCTGCGCGGCCACCGAGATGCGCGCCGCATTCGGGTTGACGGCGAGCCACGGCTCCCCCGTCGTGAACCCGGCGGTCGGGGTGGACTCCCACTGCACGGGCGTCCGCGCATTGTCGCGGCTCATGGAAGCCAGGCCGAGCAGCACATCGGCGGGCGCGGACCCGCGGGCCATCGCCTCCGCGTAGTGGTTGAGGGACTCGACGTCGCGGAACGCGTCGATGTCGGCGAACGGGGCGTTCGTCATCCCGATCTCCTCGCCCTGGTAGACGTAGGGCGTCCCGCGCTGCAGGTGCAGGATCGTCGCCAGCGCCGTCGCGGACTCGCGCCAGTAGCGCTCGTCGTCGCCGAACCGGGAGACCGGGCGGGCCTGGTCGTGGTTCGCCAGGTAGAGGCTGTTCCACCCCACGTCGGCGAGCGCGTCCTGCCACTGGGTGAACGACGCCGCCAGCGCGCCGGGCTCCGGACGCTGCGGCGCGAACTTGCCCTCGGGACCGTGGTCGAGCCCGACGTGGTCGAACTGGAACACCATGTCGACCTCGGCGCGGGCGGGGTCGGTCAGCAGCCGCGCCTCCTCGACGGTGACCCCGGGCGTCTCACCGACGGTCAGGAGTCCCGATCGGCCGGCGAAGACCTCGCGGTGCATCTCCTGCAGGAACTCGTGCAGCCGCGGGCCGTTCATGTAGAGCGACGAGCCGTCGGCCCACCCGCCCTCGGGCCGCTCCGGCGCGTCGGAGAGAGGGAGCCGCTTGGAGATGAGGTTGATGACGTCCATGCGGAAGCCGTCGATGCCGCGGTGCAACCACCAGCGCATCATGTCGTAGACGGCGTGCCGCACCTCGGGGTTCTCCCAGTTGAGGTCGGGCTGCTTGCGGTCGAAGAGATGAAGGTAGTACTCGCCGCTGACCTCGTCCCACTGCCAGACCGGCCCCGAGAAGAACGACTCCCAGTTGGTCGGCTCGGCCCCGGGCGTCCCCGGCTCGTGACCGGGACGGGCCGGCGACCACCAGTACCAGTCGCGGCGCGGGCTGTCGCGTCCCGACCGGGACTCGGCGAACCAGGCGTGCTCGTCCGAGGTGTGGTTGACGACGAGGTCCATGACGATCCGGATGCCGCGCGCGTGCGCCGCGTTCACGAGGGCGTCGAGGTCGTCGAGGGTTCCGAACAGCGGGTCGATGTCGCGGTAGTCGCTGATGTCGTACCCGTTGTCGGCGTGCGGCGACCGGTAGATCGGCGACAGCCACAGCACGTCGACCCCGAGGTACGCGAGGTGGTCGAGGCGGGACAGCACGCCCCGCAGGTCGCCGACCCCGTCGCCGTCCGAGTCCTGGAAGCTGCGCGGGTACACCTGGTACACCACGGCGCGCTTCCACCAGTCGGGGCGCTGCGCCCAGGCGGACTCGCGGGCGGAGACGGCATCCATCGACATGCCCGCGACACTACCGAAACGTCGCGGGGGCCGGGCGACTCGGTCCGGCTCAGGCGGCGGGGAGCGCCGCCTCGATCTGCTCGGCCGTGATGATCGTGAGGGGCTCGGTGGGGAGGTCCCAGGACGCGGTGGGGTTCATTGCTCTCTCGACTCGAAGATGGGGGCCGGCCGGCATCGGTGGGCGAGGCGCGACGCCGGCGGAGGAGGTCAGATGAGGGGTGACAGCACGCCGGCGGTCATCAGCGTGACGCCGAGGGCGGCGGTGACGGATGCCGTGGCGAAGAAGGGGAGGCGACGACGGAGGATCCGCCGCCGCTGCGGACGGCGGACAGGGCCGAGCGCGTTCTTGGCGTCGTCGAGTCGGGGATATCCGCCGACGAAGCGGGAGTGCTGGTCGAACACAGAGAAGGTGTCGGCGGAACGTCGATCCACGAACCCGTGGAACTCGCCCCCGCGGGTGGCGACGTAGAAGTCGTCGTCGACGCGCGACCAGACCACGGTCGCATCCGACAGGGGCGCAGCCATGGTCGTCAGGCGGCGCGAGCGAGCGAACGTGCCGGCGCGGCGGAACGGGGCGCGGCGGGGGCGCGCTCGGCGGGGGCCTCGTCCAGGGCGATGTCGAGGCTCAGGCCGCGCGAGGAGTTCGCGTCGTTGGCCATGCGCTTGAGCAGGTTCTGGTCGAGCGTCTCGGGCTGCTCCGAGTCGAACACGAAGCGGAGGGGGATGGACGGCTGCAGCCAGATGGTCGTGCGACCGGTGGGCTCGCCCGCCCCGTGCGTCCAGGAGACGGTGAAGCTCTCGCCGCGACGGAGCTTGGTCGCGACGACGACCTTGACGTGGGCCAGCATGCGGTCGTCCACCGTGATCGGTTCGACCGAGGTCCCGTAGAAGAGCTTCGCCATGATGCGACCTTTCGGCTCGTGTTGTTGGTTGCTTGCTAGAGAACTTACTAGGTAGACTAGCGAATAGGCAAGCGAGATATAAGCGAGTTTTCAATGAGCGGTGAACAGACACCTCCCTCCTACTGGTACGGCGACAGCGCCGACGACGCACGGGGGACGCGGGTCATGGAGGCGATGCGGCTGTACCGCGCCGCCGAGATGGCGATGCGCCGTCGCACCCAGGACTCGATGTCGATGGGCGAGAACGAACTGCTCGTCCTCCGTTACCTCACGCGCGCGTCGCGGCGCGGCGACGACGTGACGCCCGTCGACCTCGCCCGCTACCTCGGCGTCTCGACGGCGTCGACGACCGCCCTCCTCGACCGGCTGGAGCGCTCGGGCCACGTCGTGCGCGACCGGCATCCCACCGACCGGCGCAAGGTCCTCGTCACGGCGACGGCCCACACCGAGGAGGAGATGCACGACACCCTCGGCACGATGCACGGCCGCATGATGGGCGCGACCCGCGGGATGAGCGAGGCCGAGGCGGATGCCGTGACGGCGTTCCTCCAGCGGATGCGCTGCGCCGTCGACGCGGTGTGCGACGACGAGACCCCGCGGTGCTGCGGCGTGCTCAAGACCGAACCGGCGGCCTGACCCCGCAGACGACGGGCCGCCCCGACCGACCTCGGACGCCTACTCCGCGACGCGGATCACCTCGGCGATGACCCGCGGGTCGGCGAGCACGCGGAAGTGGCCGCCCGCCGCGAGCCGCACGTTCCGCGCCCCCGCCAGCTCGCTGCCCTCGGGGATGTGCGGGTCGAACGGCCCGAAGACCGAGACGATGCGCTCGTTCACCGCCGCCGCGTCGGCGAGCGCACGCATCGTCGCATCCCCCGACCGGAACGCCCGGAGCGAGGGCGTCGGCATGAGCCGGCTGTACCGCGACCCGCCGAAGGGCGTCGCCACGGCGACCATCGCGCGGACGCGCTCCCCCGCCGGGTCGAACGCCATGACGTGCTTGCCGATCAGCCCGCCCTTGCTGTGCGCGACGAGCACGACGTCGTCGAGCCCGCGCTCACGGAGGAGGTCGGCGACCTGCCCGGCGGCCTCGGCGACGGGGCGGCGGTTGCCGCCGAGCGCCGTCACGACGTGGACGGGATGACCGCGGTCGTGCAGGGCGCGCGCCAGCGGCTCGAGGAACCGCCACGTCTCGTAGATCCCGGGCAGCAGCACGATCGGCGTCCCGTCGCCCGTCGCCATGCGGTCCGGGTCGTCCCGGCCGACGATGGCGCGCACCTGGCCCGCGACGGCGTAGGCGTAGTCGCGCACCCACCACACGAGGTCCTCGGCGAGCGCGCGGAGCCCCGCCCTCGGCGCGGACCCGGGGGCCGTGGCATCCATCGACATCACCCCAGTCCGGCACACGCCCCCGCGACGCGCAACCCCGGAATCCGCGTCGGACGCGACCTCTAGAGTCTGGGCATGGAAACCTCGGACATCCGCTGGAACGAGCCCGCACGCCAGAAGATCCTCGACGACGCCGACCGCGTCCTCCGCGAGGCCGTCATCGACATCGCCCGCGAGAACCCCGGCATCTCGTCGGACGACGCCTTCGCCGAGATCAACTCGCGCATGAAGGGTCGCTTCATCGACTACGAGCCCGGCCCGGACATCCGCACGTACGCCGACGCCATCGCCGCCGGAGAGATCCCCACCGACGCCTCCGCATGACCCGCGCTGCGCGTCTGCCCACCGGACGCCAGCTCGTCCTGACGTGGAGCATCCCCGCCGACTACGGCGGACTGACGGCGGCCCTGCTGCAGCGATCACGCCTGTTCGATCGCCGCGGCGGCGCCGCCGTCGACGTGCTCACGTGCGACGACCGCGAGGACCACGCGCGCGTCGCGGCGGAGCTCGCGCGGCGCGACGCCCTCTCCGAGCGGGTGCGCGTGGTCAACCTGTGGGACTGGCTGCGCACCGACACCCTGCGCGGTCGTGCCGTGTCCCCGGCCGACGGCTTCGCGCCCCTGGCGTCGGGTGACGAGGGCGTCGTCGAGGACCGGTCCGGCGGACACGTCGTCCGTCGGGTGCGGAGGGATGCCGCCGGCGCGGTGCAGCAGATCGACCACCTGCGCCCCGACGGGTCCCTCGCCGCCTCCGACCGCCGCGACGTCCCGCGCGCGGACGGGCGGGTCCGCCGCCGGGTCGTCACGTGCGACGCCGACGGTGCGCCGCTCGCGGCCTTCTCCGGCGTCCGCGCCGTCTACACGGCGTGGCTGGATCGGGTCACGGGCGGGGAGCCCTCGTTCCTCCTCGTGGACAGCAAGACCATGGCGCGCTTCGCCACGACCTACCGCCGCCGCCATGTGGTGGTGCTCCACATCGTCCACGGCTCGCACCTCACCGACGAGGGGGATGCCGTTCGGCCCTCCCGCGCCGAGGTGTTCGGCAAGCTCGCCGCGTTCGACGCGGTCGTGTTCTGCACCGACCGTCAGGCGCAGGACGCGCGCCGGATGGCGGGCCGGCTCCCGCTGCTGCTGACGGTCCCGCACCCGGTGCGGGTGCGAGAGGTGGACACGACCGCTCCGCGGGAGGGCGTCGCCGTCGTCGCCCGGCTCGAGCCGATCAAGCGGGTCGAGGACGCCCTCGCCGCGGTGCGCCGCGCACGCACGGAGGAGCCCGGACTCACCCTCGACGTGTACGGCGACGGACCGGCCGGCGACACCCTGCGGGCCATCGCGGGAGAGGACGGCGGCATCCGGTTCCACGGTTTCGATCCGAACGCCGGCGCGGCGTTGCGCGAGCGGTCGGTGCTGCTGCTGACGAGCAAGAGCGAGGCGTTCTCGCTGGTGATCGCCGAGGCCATGGCGGCGGGGTGCCTGCCGATCGCCTACGACGTGCCGTACGGGCCGCGGGAGCTGATCCTCGACGGTCGCACCGGGTGGCTCGTGCCGTCCGGCGACGTCGCGGCGCTCACCGACGCCGTCGTCCGCGCCGTCCGACTCACGCCCGAGGAGACCGCACGGATGCGCCGCGCCGCCGTGGAACGCGCCCGCCTCTACGACGAGGACGCCGTCCTCGCGCGCTGGGCGGGTGCTCTGGAGCGCGCCTCCCGGCGGCAACGGCTGCGGCGTCAGGCGTGGCGAGTCCGAGAGGTTCTTCGGCGTCGACTCGGAGTTCGCTGAGATCCGCGCGACCCGCATGGTCCGCGCGTAGTGTCTGTGTCACCCGGCCCCGGCATTGCCGGTGCGGAACGCGGCGGTCCCCCCTGGCCGTCGCGACCCCGACGTCCCTCGTCCGTCGAGCACGTTCCCCCAGACACGCTCCGGACGAGGGCCGTCGCAGGGTCACTGTCGAGAGAGTCTCTGCCCTCTGCGCGACCTCCCCGCGGGCGCGGGTCCTTCGTCGAGGCGCTGACTTGCCGCAAATGCACGCGTGACGGGCCTCCGCGCGTACATCTGCGACAACTCAACGCGCAGAACCGCGTGCTTCGTCACAGCGCTGACTTGCCGCAAATGCACGCGTGACGGGCCTCCACGCGTACATCTGCGACAACTCAACGCGCAGAACCGCGTGCTTCGTCACAGCGCTGACTTGCCGCAAATGCACGCCGGAAGGGCCCTCGCGCGTACATCTGCGACAAGTCAACGCAGGGACTCACCGCGAGGGGTCAGCCCGCGAGGCGCGGGTCAGCGGTCCTCGCCGTACGCCTTGATGCTGCGCAGGTCGTCCTGGATGTCCTCGGAGGCGAGATCGTCGTCGTCGGTGACCGCGGCATCGGCCTGGCGCTGCTGAGCGGCGCCTTCCTTCTTCTCCTCGGCACCGGCGTCGGTGGCGCCGTCCATGACGGGGGCGTCCTGGGTCTCTTCGCGATCGGTCATGTCGTCCTCCTCGGGATCGGGCTTTCCGGCATCCTGCCCGCCCGCCCCGACCGGGCGCCGGGGCTTGCGCGCGGCGCATCGGAGTGTTCGCCGACTGTCAAGCCGCTGCCGCAACCGACGCCGACGCCTAGCGTCGAAACCTCACTGATCGAGGAGGACTGATGAGCGACCCCACCCCCGCGGACGAGCCCACCGAGGCCGAGGACATCGAGGCCACCGAGAAGCCGGGAGGCCTCGGCGACGACGGGACCATTCCTGACGACCCGAACGGCGTGGCCGCCGGTCACACCGGCGACGACTCCCACTTCGAGCCCGAAGAGGACTGAGCCCTCCGCGACTCGACGACAGAGGCATCCCTCCCCCGCCTCACCGACCGGGGAGGGATGCCTCTCGTCTTGGGCTCAGGCCGCGGGGCTCAGGCCGCGAGGCTCAGGCCCGCCGGGGGCTCAGGCTGCGTGGGCGGGGTGGCGCCGCTCGAGGGCCGACCCCTCGACGTCGACGTTCGGCACGATCTTGTCGAGCCACTTCGGCAGCCACCACGCCGCCCCGCCGAGCACGTGCATCACGGCCGGGATGAGCAGCATGCGCACGACGAAGGCGTCGAACAGCACGCCGAGGGCCAGGCCGAGGCCCATGGACTTGATGATCACGGAGTCGGAGGCGATGAAGCCTGAGAACACCGCGATCATGATGATCGCCGCCGCGGTCACGACGGTCCGACCGGCCCGGAAGCCCTGCGCGACCGCCAGGCGCGGAGCGGACCCGTGGGCCCACGCCTCGCGCATGCCGGTGGCGAGGAACAGCTGGTAGTCCATGGCGAGCCCGAACAGGATGCCGACGAGGATGACCGGCAGGAAGCTCAGGATCGGGCCGGGGTTGTGCACGCCGAGCAGATCGCCCAGCCAGCCCCACTGGAAGACCGCGGTGACCGCGCCGTACGTCGCGAAGAGGGAGAGGACGAATCCCGCGGTCGCGATGAGGGGCACGAGCAGCGAGCGGAACACCATGACCATGATGAGGAACGACAGACCGACGACCACGACCAGGTAGAGCGGCAGCACGTCCGCCAGTCCCTCGGAGATGTCGATGTTGATCGCCGCGGCGCCGGCCACGCCGAGCTCGATGTCGCCGTCGACCGGGGGCAGCGCCCGCAGGTCGCGGACGAGCTGCTCGGTCGAGACGGCGTTCGGACCCTCGGCCGGGATGACCTGGAAGGCCCCCAGCGTGCGGTCGTCCGAGACGGCGACCGGCGCGACGGACACGACGTCGGACTGGGCCGCGAGCTCGCGGGCGACGTCGAGCTGGGTGGCGACGACGTCCTCCTCGGCCAGGCCGTCGGGGAAGGCGGCGGTGACCAGCAGCGGGGAGTTGGCGCCCTCGCCGAAGGCGTCCTGCGTCCAGGTGAAGGCCTGGTATGCGGTGGAGTCCTCGGCCTCGGAGCCGCCGTCGGGCAGGCCCAGGCGCATGGACAGCGCGGGGATGGCGACCACGAGCAGCGCCACGGTCGCGACGATCATGGTCACGACGGCGCGCACCGTCGACATCGGCCGGACCGCGGTGCCTCCGCGGCGGGGGTGCTCGGCCGTCCCCGCGGCACGGCGCGGGTGCTCGCCGTCGTCGGTCGCCGCCGGGGCGACGGCGGTCCCCTCGGCGAGGCGGGCGCGGGCGCGGCGGCTGAGGATGCGCGTCTTCGCCAGACCGAGCAGCGCCGGCACGAGCGAGACCGCGATGAGGACCGCGATCGCCACGCTGACCGCGCCGGCGGTGCCCATCAGGCCGAGGAAGGGGATGCCGGTGATGTTCAGCGCGAGGAGCGCGACGATGACCGTCGTCCCGGCGAACACCACGGCGTTGCCCGCGGTGCCGTTCGCCAGGCCGATGGACTCGACCACGTCCGACCCCTGCAGCAGCTGCCGGCGGTGCCGGTAGATGATGAAGAGCGCGTAGTCGATGCCGACCGCCAGGCCGAGCATCACCCCGAGGATGGGGGTGACGGATGCCATCTGCACGAGTCCCGAGAACGACAGCGTCGCCATCGCGCCGATGCCGACGCCCACGATCGCGGTCACGATGGGGAACGACGCCGCGAGCAGCGAGCCGAGCACGACGATCAGCACGATGGCCGCGATCGCGACGCCGATGGCCTCGCCGACGCCGAGGATCTCGGGCACGCCCTGCGCGATCTCGGTGTTGAAGGCGACGCCGACGCCGTCGACCGGCTCGGCCGTGAAGTGCTCGATGACCGCTTCCTTCGAGCTCTCGGGGAGCTCGAGACGCGGCTCGCTGAAGGAGATGTTGACGATGGCCGTGGCGCCGTCCTCGGACACGAGACGGATGCCGTCGGCGTAGGAGAGCAGCTCGGCGCCCTGCTCGAGCTGCTCCTCGTTGGCGGCGATCTCGGCGAGGCCGTCGGTCAGCTGCGTCTGCTGCTGCTCCAGCGCGGCGCTCTGCTGGTCGAGCTGCTGCTGCTGCGCGTCGAGAGCGGCGAGCTGCGCCGCCTTCTGCGCCTCGGGCAGCGGCGCCGCCTCCAGCTGCGCGCGCCCGGCGTCGAGCTGCTGCTGTCCCGCCTCGAGCTGCGCCCGGCCGGCGTCGAGCTGCTCCTGTCCGGCCTCGGCCTGCGCGCGGCCGGCCTCGAGCTGCGAACGGCCGTCCTCGACCTGCGCCCGCTGGTCGTCGAGCTGCTGCTGCGCGTCGAACGGGTCGGTGACGCCCGCGACGTCCGGCAGGTCGCCCGCGGAGGCGACCAGGGCGGAGATCTCGGCCTTCTGCTCGTCCGTGAGCGCCGAGCCGTCGTCGGTGCGGAACACCGCCGTTCCGGCGGCGCCGCTGAAGTCGGGCAGCTCGTCCTCGAGCTCGGCGATGACGTCGCCCGACGCGGTCCCGGGGATGTCGAAGCTGGAGCTCAGCCCCTTGAAGCCGATGAGGAAGCCGCCGACCGCGACACCGAGGATCACCACCCACGCGACGATGACCGTCCACGCGCGACGCGCGGCGAACGTTCCGAGGCGGTGCAGCAGTTCTGCCACGGGGGCTCCTCTCGTGCGGTGCACGCGGAGGAGCACCGTCGGCTCCGACCAGTCTTGCTAAGATAACACGCACCGTCTCGTCTTGACTCGGTGGCCCCGGTGTGAAAGAGGTGCCCATGGCGCTCCCCCGCAGTGGACCCGTGCGCAGCGAGGCCGCCCGCATCGCGATCCTCGACGCCGCCGTCGCGCTGTTCGCGGAGCGCGGGTACGACCACCTCACGATGGAGGGCATCGCCCGGCAGGCGGGGGTGGGCAAGCAGACGATCTACCGCTGGTGGCCGAGCAAGGGCGACGTCATCGCCGAGGCCATCCTCGAGGGCAAGCTGCTCGGGGGCCGCCGCGACCTCCCCCGCACGGGCGACGCGCGGGGCGACCTCACGGCGTGGCTCACCGACCTGTTCACCCTCCGCGGCAGCGCCGACGGCGAGGGCCTGCTGCACTCGATCGTCGCCGCGGCCGCCGGCAACGCCGAGACGGGCCGCCGACTCCGGTCCGAGATCCTCGCGGCACCGCTCAGCGACCGGCTGTCCGAGGCGCTCGGCGGGGCCACCGGGCCTCGGCTCGCCGCCGCCGCCGACGCGCTCGTCGGCGCGGTCATCCTGCGCGCGCTCAGCCGGGAGCACTTCGACGAGACCGACATGCGGGCCCTCGTCGACGCCGTGATCGGCACGCCCTAGGCATCCCTCCGTCGCCCGTCGCCGTGGCGCGTGTTTACGCCGCCGACACGAGACCTTGGTATGAATGGGGCTGTCCGGCTCGTCCAGTGGGGGTGAGAGGCCCCGGACGCGCGCGAGGAGTGCCATGCGTCTTTCGGTGATCGGTTGCGGGTATTTGGGAGCGGTCCACGCGGCGGCGATGGCCTCCATCGGCCACGAGGTCGTCGGCATCGACGTCGACGAGCGGAAGGTCGCGGCCCTGTCCAAGGGCGAGGCGCCGTTCTTCGAGCCCGGCCTGCAGGAGATCCTCACCGAGGGGATCGCCTCGGGACGGCTGTCGTTCACCACCGACATGTCCGCCGCGGCCGGCGCCAAGGTCCACTTCGTCGGGGTGGGCACGCCGCAGCAAGCCGGCGGGTACGCCGCCGACCTCACCTACGTCGACGCCGCCATCGACGGGCTCGTGCCCCACCTCGCCCCCGGCGACATCGTCGCGGGCAAGTCGACGGTGCCGGTCGGCACCGCCGAGCGTCTGGCCCCGCGCGTCTCGGCCGCGGGCGCGACGCTGGTGTGGAACCCCGAGTTCCTCCGCGAGGGCTGGGCCGTGCAAGACACCGTCGACCCCGACCGTCTCGTGGCCGGTGTCCCCTCCGAGGACGGCTCCCCCACCGCCGAGGGCGCCACCGCCGCCGACGTCCTGCGCGAGGTCTACCACCCCTCCATCGGCAAGGGCACGCCGTTCATCGTGACCGACTACGCCACCGCCGAGCTCGTGAAGGTCTCCGCCAACGCGTTCCTGGCCACCAAGATCAGCTTCATCAACGCCATGGCCGAGATCGCCGAAGTCACCGGCGCCGACGTCACCACCCTCGCCGACGCCATCGGACACGACGCGCGCATCGGCCGCCGCTTCCTCGGGGCCGGCATCGGCTTCGGCGGCGGCTGCCTGCCCAAGGACATCCGCGCCTTCTCCGCCCGCGCAGAGGAGCTCGGCCGCGGCGAGTCCGTCGCGTTCCTGCGCGAGATCGACGCGATCAACCTCCGCCGCCGCGACCGCGCCGTCGACCTCGTCTCCACCGCCCTGGGCGGGGCGCTGTTCAAGAAGAACATCACCGTCCTCGGTGCCGCGTTCAAACCGCACAGCGACGACATCCGCGACTCCCCCGCCCTGGACGTCGCCGTCCGCCTCCACGGCCTGGGCGCCTGGGTCACCATCACCGATCCCGCCGCGATCGATAACGCCCGCCGCATCCACCCCCAGCTCAACTACGTCGAGGACCGCGACGAGGCCCTCCGCGAGGCCGACGCCGTCATCGTCGTGACCGAATGGGACGAATACCGCCGTCAGCTCACCCCCGAGCACGCCGCGAGCCTCACCCGCGGACGCATCGTCATCGACGGCCGCAACTGCCTCGACGCCGCCGCCTGGCGCGCCGCCGGGTGGACCTACCACGGAATGGGCCGCCCCTGAACGCACGGGAGAATGGATGCCGCGCGCTCGCGGCCCGAGAGGGCGGCGCGGTCGCGTAGAATTCACGCAGCAAGGGGAGTACTCCCACGCGACGATCCCGTCAATACGGTCCACGCCATCGAGGACCCGGGGCGTCGGTCCGCAGCAGCGGGTGGAGGAGACCTTGGTGTCCCGGCACACACCTATTTCCCTTGGAGGCCGCGTTGGGCGTCACACCCCTCGTCTGGATCATCACGATTGCGATCACCATCGCGTTCTTCGTGTTCGAGTTCTTCGCTCATGTGCGCAAGCCGCACGAGCCCACCATCGGCGAGTCCGCTCGCTGGTCGGCGTTCTACATCGGCCTCGCGCTGCTGTTCGGCGTCGGCGTCGGCGTCTTCTCCGGCTGGACCTACGGCGGTGAGTACTTCGCCGGGTACCTGACCGAGAAGGCCCTGTCGATCGACAACCTGTTCGTGTTCCTGATCATCATGACCGGGTTCGCGGTGCCGAAGAAGTACCAGCAGAAGGTGCTGATGATCGGCATCGTCATCGCGCTCATCATGCGCGGTGCGTTCATCGCCGTCGGCGCCGCCCTCATCGCGAACTTCTCGTGGATCTTCTATATCTTCGGCGCGCTGCTGCTCTTCCTCGCCTACCGCCAGGCGTTCTCGCACGGCGACAGCGACCCCGCCAACGGCAAGTTCATGCAGTTCGTGCGCCGCATCCTCCCCGTCAGCGAGGAGTACAACGAGGACAAGCTGACGGTGCGCAAGAACGGCAAGCGCTTCGTCACCCCGATGCTGCTCGTCATCGTGGCGATCGGCTTCATCGACCTCGTCTTCGCCGTCGACTCGATCCCCGCCATCTACGGCCTGACGAACGAGGCGTACATCGTCTTCACGGCGAACGCGTTCGCGCTCATGGGTCTGCGTCAGCTGTACTTCCTCATCGGCGGTCTGCTGGAGCGCCTGGTCTACCTCGCGCAGGGCCTGGCCGTCATCCTGGCGTTCATCGGTGTGAAGCTCATCTTCCACGCCCTCCACGTCAACGAGCTCCCCTTCATCAACGGCGGTGAGCCGCTGCTGTGGGTGCCGGAGATCCCGATCTGGTTCTCGTTGCTGTTCATCGCGGCGACCGTCGCCGTGGCGACCTTCCTCAGCCTCCGCAAGACCCGCGGCGACCGCCAGAAGAAGGATCGCGAGACCTTCGACGGCGAGAAGGTCATCCACGCCCCCGAGGACTGACCCTCCGGAACGACGGGCCCGCGGTGTACGCACCGCGGGCCCGTTGCCGTATCCCGGCGGCACGCGCAACCCCGAGAGTCGGGTCGGCCCCGACACCTACCGTGGCGGTCATGACGCGATTCGGATACACCCTCATGACCGAGCAGAGCGGCCCGCGCGCGCTCGTCGACTACGCCGTGGGCGCCGAGAAGGCGGGCTACGACTTCCTCGTCTCGAGCGACCACTACAGCCCGTGGCTGACCAGCCAGGGCCACGCCCCCTACGCCTGGACCGTGCTGGGCGCGGTCGCGAACGCGACGACCGACGTCGAGCTGATGACCTACGTCACCTGCCCCACCGTCCGCTACCACCCCGCCGTCGTCGCGCAGAAGGCGGCGACGCTGCAGCTGCTCTCCGACGGACGCTTCACCCTCGGTCTCGGATCGGGTGAGAACCTCAACGAGCACGTCGTCGGCGAGGGCTGGCCGGCCGTGCACGCCCGCCAGGACATGCTCGTCGAGGCCATCGAGATCATCCGTGCGCTCCACACGGGAGATCTCGTCACCTACGACGGCGAGTACTTCCGCGTCGACTCCGCCCGCGTGTGGGACACCCCCGACGGCGGCGTGCCGATCGGGGTGGCCGTCTCGGGCGAGCACTCGATCGCGCGCTTCGCGCCGCTCGGCGACCACCTCATCACCACCGAGCCCGATGCCGAGATCATCCAGGGCTGGGACGAGCACCACGAGGGCGAGTCGCGCAAGATCGGCCAGATCCCCATCAGCTGGGACCCCGACAAGGAGACGGCCATCGCCCGCGCGCACGACCAGTTCCGCTGGTTCGCGGGCGGATGGTCGGTGAACGCGGACCTGCCGACGCCCGCCGGATTCGCCGGCGCGTCGCAGTTCGTGCGCCCCGAGGACGTCGCCGAGTCCATCGCCTGCGGACCGGACCTGGACGAGCTCGCCGAGAGCGTCCGCCCGTTCATCGACGCCGGCTTCACCGACATCGCGATCGTCCAGGTCGGCGACGCCGAGCAGCAGCGCTTCGTCGACGAGATCGCCGCCCCGCTCCTGGAGAAGCTCCGCGCGCTCTGACAGCGCCTCCGCGAGGGGTCACGGCCGGTCGGCGCGTGGCCCCTCCGCGGGAGAGCGGGCTTCGGCCACCCACTGTTCCAGACGCCACACCGGCACGCGGAACATGCGGGCGATGGGCGGGACCGGATGACCCGCCTCCACGACCGCGGCGACCGCGAACTCCTGCAGAGACGGGAACGTGCGACCGGCGAGCTTACCTTTGCGCAGGTCGGCGAAGGTCCGCGGCGCGGGTTCGACCACGGCGGCCTCCGCAGCGTCCGGCGAGACGAAGACGTACGCGGACGTCTCCTGCATCCCGCGCGCCGCAGACAGGTGGTGGACGCGCGGCACGACGGTCTGCGCCGACGCCGCCGCCGTCACCACGTAGCGGTTGAAGGACGTATCGGGAGCCGGGCCCGCCGCATCCGTCGCCGCGCGGACCGGGTAGTCCTGCGGCAGCGACTCCTCGTCCGGGGCGTGCTCGGCCACCCACGGCGCCGGCGGGATGCCATTGCCCCACGTCTGCTCCGTCCGAGGGGCCGCGGGACGGGCCTCCGCAGCGGCCGGCGCGGGTACGACCGCGTCCGGGAGCGCCGCTGCCGCTGCGGCGGGCGCGACGGGTTCCGGGGTCGCCGCCGGCGCGGGCCCGACCGGCGTGGGCGCGACCGGCACGGGCGGGACGGAGGCCACCGGGGCGGGCGTGACGTCGGAGTCAGGCGCCCCCGCGGCGGCGAGCCAGGGGGCCGGCGGCAGCTCCCCTCCCCAGACCACTTCGCTCGGGACGACGTGGACGCTCCGCATGGCGGGATCGTCGACCCCCTCCTCCGGAACGACGCCCGCGTCGCCGAAGAGGGCGCCCACGCCGACGCCCAGCGCATCGGCGAGCGCGACGAGCGAGGCCAGCGACGCGCTGACGCGGCCGGACTCCACCGCTCTCACGGTCGACTCCGACAGGCCCGCCTCCGCCGCCAGGCCGGCGGTGGTCATCCCCCGCTGCAGACGGTGGGCGTGCACGCCGACCGCGAGGTCGCGGATGACCTCGTCGAGACGTGCATCGGATTGCGCGACCCCCGTCGCGCCCGTTCTCATGTGCACTCGGACTCCCCGCGGTCCACGGTTCTCTCACCGACGACGGCCCTCGGGTCGGCCGCGTCGATGCTCATGCTAGAGCTTCCGTCCCCCGTTCGGGGGACAGAATCGTGGGCGATTCCCGTGTCTCAGCGCCGGAACGCCGGCGAGCCGAGCACGCGCTCCACCCGCATCTCCAGCACCACGCGCTCCGGATTCACCCGGGGCTGGCGGTAGCGGCCCGCGTACAGCTCCACCGCGTGCGCGACCGCGTCGGGGTCGTCGGTCACGGTCGCCGTCCCCTCGAAGCTGATCCACCGCCCGCCGTCCACCGAGCAGATCGACGCGCGGCCGCTCCGCTCGGCGTTGAGGAACTTCTGCGTGCCGCGGGACCCGATGACCCGGACGATGCCGTCCTCGTAGGTGAACCCGACCGGCACCGCGTGCACGCGGCCCGAGCGTCCGAGGGTGGAGAGGGTCGCCAGGTGGTATTCGCTCAGGAACGCGAGCGCGTCGTCGGTCAGCACGGGTCCAGCGTCCCACGTCCGACGACCGTGGAGATCTCGCGCGCCCGCGCGTCCCAGCGCCGGATGCCGACCGCGTGACCCGCGATATCGCCGGCGCCGTGCTCGGCCAGGGCGGTCAGCGCCTCGCCGACCCGCTCGACCGGCACACGACGGGCGAGCGTCACGTGCGGCGTCCAGGCCCCCGGCAGCGTGTGGTCCAGGTCCTCGCCCATCCCGGCGGCACGATGCACCGCGGCGTGCAGCGCGAGCAGCTCCGCCGAGGGCACCACCAGTCGCGCCACCACGCGGTGACGCGCCCCGCCGAACAGCACCGGAGCGCCCAACGTCACCGCCACGGGCAGCAGGGCCTCGAGCGGGGCGGCATCCATCCCTCCGATCGACGGGCGGACCGCGAGCGTCGTGTGCGGGCGGTTGCTCGCGCCCGTGTGGCGGGCCTGGCTGGGCAGGTCCGCGGCGGCGAGGGCGTCCCACTCGGCACGGACGGCGGCGTCGGTGTCGTCGTCGAAGACCAGCTCCAGACTGACGATCGGCGAGGTCATCGGGCGGCCCGGCTCAGCGCGTCGACCACCAGGCCGCCGCGACGAGGGCCGGCTGGAAGAAGAGGCGCACGAGCCGCTTGCGGTCGGTGTCGAGTCCGAACGCCGACCGGCGCTTGCGCCACTGGTCGATGTTGCCCGGGAAGATCGCGATGAAGAACGCCGCCAGGGCCGCCCCGATCCGTCGGCGCTCGCGCGGGAGGGCCAGCAGCGCGATGCCGAACCCCGCCTCGACGACACCGGATGCCACGACGACGAGGTCCCGGTCGAGGGGGCCGCGCTCGACGAGGGCGTCGGGCACCTGGGCCTGGAAGTCCCGACGGGCGAAGGTGAGGTGCGACACCCCCGCGAACACCATGGCGAGGGCGAGGGACCAGCGCACGAACGTCTTCATACGAGGACGCTATCCGCGCCTCCTGCACCCCGGCGGGGCTTGACGTCCCGGTAAGGGGCACCCTTAAGGCACGAGGACGTATCGCGCAAGCCCGAGAACCGTCCGCGCAACACCGATTCACTGGAATAAGCATTCGGAGGTGCCCCTGTGACGATGACCGACGCTCGCCCCGTCCCTGCGGACGAGGCGGACCTCGACGCCCTGCTGGCGCGTGCCGCGACCGGCGACTGCGACGCGTTCGTCGCCTTCTACGACGCCACCTCCCCGCGGATCTACGCGATCCTGCTGCGAGTGACGGGGCACTCGTCCGCGGCGGGGGAACTGCTCGAGGGCATCTACGTCGAGGCGTGGGAGCGCATGCGCGGGCGGAACGCGCCGCCGTGCCCGGGGCTCGAGTGGATGTCCGTCATCGCCCACCGGCACGCGTCGGCTCGGCGTCGCTGACTCTCAGCGCGCGGACGCGTTCTCGTGGACGGGCGTCGCGTCCAGATCGACGACGAGCCCGCTGGAGGAGTTCGCGGCGGTCGCGTACCGCTGGAGCATCGCCGGATCGAGCACCTCGGGATCGACCGACGAGAAGACGAAGCGCAGCGGGATGGAGGGGTGGATCCACAGCGTGCTGCGGCCCGTCTCCTCGCCCTGCGGGTGCTGCCACGAGAGCGTGAAGCTCTCTCCGCGGCGGAGCTTGGTCGCGATCACGACCTTGATGTGCGCCAGGACGACGTCCGGTATCGCGACGGGGCGCTCGGACGAGCCGTAGAAGAGGTGGCCCATGAGCGTCTCCTTCCGGAGTCTGGCGGTAGAGAAATTTTACTAAATTGCCTAACTATTTCCAAGTGAATGACGGATGAATGACGACCGTCTCCCTTGCTTTCCCGGCTCGCGCACCAGATAAGGGCCGGTTTTCATCTCGGCCCTCTAACTAGACTGTCGCTCGGGCAGCCTGGGAGAGGCGAGAGGGAAGCATGACGACCGGGACATCCGAGGACGATCACGCCGTCGTCGCTGTGCGTGCCGTCGAACGGTTGAGGCTGGCCGAGGCGCGCCTGGCGCGCCGGCGACAGGCCGACAGCGGTCCGAGCGAGAACGCGCGTGCGGCCATGCGGCTGATCCTCGAACGCGCGGACGACGGACTGAACGTCACACCGACCGAGATCGCCCACGCCCTCGGCGTCTCCACCGCGTCGGTGACCGGAATGCTGGAACGCCTGCACCTCGGCGGCCTCATCGGCTTCGTCGCCAACCCGAGCGACCGGCGCAGCAAGTACGTCGTCCCCTTCGACCGCAGCGCCGACGTCGACGCGATCGACCCCGTCACGGCGCGCATCCGGGAGTTCGCGGGCGATCTCCCCGCGGTCGCCCTCGACCAGGTCGCGGCCTTCCTCGACCGGGTGCGCGAGGTCGTCGACGCGGAAGGCGCCTGACACCCGCGCTCTCCGGACCGGATGCCAGCGCGCGCGGGCTCGTCAGAGCGCGAGCGGCTCGGCGGAGTCGGGGTCGGGCTCGGGCGTGATGGACAGCCCGTTCGGCGAGCTGGCCTCCAGCATGAGGTCGTCGACCCACCGTCGATTCACCTGCGGCGACCGGCTGCCGTAGAAGTGGAACACGAGCGGGATCGACGGATGGATCCACAGGGACCTGCTGCCGCTGCCGTCACCGACGGCGAAGTGGAACATGAAGGGCTCCGAGCGACGGAGCTTGTTCATGAAGACGAGGCGGAGATGGGCGAGGGTGCGATCCTCGATATCGAACGAGTGACCGACGGCGTTGTAAACCAGTTTGCCCACAGATAAACCCTATCCCGAGTGAGCGGTTAACTATCAGCGCGACCGGTCTGCGCGTCGGCGAGGGGAGGGGATGCGGCGGGCGGAGGACGCGCTCGCCGGCGGGGGGCCTCCCTCCGCGGCATCCCCTCCCTCCCCCGCTCGGATAGAGTCCTCACCGTGGCGATCACACGACGGCCCCGCCGATGGCGGCGACGCCTCCCCCGCGCGGTCGTCATCGCGCTCGTCGCCGGGGCGCTCGTCATCGTGATCGCGGCCATCGCCGTCGTCGGCTCCCTTGTGACGACGCTGTTCCAGACCCTCGCCGCGCGGCCTCCGGCCGTCGACACCCGCATCGTGGCGCCGGACGAGTCGAAGGCCGCGAAGGCTGCCGCCGCAGCCGACGGCAGCGCCGACGAGACCGCGGCCGCGGCCTGGCTCGCGTCGCAGCCCACCGCCTACTGGCTCACGCCCGAGCTGGACCCCATCGACCAGGTGTGGGACCGCGTCGCGCACCTCGCGGCGGAGGCCCGCGATCAGGACGCCAGTCTCGCCGTCGTGGTCTACGGACTGCCGGACCGCGACTGCGGCAACCACTCGGCCGGCGGTCTCGACCCGGAGTCGTACCGCGCGTGGACCGAGCGCATCGGGGACGCCCTGTCCCAGGCCTCGGACCTGCAGCGCATCGTCATCCTGGAGCCCGACAGCATCGCCCTGTCCTCCCAGTGCGGATCGCCGGAGGAGCGCGCGGGACACCTGCGGGCGGCTGTCGACAACCTGCGCGGCACCAACACCTGGATCTACCTCGACGGCGGCCACTCGTCGTGGCATCCGGCCGCCGAGATGGCCGGCCTCATCAACGCGACCGGCCTCATCTCCGACGTGCGCGGGGTGGCCCTCAACGTGTCGAACTACCAGGACACCTCCGACGAGTTCGCCTACGCGCACGAGCTGTCGCAGCTGCTGGGCGGGACCCACGCGATCGTGGACACGTCCCGCAACGGCGCCGGACCGGCCGGCCCCGAATGGTGCAACCCGGCCGGCCGCCTCGTCGGCGATCCGGGCGGCACCTACGGCGACGGCGTCGTCGACACCAACCTGTGGATCAAGCCGCCCGGCGAGAGCGACGGCGAGTGCAACGGCGGCCCGACCGCCGGCACCTGGTGGCCGGAGGCCGCCGCCGAGCTGACCCGCGGACGACGCTGACGCGAAGATCCCCCGCGACGCCGTGCGACGGCGGCGACACACGCGTATGCGAAGATGTGCACGGTCGGTGTAACGACCGTCATCTCGGGGGAGAGCCGGGGCGCGCCGCGCCCTAGAAGAGGGAATGATGAGCGACAGCACCGAGCTGCTGAAGACCGCGGTGATCGTCGAGGACGATCCGGACATCCGCCACCTGCTGGTCGAGGTGCTCGAGTCCGCGGGGTTCTCGACCGTGTCGGTCGGTAACGGCATCGACGGCGTGCGCGCCGTCATCGCCTACCAGCCGCTGATCACGACGCTGGACGTGAACATGCCCGGCATCGACGGCTTCGAGGCCGCGCGGCGCATCCGCCAGCAGAGCGACACGTACATCATCATGCTGACGGGCCTCGAGGAGGAGGCGGATGTCGTCCTCGGCCTCGGTGCCGGAGCGGACGAGTACGTCGTGAAGCCCTTCCGCCCGCGCGAGCTGCGCGCGCGCATCGAGGCGCTCCTGCGCCGGCCCCGTGCCGGCGGCGCGGCCGCCTCGGGCGCTCCGCGCCAGGACAGCGTCGGTCCGTCCTTCCCCGGTGCCCGGCCGGCCGCCGCGCCGGAGCCCGCACCCGCGGCTCCGCCCGTCGTGCCCGTCGCGCCCGCTGCGGCGGCCGTGGTGGTCCCCTCCTCGCAGGGCCCCGAGCCGTGGGCGACGGCCCCCGGCACCGAGGTCGCCCACCGGACGGGCTCCGAGGTCGTCCCTCGCCTCGGCGGCGAGATCGCGCCGAACGGCGCACCGTGGGTCGTGCACCGCGACCTGCAGCTGGACCCGGACAGCCGCATCGTCCTCGTCGGCGGCGAGGAGCTCGATCTGACGCGGACCGAGTTCGACCTGCTGGCCACGCTCATGGAGTCCAAGCGCCGCGTACGCAGCAAGGCCGACCTCACCCTGGTCCTGCGCGGCGAGTCGTACGTCACCAGCTACTTCGTCGGCGAGGCCGACAAGCGGGCCATCGAGGCGCACATGACCAACCTGCGGCGCAAGCTCGGCGACAATCCCGCCAACCCGCGGTACATCGAGACCGTGCGCGGCGTCGGCTACCGCCTGACTTCGGAGCTGCTGGCCGCACCCTGAGCGCCCGCTCCCGGACATCACGGATGCCTCGACCCTCCCCAGGGCCGAGGCATCCGTCTTCTGTCGCGTTCGGGTCGCGATCAGACCGTGGGTCCGTCAGACCTTGAAGCCGTGGTGACGACGGACGAGCTTGGAGAACATGAGGAGCGTCTGCAGGACGGTGACGACGCCGACGATGGGCCAGCCGATCCAGAGGATCGAGGACTGCACCATCGGGCCCACCATGACCCAGATGACGGCGAGCGCGATCGCGACGGCGATGAGGACGATCATCGGCGTCCAGTGACCGAGTCCGCCACCGCGCTCCGCCTTGGCCTGCATGGCCCAGTTGTCGACCTTCTTGCGGGACAGGAAGCGGGTCCACGAGCGCACGAAGTGGCTGATGCGGATCCACATGAAGATCTCGGCCGGGAAGAACAGGATCGCGAAGAGGACGTCGGTGCGGTTGACGTTCAGCATGGTGCGCGCGATGCGCAGGTTGAGCAGCATGGCGATGACCGGCGGGATGAGCCACAGCGGCGAGAACACGAAGGCGCCGATCGACAGCGAGCCGGCCAGCAGCGTCAGGAAGGCCACGCGGACGAAGAGGTTGGTGAGCATGCCGAAGTTCTCGAACCAGCGCAGACGCAGGTTGGGGTGGAACGGCTGGCCCTTCGTGTCGCCGCGCTGGCCCGGCCACATGAGCTCGATGGCGCCGTACGTCCACTTGACCTGCTGGGCGTCGTAGCCCGACAGGGTGGTCATGCCGCCGACGTCGGCGCGGGCGAAGGGGCTGATCTTGGTGAGGTAGCCCGCGCTCTTGATCTGCAGCGAGAGCAGGGAGTCCTCGACCTCGGAGTCCTTCACCCACGGGGTGTTCTGGTGGTTCTGCTTCATCGCGTCGCGCAGGGCGTTGGTCGAGAAGATCGAGAACTGCCCGCCCAGCACCGCCATGTTGCGGCCGCGGAGCATGTTCTGCAGGTTGAACGCGGCGAACTGGGTGCGCTGACCCGCGGTGAGGAAGCGGGCGATCATGCCCTTGATGGGCTTGTCGTCGATCGTGTAGATGGCCGAGATGCCACCGATGCGCGAGTCGGACACCGCCTCCGTCTCGAGGTACTCGACGGCCTTGCTGTCGGCGATGGTGTCGCCGTCCACGCCGAGGAGGTAGTCGTAGCCCTCGACGAGCGAGTAGCCGTAGTTCAGCGCGCCGACCTTCTTGTCGGGGTTCTTGCCGATGTCGTGGACGAAGACCTCGGTGAACTGCTCCCCGAGCTCGGTGTGGATCTCGTGCGGACCGCTGTACTCGGAGGCGATCTTCACGGTCGCGTCGGAGGTGTTGTTGACGACGACGTGGATGACGTCGGGCACGCGGGTCTGGCTGAGCAGGCCCTCGATGACGTCGGCGATCGACTCCTCCTCGTTGTACGCGGGGATGATGCAGCCGATGGTCGAACGGTGGACCGAGGTGTTCTCGAGCACCGCCGAGAAGTCGTCGGCGAAGCCGTGCTCCTCGGTGAGGGCGACGGGCTGGTGTGCGAGAGTCCGGGTGGAGCTCGCGAAGCTGCGCGCGTCGGTCATGGCGGTGTCTTCCTGTCGGTGGTCGGCGGTTCTACCAGGAATCACTCTGGTAGCGTCGCCGCAAGGCATCCGCCGGACAGCACAGTCGTCGCCGCAAGGTTTCCTGAAGATTGCATCGCGACGCGAGAAGGATGGGGATGGGCACGGAATGGGCGTCCTCGACCTCGTCGCGGCCATCGCGGCCGCTGTGATCGCGTCGTCGGTGCTGTTCCTCGCCCACGGGCGCCACGGCGACGACCGGGGCGGTCCGCGGGCGGAGCTCGTCCGCTACGTCGGCGTCTCGGCGCTCTCGGCGCTGGTCTGCGCCGTGATGAACGCCCTCGAGATCCTCGGCGGCGGCACCGTCGCCGCCGCGGTCGGGAACGCCACCAACGTCTTCGCCCCGGCGATGGTGTGGGCGCTCGCGCGGCGGCTCAACGCCCGTGCCGCGATCGGCGTGCTGAGCGCGGGCGCCGCCGCCATCCTCATGCTCGGCGTCACCTTCCTCATCCCGCTCGACGAGGCGACCCTGGTCAAGACCGCGGCCATCGCGGCCGCGTGCCTTCTCGCGGCCTGGGAGCTGCGCCGCCGCCCGCTGCGCGACCTCGTCGGCTCCGGCGTCCTCGCGACGACGCTGTCGCTGTTCGCGGTGTTCAACCTCGGCCGGCTCGTCGTCGCCGCCGCGGCGGGCATGTACTCGGACGCCTGGGACGCCGTCGCGTCCGCGCAGCTGACCTCCATCGTCAGCGCCGTCGCCATCGTGCTCATGGGCGTCGGCACCGTCCTCATGGGACGCCAGCTCGACGACGACCCGGCGCCGGGCACCCGCGCCTTCGACCGCGGCGCGCTCCGCCGGGAGGCCGCCGAGCTGCTGCGCACCCACGGCCGGATCACGGCCGTGACCGTCCGCCTGCCGGAGATCGACCTGATCCGACGCGCGCACAACGCCGACCGCGCCGAGACGATGATGAGCGCGATCGTGGACGCGGCCCGGGAAGCGGAGCCTCGCGGCGCCGCGGGCGTCCCCGCGCGCGACACCGTGATCCTGCTCGTACCGGGCGAACGCGTCGGCGACGTCGACGAGGACGTGCGCCGGGCCTTCGCGGCGCGGATGCCCGGCATCGGGTACGACGACACCCCCGACCTCGAGTTCGCGCACCGTCGCATCACGGACGTCGCCGCGCTCTCCACGCTCATGGAGGCGCGGCGCCTGCGTCCGTCGCTGCGGGAATTCGACGACGCCTGAGACCCGGCTCAGCCCTGACCGCGCGTCCGCCCCACCGAAGTCGGGCGCCTGAACCGCGGCTCAGCCCTGGCCGCGCGCGCACCCGACCGGAGTCGGACGCCTGAACCCGGGCTCAGCCCTGGCCGTCGCCCCAGCTCTGGCCGGTGCCGGTCCCCGAGCCCTGCTGGCCCGACGAGCTCTGGTCCCACCCGGACTGCTGACCGTTCTGTCCCCACCCCGACTGCTGGCCGCCGGACTGGTCGCCGTTCTGCGTCGTGGTCGATCCGGTGCTGCCAGCCTGGTCCGCGTAGATGGCGATGGGCAGGTACTGGTACACGGTCTGCTGCGAGAAGGAGCCCTCGCTGTTGGGCGCACCCTCGACCCAGACGTTCAGGGCGAACTCCAGCGTGAGGCCGTAGGAGTCGTTGGGCAGCTGACGGATGGACGTCGTCGGCATGAGGAGGCCGCCCTGGTAGCTGTTCAGCAGCAGGCCGCGGTCGGAGCGCTGGGTGTCGGAGGGGACGAGCGTGCGCGGGTCGGCGCTGAACTGGAACGGGTTGGACACCTGCCCCCCGGTCTGCGCCGTCTGCGACGTGACCGAGATCGACGACAGGTAGACCCGGCGCTTCTGGGTGAGCACGGCCTTCTCGTCGACGCGGTGGTCGTAGACGTTGACGGCGAACCCGAGCTGCTTCTCATTCGAGGCGGTCCACTCCATCGTCCGCTTCGGGTCGACGGCCCACACGTCGAGGCGCACCTCGAGGCCGTCGGCCACCTCGGACGACAGCGACACGGACCCGTCGTAGGTGAACTGCGAGTCGAACGGCATCGCGCCCGTCGAGGACTGCGGGGCGGGGGTGGCGACGACGACGGACTGCGTGCCGGAGGTCTGCCCCTGCAGGGCGTTGAAGGCGTCCGCCACCTGCGAGCACCCGCTGAGAGTGGCGGGCCCGACGAGGGCGAGGGCGGCGGCGAAGGCGACCGTGCGCGCGACGCGACGGCGAGAGGGCGTGCTCATGGATTCTCCTGAGGTGAGGCGCGGGACGGCGCCGAGGTCGACGAACGACCATCACGCTGCGGGATGCAGGCCTCAGGGGGAGTCTGACCGGACGACGACCCTCGGGAGGGCTGTCGGCGGAGCAGAGACAGGATGGCGAGCAGCAGAGTACACCATCCTCTATACACTCGGAGGCATGGCAGTCGCAGGCGGCGTATCGACGACGTCCCCCCGCGACCGCAGCGGCACGGACGACACCGGCCCCGGCAGCAGGACCCGGTCCGTCTGGCTCCAGCAGCTGGTCCTCAGCGCGAGCGTCGTGATCACCGTGCTGGTCGTGCAGGCGTTGCAGCCCGAGCTGTTCGGGGTGTGGACCTTCTCGACCGGCGTGGCCCTCATCATCGCCCTGACCGCGGCGGCCCTCGTCGTCCCCTGGCATCGCGTTCCGCGGACCGCGGTGGCCGCCATCCCCCTCGGCGACGTCCTCGGCATCGGACTGCTCGCCTTCGGCACCGACCTGCGGTTCGGCTTCTTCTGGGCGTTCCCCATCATCTGGCTCGCGACGTACTTCAGCCTCGTGCTGCTCATCACCGCGCTGGCCGGGGTCGGGACGATGATCCTGGTGGATGCCACGGTGAACGGCTTCGGACCGGTGCAGGCCCTGCGGCTCATCATCGTGCTGCTCACCCTCACCTTCATCGGCATCACCGCGTACATGACCTCGCGGCAGACCCGGGCGTTCAAGCAGCTGCTGCGCCGCCAGGCCACCCGCCTGCAGGGGACGCTGCAACGCGTGACGGGCCAGGAGCGCCGGGTGTCGCAGATGCTCAACGGCCTCGACACCGGCATCGCCCGGCTGTCGGCCGAGGGCGAGGTCCTGGCGCTCAACGACACCTACGTCGCCCTCTACGGGGTGGACCGCGACGACCCGAAGCGCCCCGGCGGCGCCGTGGAGTACGCCGCGCTGCGCGGGGACCCGCTGCCCGACGGGGAGCGGCCGTTCATCCGGGCGTCGCGCGGGGAGCAGTTCGAGGACGAGCGGGTCTGGCTGTACGACGCGGACGGGAACTGGCACGCGCTGTCGGTGTCGACCCGACGCCTGATGTCGTCGGACGAGCCGCCCAGCACCCTGCTGATCGTGCACGACATCACGGCGCTCATCGAAGCCGAGCGCGCCCGCGAGCGCCTGGCGGCGACGGTGTCGCACGAGCTGCGCAATCCTCTGACGGCGATCGTCGGCCACGCCGACCTGGCGCTCGACGACCCGACGCTGCCGCCCAAGGTGCGAGAGCAGATCGAGGTCATCGCCGGCGCCGGCGAGCGCATGCAGTCGCTCATCTCGGAGATCCTCGCCAGCTCGCGCGGCGTGTTCCGCGAGGACGCGGCACCCGCGGTGTCCGACGCCGCCCGCATCATCTCCTCGTCGCTGGAGTCGTTCCGTCCCGCGGCCGCGGCGCGCCGGGTGACCATCGAGGAGGACCTGGGCGAGGGCCTGGAGGTCGTGGGCGACGCGTTCCGCCTCCGGCAGGCCTTCGACAACGTCCTGAGCAACGCCATCAAGTACACGCCGGGCGGGGGGACGGTCCGCATCATCGGCGACGCCGATCGCCTCGGCCGCACGGTGGTCCTGCACTTCGCCGACACGGGCATCGGCATCCACGAGGACGACCTGCCGCGCATCTTCGAGCCCTACTACCGGGCTCGCGCGGTGCGCGAGAGCACCACCCCCGGGACCGGGCTGGGGATGGGCATCGTCCGCAGCATCGTCGAGCAGCAGGGCGGCTCCCTGACCCTGGAGAGCGAGGTGGGCGCGGGGACGACGGTGAGCATCACGCTCCCCGCCCGCGCCGACGGGCCCGGCGCGGAGGAGCGCACGGCATGACCTTCGACGTCGCGATGGCCAACCTCGGCCTGGCGCAGGCGACCGTCGCGACGCTGGGCGCCGTCATGGTCATCGGGCTCGGCTTCCTCCACCGCCCGTCGAAGGCGTCCCTGCTGTGGTCACTGGCCTTCGTCCTGGCGATGACGAGCACCTGGGTGTCGGTGACCGGCTCCGCCCTGGGCGACGAGCAGATCCGCCGTGCCGGTCTCGGGCTCATGCTCGGCGCCCCGGCCCTCATCTGGTCGGGCTTCCGGGCCCGCCGGGGCGTCCCCGCCCTCCCCTGGATCGCGGTCGCCCAGGCGCTGATCACCGCCGGCGGCTTCCTCGTCGCGTCGGCCTCGGAGGTCTACGGGCTCGCGTTCCGGGTCGGCTTCTTCGGGGCGTCGGTCTTCGCCGGGCTGACGCTGCTCGAGCTGCGCCGGGCGGCCGACCGCCAGGAGCGGCTCGTGCTCCCGCTCACGATCGTGTCCGGAGGCTTCGTGGCGCTCGGGTGCTGGGTGCTGCTGTCGGGCCTCCTCCTGCCCGTGCGCGCCGACGATCTCGAGCTCACCCGGGTGCTCAACGGCCTCGCGATGCTCGTGTTCCTCGTCTGCGCGATCGTCAGCCTGCTGTACTTCACGTCGGTGTCGCCGGTCGGAACCCTCCGAGCGACGTCGTGGCCGCAGTTCTCGGTCACCGCCCGCGACCGCCTCCGGCGTGCACGGCGCGCACACGAGCCGGGGTGGGCCGTCCTGGCGATCCGCATCGACGACGCGGACCACGTGCGCGGCGCGGCCGGCGAGGCGAGCTGGGGGCGCATCGTGGAGGCGTTCGAGGACGTCGTCGCGACGACCCTGCCCGCCGAGGCGGATCTCGGCAGTCCGGCCCGCGGGCGGGTGGTGGCCGTCGTGTGCCGGCCGGGACCGGTCCTGCGCGAGCACGTCCGCGAGATGCTCCGGCGCGTGACCGAGTTGGATGCCACGAGCCACATCGCCGTCCAGCTGTCGGCCAGCGTCGGCTGGGTGCCCGCCGAGAGCGGGAGCTACGACCTCGACGTCCTCGCGGCCGCGGCGGACGGGGCCGCCGCCCAGGCGTCCCGCCTCGGAGGCGACCGGTGGGAGCGGCTCGACGCCTGAGCCGTCAGCTGGACGCGGAGGGCTCGGGCTCCCCGCCGCCCGAGATGGCCACGGTGATGCTGTCGCTGGCGGTCTGCTTCGCGAACTCGCTCGACGTGGGCGTCGTCTGGACGAGGAAGTCGTACGTGAACTGCAGCGTCACGAACGTCGCCCCCGGCGGGACCTCGCCGATCGTGAAGGTCTGCGAGTAGCTGTACGGGTCGAGGACGAGGTACCCCGGAGCGACGGAGGACTCGTCGATCTGCGGATCGAGCGGCGCGAACGACTGATTGGCGTTGCCGGGCACCGCCGTCATCGTCGCGCGCTGCAGGTAGACCTTCTGGCCGTCGTTGGGCGTCACCGTCGTCACCATCGACATGCTGACCGGCTTGAGCGCCGTGGCCGTCCACCGGTCCATGGAGAGCTTGGACCAGTAGTCGACGGTCGCGTTGACGGCACCGGCCTGCAGCGGCCGCTGGGTCGAGCCGCTGGAGAGGTCGTTCGGGACGGGCTTCGGCGCCGGTGCCGTGGTCGGGGCCGCGGTCGCGGTCTCCACGGGGGCGGCTCCGCCTCCGGTGGCCCACGGCGGTGCGCCGCACGCGCTGAGGGCGAGCGCCGCCGTCATGATGCCGATCGCGCTCAGCGCGGTCCGACGTCGTCGTGCACCGTCCCCCATGCGTCCTCCCCGGGTCAGCGGCCAGTCTAGGCGGACGCGGGGTCGCCGGCGGTCGACGCACGGCCCGAACGTCTAGGGTGGTCCGCGTGACCGACCCCGCCCCCCGCCGTCGGCCGTCGCGCGCCGCCGGAACGGCGTTCGCCTGGACGGTCGGCGCCGTCCTCGCCGTCGCCGTCCTCGCCGTCGCGTGGGTGGGCGTCCGGGGGTGGCTCGCCTACGGGCACCTGCGCGACGCACAGGACTCCGTCGCCGCGGCCTCGGCCTCGATCGACGACCCGGCCGCGGCCGCGGCGCTGCTCGGCGGGGTGGGTGACGACACCTCCGCGGCGCGATCCCTCACCAGCGACCCGGTCTGGCGCGCCGCCGAGACGGTGCCCTGGGTCGGACCGCAGCTGGCGGCCGTGGCGCGCCTCGCGGCGGCCATCGACGATGTCGCCGCCGACGCCCTGGGGCCGCTCTCCGAGGCCGCGTCCGGGCTCTCAGCCGATGCCCTTCGCCCCGTCGACGGCGCGTTCGACGTCGCGCGCATCGCCGCCCTCGAACCCGCCGCCGGCGCCGCGGCGACCGCTCTCGCCGGCGCGTCCGACGACCTCGCCGGCATCGACGAACGCCCCCTCCTCGGCGTCGTCCGGGAGGCGGTGGGCCAGGCGCGCGACCTCGTCTCCGAGGCGTCCGTGTCCGCCGACGCGCTGCACCGGGCCACGCGGATCGTCCCCGCCATCCTCGGGGCGAACGGTCCGCGGACGTATCTCGTCGCCTTCCAGAACAACGCCGAGTGGCGGTCCATGGGCGGGATCGTCGGCGCCGTGGCCCAGATCGACACCGAGAACGGCCGCATCTCCCTCGGTGCGCAGGGCTCGTCCGGCGACTTCCGCGCCCCCGCGCCGGACGACCCGGTCGTCGCCCTGCCCGAGGACACCCTCCGGATCTTCGGCACCCGGCCCGCCCGGTTCATCCAGAACGTCACGCAGCTCCCCGACTTCACCATGGGCGCCCCGATCGCGCGGGAGATGTGGCTGCGCGAGACCGGCACCGCCGTCGACGGGGTCATCGCCCTCGATCCGGTCAGCCTGTCGTACATCCTCCGGGCCACCGGTCCGATCACCCTGCCCACCGGCGACGTGATCACGTCCGACAACGCCGTGTCCCTCCTCCTCGACGAGGTGTACCGCCGCTACGAGGTCCCCGCGCAGCAGGACGCGTTCTTCCAGTCGGCCGCGGCCTCGGTCTTCCAGGCGCTCGCGGACGGCCGCGCCGACCCCGCCGCCCTCATCGACGCGCTCACCGAGGCGGGCGAGCAGCGCCGCCTCCTGATGTGGAGCGCGGATGCCGCCGAGCAGGCCGTCCTCGACGGCACGACCCTCCAGGGGGCGCTCCCCGTCAGCGACGCCGACCGCACCGCCTTCGGCGTCTACCTCAACGACGGCACCGGGTCGAAGATGGACTACTACCTGCACGTCGACGTCGAGACGGCGTGGTGCGGCGCGGACGCGGCGTCTCTCCGCGTGACGCTGCGCAACGACGCCCCCGACCCCGCGACGCTCCCCGCGTACGTCACGGGCGGCGGCGGATTCGGTGTGCCGGAGGGCCAGGCGCTCACCGGGGTGTACGTCTACCTCCCCGAGGGAGCGGTGCTCCAGGATCAGAGGCTGTCCAGCGCCGGGAGTGCCGCGAGCGCCACGACGGACACGGACCGCGGGCACGGCGTGGTGAAGTGGTCGGTGCAGCTCGCTCCGGGTCAGCAGGCCGAACTCCTCCTGAGGGCGGGAACCCCCGCGACCGCGGAGCTGGACGCTCTTCTCACGCCCACTGTTTACGCAAATGAAACGTCCCGAGTTGGCGTGGGCTGTGGTTTTCCTGAATAATCTCCCCTAAGAGAGTCGAGACCCGGTGTGGGGCCTTGGGGGGTCGCCTCGGCTCTCGATTTCATGTGCCGTGATCTTCTCGGCGCATGCCTTCGATCTAGATGGGTGCCACCATGAACAACAAGCTTGTCCGCGCCTCCGCGGTTCTCGCTCTCGCCGCGGGCATGGCGCTCGCGGTCCCGACCGCCGCCAACGCCGAGTACCCCGACCCCGCCGTCGCTGAGACGTCCGGCGGCACCGGCCCCGGCGAGACCCTCGGCCTGACCCTCCCCGCCGGCACGATGGCTCCGGGCGAGACCGTGGGCCTCACCATCACCGGTGAGAGCGCCCTCGGCATCACCACGGCCATCGTCAAGACGGCCGTCGAGACCAACAGCAGCCTGCGCACGCAGGCTGACGCGTCGGGTTCCGTCGCGGTCAACCTCAAGTTCCCGGACACCGCTGCCGGCGCCTACTCGATCACCCTCGTGGGCCTCGAGAGCGGCCGCTCGGTCTCGGTCGTCGCGGGTGACAGCGCCAGCGCCGGCGGCAGCACCGGTGGCAGCACCGGCACCGGCGGTTCGAACGCCGGCGGCCTGCCCGCCACGGGTCTGGACTCCGGCTCGCTCCTCGGCCTCTGGGTCGGTGGCGGCGCGCTCGTCCTCGCCGGTGGTGCGATCGCGGTCGGCACCACGGTGCGCCGCTCGCGTCAGAACGCCGCCTGACCTCAGCTCCGCTCGAAGGGCCGTCCGCATCGCGGGCGGCCCTTCGTCGTTCCCCGGGTCCGAATCCGTCCCCGGCGCACAACACCGGTCAGGGCAGGGGCATGGCGGATGCCGTCGCCTGCGGCATCCCTCCGGCTGAGGGGGAGTTCACGCCTCATGGATGCCACGGTGAGCGGCATCCATCCCGCTCAGACGACGGCGGGCGGGCGTCGGGACGACACGTCCGCGGTGATGAGGATCGGCAGATGGTCGCTCAGACCCTGCGGAAGCGTCCTGATGTGGGCGATGTCGAACCCGTTGGACGTCGCGAAGTCGTAGTGACCGCGGAAGAACCGATAGCGCGTGTAGGTGCGCGCGTCGCTGAGCGTCAGCTCGTAGCCCTGGTCCCGCACCTTCTGACCGAGGTTCTCCTTGAAGACGGGGTAGTTGTAGTCCCCCACCATGAGCGCCGGGAGGCCCGGACCGAGATCCTGCAGGGCCGAGAGCGCCGTGCGGATCTGATGACGCCGCAGAGAGTTCAGCGCCGTCAGCGGCGCCGCGTGGAACGACGCGACGATGATCTCGCGACCGTGGTCGATGTCCCGCAGGCGCACGCCCAGCATCCGCTCCTCGGCGGGCTTCAGCACGTAGTCGTGCAGCGACTTCTTGAGGCCGATCGCGCGGACCTCCTGCGCCTGGAACGTGTTGGCGCGGTAGTAGACGGCGAGGCCGAGCCTGTTGCGCTGCGTCGCGTCGGCAAGGTGGAGACCGGCGATCTCCGCGGGAAGATCGCGGGTGTCCGCCTCCTGGAGGCAGAGGACGTCGACGGCGTGCGCCTCGACGAGCGCGGCGAGCTCACCGGCGGCGCGGTGCTTGCGGAGGTTGTACGAGATGACCTTCATGGCGATGACAGCCTAGGCCCGCCGAAGATGCGGACGCGGGGGGCTTGCGGCGGATTCCCGGCACCCGCGCGGCACGCTCATGACCCGATGTCGTCGGCGTCGCGGCGATTGCGTGTCTGCTCCGCCCGCGCGGCGAGCAGGTCGTCGGCGGGATAGCCCACTTCGGCGAGCACGAGACCGCGCGCCGCCAGGACCTTGGTGTCCGCCGTCCGCAGACCGGCATCGCGGATGGCCACGACGTCCTCGACGGCGAGACGCCCCTCCCCCACCGCGACACAGGCTCCGACGAGGGCCCGCACCATGCTGTGGCAGAAGGCGTCTGCGCGGACGTGGGCCACGAGGACGCCGTCCGCACCGCGGTGCCAGTCGTACTCGAGGAGGGTGCGGATGGTGGTCGCCTCCTCGCGCGCCTTGCAGTAGGCGGCGAAGTCGTGCAGGCCGATGAGGCTGCGGGCGGCGGCATCCATCCGGTCCACGTCCAGGTCGGCCTTGACCGTGGTCGTCGCGGCGCGAAGGAGCGGGTCGTACCCCGTCCGCGCGTCCGCGAGACGGTAGACGTACCGCCGCCACACCGCCGAGAAGCGCGCGTCGAAGCCGTCGGGGGCCAAGCTCGTCCGGCGCACGGTCACGTCGGGATACGCACCCAGGACGCCCCGCACGCGGCCCGCCAGGGACGCGACGGGATCGGCGCCCGGGTCGTTGCGGCGGCGCGGCAGACGGGCCGCCTGCGCCTCGTCGAGGTCGACGTGCGCGACCTGGCCGCTCGCGTGCACGCCCGCATCCGTCCGGCCCGCGACGACCAGCCGCGGGTCGCCGCCGACGATCCGGGCGAGGGCGTCCTCGAGGGTCCCCTGGACCGTGCGCAGGTGCGGCTGCCGCGCCCAACCGCGGAAGTGCGTGCCGTCATAGGCGATGTCGAGACGGATGCGCACCCGACAAGCCTAGAGGCACGACGAAGCCCCCACCCGCGGACGGATGGGGGCTTCGATCGAGCGAAGGCGCTCAGGCCTTGGTGTCGCCCTCGACGGCGTCCTCGGCCGCAGCCTCGGCAGCAGCGCCCTCCTCCGGCGACTCGGCGCCGGCGTCGGCGGCCTCGTCGGTGGTGGCGGTCTCGTCGGCGGCGGTCTCCTCGGCGGGAGCCTCGTCGGCGGGCGCCTCGTCGGCGGCGGGGGCTGCGGCGGCGGGCGCGGCGGCCTTCGACGACGACGGCTTCTTCGTGACGGGCTCGAGGACGAGCTCGATCACGGCCATGGGCGCGTTGTCGCCCTTGCGGTTGCCGACCTTGGTGATGCGGGTGTAGCCGCCGTCACGGTCGGCCACCAGCGGCGCGATCTCGGTGAACAGGGTGTGCACGACGTCCTTGTCGCCGATCACGCTCAGCACGCGGCGACGCGCGTGCAGGTCGCCACGCTTGGCGAAGGTGATCAGACGCTCGGCGAGCGGACGCAGGCGCTTGGCCTTGGTCTCGGTCGTCTTGATGGACTTGTGCGTGTACAGCGCTGCCGCGAGGTTGGCGAGAAGCAGACGCTCGTGGGCCGGGCCGCCTCCGAGGCGGGGACCCTTCGTGGGCTTGGGCATGTCGTGTTACTCCAGTGGGAAGGTTCGGTCGGGTCCGACAGGTCAGACGGTCTCGTCGTCGTAGCCGCCGAAGTACTGGGCGCCGTCGAAGCCGGGCACCGAGTCCTTCAGCGACAGGCCGAGCGACGTGAGCTTGTCGCGCACCTCGTCGACCGATTTCTGACCGAAGTTGCGGATGTTCATCAGCTGGGTCTCCGACAGGGCGACCAGCTCGGAGACGGTGTTGATGCCCTCGCGCTTGAGGCAGTTGTACGAGCGCACCGACAGGTCGAGGTCCTCGATCGGCATGGAGAGCTCGTTCGAGAGCACGGTCTCGACCGGGGCGGGCCCGATCTCGATGCCCTCGGCCTCGACGTTCAGCTCGCGGGCGAGACCGAACAGCTCGGTGAGGGTACGACCGGCGGAGGCGACGGCGTCGCGCGGCGCGATCGAGGGCTTCGACTCGACGTCCAGGACGAGCTTGTCGAAGTCGGTGCGCTCCCCGGCACGGGTGGCGTCGACGCGGTAGCTGACCTTGAGCACCGGCGAGTAGATCGAGTCGATCGGGATCTGACCGGCCTCGGCGTACTCGTTGCGGTTCTGCGTCGCGGACACGTAGCCGCGGCCACGCTCGATGGTGAGCTCGAGCTCGAACTTGGCGGTGTCGTTGAGCGTGGCGATGACCAGCTCGGGGTTGTGCACCTCGACACCGGCCGGAGCCGAGATGTCGGCCGCCGTGACCTCGCCGGCACCCGTCTTGCGCAGGTACGCGGTGATGGGCTCATCGCGCTCGCTCGAGACGACGAGCTGCTTGATGTTCAGGATGATCTCGGTGACGTCTTCCTTCACGCCCGGGATGGTGCTGAACTCGTGCAGCACACCGTCGATGCGGATGCTCGTGACGGCCGCGCCGGGGATGGAGGACAGAAGGCTGCGACGCAGCGCGTTGCCGATCGTGTAACCGAAGCCGGGCTCGAGCGGCTCGATGACGAAACGGCTGCGGAACTCCCCGATCTTCTCCTCGGTCAGAGTGGGACGCTGTGCGATGAGCACTATGTGTTCCTTTCGATCACGTGCCCGCTATATGACACGTGTAATGGGGTGAGGTGTTGAGTTGTCCCCGAGGACGCCTCGCCCCGGAGGAACAGGGGCGGGAGGCTTCCCGGAAAGTGCTGGGACGCGCGACGCGCGTCGATCCCGAGGAGCACAGGGCCCCTCGGGATCTCACACGTCAGACGCGGCGGCGCTTCGGCGGACGGCAGCCGTTGTGGGCCTGCGGCGTCACGTCCTGGATCGAGCCGACCTCGAGGCCCGCCGCGGTGAGCGAGCGGATCGCGGTCTCACGGCCCGAGCCGGGACCCTTCACGAAGACGTCGACCTTCTTGACGCCGTGCTCCTGCGCCTGGCGAGCGGCCGACTCCGCGGCCATGCCGGCGGCGTACGGCGTCGACTTGCGCGAGCCCTTGAAACCGACACCGCCGGACGAGGCCCAGCTGATGACGGCACCGGAGGGGTCGGTGATCGAGACGATGGTGTTGTTGAACGTCGACTTGATGTGGGCCTGACCCACGGCGATGTTCTTCTTCTCCTTGCGGCGCGGCTTGCGCGCAGCGGACTTGGCCTGTGCCATGTGCGGTTCTCCTGAATCCTGCGCCGGCGGAGGCCTAGCGCGCCTTCTTCTTGCCGGCGACGGTGCGCTTGGGACCCTTGCGGGTACGCGCGTTCGTCTTCGTGCGCTGACCGCGCACGGGGAGGCCGCGGCGGTGGCGCAGGCCCTCGTAGGAACCGATCTCGACCTTGCGGCGGATGTCGGCGGCGACCTCGCGGCGAAGGTCACCCTCCACCTTGTAGGTGCCCTCGATGTGGTCGCGGAGCGCGACCAGCTGGTCGTCGGTGAGGTCCTTGACGCGGACGTCCGGGCTGATGCCGGTCGCGGTGAGGATCTCGGTGGAGCGGGTGCGGCCCACGCCGTAGATGTAGGTAAGTGCGATCACCACGCGCTTGTCGCGCGGGATGTCGACGCCGGCGAGACGTGCCATGCGGCTCTCCTCAGAGTGTCGTGGAGGTGTGAAACAGGATCGGTGCTCGGGCCTCCGCCCCGAGGTGTCCCCCGCATCGCGGGTTCTGATCCTGCCGGTGTGTATTCAGTTGGAAAGTCGGGGTGTCAGCCCTGGCGCTGCTTGTGACGCGGGTTGCTCTTGCAGATCACCATGACGCGCCCGTGGCGACGGATCACCTTGCAGTGGTCGCAGATGGGCTTGACGGAGGGGTTGACCTTCATGATTTCCTGATTTCGCTGTCTTCGACCCGCCGGAGCGGCTCGTTACTTCTCGGCCGGACTCAGCGGTAGCGGTAGACGATACGACCACGGGTGAGGTCGTACGGGCTCAGCTCGACGACGACGCGGTCCTCAGGGATGATGCGGATGTAGTTCTGCCGCATCTTTCCCGAGATGGTGGCGAGCACCTTGTGACCGTTGGTCAGCTCGACACGGAACATCGCATTGGGCAGTGCCTCGGACACCGTGCCCTCGATCTCGATGACACCGTCTTTCTTCGCCATAAACTCGCTCACGCTCGTTGCAGACCGGCCGGTCTGCGGTGGATGGGGTTTCGGTGCTTGCGACACGCCAACGAAGGCGCAACGCACCAAAGATCAAGCATACGTGGTAGTGCCCGATGCGGCAAGTCGCCGCCGGCGCTCAGCCGTTCAGACGCCCCGTGATGTCGGTCTCGGGGTTGCCGGTGAGGTCGGTCTGGTTGTTCAGCACCTCGCCGTTGATGGCGATCGTCGGCGTCGCGATGCCCGAGGCGCCCGGCTGGACCGGGGTGTCGCGGGTGCGCGCCGTCACGAAGCGCTCGTAGGTGCCGTCCTGGATGCAGGAGGCCACGGCATCCGATGCCCCGGCGGACTCGGCGATCTGGACCAGCGTCGCGTCGTCGAGACCCGAGGTCTGCTCGGCCGGCTGCTGCGCGTACATCGCCTGCACGAACGGCAGCACGTTCTGCGCGTCGTCCTCGGCCACGCAGTAGGCGGCGTTCGCGGACCGGGTGGAGAACTCGGTGCCCTGCGACGCCCGGTCCAGGATCGAGATCGGGTGGATGTTCAGCGTGATGGTGCCGTCGTCGACGAGGCTCTCGAGGGTCGGCCCGTAGCTCTGCTCGAACTGGTTGCAGATGGGGCACATGAAGTCGACGTAGGTGTCCACGGTCTGGTCGCCGGTTCCGACGGCGATGGCGCCCGTGTCGGGGTCGACGGCCTGTGCCTGAGGCGCCGGGCCGGGTGAGGTCGCCTGGCTGTTGGCGAACCACACCACACCGCCCACGATGAGGACGACGACCAGCGCGGCGGCGGTGACGCCGATCGCGAACCAGTTCATGGACTTGCGGGCGGCGGCCATCATCATCCCTCGATCTCCGTGGGCACCACTCCGAAGGGCGCCAGCTTCTCTGCACCGCCGTCGGGCGCGGTGAGGACCCAGATCCCTCCATCGTGCACCGCGACGCTATGTTCCCAATGGGAGCCGTCCGTGCCGTCCAGCGTCGACACCGTCCATCCGTCGTCCTCGGTGAACGTCTGCTGGTCACCGATGACGACCATGGGCTCGATCGCGACGGCGAGACCGGGCCGCACGTCGGCGCCGCGCTCCTCGGTCGCGTAGTTGAAGATGCTCGGCGACTCGTGCATCTTGCGGCCGATGCCGTGCCCCACGTAGTCGCGCAGGATGCCGTAGCCCGGCGCCGGTGCGTGCTCGACGATGTACTGCTCGATCGCGGCGCCCACCTCGCCCAGGTGCTCGGCACGGGAGAGCGCCGCGATGCCGGCCCACAGGGAGCCCTCCGTCACCTCGGAGAGGCGGCGACGCGGGGCGACGAGCTCCTCCGGGGCGTCGCCCGGCACGATCACGGTGAAGGCCGAGTCGCCGTTCCACCCGCGGTACTCCGCACCCGCGTCGATCGACAGGATGTCCCCCGCCTGCAGCGGGCGGTCGTTCGGGATGCCGTGCACCACCTGCTCGTTGACCGAGGCGCACACGGTGTGCCGGTACCCGCGGACCATCTGGAAGTTCGACTTCGCGCCGCGCCCGACGATGACGCGGGAGGCCGCGGCATCCAGGTCCAACGTCGTGACGCCGGGGGCGATCATCGCCCGGACGGCGTCGAGCGCCGCCGCCGTGATCAGTCCGGGCTCCACCATCGCGCGCAGGTGCGCGGGCTTCTTGTAGACGGACGAGCGCAGCACGGCGTCAGTGCGCGGACGACGGGGTGATGCCCCGCGCCTCGAGGGCCGCGGTGATCCGCGCGGCGACCTCGTCGAGGGATCCGACGCCGTCGATCTCGTCGACGATGTCCCGCGTGCCGTAGACGCCGAGGATGGGCGCGGTCTCGCGCTCGTAGATCGCGAGACGGGTGGCGATCCCCTCCTCGGTGTCATCCGCACGGCCCTGCTCCGTGGCGCGCGTCTTGAGGCGGGAGATGGACTCCTCACGGGGAACGACCAGCGCGATGACGGCGTCGAGCGACTCGTCGCGGCCCTCGAGGAACTCGTCGAGGTGCATGACCTGGGCGAGGTTGCGGGGATACCCGTCGAGGAGGAAGCCGTCGGCGGCGTCGGCCTGGGAGAGGCGGTCGCGGACCACGGCGCTGGTGAGCTCGTCGGGGACGAGGTCGCCGGCGTCGATGATCGACTTCACCTCGAGGCCCAGGTCGGTGCCCTCGGAGACGTTCTGACGGAACACGTCGCCGGTGGAGACGACCGGGATCCCGAGCGCCTCCGCGATGCGGACGCCCTGCGTGCCCTTGCCGGAGCCCTGCGGGCCGACGATCAGCAGGCGGGCGGTCATCGGAGGAGCCCCTCGTAGTGACGCTGCTGGAGCTGCGCGTCAATCTGCTTCACCGTCTCGAGACCCACACCGACGATGATGAGGATCGAGGCGCCGCCGAACGGGAAGTTCTGGTTCGCGCCGACCGTGGCCAGGGCGATGAGCGGCAGCAGGGCGATGAGACCCAGGTAGATGGACCCGGGCAGCGTGATGCGCGTCAGCACGTAGTCGAGGTACTCGGCCGTCGGACGGCCCGCGCGGATGCCGGGGATGAAGCCGCCGTACTTCTTCATGTTGTCGGCGACGTCGACCGGGTTGAAGGTGATCGCGACGTAGAAGTACGTGAACCCGACGATGAGCAGGAAGTAGATCGCCATGTACAGCGGGTGGTCGCCACGCGTGAGGTACTGCGAGATCCACGTCACCCAGCCCGCGGGCTCCTGACCCGCCTGCGGCTGGTTGAACTGCGCGATGAGGGCGGGGATGTACAGCAGCGACGACGCGAAGATGACGGGCACGACGCCGGCCATGTTGACCTTGATCGGGATGTACGTGTTCGAGCCGCCGAAGGTGCGGCGGCCGACCATCCGCTTGGCGTACTGCACGGGGATGCGGCGCTGCGACTGCTCGACGAACACCACCAGGGCCACGACGACGATGCCGACGGCCAGGACGAGGAGGAAGACCTCCGGGCCGCGCGAGGTGAGGATCGACAGCATCGCGCCCGGGAAGGTCGCGGCGATCGAGGTGAAGATGAGGATCGACATGCCGTTGCCGACGCCGCGCTCGGTGACGAGCTCGGCGAACCACATGACCAGGCCGGTACCGGCGGTCAGCGTGATGATCATGAGCAGCTGGGCCCACCAGATGTCGTTGGTGAGCAGCTGCGTGCACTCGGGCACGCCCGTCGAGCCGAACAGCTGGCCGGAGCGGGCCACGGTGACGAGGGTGGTCGACTGCAGCAGCGCCAGCGCGATGGTGAGGTAGCGCGTGTACTGCGTCAGCTTCGCCTGGCCCGCCTGGCCCTCCTTGTAGAGGGTCTCGAAGTGCGGGATGACCACGCGCAGCAGCTGCACGATGATCGTGGCGGTGATGTAGGGCATCACGCCGAGCGCGAAGATCGAGAGCTGGAGCAGCGCGCCGCCGGAGAAGAGGTTCACCAGCGAGAGCAGACCCTCGGTGCTGCCCGACTGCTGCAGACACGACTGCACGTTCGGGTAGTCGACGAACGGGGTCGGAACGTGGGCACCCAGCCGGTAGATGGCGATGATCCCCAGCGTGAAGGCGATCTTCCGCCGCAGGTCTGGCGTGCGGAAGACACGCGCGATGGCGCTGAACAAGAGGATTCCTCCAGAACGATCTCGGCGCGCGTCAGAGCGCACACCTCATCACACTAACCCAGAAGGGGCCGGCGGCCCTAAGGCCGCCGGCCCCCTGCAGGGTCGGACGTCAGTTGTTGACGGTGCCGCCCGCGGCGACGATCTTCTGCTCAGCCGAGCCGGAGACCTTGTCGACGGAGACGTTGAGCGCCACGGCGATGTCGCCGGTGCCCAGCACCTTGACCTTCTCGTTCTTGCGAACGGCGCCCTTGGCCACGAGGTCGACGATGGTCACATCGCCGCCCTGCGGGTAGAGCTCGGCCAGCTTGTCCAGGTTGACGACCTGGTACTCGACGCGGAACGGGTTCTTGAAGCCGCGCAGCTTGGGGGTGCGCATGTGCAACGGCATCTGCCCACCCTCGAAGCCGACCTTGACCTGGTAACGCGCCTTCGTGCCCTTGGTACCACGACCGGCGGTCTTACCCTTCGAGCCCTCACCACGACCGACGCGGGTCTTGGCGGTACGGGCGCCGGGGACCGGACGCAGGTGGTGGACCTTCAGCACACCGGGACGCGACGCCGGGGCGTCGGTGGTCGCGGCGGCCTTGCGGGCGGATGCCTTCTTCGGGGCGTCGGCCGCGACGGCCTCGTCCTTCTTGTCAGCCATTAGTCGATCTCCTCAACCTTCACGAGGTGAGCGACGGTCTTGACGTAGCCGCGCGTCTGCGCGTCGTCGGGACGGACGACCGAGTCGCCGATCCGCTTGAGACCGAGCGAACGCAGCGTGTCGCGCTGGTTCTGCTTCTCACTCACCTTGGACTTGATCTGCGTGACCTTCAGACGCTCGGCCATCAGGCACCTACCTTCTGAGCGGCGGCCTCCGCACGCACGAGGCGAGCGGGGGCGACCTGGTCGAACTCCAGGCCACGGCGGGCGGCCACGGCGCGGGGCTCCTCGAGCGACTTCAGCGCCTCGACGGTCGCGTGCACGATGTTGATCGTGTTCGACGAGCCGAGCGACTTCGAGAGGACGTCGTGGATGCCGGCGCACTCGAGCACCGCGCGGACGGGACCACCGGCGATGACACCGGTACCGGCGGCGGCGGGGCGCAGGAGCACCACACCGGCAGCGGCCTCACCCTGGACGGGGTGGGGGATGGTCGAGCCGGAGCGCGGCACGCGGAAGAAGTTGCGCTTGGCCTCCTCGACACCCTTCGAGATGGCGAGGGGGACCTCGCGGGCCTTGCCGTAGCCGACGCCCACGACGCCGTTGCCATCGCCCACGACGACAAGCGCCGTGAAGCTGAAGCGACGACCGCCCTTGACGACCTTCGACACGCGGTTGATGGTCACGACGCGCTCGAGGAACTGGCTCTCGTTGCGGTCGCGCGAACCACGGTCGCGCTGGTTGGCGTTGCGCTCGCGGCCACCGCGGCGCGGCTCGCGCTCACGCTCGGCCGGGGCCTGAGCGGCAGCTGCACCCTCTGCGGGGGCGGTCTGCTCGGTCACTTCGGTCTCCTTGTTGTCACTCACAGGTTCAACCCTCCTTCGCGGGCGCCCTCGGCGATCGCGGCGACGCGACCGGCGTAACGGTTGCCACCACGGTCGAACACGACGTCGGAGACACCGGCGACCTTGGCACGCTCGGCGACGAGTTCGCCGACCTTGCGGGCCTTGGCCGTCTTGTCACCGTCGAACGACCGCAGGTCGACCTCGAGCGTGGAGGCCGAGGCCAGCGTGTGGCCCTTGCTGTCGTCGACGAGCTGGACGAAGACGTGGCGCGCCGAGCGCGTCACGACCAGACGGGGACGGACGTCGGTGCCCACGACCTTCTTGCGAAGACGTGCGTGGCGACGCGCGCGGGCTGCGGACTTTGTCTTGAGAGCCATGGCTTACTTACCACTCTTTCCGGCCTTGCGACGCACGACCTCGCCCGCGTACCGGACACCCTTGCCCTTGTAGGGCTCGGGCTTGCGGATCTTGCGGATGTTGGCGGCGGCCTCACCGACGGCCTGCTTGTCGATACCACTCACGGTGACCTTGTTGTTGCCCTCCACCGTGAGCGTGATGCCGGCGGGGGGCTCGACCAGCACGGGGTGCGAGAAGCCGAGGGCGAACTCGATCGAGCTGCCCTTCTGCGCGACGCGGTAACCCGTGCCGACGACCTCGAGACCCTTGGTGTAGCCCTGGGTGACACCGATGATGTTGTTGTTGATGAGCGTGCGGGTCAGGCCGTGGAGCGACCGCGACTCGCGCTCGTCGTCGGGGCGGGTGACGAGAACCTGGTTCTCCTCGACCGACACCTCGAGGGGCTGCGCAATGGTGAGCGCGAGCTCGCCCTTGGGGCCCTTGACGGCGACCTCCCGGCCGTTCACCGAGACGGTGACTCCGGCGGGGATGTCGATGGGAAGACGTCCGATACGCGACATGTCAGATCACCACACGTAGGCGAGGACTTCCCCGCCGACGCCCTTCTGCTCTGCCTGACGGTCGGTGAGGAGACCGGAGGAGGTGGACAGGATGGCCACGCCCAGGCCGCCGAGGACCGTGGGGACCTCGGTCGACTTCGCGTACACGCGGAGGCCGGGCTTGGAGACGCGCTTGATGCCGGCGATCGACCGCTCGCGGTTCGGGCCGTACTTCAGCGTCATCGTGAGGGTCTGGCCGACACGGGCGTCAGCGACGCTCCAGTCGGCGATGTAACCCTCCTGCTTGAGGATCTCGGCGATGGTGGTCTTGAGCTTCGAGCTCGGCAGCGACACGGAGTCGTGGTGCGCAGAGTTCGCGTTGCGCAGACGGGTCAGCATGTCTGCGACCGGGTCTGTCATCGTCATCTGATGCTTCTTTCGTTCATGAGGTTTCGCCTGCCGTTACGCGACAGACGACCTTCGATGAGGGGCCCCCGGGGTTCCGGGGGCCCGGGGGGTTAGGCCTGCGAGTCCGCCGACTGGAACGGGAAGCCCAGCTGACGCAGCAGCGAGCGACCCTCGTCGTCGGTCTTGGCGGTCGTGACGATCGTGATGTCGAAGCCACGCACGCGGTCGATGCGGTCCTGGTCGATCTCGTGGAACACGGACTGCTCCTGGAGACCGAAGGTGTAGTTGCCGTTGCCGTCGAACTGCTTGGCCGACAGACCGCGGAAGTCGCGGATGCGGGGCAGGGCGAGGTTGACGAGGCGGTCCACGAACTCCCACGCACGGTCGCCACGGAGGGTGACGTGCGCACCGATGGCCTGGCCCTCGCGCAGCTTGAACTGCGCGATGGACTTGCGGGCCTTGGTGACGATGGGCTTCTGACCGGTGATCTTGGTGAGGTCCTCGACCGCGCCATCGATCACCTTGCTGTCGCGAGCAGCCTCGCCGACACCGGTGTTCACGACGACCTTGACCAGGCCGGGGATCTGCATGACGTTCGCGTAGCCGAACTCGTCCTGCAAGGCCTTCTTGATCTCGGTGTTGTACTTCTGCTTGAGGCGGGGCTGGATCTTGCCAGCCACCGCGGCAGTGTCGGTGCTCATGTTCAGAGGTCCTTGCCGCTCTTCTTCGCGAAACGCACGCGGACGGTGCGCTTGACGCCGTCCTTCACCTGCTCCTCGACGCGGTGACCGACACGGGTCGGCTTCTTGGTCGAGGGGTCGACGAGCGCGACGTTCGAGATGTGGATCGGGGCTTCGAACGTCTCGATGCCGCCGGTCTTGGTACCGCGCTGGGACTGGCCCACGCGGTTGTGCTTGGTGACGTAGTTCACGCCCTCGACGATGACGCGCTGGCCGCCGTCGAGGATCTCGAGAACCTTGCCCTGCTTGCCGCGATCGCCGGCCTTGCGGCCTTCCTTCTTCGGCTTTTCGGGCGCACCCGAGATGACCTGAACCAGGTCGCCCTTCTTGATCTTCGCCATGATCAAATGACCTCCGGGGCGAGCGAGACGATCTTCATGAACTTCTTGTCGCGAAGCTCACGGCCGACCGGCCCGAAGATACGGGTGCCGCGGGGCTCCCCGTCGTTCTTCAGGATCACGGCGGCGTTCTCGTCGAACTTGATGTACGAGCCGTCGGGACGGCGGGTCTGCTTCACGACACGGACGACGACGGCCTTGACCACGTCGCCCTTCTTGACGTTTCCACCCGGGATCGCGTCCTTGACCGTGGCGACGATGACGTCGCCCAGGCCGGCGTAGCGGCGGTTCGACCCACCGAGCACGCGGATGGTGAGCAGCTCCTTGGCGCCGGTGTTGTCGGCGACCTTCAGCCGGGATTCGTTCTGAATCACTTTTTACTCCTTGGGTTCCAAGCGAGCCGCGAGGCTTACTTGGCCTTCTCGAGGATCTCGACCAGACGCCAGCGCTTGGTGGCGCTCAGCGGACGGGTCTCGTTGATGACGACGAGGTCGCCGATGCCCGCCGAGTTGGTCTCGTCGTGCGCCTTGACCTTCGAGGTGCGACGGATGACCTTGCCGTAGAGCGGGTGCTTCACGCGGTCCTCGACCTCGACGACGATCGTCTTGTCCATCTTGTCGCTGACGACGTAGCCGCGACGCGCCTTGCGGTAACCGCGGGCGTTCTCGTCGCGCACGTCGTTCGCGGCGTGCTCGTGACCGGCGACCTGCGCCTCGGCCTCTGCCTTCTTCGCGGTGGCCATTACTCCGCCTCTTCCTTCGCGGCGTCGTCAGCGGCATCCGCCTTCTTCGCCTTGCTCTTCTTCGCCTTGACCTCGACCGGGGCCGGGGTGGCACGGATGCCGAGCTCGCGCTCACGGATCACGGTGTACAGGCGCGCGATGTCGCGCTTGACCGCACGGATGCGACCGTGGCTCTCGAGCTGGCCGGTGGCCGACTGGAAGCGCAGGTTGAACAGCTCTTCCTTGGCCTTGCGCAGCTCCTCGACGAGGCGCTGGTCTTCGAACGTGTCGAGCTCGCTCGGGGCGAGCTGCTTGGTGCCGATCGCCATTACGCGTCGCCCTCCTCGCGCTTGATGATGCGTGCCTTGAGCGGCAGCTTGTGGATGGCTCGGGTGAGGGCCTCGCGAGCGAGCTCCTCGTTCACACCCGCGACCTCGAAGAGGACGCGGCCCGGCTTGACGTTTGCGACCCACCACTCGGGAGAACCCTTACCGGAACCCATGCGGGTCTCGGCGGGCTTCTTGGTGAGGGGACGGTCGGGGTAGATGTTGATCCACACCTTTCCGCCACGCTTGATGTGACGCGTCATGGCGATACGAGCGGACTCGATCTGACGGTTGGTCACGTAGGCGGGGGTCAGGGCCTGGATGCCGAACTCACCGAACGACACCTGGGTGCCACCGGTGGCCTGGCCCGAGCGGCCCGGGTGGTGCTGCTTGCGGTACTTGACCTTGCGGGGGATGAGCATTACGCCGACGCTCCTTCTGCCACGGGGGCCTCGTTGCGGGGGCCACGACGACGGTCGCCGCCGCGGTCGTCACGACCGCGGGACTTCGGGGCGTTGGCCTGCTCGCGGGCGAGCTCCTTGTTGGTGAGGTCGCCCTTGTAGATCCAGACCTTCACGCCGATGCGGCCGAAGGTGGTCTTGGCCTCGTAGAAGCCGTAGTCGATGTTCGCGCGCAGCGTGTGCAGCGGAACGCGACCCTCGCGGTAGAACTCCGAGCGGCTCATCTCGGCGCCGCCGAGACGGCCCGACACCTGGATGCGGACACCCTTGGCGCCGGCGCGCTGGGCGCCCTGCAGACCCTTGCGCATCGCGCGACGGAAGGCGACACGAGCAGAGAGCTGCTCGGCCACACCCTGCGCGACGAGCTGAGCGTCGGCCTCGGGGTTCTTGACCTCGAGGATGTTCAGCTGGATCTGCTTGCCGGTGAGCTTCTCGAGGTCGGCGCGGATGCGCTCGGCCTCGGCGCCGCGACGACCGATCACGATGCCCGGGCGGGCGGTGTGGATGTCGACGCGGACACGGTCACGGGTGCGCTCGATCTCGATGTTGCTGACACCCGCGCGGTCGAGCGAGGTCGTCAGCAGACGACGGATCTTGATGTCCTCGGCGAGGTAGTCGGCGTAGCGCTGGCCGCGCTTCGTCGAGTCCGAGAACCAGCGCGACACGTGGTCGGTGGTGATGCCGAGACGGAAGCCGTACGGGTTGACCTTCTGTCCCATTACTTGCTCGCCTTCTTGTTGGTGCGCGCCGGGGCCGCAGCGGCCTCTTCGGGCGTCGCGAGCACGACCGTGATGTGGCTCGTGCGCTTCTTGATCTGGAAGGCGCGACCCTGTGCACGGGGCTGGAAACGCTTGAGCGTCGTGCCCTCGTCGACGTACGCGTTCTTCACGTACAGGTCGGCGTCATCCAGGTACTCGTTCGTCTTGTCGGCGGTGACGCGAGCGTTCGCGATCGCCGAGGCGACGAGCTTGTAGATCGGCTCGCTCGCGCCCTGGGGCGCGAACTTCAGGATGGCGAGGGCCTCTTCGGCCTGCTTGCCCTTGATGAGCGCAACGACACGACGAGCCTTCTGAGGGGTCACGCGGATGTGTCGCACGCGTGCGATGGACTCCACCATTTCTCTCTCCTCTAGCGCCCCCGCGTCAGCGGCGGCGGCCCTTCTTGTCGTCCTTCACGTGGCCGCGGAAGGTGCGGGTGGGCGAGAACTCGCCCAGCTTGTGGCCGACCATGGTCTCGGTCACGAACACGGGGATGTGCTTGCGACCGTCGTGCACGGCGATGGTGTGTCCCAGCATGGCGGGGATGATCATCGACCGGCGCGACCAGGTCTTGATGACGTTCTTGGAACCGGCTTCGTTCTGCGAGACGACCTTGCGAAGCAGGTGCTCGTCGACGAAGGGGCCCTTCTTAAGGCTGCGAGGCATCTTCCTCTACTCCTACTTGCGCTTCTTGCCGGCGGTGCGACGGCGGACGATCAGCTTGTCGCTTTCCTTGTTCGCGTGGCGGGTGCGGCCCTCGGCCTTACCCCACGGCGAAACCGGGTGACGACCACCGGAGGTCTTACCCTCACCACCACCGTGCGGGTGGTCGACCGGGTTCATGGCGACACCGCGGACGGTCGGGCGTACGCCCTTCCAGCGCATACGGCCGGCCTTGCCCCAGTTGATGTTCGACTGCTCGGCGTTGCCGACCTCGCCGATCGTGGCGCGGCAGCGCACGTCGACGTTGCGGATCTCGCCCGAGGGCAGACGCAGCTGCGCGTAGGGGCCGTCCTTCGCGACCAGACGCACCGAGGCGCCGGCCGAACGGGCCATCTTCGCGCCGCCACCGGGACGGAGCTCGATCGCGTGGATGACGGTACCGGTGGGGATGTTACGCAGCGGCAGGTTGTTGCCGGGCTTGATGTCCGCGCCGGCACCCGACTCGACGACGTCGCCCTGCGACAGCTTCGCGGGAGCGAGGATGTAGCGCTTCTCGCCGTCCGCGTAGTGCAGCAGCGCGATGCGCGCGGTGCGGTTGGGGTCGTACTCGATGTGAGCGACCTTGGCATCGATACCGTCCTTGTCGTTACGACGGAAGTCGATCAGACGGTACTGACGCTTGTGGCCACCACCGATGTGACGCGTGGTGATGCGGCCCTGGTTGTTGCGGCCACCGGTCTTCGACAGCGGGCGCAGCAGCGACTTCTCGGGCGTCGATCGGGTGATCTCGGCGAAGTCGGCCACCGACGAGCCGCGGCGACCGGGGGTCGTGGGCTTGTACTTGCGAATAGCCATTGTTCTGTCCTTGGTATCCCGGTCAGCCGACCGACGTGAAGATGTCGATGGTGCCCGACTTCAGCGAGACGATCGCGCGCTTGGTGTCCTTGCGCTTGCCGATGCCGAAGCGGGTGCGGCGGGCCTTGCCGACACGGTTGATCGTGTTGACCGAGGCGACCTTCACGCCGAAGATCTTCTCGATGGCGAGCTTGATCTCGGTCTTCGAGGCGCGCGGGTCCACGAGGAACGTGTACTTGCCCTCGTCGATGAGCGAGTAGCTCTTCTCCGAGACGACCGGCTTCAGGATGATGTCGCGCGGGTCCTTGTTGACGGCGGTCATGCCGAGACCTCCTCGGTGGCGCCGGACTTCGACGCGACGAACGCGTCGTAGGCGGCCTTGGTGAAGACGATGTCGTCGGAGACGAGCACGTCGTAGGCGTTCAGCTGGCCGAAGGTCAGCACGTGCACGTACGCGAGGTTGCGCACGCTCTTGACCGTCAGCTCGTCGTCGCGGTCGATGACCACGAGGACGTTCTTGACGGCGCCGAAGGCGGTCAGCACGGCGGCCGCAGCCTTGGTCGAGGGCGCGCCCTCGATGCCGAAGCTGTCGACGACGTGCAGACGCGAGCCGCGGGCACGGTCGCTCAGCGCGCCCAGGAGGGCGGCGGCGATCATCTTCTTGGGGGTGCGCTGGCCGTAGTCACGGGGCTTGGGGCCGTGGACGATGCCACCACCGGTCATGTGCGGCGCGCGGATCGAACCCTGACGGGCGTTACCCGTGCCCTTCTGCTTGAAGGGCTTGCGGCCGGCACCCGAGACCTCGCCACGACGCTTGGTCGAGTGCGTGCCCTGGCGGGCGGCGGCGCGCTGGGCGACGACGACCTGGTGGATGAGCGGGATGTTCGTCTTGACGTCGAAGATGGCGGCGGGCAGCTCAACGGAGCCGGCCTTCTTGCCGTCGGCCTTCAGGACGTCGAGCGCGAGAGTCGAGTCAGCCATGAGATCAGGCACCCTTCACTGCGTTGCGGACGTAGACGATGCGGCCGCGCGCGCCGGGGACGGCGCCCTTGACGAGCAGCAGACCCTTCTCGACGTCGACGGCGTGCACCGTGAGGTTGAGGACGGTCACGCGCTCGCCACCCATACGGCCGGCCATGCGCATGCCCTTGAAGACGCGGCTCGGAGTCGACGAGGCGCCGATCGAACCGGGCTTGCGGTGGTTGCGGTGCGCACCGTGCGAAGCGGAGACACCCTTGAAGTTGTGGCGCTTCATGACACCGGCGGTGCCCTTGCCCTTGCTGGTGCCGACGACGTCGACCAGCTGGCCGGCCTCGAACAGGCCGTCCACGGTGAGCTCCTGGCCCAGCGAGTAGTCGGCGGCGTCCGCGGTGCGCACCTCGGTGAGGTGGCGGCGCGGGGTGACACCGGCGGCCTCGAAGTGAGCCGTGAGGGGCTTGTTCACCTTGCGGGGGTCGATCTGGCCGTAGCCGATCTGCACGGCGTTGTAGCCGTCCTTCTCGACCGAGCGGAGCTGGGTCACGACGTTCGGGGCGACCTCGATGACGGTGACGGGAACGAGCTTGCCGTTCTCGTCCCACACCTGGGTCATGCCGAGCTTGGTGCCGAGGAGGCCCTTGGAGATCTTGGAGTTGATGTCAGCCATGTCGAACCTCAGAGCTTGATCTCGATGTTGACATCGGCCGGGAGGTCGAGGCGCATCAGGGAGTCGACGGCCTTGGGCGTCGGGTCGATGATGTCGATGAGGCGCTTGTGGGTGCGCATCTCGAAGTGCTCGCGGCTGTCCTTGTACTTGTGGGGCGACCGGATGACGCACACGACGTTCTTCTCGGTCGGCAGGGGAACCGGGCCCACGACAGTGGCGCCGGCACGGGTCACGGTGTCGACGATCTTGCGCGCGGACGAGTCCAGTCCGGCGTGGTCGTACGACTTCAGGCGAATGCGGATCTTCTGTCCCGCCATTGTCTGCTCACTCTCTTTCTCGCGTCTTACCCGACCCCGGGCATCGGACGCACGGTGGCGCTCTCGCGCCCTGGCACTTCCCCTCGCTTGCGCGAGAGATGCTGCACCGCTGTTCAGCTGTCAAACCGGGCGCACGGCGCCCGGCCCGTCCCTCTCCGCGCGCACGCGCACGGATTCCCTGGGGGATGAGGGGGTTCGGTGTGTGTTCTGCTGCCCGCGGCCCAGGTCCCTGCGCTTTCGCGCCGCCTGTGCACTGCCCTGGCAGTGATCCTGGCGCGCGCCGAGCGCACGCCGGAATGTGGAACTGGTCTAGTCTACGTGGGCCCCGGGCCAGCCGCAAACCCGGGCGTGTCGCGCGCAGCGATCACTCAGAAAAGCCGACGGCGCCGCCCCGTTCGGAGCGGCGCCGCGGACGGCATCCCGGTCAGGAGTTGCCGATGTTCTTGTCGATGTTCGCGCGCGTGCTGTCGATCTTGGCGTGGTGCTCGGCGGGCACGACCTTCTTGATCGCGTCCGCCGCCCCGTCAAGGATCTTGTCGCTGACCTCCTCGGCCTTCTCGCTCTTGAGGGCTTCCTCGATCTTGTCGCGGTTCTCGTCGAGGAGCTTCTTGCTCTTCGCGATGATGTCGTCGACTCCCATGAATCCTCCTCGTGGTCACGCCCGTGGCATCCCGGGCGCCTTCATTCTGGACCGGACGGCGGCGCGAAGGGAACGGGTTGCGCGACACCCCCGGACACGACGAAGGGGCCGGGCCCGAAGGCCCGACCCCTGTCGGTTCAGTCCGAGGACTTACTTGATGATCTTGGTCACCGTGCCGGCGCCGACGGTGCGGCCACCCTCACGGATCGCGTAGCCGAGGCCCTCTTCCATGGCGATCGGCTGGATGAGCTCGACCGACATCTCGGTGGTGTCACCGGGCATGACCATCTCGGTGCCCTCGGGCAGCGTGATGACGCCGGTGACGTCCGTGGTGCGGAAGTAGAACTGCGGGCGGTAGTTCGTGAAGAACGGGTTGTGACGGCCGCCCTCCTCCTTGGACAGGATGTACGCCGTGCCCTCGAAGTTGGTGTGCGGGGTGACCGAACCGGGCTTCACGACGACCTGGCCGCGCTCGACGTCGTCACGCTTGGTGCCGCGGAGAAGCAGACCGCAGTTCTCGCCGGCCCACGCCTCGTCGAGCTGCTTGTGGAACATCTCGATACCGGTGACCGTGGTCTTCTGCGTCGGGCGGATGCCGACGATCTCGACCTCGGAGTTGATCGCGAGGGTACCGCGCTCGGCGCGGCCGGTGACGACCGTGCCACGACCGGTGATGGTGAAGACGTCCTCGATGGGCATGAGGAACGGCTTGTCCTTGTCACGCACCGGGTCGGGGATCGACGAGTCGACGGCCTCCATGAGCTCGACGATCGAGTTGACCCACTGCTCGTCACCCTCGAGAGCCTTGAGGCCCGAGACGCGGACGACGGGGGCGTTGTCGCCGTCGAAGTCCTGCGAGGACAGGAGCTCGCGGACCTCGAGCTCGACGAGCTCCAGGATCTCCTCGTCGTCGACCATGTCCGACTTGTTCAGCGCGACGAGCAGGTAGGGGACGCCGACCTGCTTGGCGAGCAGAACGTGCTCACGGGTCTGAGCCATCGGGCCGTCGGTGGCGGCGACCACGAGGATCGCGCCGTCCATCTGAGCGGCACCGGTGATCATGTTCTTGATGTAGTCGGCGTGACCCGGGGCGTCGACGTGAGCGTAGTGACGCTTCGGGGTCTCGTACTCGACGTGCGAGATGTTGATGGTGATACCGCGCTGGCGCTCTTCCGGCGCCGAGTCGATCGACGCGAAGTCACGCTGGACGTTGGTGGCCGACGGGAACTTGTCGGCGAGCACCTTCGAGATGGCAGCGGTGAGCGTGGTCTTGCCGTGGTCGACGTGACCGATCGTTCCGATGTTCACGTGCGGCTTGGTCCGCTCGAACTTGGCCTTAGCCACTGGGTCCTCCTCAGGACGTTGGTTGCGAGGTCGCGGGCGCTGGATTGCGACCGGTTCTTCGCGGGGATGGTTCTCAGATTACTAGAGAGTCGGTATTCAGTTTGAGCGGATGCCGGGAACCCGAGCAGAACCCGGGGTCCCCGGCATCCGTGAGAGCGGTGTTACTCGCCCTTGTTCTTCTGGATGATCTCGTCGGCCACGGCCTTCGGGACATCGGCGTAGCTGTCGAACTCCATCGAGTAGACGGCACGGCCCGAGGTCTTCGAGCGCAGGTCGCCGATGTAGCCGAACATCTCGGACAGCGGCACGTTGGCCCGGACGACCTTGACGCCGGCGGCGTCCTCCATCGACTGGATCTGGCCACGACGCGAGTTCAGGTCGCCGATGACGTCGCCCATGTACTCCTCGGGAGTACGGACCTCGACAGCCATGATCGGCTCGAGGATCGTGGGGTTCGCCTTGCGGACGGCCTCCTTGAAGCCCATCGAGCCGGCGATCTTGAACGCCATCTCGGACGAGTCGACGTCGTGCGAGGCGCCGTCGAGGAGGATCGCCTTCACGCCCACCATGGGGTAGCCGGCGAGCACGCCGACGTTCATGGCGTCCTGGAAGCCCTGGTCGGTCGGCGAGATGTACTCGCGCGGGATACGACCACCGGTGACCTTGTTCTCGAACTCGTAGGTCTTGTCGGCCGTGACCTCGAGCGGCTCGATCGCGAACTGGATCTTCGCGAACTGACCCGAACCACCGGTCTGCTTCTTGTGCGTGTAGTCGTGACGGTCGACGGTCTTGCGGATCGTCTCGCGGTACGCGACCTGCGGCTTGCCGACGTTGGCCTCGACCTTGAACTCGCGCTTCATGCGGTCCACGAGGATGTCGAGGTGCAGCTCGCCCATGCCCTTGATGACGGTCTGACCGGTCTCGGCGTTCTGCTCGACGCGGAACGTCGGGTCCTCTTCGGCGAGCTTCTGGATGGCGACACCCAGCTTCTCCTGGTCGGCCTTGGTCTTGGGCTCGATGGCGACCTCGATGACCGGCTCCGGGAACGTCATCGACTCGAGGACGACCTGGTTCGCCGGGTCGCACAGGGTGTCACCGGTGGTGGTGTCCTTGAGGCCGATGACCGCGTAGATGTGGCCCGCGGTGACGGACTCGACCGGCATCTCCTTGTTGGCGTGCATCTGGAAGATCTTCCCGATGCGCTCCTTCTTGCCCTTGGTCGCGTTGACGACCTGGGCCCCGGAGTCGAGGTGACCCGAGTAGACGCGGATGTAGGTGAGGCGACCGAAGAACGGGTGCGTCACGATCTTGAACGCCAGGGCCGCGAAGGGCTCCTCGCGGTCGGCGTGGCGCTCGATGACGACCTCTTCGTCCTTGGGGTCGTGAGCCTCGATGGCCGGCACGTCCAGGGGCGAGGGGAGGTAGTCGACGACCGCGTCGAGCATCGGCTGCACACCGCGGTTCTTGAACGCCGAACCGCACAGCACGGGGTAGACCTCGCTGGCGATCGTCATCTTGCGGATGGCGCCCTTGATCTCCTCGTGGGTGAGCTCCTCGCCGCCGAAGTACTTCTCGAGCAGCGCGTCGTCGGACTCCGCGACGGTCTCGAGGAGCTTCTCGCGGTACTCGTTCGCCTTCTCGACGAGGTCGGCCGGGATCTCCTGGATCTCGTACTTGGCGCCCATGGTCACGTCACCCTTGGCGTCACCGGGCCAGACCAGCGCGCGCATGTAGACGAGGTCGATGACGCCGACGAAGTCGTTCTCGGCACCGATCGGGAGCTGGATGACCAGCGGCTTCGCCTTGAGGCGGTTGACGATGGTGTCGACCGTGAAGTAGAAGTCGGCGCCCAGCTTGTCCATCTTGTTGACGAAGCAGATGCGGGGGACGTCGTACTTGTCGGCCTGACGCCACACGGTCTCGGACTGGGGCTCGACGCCCTCCTTGCCGTCGAAGACGGCGACGGCACCGTCGAGGACGCGGAGCGAGCGCTCCACCTCGACCGTGAAGTCCACGTGACCGGGGGTGTCGATGATGTTGATCTGGTTCTTTTCCCAGAAACAGGTGACGGCGGCGGAGGTGATCGTGATGCCACGCTCCTGCTCCTGCTCCATCCAGTCGGTGGTGGCCGCACCGTCGTGCGTCTCGCCGATCTTGTGGTTGACGCCCGTGTAGAACAGGATGCGCTCGGTCGTCGTCGTCTTGCCGGCATCGATGTGCGCCATGATGCCGATGTTGCGGACCTTGTGGAGGTCGGTGAGCACGTCTTGTGCCACGGGTGTCTTCCTTACCTGTTGGGAGGTTGATGCCGGGCCCATCGGAGGGTCCGCGACCGGGGTGCGGTCACGGACCCTCCGCGGGTTTTACCAGCGGTAGTGCGCGAAGGCGCGGTTCGACTCGGCCATCTTGTGGGTGTCCTCGCGGCGCTTGACCGCGGCACCGAGGCCGTTCGAGGCGTCGAGGATCTCGTTCTGCAGACGCTCGGTCATCGTCTTCTCACGACGACCCTTCGCGTAGCTCACGAGCCAGCGCAGCGCGAGGGTGTTCGCGCGGTGCGGCTTGACCTCGACCGGAACCTGGTAGGTCGAGCCACCGACGCGGCGGCTCTTGACCTCGAGGGTGGGGCGCACGTTGTCGAGCGCCTTCTTGAGGGTGGCGACGGCGTCCTGGCTGTTCTTCGCCTCGACACCGCGGAGGGCGTCGTAGACGATCGACTCGGCCAGCGACTTCTTGCCGTCGACGAGGATCTTGTTGACGAGCTGGGTGACGACGGGAGCGCCGTACACCGGGTCGTTGACGACGGGACGCTTCGGGGCGGGACCCTTACGAGGCATGGTTCTCAGCCCTTCTTCGCGCCGTAGCGGCTGCGAGCCTGCTTACGGTTCTTGACAGCCTGGGTGTCGAGCGCACCGCGGACGATCTTGTAACGGACGCCGGGGAGGTCCTTCACACGACCACCACGGACGAGCACGAGCGAGTGCTCCTGCAGGTTGTGGCCCTCGCCGGGGATGTAGGCGGTGACCTCGGTGCCGTTGCGGAGCTTCACACGAGCGACCTTGCGCATCGCCGAGTTCGGCTTCTTCGGGGTGGTCGTGTACACGCGGGTGCACACGCCGGCCTGCTGGGGGTTCGACTTCAGCGCGGGAGCCTTGGTCTTCGAGACCTTCGGCGAGCGGCCCTTGCGAACCAACTGCTGAATGGTTGGCACGTTCTCTCCTTGATTGTGCTGCACGGTGACAGCGTCGTGTCTCCCCCGACTCGTCGCGCATCTTGCGATTCGTGACGTGTCGGGCTCACGTGTGATCCACCGCGCGCCAGAATGATCGGACGCGGGAGTGGTGGATATGCCGTGGGGGTGGCCTGTTCGCAGACCCGTCCCTGAGATGTGGGAGCCTTCGTCGCCTGGTGTCGTACCGAGGCACGACGCAGCGCGCGCGAGTGCGCACACCCGCTCAATGATACGCGCGTTTCCGCGGGGCGGCAAACGTCCGGCGCCACTCCGGGTGGGAGGATCCTGGATGCCGCCCGGGACGGCTCAGAACGCGAGGACGGCGACGGCGATCGCGGCCGCCGTCACGGCGAGCAGCACCCCGGCGGCGACGAGGAGGAGCACCACCGCGCCCCGGCGTCCGGAGCGCGGCCGGACGGCGCCGGCGTCGCCCGCGCCCGCGGCACGGACGGGGACCGCGCGACGCTCGACGCGGATGGCCCCGTCGTCCCGAGGCCCGTACGTGTCGCGGTCCAGCGGGTCGGGCGTCCGCGCCGACCGCCGCGCGAGGTCGCCGAGGACGGGATCGGGCTCGGCCCGCCGGAGAGCGGCCCGCGTCCCCGGCGGGGGGTCGGGCGCGGCCGCGGGACCGGCGGTGCGCACGTCCCCGGGGCGGGTCCGCCGTTCCGTCTCATCCCGGCCCTCCGCGCGACGCGTACCCACCGCGGCGTCCGCGACGTCGTCGAGGGCCGCGGCCCGGGTCCGCCGGGTGCGGGCACCCGTCGTCGTGTCGTCGAGAACGGCAGCACCGGATGCCCGGGGGCCCGTCGTCGTGTCGTCGTCGTCGGCGGGACGCGAGGACCGACTGACGACAGCCGTCGCGTCGAGCGGGTCCTCGTCCTCCCCCGCGGGGCTCGACTCCCCCGAGTCGCCGGTCGGGACGGTCGGGCGCGGGCGCGACCGCACCGTCTCCTCCTCCGGCCCGTCGACCGACGGGCGGGGCTGCGAGCGCACGGTCACCTCGTCGGGCAGGTCCGGCGGCGCGAGCGGGCGCGACTCCCCCGCATCGTCGGCCGGCACCTCCGCGCGCGGGCGCGAGCGCACCGTCTCCTCGTCGGGCACGTCCGCGCGCGGGCGCGAGCGCACCGTCTCCTCGTCGGGGACGCCCATCGGCGGGCGCGAGCGCACCGTCGCTTCGTCCACAGCGTCGTCGTCCGGGGCGACGTCGACCGAAGCCGGGACCGCCGGCCACGGACGGAGACGGCCGGCCCAGAGGGTGACGTCGTCGACGTCGTCGGGCCCGTCCGCGCTGGTCACGCCTCGCTCCGCGACAGGCGGACCTCCGCGTCGCCGAGGAAGAAGCGCTCGCCCGCCTCGATCTCCTCGCCGGGAGGCGCCTCGACCTCGGTCCCCATGAGGGTGGCGAACAGGACGCCGTTCGTGGACCCGAGGTCGGTGACGTACCAGGTGTCCGATCGCAGCTCGAGACGCGCGTGCGTCTTCGAGACCGTGCGCGTCTCGTCCGAGATCGCGACGAGCTGCGCGTCGGGGTAGGCGGGATCCGGGGACGGGCGACGGCCGAGGATCACGACGGTCGAGGTGATGTCGACCGCGGTGCCGTTCGGCGGCACGAGCCGCCACGGGATGCGACGACGACGCGCGACCACGGTGCGGTCCATGGCCTCGAAGTCGTCCTCGCCGGGCACCTCCGGCTGCGTGTAGAGCGCGGAGACCGATGTCCGGGCGGAGCGCGGCGCCCCCGCGTCCGGCGCGCCGACCACCGCCGACACCGCCTCGGACGGCTCGGGGAAGTCGTCGTGCAGGTCGTCGTCGACGGTCGGGGTCGGGTCCGAGGGCGGCGCCGGACGGGTCAGCGGAACGCTGCCGATGGGAGCGACGGGAGTGCCCTCCCCTCGGCGCGGCACGTCCGCCCACGGGGCGTCGGACGCGTCGTCGCGCGTCTGCGGCTCTTCCGGCGCGGCGTCGGGGGCGACGGCGGAGGGGGCGACGACGGCGGGGGTCTCACCTGACGAGGGGTTCCCGCGCCGGACGGGCGCGTCGACGAGCGGAGCGGCCGAGATCAGCTCGGGCCGGTCGTGGTCGAGATCCCCCGCATCGAGGTCGGCGGGCGCGGACGTCGCCGGGCCGTCGTCGGCCGGGGCCGCGACGGGGGCGGCGGACGCGTTCTCGTCGCGCGTCGCCGAACGGGACGAGTCCGCGCGGCGACCGACGCCCTCGTCCGCGGGCGCACTGTCGCGCATCGCGTCGAGCGCCGCGAAGACGGAGGTGGGCGGAGCGGGGTCGTCCTCGACGGTGCGCGCGGGCGGCGCCCAGTCCACCGGGCCGGGGACCGCGTCGGACAGCGAGCCGGACGGCGCGGCGAAGGGGAGCGCCACCGGCTCGGAGAGCGGGGACGGCTCATGGCGGGGACCCGACGCGGAGCCGATCGGCGTCGCGGGGCCCTCGGGGGCGGCATCCGGGATCCATCCGCCGATGAGCGGGACGTAGGGACCGTCGAGGTCCTGCCGCCGGCGGGCGGGGTCGAGGTCCCCAGCCGTCCCGGACGGGCCCTCCCAGCGGGCGGAGCCGAAGCCGAGGATGCTCGCCCACACCGGGAACAGCACCACGCCCAGGACGGTCATGCCGCCGCCCGCGCCGAAGGCGGTCGAGACACGGTGCAGCACGATCACCCAGATGACGGCGAAGGCGATGAGGCCGAAGAACGGCACGAGGTTGATGAGGACCAACCACGGCGAGAAGCCGCCGACGCGCAGCAGCGTCGCGGTGTTCAGGACCGGCACCCAGGCCTTCCAGGCGTCCTCGCCGGTCTTGCGGAAGAGGGCCGCGAGCGCGAGCCCCACCCAGACGTACAGGATGACGATGAGCACGAGGGTCAGCAGTCCGAGGACCACCGAGGTCGAATCGTTCATGTGCTGCGGCGCGACCGATCGTCGGTCCGGCGCCTCCCCCTCTCGTCCCGGTGCGGAGCTGCGCGCCGAGACGGGCGCGGAGCCAGGAGCCGCACGAACGATCTCAACGATACGGCCGCGCGGAGCCGTCGCCAGAAGCCGCGCTGACGGAGCAGCTCACGCCGATCCGCCTCGACGATGCGCCAGAAGCGCTCCACCTCGTCGGCGGTCACCGTCGCGGGCGAGAAGACGGCACGGTCGGCGTCCTCCGCGAGCCGCTCCCCCGACGACGTCGCGAACGCCGTCGCCACCTCGCGGCGGGTCGGCGCGCGCGGCACGACCCGTCCGGCGTCCACTCCGGCGTCGACGTACTCGTCCCACCCTCCGGCGATCGCGGCGCGGGGGTTCGGGTCGCGGCGCCGGCCGCGACGCCGCAGGACCTTGGCGAGGACGATCGCGAGGGACGGGCCGAACAGGACGAGCAGGACGAGCAGCGAGAGTCCCGCGGCACGCAGGACGGGCCACAGCCAGGCGAGGTCGACGCCGTCGTCGGCGCGCGGGTCGTCGTCGAGACCGTTGTCCTCCTGGACGGGGTCGGGCGGGACGACCTCCTCCACCGTGTCGGGCCGCACCTCGGTGACGATCTCGGGATCCCGCTGCTCGGTGACCTCGAGGCTCGGCGACTGCTCCCACTGCGGCGTGACGTCGAGCGGCATCCATCGTCCGTCGACGCCGCGGACCTCGGTCCATGCCGTCAGGTCCTGCGCACGGCAGACGCCGTCGGTGCACGTGCTGACACCGGGATCGGGGGACGTCAGCCGCGCACCCACCACGACGCGGGACGGGAAGCCGAGCTCGCGCGCGATCAGCGCCGCCGCGACGGAGAACTGCTCGTCGTCGCCGACCGCGGCCACGTAGTTGCCGGTGGTCTCGGCGCGGGCGTCGCCCTCGCGCTCCAGGAGCCGCGAGAACATCAGGTCGATGCGGGCGAGGGAGTGTCCCGACGCGCTGGGCTGCAGCTGGTACCCGGGGAGCTCGGCGGTCCACGCGGGGGCCGGCGCGCCCTCGGCCGGCAGCAGGCCGTGGCTGAGGTATCCGCGGTCGCGCAGCAGTCGCACGAGCGCGTCCAGTGCCGCGCCGCCCTCGCCGGTCGCGTGCTCCTCCACCCAACGACGCAGGTTGTCGCCCCCGCGCGTCGCGTCGCCGGCCCCGGGCGCCTCGAGTGCGGCCAGGTCCGTCGTCGCGGGCTCGACCGCCGAGAGGACGTAGCCGTCGCCCGGCTCCAGACCGCCGTCGGCCGTCTGGACGCCGGCCTGCGCCCCGGCGCTGTAGTAGAAGCTGTCCGCGAGGAGCGTCTGCCGCTCGCCGTCGAACCGCACCCGGGCGAGGCTGCCCGCCGTCGGCATCCAGATCCCGTCCCATGCGTCGATGAGCACCCGCACGTCGACCTCGCGCCCCTCCCCCGGATCGATCCGGGAGGGCACGCGCACGAAACGCCCGCTCTCGGCGCCCGACGCGCGGAAGACCTCGCCGTCGTAGGCGTCGAGCGTCGCGACGCGGATCCGCTCCGGCAGGACGCCGTCGTCCCCGGTCACGGTGAAGAGCACCTCGTCGGCTCGCTCGTCGGAGAACATCGCGCGGTACTCCGCCAGCGGACTCACCGCGGCGGCGATCTGACGCTCCGGGCCGGTGGCCGCGCGCAGGACCTGGCGGTCGGCGTCCCGCGCGGCGGCGGGCACGACCGCGACCGCGGCGACGACGGCGACGGCGAGCATCGCCGCGCCGAGGGCCGTGCGACGGCGGTCCGCGGGCGACGAGCGGCGCGTCGTCGGCACGGGGCCGCTCTCGGCCGCACGGTCGAGGGCGCGCACGCGTTCGTCGTGCGCGCGCCAGGCGAGCCACAGCATCGCGGTGACCAGCGCCAGCAGACCCGTCGCGGTCTCGACGGGAGCGGGGACGGTGACCGGACCGATCGTCAGCGGGGCGCTCGTCGAGGTCCGACCGAAGAACAGGCCGAAGCCCGACATGGCCAGACCCGGCACCACCGCCGCGACGGCGAGCCGGTCGGTGCGCCACGACAGGCGCAGGGTGAGGGCCGTCCCGACGAGGAACACCACGAGCGCCGGGATCAGGAGGTTGCGGTACGTGCCGACCGGGAGGTCGACGGTGACGAGGTCCTTCCAGGCCAGCACGAGGCCCGCGAGCGCCTCCCCGAGCCCGCGGAGGATCTCCGCCGGACCGCCGAGCCGCGAGGGCACGGCGAGCGGCACCGCCAGCAGGACGAACGCGCCGCCGAGGGTCGCGGCCACGGTCCACCCGCTCCACCGCCGCCAGCCGGCGACCGCCGTCACGGCCCCGGCGACGACGGCGGAGACGGCCGCCAGGACGAGGAACGCGCCGCCCGCGTAGACCGGCCAGGCCGCCACCGCGGCGAGGGCCACGGCGGCCGCGGTGTAGAGCGCGCCGGAGACGACCCGCCGACGCGCCGCGGCGTCGCGGCGTCCCGCGCTCACGACGTCGCTCCGCGCACGAGCAGTCCCGCGAGGTCGTCGAGGGTTCCGATGGTCAGAACCGTCAGGCCCGACACCGCCTGCATGCGCGGGTGGGCCCGCTCGTCGCACACCACCGCGGCCACGGCCGTGTCGGCGGGGAAGGCGAGCGCGGCCTGCCGCAGCCGCGCGACGGGGACGAGGGATCCGGTGACGACGAACGCGATGGACAGGCGCTCGTTCGCCTCGGAGGTCAGCCGGCAGACGTCCTCGACCGCCATCGTGTTCTCGAAACGCTCCAGGGCGCTGAACCCGTCGAGCATGGCGCGGGGGGTCACCGTCGCGACGTTCCGGACGGCCCGCAGACGGCCCCTCACCACGCGCGGGATCTCGGAGCCGGTCACGACCGCGACATCGCGGGCGTCCTGGACCGCGCGGAGGCCCAGCGACGCGGCGGCGCTCACAGCGAGCTCGTACTCGTCGCCGTCGAGGAACTCGGCGTCGGCGGCGCCCAGGACGACCGCCATGCGCGACCGGCGGGACTCCTCGTACTGACGCACCATCAGGCGCCCCGTCTTGGCGGTGGACTTCCAGTGGATCTGCCGGCGGGAGTCCCCCGGCACGTACTCGCGGATGGCGTGGAAAGACATGTCCGCGTCGACGAGCCGCCGCGTGGCGTTGCCCTCCAGGTCGCGGATCAGCCCGGCGCTGGTGGACGGCAGCCCCACCGTGCGGGGGTGCACGTACAGGTCGTGCACGTCGTCGAACGCGTGCTCGCGCCGCAGGAGCCCCAGGGGGTCGCTGCGGACGGTGGTGACGGGTCCCACGCGGACGATCCCGCGCGGAAGCGCGGGCACCTCGAGCGGCTCGGAGACGCTCTGCCCCGGACGCAGCAGCGGAACGCCGAACTCGACGAGACCGCGGCCGACGGGGATGTCCAGCCGCCCCGGAAGGGCGAGGCGGGAGCCCTCGTTGCGGACGACGAGCGCACCGGTGACCCCCTGACCGGCGACCACGCGCTCGTGCGTGAGCGCCAGGTCGACGTCGTAGGCCCGGGCGCCGAACAGGAACGGCACGCTCATGACGAGCAGCGCGAGCGACACCGCGCCCGCGACCATCCACTCGATCCAGCCGAAGGCCACGCCCAGCAGCAGCCCCGCGGTCGCGGCGACTGCGACGAGCGCCCCCGCCGGCCGGACCGTCCGTCCCGCCCACCGCACCGCGGCGACCACGGCGGCGACGACGACGCGCCAGATCTCGGCCGCCCGGACGATCGCGCGCACGAGACGGCGCTGCCGACGCGACGACGTGGAGGTGATCGATGTGCGCGACCCCGTGGCCATGGTGCCCGCCGAGGTGCGGGTGAGGCGGGACTCGGTGCGGAGGTCGGTCATCGCGGCATCCGCACGCCTGAGGCGGTCACGGCCGCCGGGCCGGGACCGGGATGGATGCCGCCGGCGAGGCGTCTCATGCGCTTTCGCGCTGCGTGGGGGGCAGCGTGTCGAGCAGGACCTGGCCCACGACCGCCTCCTGCGTCACGCCGTCGAACTCCGCCTCCGGGTGCAGGATCAGGCGGTGCGAGAGGACGGGCACGGCCAGGGCCTTCACGTCGTCCGGGGTCGCGTAGGTGCGTCCCTGGGAGGCGGCGCGGGCGCGCGTCGCGCGCGTGAGGGCGAGCGCCCCGCGGATGCTGACGCCCAGGCGCACCTCGTCCGCCGACCGCGTGGCGTCCACGAGTCGGGCGATGTAGTCGAGCACGAGGGCGTCGACGTAGACGTTCGCGGCGAGGTCGGCCATGCCGACGAGGGCCTGCGGCGTGATGATCGGGCGCAAGTCGCCGGTCGCCACGGCGACGCCGTCGAGGATGCGGACCGTCGCCGCGTGGTCGGGGTAGCCGAGGGAGGTGCGCAGGAGGAAGCGGTCCAGCTGCGCCTCGGGCAGCCGATACGTGCCGGCCTGCTCGACGGGGTTCTGCGTCGCGAGCACGAGGAAGGGCACGCCGACCTCACGGGAGACGCCGTCGATGGTGACGCGTCCCTCCTCCATGACCTCCAGGAGCGCGGCCTGGGTCTTCGGGCTCGCGCGGTTGATCTCGTCGGCGAGCACGATGTTCGCGAAGATGGGGCCCGCGTGGAACTCGAACTTCCCGGTCTGCTGGTCGTAGACCGTGATGCCGGTGATGTCGCCCGGGAGCAGGTCGGGCGTGAACTGGATGCGGGTGTTCGTCCCCTGCACCGACTGCGCGACGGCGCGCGCGAGCGAGGTCTTGCCCGTCCCCGGGACGTCCTCGAGGAGGACGTGGCCGTCGCTGAGCATCGCGGTGAGCACGAGCTCGACCACGTGGCGCTTGCCGAGCACGGCGCGCTCGACGTTGTCGGCGATCTGCGAGAAGGTCTGGGCGAACCAGGTGGCCTGCTCCTGGGTGATCGTCATGCGGTGCGTGTCCTTCGGTGTGGGGGAGAGGAGGGGACGGGATCAGCCGGCACGGCATGAGCCGGAGACCGGGAGAACGGCGTTCGAGAGGCCCCATCCCTGGGCGGACCAGTCGATCGTCACGCGGATGCCCGAGACCGTCGCGGTCCCGGCGGGGACGGTGCGGGGGGTCTCGCCGGGGTCCACCCGTGCGCCGGATGCGTCGCGGTAGACGACGCCGGAGTAGTCGGCGGTGCCGGCCGCGGCGCCGTTGCTGGACGACCAGGTGGCCTCGACCTGCTGCCCGACCGTGCAGGAGGAGAGCTCGGCCGACGCCTGCACCTGGTACGGCGCACTGCCGGAGGCCGGCTTCACGGCCCCGCGCTGCGACTGCTTGCCGGTGCGCTCGTGCTCGAAGTACACGCGGATGCCGGGGTCGCTGCCGAAGACGGTCGAGCGCCCGCCGTCGAAGTTCTCGTACTTGACGTCGTTGCGACGGGGCGGCTCGCTGCCCGTCTTGATCTCGGTGATCCGCCAGCGGGCCGTGCTGCCCTCCACGACCGGGGCGCGGTCCACGGAGAACGTGTACCCGGTCGGGGCGGACGTGTCCTGCGCCACGTCGATCTGGGCGGTCGCCTCCACCGAGCCGAAGGAGCGGCCCTGGTAGAAGGACTCGGCGCACATCCGGTACTCGTACACCTCGCCGTCGGCGACGTTCGGGAACTCGCGGTGCTGCCCGTCGGCGCTCGTCGTGCAGCGGAAGCCGTCGGTGATGCCGAAGCGCACCTCCGAGTCGGCGCCGTTCTGTCCGGCCGCGGCGTCCGCGATGACGGTGGAGCGGTCGTTGCCGGTGGACCGTGACGTGAGGGTCAGGACCGGGTTGACGGGCGCCCCGACGCCGTGGGCCGAGAAGCTGTACCCCTGCCCGGGAGCGGCGCCGCCGAGGCCCGGCGGGGCGGTGAAGCGCGAGGCGGGGATGACCGTGACGGTGGTGGGGGCGTTGCTGCCGACCCGGAAGCCGTTGACGCGGACCGTGTCCTGCCCGCGTCGGACGTCGACGGTCTGGCGGTCGCCCGCGGCGCTGACGATCTCGAGGGACCCGACCTGAGTGGCATCCACTCCCCGGATCTCGATGTCGATCAGGTTGCCCTGGCCGTCCCGCGTCTGGACCGGGGTCCACGACACATTGGTCGGCGTCGGCGGCGGGTTGTACGCCCACGCCGTGGTCCGGGCGGCGGCGCGCGACTCGCCCACCCCGTTGACCGCGGTGACGACGTACTCGCGCTGCTCGCCGTTGGGGGCGGAGATGAGGGGGCAGGACCCGTCCGCGCTGCACTGCGCGACCGTCTGCCCGCCCGTGCGCACCACGAAGCCGGACAGCCCCGGGTAGGCGGCACGGGCCTCGCCCGGGTCGACGCGGAGGGTCACGGAGCCGTCGCCGTAGGCGGTCTGACGGACGCTGGCCGGCCCGCGGGGGTAGCCGAGCAGGTCGAGGACGACCCGGGCGTCGCGCGTCGCCGCCGTCGTGCGCCCCTGCGCGTCGCGCAGGGTGACGCTCGCGCTGCACGTGGCGCCCGGGGCGTCGGAGGACCACGACGCGAGGATGCTCGAGCTGTCGGCGACGGAGAAGCCCACGCCTGTGCACGCGCCGGTCGGACGGACGGCGACGACCTCGAGCGGCGTGCCGGGCAGCGGGTTGACCTCGCCGCCGGCGCCGACCACGTCGATCGTGCAGCTCGAGCCTCCCGCCTGCGAGCACTGCTGCGCCGTCGACCCGCCCTGGGGCAGGGTCGAGGGCGCGGCCCCCACGCGCAGGAGGAGGCGGGCCGGGGTCACCGCGGCGTGGCTGGTCACCCCGATGACGGCGGCGTTCTCGGAGCCGGGCACCGCGCGGTCGGAGCCCGTGATCCGGACGGTGGACCCTTCGAGGGCGACCTGGAACGCCGATCCGCTGTAGTCCAGCGCGTACGCGATGCCGGCCCAGTCCTCGCGCCCCAGCTGCCACGAGGTCATGTTGCGCAGGTCGAAGGTCGTGGTCTCCCCCGGGCCGACCGTGACCGAGCCCGGCCGCAGCTCGGGCTGCGGGTTGCGCGCGACGATGCCGACCGGCACCGACAGCAGCGTCCACTCCTCGGTCCCGGCAAGGCGGACCGGCACCTGGCAGGCGTCCGTGTAGGGCGACCCGGCCCCGGCGTCGTACCGCACCGTCGAGCCGCTCACGGAGCAGCGCCCCTCGGCCCGGGCCCCGGTGGACGCGACCTCGGGACCGACCTCGAGCGTCGCGCGCCGCGGGATGGCGACGAGGGATGCCATGTCGAACTCGACCGACGCCAGCTCGTCGACCTGCTGCGCCGCACCGGGCCGCAGGGCGAGCGTGAGGTCGTCGTCCCCCGGGACGCGGAGGAACGCGTACGTCGTGATCGTCTCGCCGCCGGCGGTTCCGCTGACCTCGAACGGGATGATGCGACGGGTCGCGGGCAGCTCGCCGCTCAGACGTCGCCCGTCCACGGCGACGCCCGTGGGCTGGCCCCAGAGCGACACCTGCAGGTCGCTCACCTCGCCGCCGGACCAGGTGGCCTTGCCCTCCAGCACGTCCACCCCGGTGGTGAAGTCCTCGCGGTCCTCGGCCGTGAGCACCGTGTCCGCGACGACGGGGTAGTCCGGGACGGGCTCGCGCACGACCTTGACCACCACCAGGCCGCGGCCGGTGTTGCCCGACGAGGACTCCACGTCGTAGAGGAACGACATCGTGCCGGGCAGTTCTCCGGCCCGCAGGACCACGCCCGTCGTGCCGACGTCGGCGATCAGCGCGTTCTGGCGGTCGTACTCGGGATTGTCGCTGCCGTCGACGAGCGTCTCGGGCAGGTCCGGGCGCACGGCCGTGAGCTGGAGGCGACCCTGCGTCGGGTCGACGTCGTTCGCGAGCGGGCTCACCCGGATCGTGCTCTCCGCGCCCGCCTGCACCTGCACGTAGTCGGTGAAGGTGACCGGGCTCGGGTTGGCCTCGGCATCCAGGACGCCGATCCGCACGGTGCCCTCCCCCGTCGCGCCGGAGCTGTCGGCGACGCGGTAGCGGAAGGAGACCTGCCCTCGGTCACCCGCGATCGAGGTGTACACGATGGCGGAGCCGTCGGCGGAGATCGCCGCGGTGCCGCGGTCCGGCTGGCTGACGATGCGGTCCAGGACGACCGCGTCGCCGTCCGGGTCCGTCGCGAAGCCGTCGAAGTCGATGCTCGTGGTGCCGCCGCTGAGCACGCGGCCCTCGAGCGTGTCCGGCAGGGGCGCGCGGTTGGACTCGGAGCCCAGGACGGTGATGCGGACGGTCGCCTCGTCCCACAGCGACGGGGTGCCGGTCGTCGAGACGCGGTAGGTCACCTCGTACGCGCCGGCGGTCGTGGGGGCCAGGTAGCGCAGGACCCCGCCGGAGGCGAAGGCGAGACCGTCCGAGGCCGGGCTGGCCTGCACGGTCGCCGGGTCGAGGGTCGGGCGCCCGCCCGCCGGGGAGATGTCGTTGTCGAGCACCGGGATGTCGACCTGGGCGCCTGCGCGCACGACGACCGTGTCGTCGACGGCGATGGGCGCGATCTCCGGGGCCGGCGGGAGCAGATACACGGTGGCCTCCCCCGCCACGCGTGCGCCCTCGTCGTCCGTGCCGTCGCTGACGGTGTAGCCGACGGTGCCCAGCAGCCCCGCCTCGCCGGTCGCGGTCGTCCCCGACACGCGGAGGTCGTTCTGCCCGACCGTGTCGACCGTGAGGGACGCGCCCTCCTCGGCGGTCGCCTCGACGTCGCTCAGGAGCAGCACGCGCCCGGTGGGGTTCGACACGGCGGTGAAGACGTCCAGCGTGGCGTCCTCCTGCGGGCGGACGAACGCGACGACGGGCGAGGTCGACAGCTGCGGCGGGGCGTCGGCGGCGAGGAGCGTGATGCGGGCCGTGCCCGTGGCATCCCGTCCTCCTCCGCTCACGGTGAAGTCGACGCGATAGACGCCCGGGTCGTTCGCCGCGAAGTCGAACGTGGTGCTGCCGCCGACCACGGTCGCCAGCGCACGGGCGTCGTCGACGACCCGCACCGACGACAGCGTGACGCTGCCCGCCGTGCCCGTCACGTGCGGGCCGACGTCGACGGTCAGACCCGAGCCGGCGGTGTCGACCACGGCGAAGGACTGGACGGCCAGCGCCGGGTCGGGCGCGACGCGGATGAGCAGCGGCTTGACGGTCGTCGCGCCGGCGGTGTCGGCCACGGTGACGTCGAGCTGCACGGTCTGATCGCCGCCGGAGCCGTCGTCGGCGTGCTGGTAGACGACCTCGCCGGCGGGCGTGGAGGCGACGCTGCCGATGCCGGACGGGTTCTGGACCGACAGCAGCAGCAGGGGGTCGCCGTCGGGGTCGACCCAGCCGGGGAGCACCGGCACGGTGACGGTGCCGCCGCGGGCCACCTCGGGGACGGGCCAGGGCTGCAGGCACTGGTCGACGCCGCACCACACGGGGGCGCTGTTGGCCTCGGACGGAGAGACCGTGAGGGAGACGGTGGTCGGGGCGGACAGCAGCCCGTCCGCCGCCGTGCCGTCGGTGACGGCGTACTGGAAGGTCGCGGTCCCCGTGGCGTCGGGGGCGACGCGGACGGCGAGACGCTGCCCGTCGTCGGTGATGGACAAGGAGCCGAAGCCGGGGTCCAGTCCCGTGACGCTCTCGCCGACGATGCTGAGGACGTCCTCGTTCGGGTCGTGGTCGTTCAGCAGGACCGGCAGGGTCGCGAGGCGCCCGGGGCGCACACCGAACGCGTCCGGCTCGGCGATCGGCGGCTTCGGGTCGAGGACGACGTTGAGCTGCTCCTCGCTCTGCACGGCGGCATCCTGGGTCTGGTCGTCGAGCGACCAGCTCTGGCTCGAGGAGACGAGCCGGCCGTCCGGGACGGTCCAGACCCATCCCGTGCGCGTCTCGTTCAGGATGACGGCGTTCTCGGTCGCGACGAAGACGGGGCGCCGCTGGTCGGGCAGGGTCGCCCCGGCGTAGTCGAGACCGGTCTCCCCCGCGACGGAGCTCCAGAGCGTGCCGCTCGCCTCGCCCGGGAGCAGCCAGGCCGCGTAGACGACGCCGTCGTGCACGATCGGACGCGCGGGCTGCCCGCGGACGCTCGCCGCGCCGCCGACCTCCGGCCGCGCCTCCCCGTCGACCGAGATGCTCCACAGCGACTGCTCGTCGGCCACGTAGACCGCGCTCCCCGTCGGGTCGGGCTCGCCGACCACCAGCTGCTCGGTCGTCTCGATCGTGGTCTGCGCCCCGCCGCGCGTCCACACCCGGCCGTCCTCGGCGTCGAGGAGGACCCAGTCGTCACCGGCCGCGGACAGCGCCGGCGCGGCCGCGTCCACGTCGAGCGCGTCGCGTCCGCGCAGCTCGTCGGCGTCGAGGTCGTACCTCACGACCGAGCCGTCCGCCGCCGAGTAGGAGAAGAGCATCCCTCGGGAGTCCAGCGCGACGGCGTCCGCCGTGTAGGAGGGGGCGTCCTCGTCGCCCGCGGTGCCGAACGGGTCGAACTCCGGCGGCGTCCGACCGGCCTCGCTCAACCGCCCGAGGTGCAGCACGCCGGTGTCGGTGCGGTAGACGACGAAGTCCCCCGCGGTGACCACCGAGGTCGTCCCGGACGGGCTGTCCGGCGCGTCGTCGAGCTGCTCCTGCTCCAGGTCGATCGGCTGCGCCTCGTCGATGCGGGCGAGCTTGCTGAAGCTGTCGGTGAAGAGGTACGCGCCGTCGCCGGCCTGCGCGACCTGCGTCGGATTGCCGACCGTGCGTACCGTGTCCAGCTCGCCGACGGTCGTGTTGACGCGCGCGTAGCGCTGGCCGTCGCCGGTCTGCAGCGCCCACACCGACGTGTCGACCTCGGGCGTCTCCTGGGCGTCGAGCCCCGGCCAGACGACGGAGGCGGTGACCACGAGCGCGGCCGCGGCGATGCTCGCCGCCAGACCGGCGATGGTGCGACGGCGCATCACAGCACCCCCGTCGCGAACAGCGCGGCCACGAGGACCGCGCCCGCGGCCACCGCGGCGAGGGCCCCGAGGACCCACGGCACCGACCGATGCAGCGACGGCCCGGGGGCCGAGATGTCGGTGTCCTCGTCCCGCGCGAGGCCCCGCACGCCGGAGGAGTCGCGGAACTTGCGCGACCTGTCGCGCTCGATCCGCGACCGGGCGGGGCCGCGCAGGGTCCCGTCCGAGAAGTCGACCGTGCCGACCTGCGGGGTCCACGGGGCGGCGGGCACTTCGAGCGGCGTCGATGCGAGCTGCAACTCGGCCTGCACCTGCTGCAGCGCCTCCCCGAGCTCGCGGGCGCTGGCGTAGCGGTCCTGCGGGGCGCGGGCCATCGCGCGCGCCAGCACGGCCTGCAGGGACGGGGGCACGTCGGTGCGGGCGATGTCGGTGTAGCTGGCGCGGGCGATGCGGCGACGCAGCTGCTCGCGCGAGTTCTGCCCGCGCTCCCGCCGCTCGAACGGGCTCTGGCCCGCGAGCAGCGAGTAGACGGTCGCCCCCAGGCTCCAGACCTCGCTGGCGATGGTCCCCGCGGTCTGCTCCGAGATCACCTCCGGCGCGCTCCACGGCACCGACATGGCCAGCATCTCGTCGGCGCCCTGCCGCACGAGCGAGGACGAGATCCCGAAGTCGGCGAGTACCGGCGCCCCGAAGGTGGTCACGAGGATGTTGCTCGGCTTGACGTCGCGGTGCACGAGGCCGGCGTGGTGGGCGGACTCGAGGGCCCCCGCCATGCGCACGCCGATGGACAGCACCTCGGGCACGGGGATCCGCTCGACCCGGTACCGCTGGGCGAGCGAGCCGGGGCAGAACTCCATGACGATGTAGGGCCTGCCGTCAGCCGAGATGCCCGCCTGGTACACGGTCACGATGGACGGGTGCGCGGACAGGTGCGCCAGCACGTCCGCCTCGGCATTGAACATGCGCAGCAGGTCCGGGTCGCGCACGTCGCTCGGCAGCACCTTGACCGCGACGTCGCGGCGCGGCATGTCCTGCCCGTAGAGGAAGACGTCGGCGAAGCCGCCCGACCCGAGCGGTCGGATGTACGCCAGCCCGGGGAGGATGGGGGGCGCGGAGGGCAGGCGCTGCGGCATCGTGCCCCTTTCCCCGGTCACACTCCCCGCACACCTCGTCGGGCCGCGGACAACCCGGCAATGCTAACAAAACCGCGTGCGGCCGCCTCGTCGTCATCCACAGGCTCAGGATGCCTCGGAGCCGGTGTCCCGGGGATCGAACGGCGCGTCCAGCGACCGGGCGAGGTCGTCGAGCATCGCGGCCACCTGCGGCTCCACGTACTCGGCCACCGCCGCCTGGATCCGCAGGCGATGGTGCAGCAGGATCGTGCAGACCTCGCGCCCGATCATGTTGGCGTAGTCGTCGGCGAGGCCGACCTCCTGGCGGAGCGCCGCCTTCGCCTCGTCGCTCAGCGGGGGGAGGGCGGGGATCGACGCGTCCTCCTCGGCGGCCAGTCCCGTCAGGGTGAAGAGGAACGGCGCCCCGGGCTCGGGCTCCGGGTCGAGCGGCATCCCCTCGAACTCCGGTTCCAGACCCTCGGCCGGACGGTACGCGCGCCGGCGGTTGCGCTCCGCCTGCTGGTCGAGCTCGGACTGCAGCATCGGGAGGTTGCGGGCCGTGTAGTCCGCGACGGCGAGGTCGACGATGCCCTTGAGGCGCGTCGACAGCCCGTGCTGCACGCCGTGGGGGACGTCGGCGCCCAGACCCGCTGCGGACAGCACCGGAGAACCGAAGCACCGGCGGCAGGGCGCGATGCGGCCACGATGATGCGCCGGCTCCCACCGGGGCAACCACCTCAGCCAGGCGTCGACCGCATGGCCGACCTGGGTCTCGAGCGACCGCTCCACGTCTCTACGCTAGCCCGACACGCCCGGAAAGCTCCGGATGCCACGGCCCGCGCGTCCGCCGGAGTCAGTCGTCCTCCGACTCCCACGACCAGTGCGCGCGATCGGTGGGCGTGCGCACGAGGAGGACGCCGAACGCGCCGGCCAGGAGCGCCGCCGCCGCGATGACCGCCCCGGGCCATCCGAGCGCGACGGACCCCGCGGCGGCGGCGCCGAGCGCCGGGTCCGCCCCCGTCACCAGGGCGCCGACGAGGATGCCGAAGACCTCGCCGAGATACGCGCCGAGCGCGCACGGCACCGCGGTGAGATATCCCGGCGGGACGGCTCGAAGACCCCACGCGAGCGCGCCGGCGAAGGCGCCGATCGCGCACAGCATCCCGATGACGCCCGGGAACGCGCCCAGTCCGCGGACCGGGATGACGTCGGCGTCCAGCACGAGGGCCGTGACGCCCAGCGCCGCGATGGCCAGCGCCGCGAACGACACCGTGGCCAGAACGACGGCGACCGGCGGGGTGACCCCCGCCGGTCGCGATGGCGAACTCATGTCGGCTCAGCGCTGGGAGAGCTGAGGCCCGGCCTCGAGGGTGCGCTCGTATTCGCGCTGCGCCTCGGCGTTGATCTCCGTCACGCGGCGGCCGCGGGCGGCCACCCAGGCGCCGAACCAGATGGTCAGCTCGCGTCCGAGGACGAACGCCACGATCGCGAGAGGCGCAAGGTAGTTGTCCCGCATGAGGACGAGCCCCTCACGGGCGGTGATCATCCAGAAGGGCGCGGCGAAGAGGACGCCGAGCAGGTGGCCCAGCCAGGCGATGACGCCGACGACGAGGCCCCAGATGACCCAGTGTCCCCACCGACCGCGGTTGATGAGCGCGCCCAGGAACCAGAACCCGACGAAGAAGGCCACCGTCGGGACCCACAGGCCCCACGTGGTGAGCGCCTCGAGGGCCGCCTGAGGCACGCCGGCGAGGTCGTACGCCCCGCTCAGCAGGCCGAAGCCGAGGATCGCCGCGAGGTAGAGCACGGCGAAGGCCAGCGCGGCCAGCAGGCCGATCGCCCCGGCCGCGCCGCGGTTGCCCTTGGGGCGGGGAGCCTCCGGGGCCTGCACGAAGATGGGCTGCGGACCGCTCGACGCACGCTGCGGCTCGGTGGCGTACGCGTCGTCGTTCCGCGGAGTCGCGTAGACGGCGGTGCGGTCGTCGGCGGACGCGGAACCGGCCGCGGCCGCCGCGGCGACGCCGGCACCTGCACCGGCGCCGTAGACGCCGTCGCGGGCCGCCGGCACGTCGCGGTCGGCGCCGTCGTGTGCGGACGCGGCGTGGTCGCCCCGCGCGTCGCGGTCGTCGTGGGCCTCGGGCTCGGCGGACGCGGCGTAGGCCGCCCAGCGGGCGTCCTCGTCGTCCAGATCGACCGAGGAGCGGGCCGGCGTCTCGGTGCGCGGTTCCTGCGGCGACGCGTCGTGCACGACGGGGGTCGCGCTCTCGCGCTTCTCCTCGTTCGCGCGTTCGTCCCACGCGGCCGCGGCGGCCTCGGGGTCGACCGCGTCCCGGCGGGCGGCCTCGGCGTCGGCGAGGCCCTCGTGGGCGCGGCCGACGACGTCGCCTCGCTCGTCCTTCGGCTCGTCGACGGGGTTGCCGTACGACTGGGGGTCGCTCATCGGAATACTCCTCACGCGGGCGGTTCTAGCGCCTCAGGCTAACCCGCGCCTGCCATCGCGCCGGGGAGGCGTGCCGTCGTGTGTCCGTGTCCGTGCGCGCCGGGATGCCGTGTCGGGCCGCGCGTGTCGGCGCTCGCGTCTATGGTGTGCACATGTCCGCGCGTCGCTCCGCCCGCCTCGCCGTCCTCGCGTGCGCGGCCGTGCTCGCGCTCACCGGGTGCGCCCCCGACCCGGCGGACGAGACGGCACCGCCCACCGCGGCCCCCGTCGAGTCCCGCACGCCCACGCCGACGGCATCCCCGACCCCCACCGCTGCCGCCGCGCGGATCCCGGGCGACTGTCGCGCGATGCTGCCGCAGGATGTGCTGGCGCAGCTGCGCACCGTGCCGCTGAACGACCCCGCCCTCGGGCCGTCGGGTCCGCAGGCGGACGGCTCGCTCGTGTGCATCTGGCGCGACCCGGCGGCCGACACGACCGGGCTGGTCACGACGATCAGCCGCGAGGACCGCGGTCCCGCCCTCGACATGCTCAATCAGCTCGTCGCCGACGAGGGCTTCAGCTGCTACACCCCCGACGAGGGTACGCGCTGCGAGAAGACCTGGATCAACCCGCAGTACCCGGTCAACGACGGACGCACCCTCTACTGGCGCGACGGCATCCTCATCGACACCCGGTACTCCAACCTCGCCCCGACGGGCTACACGGCCGGGGTCATCGCCGGCATCTTCGGCTGAGGCGCGACGGGTCTCAGTCGCCGAAGGCGCGGGATGCCACCACCCCGGTGTAGCCGTCCGGCTCCCACCCCGTGAGGGTGCTCGAGACCCACCGGTCGCCGCGCAGGTCGTGGACCTCGTGCACGACGCCCGACGTCCGCTCGCAGTGGATCGTCGCGGCATCCACGCGACAAGCGAAGCCCTGACCGGAGAGCGTCGCCTGGATCGCGGGGGCGGCCTCCGGCGGGACGGTCGAGACGGTCGTCGAGATGGACGAGTCGCCCGCGCCCCGCCAGTGGCAGGTCGTCACGACGGCCGGCTGCGCGACCGCGACGGCCTCGGGAGTCGAGACGGGCGGAGTGCGCACCTGCGACAGCAGCGCCCCGGGCGACCAGACCAGGGTCGACCACATCGGCTGGGTGTAGAGGCTGCGGCAGTCCTGGGCGGGCGCGTGCTCGTCGCGGAGGGAGGACTCCCCCGCCGCGACCGGTGCCGAGGTGCCGGCCCGCAGCGCGTCCCCGATGAACGAGACGGTCCGAGGGATGCCGGGGGCGGCGAGGTACAGCAGGCCGGCGACGACGGCCAGGCAGAACAACCCCGCCGGCCACGCGATCCAGGCGCTGCGTCCACCCACTCGTGCCATCCGTGCCTCCCCGTCCACGGTAGGACGACCACCCCTCCGGCACCGCACTTCGACACGCCGGACGCACGAAGGCCCCCGGCGGGAGCCGGGGGCCTTCGTGTCGATCATGGATGCCTCAGGCAGAGGCATCCATGCTCACTCAGTTGTACGTGCCGGGCGTGAAGTCGTCCGTCGAGAAGCTGTCGAAGTCGACGTAGCTCAGGTCGGCGTCGGAGTACGCCCCGTCGGACGCGAAGATGCGGTTGGGGTACCGCTCGCTCTTCGCCTCCTCCGTCGCCTCGACGGCGACGTTGCGGTACTTCGCAAGTCCCGTTCCGGCGGGGATGAGCTTTCCGATGATGACGTTCTCCTTGAGGCCGACGAGCGGGTCGCTCTTGCCCTCCATGGCCGCCTGCGTCAGGACGCGGGTGGTCTCCTGGAACGATGCCGCCGACAGCCACGACTCGGTCGCGAGCGACGCCTTCGTGATACCCATCAGCTCGGGACGGCCCGACGCGGGGCGCTTGCCCTCGCCGACCGCCTCGCGGTTGATGGTCTGGTAGCGCTTGAAGTCCACCAGCTCACCGGGCAGCAGGTCGGTGTCGCCGTGGTCGACGACGGTGACCTTGCGGAGCATCTGTCGGACGATGACCTCGATGTGCTTGTCGTGGATCGGCACACCCTGCGAGCGGTACACGCCCTGGACGCCGTTCACGAGGTACTTCTGCACCTCGCGGGCACCCTGCACGCGCATGACCTCCTTGGGGTCGAGCGTTCCGACCTGGAGGGGCTCGCCGACGGAGACGTGCTGGCCGTCCTCGACCAGGAGCGTCGCACGCTTCAGGACGGGGTAGACCACCGGCTCGTCGCCGTTGTCGGGCGTGAGGATGACCTTCTTGGCCTTCTCGGTCTCGTCGATCGTGATGCGACCGTCGGCCTCGGCGATCGGGGACGCACCCTTGGGGGTACGGGCCTCGAACAGCTCCTGCACGCGGGGCAGACCCTGCGTGATGTCGTCGGCCGACGCGGAACCACCGGTGTGGAAGGTACGCATCGTCAGCTGGGTACCGGGCTCACCGATCGACTGGGCCGCGATGATGCCGACGGCCTCGCCGATGTCGACGATCTTGCCGGTGGCCAGCGAACGGCCGTAGCACTTCGCGCAGACACCCACGGCCGAGTCGCACGTCAGGACCGAACGGACCTTGATGGACTCGATGCCGCCGGCGACCAGCTTGTCGATGAGCACGTCGCCCACGTCCTCGCCGGCCTCCGCCAGGACGGTGCCCTGCGGGTCGACGGCGGCCGTGGCCAGCGTACGGGCGAACACGGAGTTCTCGACGTTGGCGTCCTTGACGAGCGAACCGGACGAGTCGGCCGCGGCGATCGGGAGCTCGAGGCCCTTCGACGTGCCGCAGTCCTCCTCGCGGATGATGACGTCCTGCGAGACGTCCACCAGACGACGGGTCAGGTACCCCGAGTCGGCCGTACGGAGGGCCGTGTCGGCCAGACCCTTACGGGCACCGTGCGTCGCGATGAAGTACTCGGCGACCGACAGACCCTCGCGGTACGAGGAGATGATCGGACGCGGGATGATCTCACCCTTGGGGTTGTTCACCAGACCACGCATACCCGCGATGTTGCGGATCTGCAGCCAGTTACCACGGGCGCCCGACGAGACCATGCGGTTGATGGTGTTGTCGGCGGGGAAGTTGTCCCGCATCGCCTTCTGGACCTCGTCGGTGGCCTCGGTCCAGATCTTGATGAGCTCCTGACGACGCTCTGCGTCGGTGGTGAGACCCTTCTCGTACTGACCCTGGACCTTCGCAGCCTGCTTCTCGTAGCCCGCGACGATCTCGGCCTTGTTCGGCGGCGTGAGGATGTCGCTCAGCGCGACCGTCACACCCGAGCGCGTGGCCCAGTAGAAGCCGGCGTCCTTGATCCGGTCGAGCGATGCCGCGACCTCGACCTTGGGGTACTCCTCCGCCAGCTTGTTGACGATCTGCGACAGCTTGCCCTTGTCCGCCTGCTCGCGCACGAACGGGTAGCCCTTGGGGAGCGTGTCGTTGAAGATCGCCTGGCCGAGCGAGGCGTCGACGAGACCGTGCTTCTCGTAGCCCTCCGGAGCCTGACCCTCGAGGAAGGTCAGACCGGGGATGCGGATGCGCGCCTTGGCCTGCAGGTCGAGGGTGCCCTCGTCCTTGGCCAGGATCGCCTCGCCCACCGAACCGAACGCACGGCCCTCGCCCACGGCACCCTCCTTGAGGGTGGTGAGGTGGTGCAGACCGATGATCATGTCCTGCGAGGGCAGGGTCACCGGGCGGCCGTCCGACGGCTTGAGGATGTTGTTCGACGCGAGCATGAGCACGCGGGCCTCGGCCTGGGCCTCGACCGACAGCGGCAGGTGGACGGCCATCTGGTCGCCGTCGAAGTCGGCGTTGAACGCCGCGCAGACGAGCGGGTGCAGCTGGATCGCCTTGCCCTCGACGAGCTGGGGCTCGAACGCCTGGATGCCGAGACGGTGCAGCGTGGGCGCACGGTTCAGCAGCACGGGGCGCTCGCGGATGATCTCCTCGAGCACGTCCCAGACCTCGGGACGGTAGCGCTCGACCGCGCGCTTGGCGGCCTTGATGTTCTGGGAGTGACCCAGGTCGATCAGGCGCTTGATGACGAACGGCTTGAACAGCTCGAGCGCCATCTGCTTGGGCAGACCGCACTGGTGCAGCTTGAGCTGGGGTCCGACGATGATGACGGAACGACCCGAGTAGTCCACGCGCTTGCCGAGCAGGTTCTGGCGGAAGCGACCCTGCTTTCCCTTGAGCATGTCGCTCAGGGACTTGAGGGCGCGGTTGCCGGTACCGGTGACGGGGCGACCGCGGCGGCCGTTGTCGAACAGCGCGTCGACGGCCTCCTGCAGCATGCGCTTCTCGTTGTTGACGATGATCTCGGGGGCACCGAGGTCGATCAGGCGACGGAGGCGGTTGTTGCGGTTGATCACGCGACGGTAGAGGTCGTTCAGGTCGGAGGTCGCGAAGCGGCCACCGTCCAGCTGCACCATCGGGCGCAGCTCCGGCGGGATCACCGGGACGACGTCGAGGACCATGGAGGCCGGGCTCATGCCGGTCTGCAGGAACGAGTTGACGACCTTCAGGCGCTTGATCGCGCGGATCTTGCGCTGGCCCTTGCCCTCCGAGATCTGCAGGTGCAGGTTCTCGGACTCGGCGGCGAGGTCGAAGGTCTCGAGGCGACGCTTGATCGACTCCGCGCCCATGTGGGCCTCGAAGTACTGACCGAAGCGGTCCTGCAGCTCGTGAAAGACGTCGTCCTCGGGCTTCAGGGCGCCGACCTCGAGCGTGCGGAAGTCCTCCCACACGCGCTCGAGCTTGGCGATCTGCTCGTCCGCGTTCTTGCGGATCGAGGTCATGTCCTTCTCGGCGGCGTCCTTGACCTTCTTCTTCTGGTCGGCCTTGGCGCCCTCCTCCTCCAGGGAGGCGAGCTCCTCCTCGAGCTTGGCGAGGCGGGCGGCGATGCGCGAGTCGCGCCGGTCGCCGAGCGTCTTCAGCTCGAGACGGATGTTGTTCTCCTGCGTGGCCAGGTCGCGGTGACGAGCATCCTCGTCGACCGAGATGACCATGTAGGCGGCGAAGTAGATGACCTTCTCGAGGTCCTTCGGCGCCATGTCCAGCAGGTAGCCGAGGCGCGAGGGCACGCCCTTGAAGTACCAGATGTGGGTGACGGGCGCGGCGAGCTCGATGTGGCCCATGCGCTCCCGGCGGACCGAGGACTTGGTGACCTCGACGCCGCAGCGCTCGCAGACGATGCCCTTGAAGCGGACGCGCTTGTACTTGCCGCAGGCGCACTCCCAGTCGCGGGAGGGTCCGAAGATCTGCTCTCCGAAGAGGCCGTCCTTCTCGGGCTTCAGCGTGCGGTAGTTGATCGTCTCGGGCTTCTTGACCTCGCCGAAGGACCAACGACGGATGTCGTCGGCGGTGGCCAGGCCGATACGAAGCTGATCGAAAGTGGTTGATTCGAGCACTGGTTCTCCTGTGTCGGAATTCTGTTCGTTGCCTGGCCGGGTCAGATCTCGTCGATCGACGAGGACTCGAAGCGGCTGGAGATGTTGATGCCGAGCTCTTCCGCAGCGCGGAAGGCGTCATCGTCGGTGTCGCGGAGGTTGACCGCCGTGCCATCGGCCGAGAGGACCTCGACGTTCAGGCAGAGCGACTGCATCTCCTTCATGAGCACCTTGAACGACTCGGGGATGCCGGGCTCCTGGATGTTCTCGCCCTTGACGATGGCCTCGTACACCTTGACGCGGCCGAGGATGTCGTCGGACTTGATCGTGAGGAGCTCCTGCAGCGCGTACGCGGCGCCGTAGGCCTCGAGCGCCCACACCTCCATCTCACCGAAGCGCTGGCCACCGAACTGGGCCTTACCGCCGAGCGGCTGCTGGGTGATCATCGAGTAGGGGCCCGTCGAGCGTGCGTGGATCTTGTCGTCGACGAGGTGGTGCAGCTTCAGGATGTACATGTAGCCGACCGAGATGGGCGCCGGGAAGGGCTCGCCGGAGCGACCGTCGAACAGACGGGTCTTTCCGGTCGAGTCGATCAGGCGGTCGCCGTCGCGGTTCGGGATCGTCGAGTCGAGCAGACCCGCGATCTCGTCCTCGAACGCACCGTCGAACACCGGGGTCGCGACCTTGGTGCCGGGAGCCGCCTCGCGAGCGACCTCGGGCAGGCTCGCGGCCCACTCGGGGGTGCCCTCGACCTTCCAGCCCTGCTGGGCGATCCACCCGAGGTGGAGCTCGAGCACCTGGCCGAAGTTCATTCGACCGGGGATGCCGAGCGGGTTCAGCACGACGTCGACGGGCGTGCCGTCGGACAGGAAGGGCATGTCCTCGATCGGGAGGATCTTGGCGATGACACCCTTGTTGCCGTGGCGTCCCGCGAGCTTGTCGCCCTCGGTGATCTTGCGCTTCTGGGCGATGTAGACGACCACGCGGCGGTTCACGCCGGAGCCGAGCTCGTCGTCGCCGTCCTCGGCGTTGAACTCCTTGACGGCGATGATCGTGCCCTGCTCGCCGTGGGGCACCTTCAGCGAGGTGTCACGGACTTCGCGGCTCTTCTCGTTGAAGATCGCGCGGAGCAGGCGCTCCTCGGCGCTCAGCTCGGTCTCGCCCTTGGGCGTGACCTTGCCGACGAGGATGTCGCCGGGACGAACCTCGGCGCCGATGCGGACGATGCCGCGCTCGTCGAGGTCCTTCAGCAGGTCGGGGCTGACGTTGGGGAGGTCACGGGTGATCTCCTCCTTGCCGAGCTTGGTGTCGCGCGCGTCGACCTCGTACTCCTCGATGTGGATCGACGACAGCGTGTCGTCCTTCACGAGGTCCTGGCTGAGGATGATCGCGTCCTCGAAGTTGTGACCCTCCCAGGTCATGAACGCCACGAGGAGGTTCTTGCCGAGCGCGAGCTCGCCGTTCTCGGTCGCGGGACCGTCGGCGATGACCTCGCCGGCCTCGACGCGCTCGCCCGCGGAGACGACCACGCGCTGGTTGTACGAGGTGCCCTGGTTCGAGCGGTCGAACTTGCGGAGGAAGTAGTCCTGCGTGCCGCCCTCGTCGAGCTGCACGGTCACGACGTCGGCCGAGACCTCGATGACGACACCGGCCTTCTCGGCGGTGACGACGTCACCGGCGTCGATGGCGGCGAAGCCCTCCATACCGGTACCGACCACGGGCGACTCGCTGCGGACCAGCGGCACGGCCTGACGCTGCATGTTCGCACCCATGAGGGCGCGGTTGGCGTCGTCGTGCTCGAGGAACGGGATGAGCGAGGTCGCCACCGACACCATCTGGCGCGGCGAGACGTCCATGTAGCCGATCTCGTCGACGGGGAACAGGTCGACCTCGCCACCCTGACCGCGGCGGGCCAGGATGCGGTCCTCGACGAAGTGTCCGTCGGCCTGGAGGGCGACACCGGCCTGGGCGACGATGTGGTCGCTCTCCTCGCTGGCGGTGAGGTAGTCGATCGTGTCGGTCACGCGACCGTCGACGACGCGGCGGTACGGCGTCTCGATGAAGCCGAACGCGTTGATGCGCGCGAACGACGCGAGCGAGCCGATCAGACCGATGTTCGGGCCTTCCGGCGTCTCGATCGGGCACATGCGGCCGTAGTGCGACGGGTGGACGTCGCGGACCTCGACGCCGGCGCGCTCACGCGACAGACCGCCGGGGCCCAGCGCCGACAGGCGGCGCTTGTGGGTCAGGCCCGCGAGCGGGTTGTTCTGGTCCATGAACTGCGACAGCTGCGACGTGCCGAAGAACTCCTTGATCGCCGCCACGACGGGACGGACGTTGATCAGGGTCTGCGGCGTGATCGCCTCGATGTCCTGCGTGGTCATGCGCTCGCGGACGACGCGCTCCATGCGCGACAGACCGGTGCGGACCTGGTTCTGGATGAGCTCGCCGACCGCGCGGATGCGACGGTTGCCGAAGTTGTCGATGTCGTCGGTGTCGAGGCGGATGTCTGCCGCCTGGCCGCCGCGCACGCCGTCGAACGACGAGTCGCCGCGGTGCAGGCGGACGAGGTACTTGATCGTCGCGACGATGTCGTCGACGGTGAGCACCGAGTCCGACAGCGGCTTGTCGACGCCCAGCTTCTGGTTGATCTTGTAGCGACCCACCTTGGCCAGGTCGTAGCGCTTCGGGTTGAAGTAGAAGTTGTCGAGCAGCGCGCGCGCGGCCTCGGCGGCGACCTGCTCGCCCGGACGCAGCTTGCGGTAGATGTCGCGGAGCGCGTCCTCCTTGGTGAGGATCGTGTCCTTGGACAGCGTCTCCTCGATGGAGTCGAACCCGGCGAACTCGGCGAGGATGTCCTCGCTGGTCAGGCCGAGCGCCTTGAGGAAGACGGTGACCGACTGCTTGCGCTTGCGGTCGATGCGGACGCCGACCTGGTCGCGCTTGTCGATCTCGAACTCGAGCCAGGCACCGCGCGAGGGGATGACGCGCGCCGAGACGATGTCCTTGTCGGAGGTCTTGTCCGGGGTCTTGTCGAAGTAGACGCCGGGCGAACGCACGAGCTGCGACACGACGACACGCTCGGTGCCGTTGATGATGAACGTGCCCTTGTCGGTCTGAAGCGGGAAGTCGCCCATGAAGACCGTCTGCGTCTTGATCTCACCGGTCTGGTGGTTCATGAACTCGGCCTCGACGTAGAGCGGGGCGGCGTACGTCTTGCCGCGCTCCTTGCACTCCTCGATGGAGTACTTCTCGGGCTCGAGGTAGGGGTTCGTGAACGAGAGCTGCATGGTCTCGCTCAGGTCCTCGATCGGGGAGATCTCCTCGAAGATCTCCTCGAGGCCGCTGATCTCGGGCACGTCGGTGCGACCGGCGGCCTGGGCCTCGGCGACGCGCGCCTTCCAGGCCTCGTTGCCGACCAGCCAGTCGAACGACTCCGTCTGCAGGGCCAGCAGGTCGGGGACGGTCAGCTTGTCGGAGATCTTGGCGAACGAAAGACGCGAGGCGCCGCGTCCGCTCTTGGGGGTGGTGGTGGTGGATGCGTTGCTCGCAGCAGCCAAGGGAATAACCTCCAGAAGCCCGGGCGAGGGGCTCGTGATTCCTTGTCGTCAGGTGGAGTGCTCCCGTACCCCGGAAGCCTGCGTGTCGCACACCGCGGTGAAGCGGGGACGCACAGGCACAGCCGACCACCATATGAGGGCAGGGGGAAGTTGGGAGCGCAAAGTCCAAGCATACGCGGGAGGACTCGCCGTGTCCAGTCGAATTCTTGACGACTTTGCGTACCTGCGGTATAACCGCGCACGCCCCCGGCGCATTCCGCGATCCACTCGTCGAACGGGCCCCGTCGCCGTCGCGCGTCCGGCGCGCCAGCCGTCTCAGCTCCGCCGGAAACGCACCATGTCGCCCGGTCGCGCCTGCGCCAGAGCGTCCAGCGCGTCGTCCCGCACCACCGCGATCACGGGGTACCCGCCGGTCACCGGGCCGTCCGCGAGCAGCACGACCGGCCGCCCGTGCGGCGGCACCTGCAGCGCCCCGGGCACCATCCCCTCGCTCGCGAGCTCTCCTTCGACGCGCCGTTCCAGAACCGGACCGTCCAGACGGAGCCCGACCCGATCGGCGTCCGACGACACGGTCCACCGCGCATCGACGAGCAGCTCCCGCGCGGCGACGGTGAACCATTCGTCGCGGGGCCCCCGGGCGAGGGGGACGTCGATCTCCGACGGCGGCACCGTCCACGGGAACACGTCGACGGCGGGGACAGGATGCCTCTCTCCGTCGGCCGCGACCAGCTCGTCCCCCGCGCGCAGCGGCTCGGGCCCGAGTCCGGCGAGGACGTCGCGGGACGCCGATCCCAGAGCCGTCGTCGCGCGGAGACCGCCGCGGACCGCGACCGAGAACCGCAGGCCCGCCCGCGCCGCACCCAGCGCGAGCTCGGCCCCCGCGGGGAGGAGCAGCGGCCGGTAGGCATCCATCGCTCTGCCGTCGACGAGGACGTCGCCGAGCGTCCCGGTCACGGCCACCCACGTGTCGCGGAGGGCGCGGACGCGCAACCCGCCGAGCAACACCTCGAGACCCGCGGCGTCCTCGGCGTTGCCGACCAGCCGGTTGGCGACGCGCAGCGCGCGGCGATCGAGCGCGCCGGACCGCGCGACTCCCAGCGCCGCGCGCCCGGGCCGGCCGAGGTCCTGCACCGTCGTGAGCGGCCCTGGCGCGAGCACCGCGAGTGCGGCGCCGCGCTCGGCGGAGGAGATGCGGCCGGCGGAGGACGGAAGAGGGGTCGCGGCTCCTCCGCTCGCGGCATCCCCTCCCTCCACCACCGGGGATTCGGGCACGCCTCCCCTCACGACCGGACGCTCGGGCACGAACCGCACCCGTGCGCGCGGCGGCAGGAGCGCGGGCTCGGCGGCATCCGGAGAGAAGAGGGGAGCCGCCGTCGTGGCGATGAGCCGCCACCCGCCCGGCGTCTCGCGCGGATAGGCGCCGCTGAACTCCCCGGCGAGACCGACCGACCCCGCGGGGACGCGCGTCCGCGGGCGCGCCAGCCGTGGCACCTCGAACGGCCAGTCCGCGCTGACGAGGTACGCGAACCCGGGGGCGAAGCCCGTGAAGGCGACCGTCCAGCCCGCGGCGGCGTGCCGGCGGGCGAGCTCGGACGGAGGGATGCCGAGGACCTGCGCGGTCTCGGCGAGATCGGGGCCGTCGTAGCGCACGGCCACCTCCACGACGGGTGAGGCCGCCGTGACGTCGGGAACGGGAGAGGACGCCGCGTCCTGCACCCAGGCGACGACGGCGGCGCGGGGCAGGCGGGCCGGGTCGAAGCGGATCAGCACCGTCCGGGCGGCGGGCACGAGGTCCTCGACCCCCGCGGGGACATCCGCGGCGAGCGCCGCGTGGAGCAGGAGGACGGCGGCGAGGTCGTCGACCTCCGCGAGCACCGCCCGCTCCCCCATCGGGCGGATCGCCGCGGTCACCACGGCGCGCGCACCTCGATCCCCGCGGTGTCGAGGGCGCGGCGGACGGCACGGGCTATCTCGACTGCGGCGGGGGTGTCGCCGTGCAGGCAGAGGGAGGCGGCATCCACGTCGACGATCGTGCCGTCGACGGCCTCGACCTCACCGCGCGCGACCAGCCGGACGGCGCGGGCCGCGACGACGGCGGGGTCGTGGACGAGCGCGTCCGGCTCGCCGCGCGGGACCAGGGAGCCGTCGGGGCGGTATCCGCGGTCGAGGAACGCCTCGTGCACGAAGGGCAGGCCGGCGGCACGGGCGGCGTCGGAGATGCGGCCGGGGAGTCCGAGCAGGGGCAGGGGGCGGCCCAGGCGCGCGGAGAGGTCCGCGACGGCCCCGATCACCGCGGCGGCCTGGGCGGCGTCGTCGATGACCGCGTGATAGAGCGCCCCGTGCGGTTTGACGTAGCGGACGTCCCCTCCTACCGCGACGAGCGCGTCGAGCTGCGCCGCGACGCTGGCACGCAGCTCGGCGGGCGGGGGGTCGCGGCGGACGCGTCCGAAGTTCGCGCGGTCCAAGTACGAGGGGTGCGCGCCGACGGCGACGCCGTCCGCGAGGGCGCGCGCCACGGAGAGACGCAGGGATGCCGCGTCCCCGGCGTGGCCGCCGCAGGCGATGTTCGCGCTGGAGACGAGCGGGAACATCGCCGCGTCGTCCGCCGTGGGACGGCCGTCGACGGTCTCGCCGAGGTCGGCGTTCAGGTCCACGCGCATGCGCTCACGCTACCCGCGAGGGGGCGGGAGGAGATGTCGGGAAGGGAGGACCCCCACCCCGCGAAGCATCCTCCCCCGGCGGCATCCCCTCCCCTCCCCGACACGGAACGCCGACGCCGACGGGAGGAGATGTCGGGAAAGAAGGACCCCCACCCCGCGAAGCATCCTCCCCCGGCGACATCCCCTCCCCTCCCCGACACAGAACGCCGACGCCGACGGGAGGAGATGTCGGAAAGGGAGGACCCCCACCCCGCGAAGCCTCCTCCGCCGTCGGCATCCCCTCCCCTCCCCGACAACCCCAGCACCGGCCGCACGTTACGGGCGCGTGACGATCGCGCGGGACGTCCGCGTCAGGAGCGCGCCGCAGGGCAGGATGGGGGGATGACCTCCGACGTCGCCGGTCCCCCCGCATCCTCCCTCCTCCTGTCGGTCCGCGACCTCGCCGTCGACTTCGCCACGATGGACGGCCCGGTGCGCGCGGTGGACGGCGTGAACCTCGACATCCACGCGGGCGAGACGATCGCGATCGTCGGCGAGTCCGGCTCCGGCAAGTCGACGACGGCGATGGCCATCATCGGCCTGCTCGCCTCGGGCGGACGCGTCGCACGCGGGCAGATCCTGCTCGACGGCGAGGATCTGACGACGTTCGGCGAGGCGCGCATGCGCCAGGTGCGCGGCCGTCAGATCGGCCTCGTGCCGCAGGATCCCATGTCGAACCTCAACCCGGTCGCCAAGATCGGCACGCAGGTCGCCGAGACGCTGCTCGCGCACGGCCTGGCCGAGCGGTCCGACGTCAAGGACAAGGTCGTCGAGGCGCTCGAGGCGGCGGGACTCCCGGATGCCGCCAAGCGGGCGACCCAATACCCGCACGAGTTCTCCGGCGGTATGCGTCAGCGCGCCCTCATCGCGATCGGTCTCGCGTGCCGTCCCCGTCTGCTGATCGCGGACGAGCCGACCAGCGCGCTCGACGTGACGGTCCAGCAGACGATCCTCGACCAGATCGACAAGCAGACGAAGGAGCTCGGCGCCGCCGTCCTCCTCATCACGCACGACCTGGGCCTCGCGGCCGAGCGGGCGTCGAAGGTCGTCGTCATGCACCGCGGCCGAGTCGTCGAGCAGGGTCCCGCCCGGCAGATCCTCGAGGACCCGCAGCACGCCTACACGAAGTCGCTCGTGGCCGCCGCGCCGTCGGTCGCCGCCGTGCGCCTGCGCCCGGAGGACTTCCGCACCGGGGGCGAGGCATCCGTCTCCCCCGCCCGCGACAACATCGTCGAGATCACGGGGCTCACCAAGGTGTACCCCACCCGCGGCAAGGGCGAGGACTTCCGCGCCGTCGACGACGTGTCGCTGTCGATCCCGCGCGGCGAGACCGTGGCGATCGTCGGCGAGTCCGGGTCCGGCAAGACCACGACCGCCCGCATGCTCCTGAAGGTCGTGGAGCCGACCAGCGGCACCATGACCTTCGACGGTCAGGACGTGTCCGCTCTCAAGGGCGACGCCCTGCGGCAGTTCCGTCAGAAGGTCCAGCCGATCTTCCAGGACCCCTACTCGAGCCTCAACCCGATGTTCACGGTCGAGCGGATCGTCCAGGAGCCCCTCGACTTCTATAAGCGCGGCTCCCGCGCCGACCGCGCCAAGCGGGTGCGCCAGCTGATGGACGACGTCGCCCTGCCGGCATCCATGCTCCGCCGCTACCCGTCCGAGCTGTCCGGCGGTCAGCGCCAGCGCGTCGCGATCGCCCGGGCCCTCGCCCTCTCCCCGGAGCTCATCGTCTGCGACGAGCCGGTCTCGGCGCTCGACGTGCTCGTGCAGGCGCAGATCCTCACGCTGCTCGGCGACCTGCAGCGCGAGTACGGCCTGAGCTACCTCTTCATCTCGCACGACCTCGCGGTGGTCCGGCTCATCAGCGACTACGTGTGCGTCATGAAGGACGGCCGTCTGGTGGAGGCGGCATCCAGCGAAGAGGTCTTCACGAACCCGCGCGACCCGTACACGCGCCGCCTGCTGTCGTCGATTCCGGGGAACGAGCTCGGCCTGGCCGGCTGAGGACACCGGATGCCGCCTCCCCCGCGGCCGCGAACGGCGGGGGGACGCGGCTCAGACGTGCCGGACGCGCTGCTGCAGCCGGGTGCGGATGTCGAACAGCTCGGTGCCGCCGACCTCGCGGGCGCCGGTCAACCCCCGGCGGAGCAAGGTCGTCAGGGCGCTGCGGGTGACCAGGGCCACGGGCGTGCCCCGGACCTTGCCGAGCTCGGTGACGGCGTCGTGGATGTCGTCGTCGGGCAGGACCACCAGGGCGCCGCTGAAGCGGACCCCGGCCGCGCGCGCGACGACCCGCGTCCGCGAGACGAGCTGCGTGACCGGGGAGCCGATGACGTTCGGCCCGGAGATCTCCCCGCGACGGACGCCGACGGCGCCGCCGAAGTCCTCGCTGAGCATCGCGTAGAGCCCGCTGGGGCCGAGCACGAGGTGGTCCACCTTCTGCTCCGGGTCGATGCCGTCGCGGTCGGCGAAGACGTCGTGCCACACCGTGTAGCCCATGCCGAGATCGGCGACGAGCCGGGCCGTCTCCTCCTCCGCGAGCGCGTCGGCGAGGATGTGCCGGATCTCGGGCGGCGCCGAGCGCACGAGCGCGGCGTCGTACGGGTCGGGGATCTCGACGCCCCGTCCTACCCACTCCCGGATGAGGGTCAGGTACCGCTCGCGACGCCACCCGCCGGGCTGGCCGTACGCGCGGGCGCGGGGGCGCGTGTCGGGACGGGCGGAGGGGGCGGATGCCGCGGGCCCTCCCGACCACTCGGTCGCGGTGGTCGTCCGGCCCCGGTCGTAGGCGCTCCGCGCCTCGGGGGTGCCGACGAGCTCCCAGGCGCGCTGCACCTGCACGAACAGCGCCGCATCGCCCCCGGTGTCGGGATGCGTCTCGCGCAGCCGGACGCGGTACGCCCGGCGCAGGCCCTCGTCGTCGACGTCGGACTCGACGCGGAGCACCTGGTATGCCGAGAGCGACATGGGACTGTCGAACACTGTGGGATTCTTCCGTTCCGCCGCGCGGATGCGGCACCGTTCAGCCTATGACGGCTGCGACGGGCCGGTCCTGTGCGCGAGCCGTGCACGCCATCGGGGAACGCTGGGCCGCGTGTTCTCCAGCGCTGACTTGTCGCAGATGTACGCCGGGGGCGGGGTCGCGCGTACATCTGCGCCCACTCACGGCATGAGGCAAGGGCAGCGGGCAGAGACCGGCGGGAATACTCCAGCACTGACTTGTCGCAGATGTACGCCGGGGGCGGCATCACGCGTACATCTGCGCCCACTCACGGCCACGAGCAGGGCAGGGCAGGGCAGGGGGCGGGGCGGGGCAGGGCAGGGCAGGGGGCGGGGAGCTAGCCCCAGAGGGGCGGGGCGGGGGCGAAGGCGAACGCCTCGTCGACGAGGTCGGGCGACACGTCCTCGTGACGGCGGGGCGTCCAGGACGGCGAGCGGTCCTTGTCGACGAGCTGCGCCCGGATCCCCTCGCGGAGATCTGGCTGCGTCGTGGCGAACCACAGCACGAGTCCGTACTCCTGGGCGAGCGCGGCGCGGAGGGACGGCAGCGCCCGCGCACGCCGCACCGCCTCGAGCGTCACCGCGACCGCCAGGGGCGCCGAGGCCTCCAGCAGGTCGGCCGTCTCGCGCGCCTCGGGCTCCGGCCGGTCGCGGAGGCGTCCCAGGATGCCGCGGACGTCGTCGGCCGCGAAGGCGTCGTCGATCCACGGACGCGCGGCCTGCAGCCGGGACGGCTCGGGCGTCTCGTCGAAGAGGAGCACGAGCTCCGTCGGGGTCGAAGGGTCGGCCCGGTTCTGCAGCGCCTCGGAGAGGGCCGGCAGATGCGCCGCGGGCACGAGGTGATCGGCGAATCCGGCGTACAGGGCGTCGGCGGCATCCATGGTCCCGCCCGTCAGGGCGAGGTACTCGCCGAGGCGACCGGGGGCACGGGAGAGCAGCCACGACCCGCCCACGTCGGGGGTGAAGCCGATGCGCGTCTCGGGCATGGCCAGACGCGAGCACTCGGTCACGAGACGGATGCGGGCGTGGCCGGCCAGGCCGATGCCGCCGCCCATCGTGATGCCGTCGGCGATCGCGACGACCGGCTTGGGGTAGGTCGCGATGCGGTGGTCGAGGGCGTACTCCTCGCGGAAGAACGCGTGGACCTCGTCGACGCGGCCCTCGACGACCATGTCGTACAGCGCGCGCACGTCGCCGCCGGCGCAGAAGCCGCGGTCGCCCGCACCGTCGAGCAGCACGGCGTCGATGTCGCCGTCGTGCTCCCAGCGGTCCAGGGCCAGGGAGAGCCGTCGGATCATGTCCAGGTCGAGCGCGTTGATCGCGCGCGGGCGGTGGAGGGTGAGGTGGCCGACACCGCGGCGAGTCCGCACCAGGACCGGGGCCTCGTCACCGTTCTGCTCGTTCACGCCCGCCACGCTACCTCCCCGTCACGTCCGCCCCCGCGACGACCTCCGCGCCGCGCGCCCGGTGATGCGTGCGTGACGGGGGCCGGCGCGGATCGGATGCCGCCGGTGCGGGCGTTCGTGGAAATGGCCTCCCATCGGCCAGGATGGACAGAACGCCCGTTTCCGACGAAAGGTCCCGCATGCCCGACGGCCAGGTTCTGCAGTTCGCGGAGCTGACCAAACGCTTCGGCGCGGTGTCCGCCGTCGACGGCCTCACCGCCCGGGTCGCCCCGGGTCAGGTCACCGGCTTCCTCGGCCCGAACGGCGCGGGCAAGACGACGTCGCTCCGGATGCTGCTGGGGCTGGTCCGTCCCACCTCCGGCACCGCCACGATCGGCGGCCGCGCGTACGCCGACCTGGAACACCCCCTTCAGACGGTCGGCGCGGCGCTGGAGGCGTCCAGCTTCCACCCCGGCCGTTCGGCCGCGAACCACCTCGCGATCCTCGCGCAGGCCGCGGGCCTCCCCTCGCGCCGTATCGACGAGGTGCTCGGGCTGGTCGGCCTCGCCGACGTCGCCGGCCGCCGCATTGGCGGGTTCTCGCTCGGCATGCGGCAGCGGCTCGGGCTCGCCGCCGCCCTGCTCGGCGATCCGGGCGTCCTCGTGCTCGACGAGCCGACGAACGGCCTGGACCCCGAAGGCATCCGGTGGATGCGCTCGCTGCTGCGCTCCCTCGCCGACGAGGGCCGCACCGTCCTCGTGTCGTCGCACCTCCTCGCCGAGGTGCAGCAGACGGTCGACGCGCTGCTCATCATCTCCGCCGGGCGCCTCGTCTTCCAGGGCGACATCGACGCCCTCGCCGACCCGGACGAGTACGCCACCATCGTCGACGCCCCGGACCGGGACGCCCTGCTGCACCTGCTCGACGAGCGCGGCATCGGCTATCAGGTCCTGCGCAACGGCGTCACCGTCCGGCACTCCGAGCCCGCCGAGCTCGGCGCCCTCGCCGCCGGCGCGGGCATCGCCCTGTCGTCCCTGCAGCGCAAGGGCGCGAGCCTCGAGGAGATCTTCCTCGACCTCGTCAGCGGCGCGCGCGTGCACCCGAGCGCCGCGGGCGCCGGTCCGGTCGCCGCTCCCGCGGAGGACGCAGCCGCTCCTGAGGCGACCGCGCCCGACGCCGCCCCGGCGCGCGCGGACTGGGCCGCCCCCGACGCGGCAACCGTCGAGACCGTTCCCACCCCCGCCCCCGAGGAGCAGCGATGAGCCTGGTCGCCGCCAGCCGGTCCGAGCTGACGAAGCAGTTCACCACCTCCCTGTGGTGGGTGCTCGCGCTCATCCTGGTGCTCTACGTCGGGTTCACGACGGCGCTCCTCGGGCTGACCTTCGCGGGGGTCTCCACCGGTCGCCTGCCCGGGTCGTCCGGCCCGCCCATCCCCATCGACGGGCTCGCCGCGCTGGTCTACAGCACGGCGACGTCCGTCGGCTATGTCTTCCCGCTGCTCATCGGCACGCTGATGGTGACGGCGGAGTTCCGGCACAAGACGCTCACGGCGACCTTCCTCGCCGTGCCGCGCCGGGGGCTGGTGCTCGGGGCGAAGTTCGCCGTCGGCATCCTGCTCGGCCTCCTCTACGGCGCGATCGGGATCGCCGCCGCCGTGGGCGCCGGGGCCGGGTCCCTGGCCGCGTTCGGCGTCGACACCGCCCTCGGCTCCGCCGACACCTGGGCCTTGGTCGCCCGGATGCTGCTGGCCTACGTGCTGTGGGTGCTCGTCGGCATCGGCGTCGGCACCGCGGTGCGCAACCAGGTCGCCGCCATCGTCATCGTGCTGGCCGTGACGCTGTTCGTCGAGCCGATCGCGCGCACGGCCGCAGGGTTCGTCGACGGCATCGACGAGGTGACCCGCTGGCTGCCGAGCGCCGCCAGCGACGCCCTCGTCGGTCAGACGATCTTCACCGCCATGTCGGCCACCGGCGGCGAGCAGCCCGTCTGGTGGGTGGGTGGTCTCGTCCTGCTGGGCTACGCCGTGGTGCTGCTGCTCGTGGGACAGCTCTCCACCTGGCGCCGCGACGTCAACTGACGGCAACCGAGGTCGCCCCCGGACGGAGTCGTGCCCGGACGGAGTCGCGCCCGGCCGGAGCCGTCCTTGGACGGAGCCGTCCTTGAACGGAGTCGTGCCCGGGCGGAGGAGCGCCCGGGCACGACGGTCTGATCCGTGTCAGCGGCAGCTCGCCGACGGGTAGTCCAGCGGTACCGTCTCGACGACCTTTTTGCCGTCGACGGTCGCGGTGGCCGTCAGCGTCACCGTGCCGGCGGGGATGGTGACCTGACGGGAGGAGAACGCCGCCGACGCCGTCTTGCCCGCCGCCAGGGACCCGAACGCCTTCGACCCGAACGGGCCCTGCGCCGTCACCGTCACCGGGAACGTCGCCGCGTTTCGCACCGTGACCACCTGGGTGACCTTGCCGGCCACGCAGCGCGCGGCGGCCGTCCCCGACACGTCCAGGCGCGGGGCCGCCACCACCTCGACCGTCGTCGTCACGCGGCGGTTGTCGGGGGCCACCTCCTCGTCCTGTTCCATGTCGAAGATCGGCAGACCGTCGGCGGCGAAGTGGACGCGGCGGACGAACATGTCGCGACCGCTCAGGCCGTTGTTGTCGGTGCGGGCGTGGAACACGTAGAGCAGGTTGTCGTCCTCGTCCTGGGACCACATGCCGTGACCGGTGCCGAGCTGCCACGCACCGTTGAACAGCCCGGACTTCTGGATCGGGTAGTTCAGCTTCGTCCACGCGGCCGGCGAGGTCAGGTCGACCTTCGCGCCGGCCTTCGCGGTCGCGAGACCGGTCGTGTAGGTGTCGCCCACCGTCGAGCCGGAGTAGATCATCTGGAGCGTCCCGTCCTTCGCGAGGACGTTGGGCCCCTCGGCGATGACGTTGTCCCACGCGTACTCCGGCGCGAGGATGCGCACCGGCTCCGACGTCAGACGCGTCGGGTTCGCGGGGTCCATGCGCGCGATGAAGAGCGCTCCAAGCTGCTGCCACACGTAGTACGACTGGCCCGAGTCCTGGAAGTAGGTCATGTCCAGCGAGATGGTCTGGACGGGGTTCAGGATGCCGCCCCCGGACCGCAGCACCTTCTGGGCCTTGGTCCAGTTGGCCGGGACCGCCGGATCGAGGTCGCGACCCTGCGCGTCCTTCTTCAGCTGGATGATGCTCGCCTGGCCCGTGAACATGTCCGGCCGCCCGTTCGAGCCGTTGTAGCAGGGCATGAACAGGATCGAGAGCTTGCCGCCGATGACGTGGTACTCGGGCGCCCAGAAGCATCCGGTCATGACCCCGCCGTCGGCGTCGGTGTCCCCGCGGCGCAGAAGGTCCACCTCGACGTTGCGGCCCGCGCGGACCGCCTCGTCGGACAGGTCGCCGATCGAGTCCGCGACGCGGATCGGCATGTGGGCGCCGCCCTGCGGGTCGATGTTGCCGCCGTAGATGTCCTCGGTGGCGATCATGAGGAACTTCTGCCGGCCGTTCCAGTCGTACCGGAACACCGAGGGGTCGGCGCGTTCGTCCGCGAACGGGGTCGCGTACTCCGTCTGCTTCACCGAGCCGGTGACCTCGTACACGCCGGGTGTGGTGGTGTCCACGGCCGAGAGGGACGCGGCATCCCACTGCACGGCGCGCGTCGCGGTCGACCCGTCAGAGTAGGACAGCTCCGCGCGGGCGGGGAGAGCCGCGGCATCCAGGGTCGTGTTCTGGGCGACCTTCACCGGGGCGAGGTCCGCGACACCGGTGTTCGCCACGCGGCCGAAGCGCACCTCGAGCGCGGCGAGGGTCTCCGCGTCGACCGGCACGGTGTTGCCCGAGTCGAAGTCCGGCACGCCCGCGCCGTCCGCTCCCGCGGTCGCCGACACGACGCCGCGTCGCACGTCACCGCGGGTCGCACCGTCCGCCAGATCGGCGAACGACGTGTACATCGCAGCGCCGGCGTCCGAGGTCCAGGAGACGACGTAGCGGTCGGATGCCGCGTCGTAGACGGCCGCCGGGTCGTTGACGCCGCTCGTGACGCCGACGTTCACCATCCCGACCTCGTCGTAGGTCCGCAGGTCCGCGCTGCGGGCGAACAGGACGCTCGACGTCTGCGTGCCGTCGGCTCCGCCTCCGCGGGCCGTGCGGGTCGCGACGATGCCGTACCCGCCGTCCTCGAGGGTGAACAGGTGCGGGTCCCGGAGGCTGCGGATGTCGCCCTCGCGCGGGCCGTTGGCCGGCACGGGTACCGCCGTCTTGGGGAAGAAGATGCCGTAGTTCTCGTTCAGCGGCTCCCACCCGTCGGCATCCGACACGGCGAGGTGCATGCTCAGGGCGACGTCGGCGTTGTTGGCCTCCTCGACGCGGGTCGGCACGCGGTTGTAGGCGAGCAGCTGCGCGGTCGCGTCGGCCGGCAGCACGGTGATCGCGAACGTCCGGTCGGCGGTCGCGCCGGTGGACGCGTCCGTGACCCGGACCGTGATCGCGCCGTCCGCGCCCGAGACGACGCCGTCGCGGACGACGATGCCGCCGTCGGTGCGGGTCACCGCGACGGTGGCTCCCGTGGGGGCGGCCGGCAGGGCGGTGCCCGCCTCGAGCACGGAGGGGATGACGAAGCGCTCGGCCAGCCGGGCCGCGCGCTGGGCCGCCGTCTCGGTCGAGGGGGTGACGGTCACCGTGATCGTCTGTGTCGCCGAGACGCCGCGGATGCTCGCGGTGGCCGTCAGGCGAGCCGATGCGGCGGGCTGCCCCGCCACGGGGGCGTTGACGGTGCCGTCGGCGGCGACGAGGCCGGGGTCGCTCGAGGTCCAGGTGACGCGACCGCCCGCGGTGGGCAGGTCGATGTCGGTCGAGGTGGTGCGGTCCGCGAGAGCGAGACCGTCGAGCACGGCGCGGGCGCCGGCCTGCAGCTCGGCGGCGTGCGTCTGCGCGTCCGCCTCCGCTCCGGCCGCGACCTCGCTGCCGGTGAGCGCGCGGTCGTAGACGCGGAAGGCCGAGACGGCGCCCTGGAACAGCGGGTCGGGCCAGGGGGCGCGACCGATGGTGTTGAGCGACTGGTCGACGACGTCGGCCGGGGTGCGGTCGATCGCCCCGTCGGCGACGCGGACGCCGTCGATATACAGCGAGGCGCGGCCGGTGGACCCGTCGACGATCGAGGCGACGTTGACCCACTGGTCCGCGGTCACGCCGCAGGAGCCGGAGGGGACCAGCCGCTCGACGCCGGCGGACTTCACGCCGACCAGCGGCGAGCGCCCGGAGGCGCAGTTGAGGGAGGCGAAGAAGTACTCGGTGGCGGCGGACTCGTTGCCGATGTTCCAGAGGAAGTGGAACCCGTTGAGCATCGCCGACGACGCCTTGACCTCGGCGACGACGCTCGCAGACCGCTCCCCCGCGAGGAGGCCGTCGGGGAGCTCGACCCAGTTGCCGGTGGAGGTCTTCGCTCCACCGCGCAGGGTCAGGCCGGTGCCCGTCCAGTCCGTGGACTGGACGTTGCGCACGGTCGCCGGCCCGAAGGACGACCCGGGCGCGGTGTTGGGGACGGTGGTCCCCGTGGTCTGGGTGAAGGCGTAGGCGGCGACCAGTCCGTCGTCCGGGACGGCGGCCGACGCCGCTCCCGGGGCTGCCACCAGCGTCGCCGCTCCGACCGCCCAGGCGGTCAGCAGCGCGAGGCGTCGTCGAGTTCGCATGAATCCGGCTCCCTTGCTCGGTTCGCACGCGGAACCCTCCGTGGCGACGGCGAGTGACCGGACCGGGGGATCCGCGTGGTCGAGATGTTAGCGGCAACATATCGAGGGTGTCCAGAGTCGGCCCGCACCGCCGCTGGGCGGGATCCCTTGTGCCCCGGCATTAGTGAGCGGTAACATCACGACGATCCCCGACCCCCTCCGGGTCGATCGTCCATGCGAAGGAGCTGGAACGATGACCGCACCCCCGACGCCCTCGACGCGCCGACGGTTCCGCACCCTGTTGACCACCGCCGTCGGCACCGCCCTGATCGCCGCGGGCCTGGTGCCCGTCGCTCCGGCGGTCGCGGCGGCATCCATCCCCTCGTCCGGCCTGCGCGCCGAGTACCTGTTCGACGAGACCGCCGGCGCCTCCGTCCCGAACAGCGCCCCCACCGCGCTGGGTGCGGCCACAGTCGTCAACGGGACGGACGCCCTGTGGACCGGCTCGTCGCTGGTGTTCACCGGCGGCGCGAAGTCCAGCCCGACCGCCAGCTGGGTCCGTCTGCCCGACAACGTCCTCTCCGGTGCCCGGTCGGCCACTATCACGATCGAGACCAAGCTCGACGCGTCGATGAAGAACAACTGGAACTTCCTCTGGAACATCGGCAGCGACTCGCCGACCCGGTCGTACTTCTCGTCGGTCCGCGACAACCCCCGCACCGTCATCACGACGAACGGCGGCGGCGGCGAGGTCAACGCGCGCTCCGGCTCGCCCCTCACGGCGGACCGGTGGTACAGCCTCACCTCGGTCATCGACGGGGTAGCGGGACGGATCACCTTCTACGTCGACGGTGCGCAGGTGGCATCCACCCCGACCTCCCTCTCGCCTGCCGACATCACCGATCAGACCCTCAACGCGATCGGACGCGCGCCCTACCCCGACCCGATGTACAAGGGCGAGGTGTCGACGTTCCGCGTGTACGACCGGGCGTTGAGCTCCGCCGAGGTCGCCGGGGTGTCCGACGCGGACGCCGCGATCCATGCGGACGCGCACCGCGCCGCCGCCCAGGCCGTCGTGGACGCCGTCGCTCCCGTCACCATCGACGAGAGCGTCACCACGCTGCCGACCTCCGGCGGCCGCGTCAGCTGGACCTCCACCGACCCGGCGATCACGGTCGCCGCCGACGGCCGGACGGTCACGACGCAGCTGCCCGCGGCGGGCAGCGACCCCCGCTCCGCCACGCTCACCGCCACCGCGACGGTGCGCGGAGTCGCGGCGACGCGGTCCGTGCCCGTGACGGTGCAGCCCACCCCGGCGGCCACCGACGCCTTCGGCTACGCGATGGTCCACTTCATCGAGGACGCCAACGGCTACGCCGAGAAGATCTACCTCGACGTCTCGCGCGGCGACGACCCCGAGGTGTGGGACCCGCTCAACGGCGGCCAGCCGATCCTCGCGTCGCAGCTCGGCACCACCGGCGTCCGCGACCCCTACCTGACCTTCAACCCCGAGACCAAGACGTACTACATCATCGCGACCGACCTGCGGGTGTTCGGCGGCGACCGCGGTCGCAGCGGGTGCACGGACTGGTGCTACTGGTCCTCGCAGGGCAGCACGAAGCTGAACGTCTGGGAGTCGAAGGACCTCGTCACGTGGAGCGACCTGCGGCAGTTCGACGTCGCGCAGTCGCCGGCGGGCACCGACGTCGCCGAGCTGGGCATGGCGTGGGCGCCGGAGGCGACCTGGGTGCCCGGCTACAACGCCGACGGCAGCGGCGCGTTCGTCCTCTACTGGTCGTCGACGGTCTACCCCGACGCCGCCCACACGGGACCCTCGTACTCCCGCGTGCTCTGGGGCGCGACCACCGACTTCACGCAGCAGAGCTACCGGTACGGCGGCGTCATGATCGACACCGGCGGGGATGCCATCGACACGACGGTCATCCAGAACGACGGGAAGACCTACCGGGTGACGAAGGACAACGCCTTCGGCCGCGGCATCTACATGGAGTCGACCACCGCCGCCGACTGGTGGAAGCCGGGCACCCGCTGGATCACCGTGCAGGAGCGGATCGGCGCCTCTTGGGCCGGCGGCAACGCCGGCGGTGTGGAGGGCCCCGCGGTCTTCCAGCGCCACGGCGAGGACGCGTGGTACCTCTACGTCGACGTCATCCCGTCCACCGGGTACCGCCCGATGCAGACGACCGACCTCGACGCCGGCTGGACGACCCTGATGTCGGACACCTTCTCGATGGCCCCGAGCACCAAGCACGGCGGGATCGTCCCGCTGACGTTCGGGCAGTACGACGGGATCCGCAAGGCGGATGCCGCGAGCGTCGTCGCGACGGACCTCGGCGACGCCGCCGTGGCCCAGGGCGCGGACGCGCAGGCCGTCACGGGCGCGCTGCCGCGCGAGGCGCAGGTCACGCTGGCCTACGGCCGCGGGACGGCCGCACAGCCGGTGACGTGGAACCTCTCCGGCGTCGACACCAGCCGGCCGGGCACCTACCCCGTGACCGGGACGGTCCGCACCATCGGCGCGAACCTGAACCAGTGGGCGGGCGCGAACGGGTCGACGGCCTACGACGCGGCGGACCGGCGCCTGTTCAGCTCCACCGCCCTGACCGTGACGGCGGACGTCGTCGTCACCGCCCCGGCGCTGAACGTCACGGCGACGGCGGAGACCCGCTGCGTGGCGGGCAAGGTGACCGTGCTGACGCGCGTCGTCAACGGCGGCACGACGGCCGTCGCCCTGAAGGTCGAGTCGGCCCACGGCACGAAGTCGGTCGCGTCGCTGGCCGCCGGGAAGACCACCAGCGTCTCCTTCACGACTCGCAGCGCCACGGTCGCGGCCGGCGAGGCGACGGTGACGGCCACGGGCAACGGAGCGACCGCCACGGTGAAGGCACCGTACGCGGCGGCGACCTGCCGCTGACGTCCCCGGAGGCGCCGGTCCCGTCGGGGATCGGCGCCTTCGTCGTGTCCGGGCGTCGGGGAGGGATGCCGCGGGCCCTCGAACGAACGCTGAGTTGGCGCGAATGCACGCCGCGGGACCACCCCGACGTACATCTGCGCCACGTCAGCGCCGGCGAGGGCGACAGGGCGGTCTGCGGGGCGGCGGGGGGTCCGGAGCAGTAGAGGGAGGGATGCCGCGGGCTCACACCCCTCACCGCAGCGCTGAGTTGGCGCGAATGCACGCCGCAGGACCACCCCGGCGTACATCTGCGCCACGTCAGCGCCGGCGCGGGCGACAGGGCGGTCTGCGGGGCAGCGGGGGGAACCCGGAGCAGTAGAGGGAGGGATGCCGCGGGGCCAGCCCCGATGGCATCCATCGCCCTTCTCCTCGCTGAGAAAGGCAGGGCATGGCGCCAGCCCCCGCCACCACGCTGACTGGGCGCACATGTACGCCGGAGGAGCATTCCGGCGTACATCTGCGACAAGTCAGCGCCAAGAGCTCCGGCGGCAGCACGGCAGCAGCGGCGGGGCCTACTCGAGGAGGAAGGCCCGGCCGTTGATGAGGAGGGTGTCGGGCTCGGCGCTGTCGATCTCGTAGATCGAGGCGCGGATCTCGTCCGCGGGCGTCGCAGCGGCGACCGCAGGGGCCACGGCCGATGTGACGAGGAGTCCGTGGGCGAGGGCGGTGAGGATCTGGCGGCGGGTCATGGGGTCTTCTCCGGGGGTGTCATACGCGGGACGCCGAGGCGGACGAAGAGGGGTGCCACCCTCTCCGCCCGTCTCGGCGTGAGCCCGTCAGCGGCAGCTGGCCGCCGCGAACGAGGCGGTGATGGTGCGGGAGCCGGAGGCGCCCTTGGCCGTCACCTCGACCGAGCCGGCGTCGACCGCCGAGGCCCGGACGGTGGTCGCGGTCGAGACCGTGGCACCCGGTGCGACGGCGCTGTGGGTCTTCGTTCCCCACGCCGAGCGCACCGTGATGTCCGCGGCCGCGTCGCTGTCGTTGGTCGCCCGCGTGGTCAGCACCACCTTGCCCGCGACGCAGCGCGTCGAGACGACGGCGCTGACGGCGGGTCCGGGGGGAGCCGTCGCGGTGACGGTCGCGATCGCCGGGGTCGCGGCCGAGTTCGCCAGCTGTCCGCGCACCTGGACGGTGTCGCCGGCCTTCCTCAGCGAGGAGAGGTCGGCCTTGTCCCACGTGACGGCGACCGTCTCGCGGTGCCCGTCCTTGAAGGTGGCCTGCACGGTGGCGGGGAGCGCCACCTCGGTGGCGCCGGCCTGCACGGTGGCGGAGACCGGGTCGACCGAGGTCACCAGCAGCGACGGGTTCCACTTCGCCGCGAGGGCGTCGCGCTCCTCGGCCGTGATGGCCAGGATCGAGCCGTGGCGGGGCGAGGCCGGCAGCGAGAAGCTGCTGGGGATCGTCCACTGGATGTCGCCCTCGAGCGAGTTCGTGCCGAGCGGGATGTACCCGCGGCCGCCGTAGTTGTCGACCCACAGGAAGTACTTGTAGCCCGCGCGGTCGCCCTCGTTGGCCTTGAAGATCTCCGGCCCCTCGACCTCGGGGGTCCCGGCCGTGCGGCCGATGCAGGTGTCGATGAGCGACCAGGCGCCCGACGCGGTCGTGGCGCGCAGGTCGGTCGACTTCTGTCCGATGATGTCCGGCGATGCGCAGCCAGTGCGCTCGGTCGCCTTCGTGAACCGGTACCAGGTGTCGCCCTCCTTAAGGACGGTCGAGTCGATCAGACCGTTGCCCTGGACCAGTCCCGGGACGTCCGCCGCCTTGAACCACGGCTCGGGCGTGGTGAAGTCGCGGAAGTCACGGGTCGTCGAGAGCAGGATCTGCGGGCCGTTGCCGTCCGGCATGGTGCGGGCGTCGTCGGCGAACACCGTCGAGGTCCAGTAGACGGTGTAGGCCTCGATGCTCTCGTCGTAGATCGCCTCGGGCGCCCAGGTCATGCCGGTGTTGGGCAGGTTGACCTCGACGTGCCGCTGCTCGCCCCAGTTGACGAGGTCGGTCGACTCCCAGATCTCGAGGAAGTGGCTGCCGCGATCGGTCGAGCCGCCCCAGCCGCTCCGGCCGACGGAGAGGTCCGTGGCCAGCAGGAAGAACCGGTCGCCCTCCTTCGAGCGGAGGATGAACGGGTCGCGCAGGCCCATCGTGCCCTTGGTGGAGGTCAGCACGGGCTGGGCGTCGTTGAGGGTCTTCCAGCGCAGCGAGTCGTTGCCGTCGGAGGTGGCGAAGCGGATCTTCTCGCCCTCGATGTTGTCGCCGGTGAAGTACGCGAACATGTACGCGTCGAGGTCGCCGGCGGCCACGGGGGCCGCAGCCGGGACCGTGCGCGTGAGGGTGCGGGTGACGGATGCCGCTCCCGGCACGGTCACCGTCGCGGTCAGCGTGATCTGCGTGTCGGTCGCCGGACGCGTCACCGCACCCTTGGCGACGACGTTCGGCGCCGTCCCCTCGTCGACGGTCGACAGGACGGCCTCGTTCGACGAGGACCACGAGATCGCGGCCTTCGCCGCACCCGGGCGGGTCGCGGTGGCGTCGACGTCCGCGCCGGTCGTCGGCAGGGTGACGCTGCCGCGGATCGGACCGGCCAGCGCGGGCTCGGCGGCGACGGCGTCGGCCACCGCGCGAGCGAGCTCGGCCTCGGCGCTGTCCCCGGCGGCGTAGGCCGGGACGGTGACGGTGATGCCCGCTCCGGCGACGGCGGCGCCGCCGTGGGTGGCCGTGGGCGTCAGGACGACGGTCGCGTCGGCGGACCCGGCGACCGGGCGGGTCACGGCACCGGTGGTGCTGACGACGGCGGGGTTGCTGGAGGTCCATGTGAGGGTCGAGCCGCCCGCGCCGGTGGTCGGCAGGGCGAGGTCGGAGGTCACGCGGGAGGTGTCGCCGAGCGAGACGGCGGCGTCGCCGCGGGCGATCCCCGCGTGCACGTCGCTCTCGGTCTGCTGGAGCTGCGCGGCCGACAGGGCGGACGTCCACACCTTCACGTCGTCGATGGCCCCGGCCCAGTAGGCGTCCGGACCGTAGAACGACTTGCCGAGATAGCCGGAGAAGGTCGAGCTGCCGATGGCGGCCGAGGCGGTGTAGCTCGTGGCCGCCTGGCCGACGAGGGTGCCGTCGAGGTAGGTGGCGACGGACGTGCCGCCCGTGACGACGACGGCCATGTGCACCCAGCGCGACGCGGCGACCGGGGCCGTTCCCGAGGCGCGCACCTCGGCGCCGTTCTTGATCGCGCCGTACCCGGCATTGCCGCACTGCGTGGTGGCGAGGATGTGCGCGTTCACGCTCGAGCCGAGGGTGAACGGCCACGTGCACTGCGGGGCTCCGCTCCAACGGATCCACGCGGACATCGTCACGTCAGCGGTTCCCGCCGGGATGAGACCGGGAGCGATCCGCACGTGCGGTGCGGCGGCCGTGCTCGCCCCGCCCGGAAGCGACAGCGCCTTGTCGGCCGCAGCGCCCGAGGGTCCGGCGACGCTGGAGGCGCCCGCGTTCACGACGGTGCCGGGGTGATTCCCGGGGGCGGCGTCGGCGATGACGGCGCCGTCGGCCGGGCTGGCCGCGAGCTGGTCGAACGTGTACTCCAGCACGGGCGCGGGCACGGAGACGGCCGCGGTCGCGGCGGACACCGGGGCCAGCAGCGCGCCGAGGCACGCGGCGGCGACCGACACGGCGAGCGTCCGGCGCGGCAGGCGTCCGGGGGTCGCTCGCGAGGACGTGGGTAGGGGCGACATCGACGATCCCTTCCGAAGGACGGTCGACGGCGACGCGGCCTTCTCGGGTTCGGCATCGAACCCGGTTGTGAGGTGTGCGGGTCCGAGCAGGTTAGCGCAGATTGTTCTCGGTAACAATGCGCGTCGCGTCCTTGTCGCCGGCCTCTCAGGAACCGCCCCGTCAGCGCTCAGTCGACGATGTCGGCGACGTCCTCGGGCTCGGCGGCGACATCCAGACGCAGCGCCTTCAGCAGGGCGATGCCGTGCTTCGTCGTCAGGATCAGACGCTCGAACTCGTCGTGCCCCTGCAGGTCGACGACGACGCTCGGCTTGCGCCCGCGGATGATGACGAAGTCGTTCCCCCCGGCGGACTTCCACGTGCCCATCGCCCCGACCACGGGCACGTTGACACCCGGGTTCGGGACGCCGCGCAGCCACGTCCAGGCGTCGTCGGTGAGCTGGACGCGCTCGATGGTGTCGCGCGGCACGACGATATTCCGTTTGCGGAATGACATCGCACGCTCGGTCGGCGAGAGCACCACCTCGAGCTGCGTCGAGTCCAGCAGCAGGGTCACCATGGCATCCAGTCTGCCAGCGCCCCCGGGCCGTTCCCGGTCGTCCACCTCACGAGAGCGCAACGATCGCGCCCCGACCCGGATGCGCAAGCGGAGGGATAGCCTGGAGCGATGAGCACGGGCAGCGCTGCGCCGCAGGTCGCACCGGCCCGAGGCGCCTCGATCGACGATCTCCTCGCTCGCGTGACGGACGGGCACCGCCCCACCGTCGACGAGGCCGAGATGCTGCTGCACGCGCCGCTCGACCGGCTGCTCCCCGCGGCGGCGGCCCTGCGGGACGTCGGCCTCGGGCGCGCCGGACGTCCGGGCGTCGTCACGTACTCGCGCAAGGTCTTCGTCCCGCTGACGACCCTGTGCCGCGACCGCTGTCACTACTGCATCTTCGTCGACACCCCCGGGCAGCTGAGCCTGCTGCGCAAGCCGACCTACATGAGTCCCGAGCAGGTGCTCACGGTCGTCCGGCAGGGCCAGTCCCTCGGGTGCAAGGAGGCGCTGCTCACCCTCGGCGACCGCCCCGAGGACCGCTGGCCGGAGGCCCGGGCCTGGCTCGACGCGCACGGCTTCGCCTCGACCGTCGAGTACGTGGCCCACATCGCGCGCCTGATCACCGCCGAGACGGGCATGCTCGTGCACGCCAACCCCGGCGTCATGCTCCCCGACGAGCTCGCGATGCTGCGTCCCGTCGCGCCCTCGATGGGCATGATGCTCGAGACGACCTCGCGCCGACTGTTCGAGGAGCCCGGGCAGGTCCACTACGGCTCTCCCGACAAGGACCCCGCGCTGCGTCTGAAGGTCATCGACGACGCCGGGGCCGCCGGCATCCCGTTCACGACCGGCATCCTCGTCGGCATCGGCGAGACCGTCCGCGACCGCGCCGAGTCGCTGGTCGCCCTGCGCGAGAGCGACGACCGGCACGGGCACGTGCAGGAGGTCATCGTCCAGAACTTCCGGGCCAAGCCCCGCACCGCGATGCAGGGGGCTCCGGATGCCGACACGGCCGAGTACCTCGCGACGGTGGCGGTCGCACGCCTGGTGCTCGGGCCCGACATGCGCATCCAGGTCCCGCCGAACCTCTCCGACCCGCGCGAGCTCGGACTGCTCCTCGACGCCGGCATCGACGACTGGGGCGGGGTGTCGCCGCTCACCGCCGACCACGTCAACCCGGAACGCCCCTGGCCGCACATCGACGACCTCGCCGCCGCGACCGCCGACCACGGCTTCGAGCTCCGGGAGCGTCTGACGGCGCACCCCGAGTACCTCGCGGACCCGGACCGGTGGATCGACCCGGCCCTGCACGGCCCCGTCCGGGAGCTGAGGGATGCCACCGGCCTCGCCGCCGACGTCCTCCCTCTCGGCGCGGGTCGGCGCGCGACGGGAGGAGAAGACGCGGAGGGAGGATCTCCCGCCACGGGAACATCCTCCGTTCGCGACATCTCCTCCGCCCCCGGCGCTCACGGCGCCGGCCCGGGCGGCCACGGCGCCGGAGACCCCGGTGTCGGGCGCCTCGCCGAGCGAGCGGCGGCCGACCCGCTCGCGCTCGACGACGCCGACTGGGTCCGGCTGCTCCGCGCGACCGGCGACGACCTCGACGCCCTCACCGCCGCCGCCGACGACGCGCGCCGGTACACCGTCGGCGAGCCGATCACCCTCGTGCAGAACCGCAACCTGACGTCCACGGGCTTCCGTCCGGGCGGGCGGACGGCGGAGGGCGAGTTCGACCTCGACGACGCGGCGGCCATCGCGGCCGACGCCGCCGGACTCGGCGCGACGGAGATCTGCGTTCAGGGCCGTCTGCCCGACGACGTCGACCCGACCGCCTACCTCGACATCGTCCGGGCCGTGAAGCTCGGGGCGGGTGGCATCCATGTCCACGCGTACCGCCCGCAGGACGTGGTGGATCTCGCCGAACGCGGGGGGCTCGGACTCGACGGCGCCCTCGCCGCGATGCGCGACGCCGGCGTCGACACCGTTCCCGGCACGGGGGTGAAGGTGCTGAGCGAGCGCGTGCGCGAGCGGATCGCACCCGGCGACCTCGACATCGACCGATGGGTGGAGACGATCACGGCGGCGCATCGCGCCGGGTTCCGCTCGACGTCGGTCCTGTTCTACGGGCACGTCGAGACCGCGGCCGAGCGCATCGCCCACCTCCGGCGTCTGCGCGAGATCCAGGGGCGGACCCGCGGCTTCGCCGAGTTCGTGCCGATCCCGCTGCCCGGCGGCGACGTGCCCCTGGTCGAGGGCCGGGCGGCCCGGGACGAGCACCGCGCCATGGTGGCCGTGTCGCGGCTGCTGCTGTCCGGCAGCATCCCGCACGTGCAGATCCCCTGGACCCGGGTGGGTCGCGAGACCGCGGCCGTGCTGCTGCGGTCGGGCGGCGACGACCTGGGCGGCACCCTCTACGACGGGCGCGTCCTCCCCGACACCGGCATCGAGCACGGGAACGAGCTGCCCGTCCCCGACGCCGAGCGTCTCGCGCGCAGCCTGATGCGACCCTTCCGCCTGCGGACGACCGACTACCGCGTGTCGGCGGACGTCCGCACGATCGGGTCGGCGGGGTCCCCCGCGTGAGCGTCGTCGACGTCGCCATCGTCGGAGCCGGGTTCGCCGGGCTCGGCATGGCGGGTGCCCTGCGGCGCGCCGGGCGCGACGACATCGTCGTCCTGGAGCGCGCCGACGACGTCGGCGGCACCTGGCGCGACAACACCTACCCCGGCGTCGCGTGCGACGTCCCGGCCCACCTCTACAGCTTCGCCGCCCACCCGCACGCCGGATGGTCGCGCACCTTCGCCGGCGGAGACGAGATCCAGGCGTACCTGCGGGACGTCGCAGCGCGCGAGGGCCTCGGCGAGCGCCTCCGGCTGCGCACTCCGTTGCTGGGGGCGGAATGGGATGCCGCCGCCGCGGTCTGGCGCCTCGACACCGGCGCCGAGCCGGTCGTGGCTCGGTCGCTGGTCCTCGCGTGCGGCCGGCTGTCGGAGCCGTTCGTCCCCGCGATCGACGGTCTCGAGTCCTTCCCGGGACCGCTCTTCCACTCGGCGCGATGGGACCACGACGTCGACCTCTCCGGCCGGCGGGTGGCCGTCGTCGGGACCGGCGCGAGCGCCGTCCAGCTCGTCCCCGAGCTGGCGCGTCGCGCCGCGCACGTCACGCTGTTCCAGCGCACGCCCGCCTGGATCGTCCCCCGCGGCGGGCACGACATCGCTCCCGCCGAGCGCGAGCGCCTCGCCTCGCAGCCGGGGGCGCTGGCGCGCCTGCGCGCGGACCTGTACGCCGAGGGCGAGGCGCGGTTCGCCTCCCGGTCGGGGGACGCCGTGGCATCCGGAGCCGCCCGTTCCGCCGCGCTCGCGCACCTGCACGCCCAGGTCGCCGACCCGGCGCTCCGCGACGCCCTCACCCCCGATTACGCCTTCGGCTGCAAGCGGGTGCTCCTCTCCGACGCGTTCTACCCGGCCGTCGCCTCGGACGCCGTCACCTTGGAGTCCTCCGCGCTGGCCGCCGTCGACGGCTCGACCCTCACCGCCGGCAGCGGGCGACGCCACGAGGCGGACGTGCTCGTCCTGGCGACGGGGTTCGCGTCGACGCAGCAGCCCTACGCCGACCTCGTCCGCGGCGAGCGCGGCACGCTGGCGGATCACTGGAGCGAGGGCATGACCTCGTTCGGGTCCACGGTGGTGTCGGGCTTCCCGAACCTGTTCGTGCTGAACGGGCCCAACGCCAGCCTCGGCCACAACTCGGCGGTGCTCATGATCGAGGAGCAGGCGGCCTACGTCGTCCGCGCCCTGGCCGAGCGCGACCGCCGCGACGACGCGACGCTGCGGGTCCGCCCCGCGGCGGAGGCGGCCTACACGGACGAGATCGCCGCGGCCGCCGCGTCGACGCCGTGGATGACCGGCGGCTGCCGGAACTGGTACGTCGACGACCGGTCCGGGCGGCTGACGCTGCTGTGGCCGGGGACTGTGCAGGCGTTCCACGAGAGACTGACCGGCACAGACGGGTCGGAGTTCGAGCCCGCGCACACCCCCGTGCGCGGGTGCGGGATAGGAGGAGAGCGATGAGCGTCCCACTGCGTTTCGGATACAAGGCCTCGAGCGAGCAGTTCGGCCCGAACGAGCTGCTCGGGTTCGGTGTGCTCGCGGAGGAGATGGGGTTCGACTCGGTCTTCCTCTCGGACCACCTGCAGCCCTGGATGCACGACGGCGGGCACGCGCCCAACGCCCTGCCCTGGCTGGGGGCCCTCGGCGCCCGCACCGAGCGGGTCATCATCGGCACGTCGGTGCTGACCCCGACGTTCCGCTACCACCCGGGCGTCATCGCGCAGGTGTTCGCGACCCTCGGCGTCATGTACCCGGGTCGCGTCGTGCTGGGTGTCGGCACCGGCGAGGCGCTCAACGAGGTCACGCTCGGCCTCGACTGGCCCGAGCCGCCGGAGCGCTTCCAGCGCCTCAAGGAGGCCATCACCCTCATCGACAAGCTGTGGGAGGGCGAGCGGGTCACGTTCGACGGCACCTACTACTCGGTGAAGGACGCCACCATCTACGACCGCCCGGAGCAGAAGGTGCCCATCTACATCGGCGCCTCCGGTCCGGCGGCCACGCGCCTGGCCGGCCGCATCGCCGAGGGCTACATCACCACGAGCGGCAAGGACCCCGAGCTCTACACCGAGAAGCTCCTGCCCGCGCTCGACGACGGGCTGTCGAAGGCCGGTCGCACGCGCGACGACGTCGACACCCTCATGGAGGTGAAGGTGTCGTACCACCCCGACCACGACACCGCCCTCGAGAAGACGCGCTTCTGGGCGCCGCTCGCCCTCACCGCCGAAGAGAAGATGAGCGTCCACGACCCCATCGAGATGCAGCGCCTGGCCGCCGAGCTGCCGATCGAGCGGGCGGCATCCCGGTTCATCGTGTCGACCGATCCGGACGAGCACGTCGAGCGCATCGCCCGGTACGTCGACCTGGGGTTCCGGCACCTCGTCTTCCACGACCCGGGCCACGACCAGGAGGAGTTCCTCCGCACGTACGGCGAGGAGATCCTGCCCCGCCTGCGTGCGCGCTTCTCCTGACCGGCGGGCGGCGGGCGGGATCCGGGATGCCACTGGCACGATCCCGGGTTCGCCCGCTACCCCCCACCGGGAATGTCGTCGGATGAGCGGACAATGGACGCGATGACCACTCTCGACTCCCCCGGCTGGACGATCATCGTGCCGGTCAAGCCCGCCGCCGTGGGCAAGTCACGGCTGATCGACGTCCCCGTCGACCGCGAGTCGCTGGCGCGCGCCATCGCGCTCGACACGGTCGCCGCTGCGGCCGCCGCAACGGAGGTCGGCCGGGTCCTCGTCGTCACCGACGACGCGGGCGTGCGGGCCGAGGCCGCCCGGCTCCCCGGGGTCGAGGTCGTCGCCGAGGGCGACAGCCGCGGTCTCGACGCCGCGATCGCCCGGGGTGCCGACGCCGCCGGTCAGGGGGCGCCGCGCGCGGCACTGCTCGGCGACCTGCCCGCGCTGCGGCCGGGCGATCTGGACGCCGCGCTCCGGCTCGCGGCGGGCGTGGAGCGCGGACTGGTCCCGGATGCCGAGGCCACCGGATCCACCCTGGTCACCGCCCGCGCGGGGGCGGTGTGGGTGTCCGCGTTCGGCGTCGACTCCGCCGCCCGGCACCGCCTCCTCGGCTGCACCGACCTCGCCGTCAAGCGCGACTCGTCGCTGCGCCGCGACGTCGACACCGCGGGGCAGCTGGCCGCGGCCGTCGAGCTCGGCGTCGGACCGCGCACGTCGGCGGTCCTCGCCGCGGCCGCCGCCTGACCCGCGCCGCCGCCGGGGCCCGCGCCCCGCTGTCGCGCGCCGCCGCGTGACGCCCGCGGCCCCCGCCCCGCCGCCGCGCGCTGCCGCGCCGCTGTCTCGTCCTGCCGTGAGGTGGCGCAAATGCACGCCGAACCCCCGCCGCAGCGTACATCTGCGACAAGTCAGCGCCCGGGGAACCGCCCGGCCGCCGCGCGCTGCCGCACCGCCGTGACGTGGCGCAAATGCACGCCGAAGCGCCGCCGCAGCGTACATCTGCGACAAGTCAGCGCCCGGGGAACCGCCCCGCCGCCCCATGCCCGAATGCCGTGACATGGCGCATATGCACGCGAAGCCACCGCCGCGGCGTACATCTGCGACAAGTCAGCGCCAGGGCGTCGGTCAGGCGCGGAGCGCTGCCGCGGCGATGGCCGCAGAGGCATCCACGTCGGTCATCCACAGGGGCGCGACGACCGCACGGATCCCCGCCGCCGTGACCTCGGGCGCCGCGTCGGCGTCCTCCTCGGCGAGCAGCCACGCGTCGAGGATCCCGCCGTCGGAGCGCGCGCCGTAATGCCGGGCGACGGCCGCGGCGCTGGTCTCGACACCGATGGCGGTCAGGCAGACGTCGGCCATCCCGCGCACCACACGGCCGCCGATGATCGGCGAGACGCCGACGACGGTCGCCTCCGTGCGCTGCAGGGCCTCCCGGATGCCGCGGACTCCGAGGATCGGACCGATCGACACGACCGGGTTGGACGGCGCGACGAGGACGACGTCGGCCCCGGCGATCGCGTCGACGACGCCCGGCGCGGGAACGGCCTCCGCGATACCCGGATTCTCGAACGCGCGGGGGACGAGCGCGGCGCGGTGACGCGTCCACCACTCCTGAAAGTGCAGGCGCCCGCCGTCCTCGAGCAGGACGTGGGTGTCGACCTCGCTGTCCGTCATCGGCAGCAGACGCGCGCCGAGCGGCCAGCGCTCCGCCATCCGGGCGAGCACCTGCGTGGGCGTCGCACCGTCGCGGAGCCACCCGGTGCGCGCGAGATGCGTGCCGAGATCGAGGTCGCCGAGGGTGAACCACGGCCAGCCGCCGCCCCAGGCCTGGAGCTCCTCGTTGACGCGCTCGGTGTCGCCGGCGCGACCCCAGCCGCGGACGGTGTCGTTCACGCCCGCGAGCGCGTAGGTGATCGAGTCCACGTCGGGCTGCAGACGGACCCCCGCGAGCCACAGGTCGTCGCCCGTGTTGACCACGACCGTCGCCTCCGGCGCACCCACCTTCCGCAGCGCGGCGCGCACGCCGAGGGTGAACTTGGAGCCTCCGACCCCTCCGGCGAGGACGACGACACGGGTCTGGGCGAGCGGCATCCCTCCATCCTCCCACCCTGCGAGCCGGCGAATGGATGCCGCCCCCTCCGGATCCGCCCCCTCCCCTCCCCCGTCGCGACCCGCCCATCTCCTGAGCCCCGCACCGCGCGACCCGCCGAACTCCTGAGCCCCGCACCGCGCGACCCGCCGAACTCCTGAACTCTGCTCGCCGCGCCTCCCGAGCGGGACGAAGCACCAGGACAACGGCCGGGCACAGCCGACGGCCAGCCGCTCGACGCACGCGGAACTCAGGAGTTCGGCGACCCACCGCCGCGCGTGCGCACGCGGAACTCAGGAGTTCGGCGACCCACCGCCGCACATGCGCACGCGGAACTCAGGAGTTCGGCGACCCACCGCCGCACACACGCACCCGCGACTCGGGAGCGCGGCGGGACCGGTGCGACGGCGGCCGGGCTCAGGCGGGGGCGACCGCCGCGGCGGCGGCCCGGGCCGCACCGGGCAGAGCCTCGAGCACGCGCGCGAGCGCGACGTCGTCGTGCGCCGCGGTGAGGAACCACGCCTCGAAGACGCTCGGCGGGAGCGAGACGCCGGCGTCCAGCATCGCGTGGAAGAACGACGCGTAGCGCCAGGACTCCTGGGTGAGCGCCGTCGCGTAGTCGCGCGGCACCTCGGGCAGGAAGGCGACGCCGAACAACGATCCGGCGTGCGGGACCGCGTGGACGACGCCCTCCGCGCTCAACGCCGCGCCGAGCGCGTGCGACACCTGCGCGGCCGCAGCGTCGACGGCCGCGTACACCTCCGGCGTCGCCAGCCGGAGCGTGGCGAGACCCGCCGCGACCGAGAGCGGGTTCCCGGACAGGGTGCCCGCCTGGTACACCGGGCCGAGCGGCGCGAGCTGGTCCATCACGTCGGCACGGCCGCCGAGGGCGGCCAGCGGCATCCCTCCGCCGACGACCTTGCCGAACGTCAGGATGTCGGGCAGGTACGTCTCGCCGTGGCTGGCCTGCAGGCCCCAGAAGCCGGCGGGGTGGACGCGGAAGCCGGTGAGCACCTCGTCCATGATGAGCAGCGCGCCGTGGCTGTGCGCGATGTCCGCCAGGGCGGCGTTGAATCCGGGCAGCGGCGGCACGACGCCCATGTTCGCGGCGGCCGCCTCGACGATGACCGCGGCGATGTTCTCACCGTGGACGGCGAACGCCTCGCGCACCGCGTCCAGGTCGTTGTACGGCAGCACGAGGGTCTGTGCGGCGATCGGTGCGGGGACGCCCGCCGATCCGGGCAGCGCCAACGTCGCGACACCCGAGCCGGCGGCCGCGAGCAGCCCGTCGGAGTGGCCGTGGTAGTGCCCGGCGAACTTGATGAGCAGGTCGCGACCGGTCGCGCCGCGGGCCAGGCGGATGGCCGTCATCGTCGCCTCGGTGCCGGTGGAGACCAGACGGACCTTCTCGACGGGCTTCAGATCGCCGACCTGCACGCGGTGCGCGATCAGATCGGCGAGCTCGACCTCGGCGCCGGTCGGCGCCCCGAAGGACAGACCACGGGATGCCGCCGACTGCACGGCCCCGACCACCTCGGGGTGCGCGTGTCCGAGCAGGGCCGGTCCCCACGACGCGACGAGGTCGACGTACTCGCGTCCGGCGGCGTCGGTGATGCGCGGACCCGCCGCCGACTGCACGAAGCGCGGGGTGCCGCCCACCGAGCCGTATGCCCGCACGGGCGAGTTCACACCGCCGGGGATGACGTCCTTGGCACGGGCGAACCACTGGTCGTTGAGGTCGGTCATGGCATCCATTCTTCCGGGCAGGACGACGCGCGGGGTCGGACGCTGAACGCCCCCTCGCTCGGACGGGTCAGAGCTCTTCGCGGAGCCAGCGGGCGGCCTCGAGGGCCCAATAGGTGAGGATCGCGTCGGCGCCGGCGCGGCGGATGCCGAGCAGGCTCTCGAGGATCGCGCCGCGGCGGTCGATCCACCCGTGGGCGGCGGCGGCCTCCACCATCGCGTACTCCCCCGACACCTGATAGGCCCAGACCGGGACGTCGACGGACGCCTTCACCTCGGCGAGGACGTCGAGGTAGGGCAGTGCCGGCTTGACCATGACGACGTCGGCGCCCTCCTCGACGTCGAGCAGCGCCTCGCGCACCCCCTCGCGTCCGTTGCCGGGGTCGAGCTGGTACGACCGGCGGTCGCCCTTCAGCTGGGAATCGACGGCCTCGCGGAACGGACCGTAGAACGCTCCGGCGTACTTCGCGGAATAGGCCAGGATCAGGGTGTCGGTGAAGCCCTCGGCATCCAGGGCGTCCCGGACGGCGGCGACCTGGCCGTCCATCATCCCGGACAGGCCCAGCATCGCCGAGCCGGCCCGCGACTGCGCCAGGCCCATCGCGGTGTAGCGCTCGAGGGTCGCGTCGTTGTCGACCGCCCCGTCGGGCTGCAGCACGCCGCAGTGCCCGTGGTCGGTGAACTCGTCGAGGCAGAGATCGGTCTGCACCACGACGGCGTCGCCCACCTCGGCGACGACGGCCGCGGTGGCGAGGTTCAGGATGCCGTTCGGGTCGTCGGCCCCGGAGCCGACGGCGTCCCGGTGCTCGGGCACGCCGAACAGCATGACCCCGCCGATGCGGGCCTCGGCGGCCTCCGCGACGACGCGGCGCAGGGAGTCCACGCTGTGCTGCACCACGCCGGGCATGGAGCCGATGGGGCTCGGCTCCGAGATGCCCTCTCGGACGAACAGCGGGAGCACCAGCTGCGACGGCACGAGGTGGGTCTCGCGGGCGACGCGGCGGATGGCGGGAGTGCGCCGGAGACGGCGCGGGCGGTGCTGGGGGAAGCTCATCTGTCGTTCTCGTCGGTGGGGAGGGGGAAGCGGGCCACGGCCTCGATCAGCGACTCGACCGTCTGCCGCTCGGCGACCACGTCGACGGTCAGCCCGGCGCGCTTGGCGTCCTTGGCCGTCCGCGGACCGATCGCCGCCACCACGGTGGTGGAGGGGATCTCGGCGAACTGCGCCACGACCTGTTCGGCCACCGAGCCGCTCGTCACGAGGATCGCGTTGATCCGTCCCGACCCGACGTCGCCGGCGATCTTCTCCGTCACGGGCACGCCGACGGTGCGGTAGGCGACGACGCTGCGCACGTGGTGGCCCGCCTCGATGAGCAGCCGTGTCAGCACGGGCTTGGCGATCTCGCTGCGCAGGGTGAGCACGTTCTTCGGCTCGGTCTCGAGCGCGATCATCTGCTCGGCCATGCCCTGCGCCGAGTTGTCGCGCTCGGGGACGAGGTCCACGCGGTAGCCGACCGCCTGCATCGCGGCGGCGGTCGTCTCGCCCACGGCGGCGACCTTCGTCGTCGCCGGGATGACCGCGCGGTAGGCGTAGAGGACGTCGACGGTGGTCGCGCTCGTGAGCGTCAGCCAGTCGAAGGCGCCGTCGGCGAGGTCCGCGAGGGCCTGGTCGAGCGTGGCCTGGTCGTTCGTGGGGGCGAAGTTGATGAGCGGCGCGATCACCGGGACGGCGCCGCGCTGGCGCAGGCTGGCCGCGACGCCGTCGCCCCAGGGGCCGCCGCGCGGCACGAGGACGCGCCGGCCGGCGAGCGGCTTGGGCACGCTCCCCGTGGAGGTGGTCGGCGTCTGCCGATGGCCTTCGTTCATGTGGTCGACTCTCGTGGTACCAGGTCGGCCGCCCCACGTTCGAGCAACCGACGTGCGGCTTCTTGGCCCGCACGCGTCGCACGCGCGATGGGTCCCCCGTCGTCGGCAGCATCTGCATCGTTGCCACTGCCCGGTCCCCGAGCATACCCCGGGTCCAGCGGCACGGTCCGATCGATGCCGATCCGACGCGAACCGTCCAAGGCGTACACGACGGCCCGCAGGCGCAGGTCGCCGTCGACGAGGGCCGCGTGCGTCCCGACGGGCGCGTGGCAACCGGCGTCCAGCTCCGACAGGACCGTCCGCTCCGCCGTGATGGCGATGCGCGTGCGGTCGTCGTCGAGCTGCGACAGGGCGTGGAGGATGTCGGGGGCGATGTCCGCGCGCGTCTCGACCGCCAAGGAGCCCTGTCCGGGCGCGGTCGGCCACTCGCCGAGGCCGAGGTACTCCGCCTCGAGCCCGCCGAGGTCCCCGCCCAGGCGCGAGATCCCGGCGGCGGCCAGGATGACGGCATCCAGTTCCCCGTCCCGCACGCGGGCGAGTCGGGAGTCGACGTTGCCGCGGATGTCGCGCACCTCGAGCCGGGGGTTGTGCCGCAGCACCTGCGCGATGCGCCGGGGCGAACCGGTGCCGACCGTGGAGCCGGCCGGGAGCGACGACAGCGGGGTGCCGTCGCGGGTGACCACCACGTCGCGCGCGTCCTCCCGGGACGGGGTCGCCGCGATGACGAGGCCGTCGGGCTGCGCGGTCGGGAGGTCCTTCAAGGAGTGCACGAGGAAGTCGCAGCGGTCCGCGGCGAGCGCCTCGCGCAGGCCGTTGGCGAACACGCCCCGGCCGCCGAGCTGCGACAGGGACGCGCGGTTGACGTCGCCCTCCGACACGATCGGCACGAGGTCGACCTGGCGACCGGACGCCTCGGCCACGGCGTCCGCCACCATCTGCGACTGCGCCATCGCCAGCGCGCTGCGCCGGGTGCCGAGACGCAGGGGCGCGGTCACTGGAGGATCTCGGGGATCTCGTCGAGCGTGACCAGGCGGCCCGTGTAGAAGGGCACTTCCTCGCGCACGTGACGGCGGGCCTCGGTGTACCGCAGGTCGCGCATCATGTCGACGAGGTCGGTGAGCACGTCGGCCTCCATCGGGAGGAGCCACTCGTAGTCGCCGAGGGCGAACGACGCGACGGTGTTGGCGATGACGCCCTTGTAAACGGAGCCCTTCTTGCCGTGCTCGATGAGCATCTCGCGGCGCTCGGCCTCCGGCAGGAGGTACCACTCGTAGCTGCGCACGAAGGGGTACAGGCACAGCCACTGCTGGGCCTCGATGCCGCGGAGGAAGCCCGGGACGTGCGAGCGGTTGAACTCGGCGTCGCGGTGGACGCCCATGGCGTTCCACGTGGGGAGGAGGTTCTTGAGGAGGTCGGTGCGGCGCAGGCGGCGGAGGTCGCGCTGCAGCGCCTGGGGGTCCTCGCCGTGCATCCACACCATGAGGTCCGCGTCGGCGCGCAGCCCGCTGACGTCATAGAACCCGCGGACGGTCACGCCGTCGGCCTCGACGAGCGCCGTGATGTCGGCGAGCTCGGTGGCGTCGGTGGCGGTGACGGGGTTCTCGGGGTCGCGGCGGAACACCGCCCACAGCGTGTAGACGGAAGAGGAGTCGTGGGACATGTCCCTAGTCTCGTCCGGCGCGCGCGCCGGTCCAAACCGGTTGACTCATCGGCGAACCACCCCTCGGGATCCGGATGCCGCTGAACGCGGTTGCCGCCCCGAAACGCGGTGCGCGGGCGTTCGCCCGGGGCGTCGGGCACTCGCGGACGCGACGACGCCCGGCCCCGCACGGGCCGGGCGTCGGACGCGATCAGCGCGTGTAGGCGCGGACGATGCCCCAGACGGCGAGGCCGACGGTCGCGGCGACCCCGACCACAGCGGCCGCGGCGGCGGACGGGTTGGAGCGGGCGAAGTGCCGCGCCCGCTCGACGCCGCGGTCCAGCGCGTCGCTCGCGCGACGCGGGACGTTGGCCTTGACCTCGATGGCCGCCAACGCGGCCTTGAGCTCCGCGCGGGCGTGCTCGACCGGGTCGCTGATGCCGAGCGGCACCGCGGTCTTCGGCACCGGGACGGGACGGTCAATACTCATCGCGGGCCTCCTTGATGATGCGGACGTCTTCGGAGATCGCCTTGCCGGGGTTCTCGCGGGACGACAGGCGCTTGAAGCGCAGGATGCCGAGCAGCGCCAGGACCGCGGTGATGAGGATCATCACACCGAAGACGACGAGCGCCGACAGCCAGACCGGCCACCACGACGACAGCCCCGCGATGACGAAGGCGAAGAACACCGGGACGGCCCAGAAGACGACGATGAGCGCCCCCACGAACCAGCCGGCGCCGATCCCGGCGTCCTTGGCGGTGCGCTGCGCCCACGCCTTCGCGCCGTTGATCTCGGCGACGACGAGGTTGCGCACCAGCTCGGGGATGTCCCCGAGCAGGGTGAACAGGCTGTCGTCCGAGCGGTCGCGGAATCCGCGAGGAGTGGTCATGCCTCAGCTCCCGGACGAGTCGGAGCCGCCCTGGGCCGCCTTCGCACGCGCGGTCGCCGACTTCTCGGCCTTCTCCGCCTCTTCGACGGAGTCCTCGACGGTGTCGGCCACCTCTGCGGCCGAGTCCTTGGCGACGCGGGCGGCGCGCTGCGCGCGCTCCGACACGGTTCCCGGCTGGGTGGCCGCGCCGGTCACGGACTTGGCGCCCTTCCAGACGACGCCCGGAACGGCCTTGAGCGCGGAGGCGCCGAACGCCTTCACCTTCTCGACCTGACCCTGGACGGCGGGCTGGTCCCAGACCTTCTCGGCCTGGCCCTTGATCTGCTCGTACCGCTCGCGGCCTGCACGTGCTCCGAGCACGTAGCCCGCCACGAGTCCGACGACGAGTGCTGCTTTGCCCCTCATGGGGTCTCCTCACGCTCGATCGAGTGCTGGTCGAGACTCACAGTAGCGATGTATTCCCGGCGCGGCATCCGCCCTTGACATCGCCCGGACTCTGACGGAGGGGCTCCACGCGTCCACGGCCTGCCGCGCCGAAGCCGTGAGCTCCGACCGGGCGCTCACTCCGCGAGCGGCCGCCCGCGCCAGAGCACGGCGCTGCGGATGCGGTCGGCCTCCGCGCGGGCGTCGGGGACGACCTGCGCGAGCCCGGTCCCGGCGATCCACGCCCCCGTCGCCCCCAGGCCCGGGACCGCGCGCACCGCGCCGCGCGCCGCTGCGACCTCCCCGGCGCGACCGATCGTGGCCGCGGGCTGCGACTGGACGTACCGGACCCGGTGCGACGCCGAGAGCACGGTCGGCGGCAGCGGGACGCCGAGCATCCTCTCCGCCTCGGACAGCGCCAGCCGTGCGGCCGCGTCGTCGTCGAGGGCGGCGGTGGCCGGCTCCTCGCCCTGGGCGCCGAACGACACGCGGACGACATGGATGCCGGGGGCGGCGGCATCCCGGACCCAGTCCCACTTCGCGGTCGAATGCGTGAGCGCCTTGGCCGCGTGGCTGCCGGGGACCGTCAGCACGCCCGTGCCTCGAGGAGCGGCGTCGAGGTCGCGGGATTTCACCACCAGCGTCACCACTTCCACCACCGGGGCCACGGGCTCGTCGCCCGACAGGGCGGGGACCACGGGCGCGAGGAGCGCGCGGGCCGGCCCCTCGGGCAAGGCGACGACGACGGCATCGGCGTGGACGTCCTCGCCCTCGGACGTCGCGACGCGCCAGCCGTCCTCGAGCCGGTCGAGGCGATCGGCGCGGACGTCGGTCCGCAGGTCGACGCCGAGCTCGGTCAGCCGGGCGACGAGCCCGTCGGACAGACGGGACATCCCGCCGGCGAGGCCCTCGACCGCCCCGCCCGGCGCGGGGCCGCCGCTTCTCGACACGGGCACGTCGGACGCGGGGCCGCCGCTTCTCGACACGGGCACGTCGGACGCGGGGGCATCGGCGGCGCGGGGGGCGGAACGGCGCGCGTGCAGCTCCGCCACCGCGCCCTGCAGCGATCCCGTACGCGTGAGAGCGGCGTTCAGACCCGGCGCGGCCAGATCGACGTCGATGTCGTCGGGCCGCGCGGAATACACCCCGCTCGTCACGGGGGCGACGAGACGGTCGAGCACCCGCGCCCCCATGCGCGAACGCACCAGGCGACCGAGGCTGTGCTCGTGCCCGATCGTCAGCGGAGGACGCACCCGGTCGACGTAGGCCCGCCACACGCCGGCCCACCCGATGACCCGGCGGACGTCGGGGGCGAACGGGTTGGCCGGGATGCCGAGCACCCCACCCTTCGGCAGGGGCGCGGCCGCGCCGCCGGGCAGCCCGGCGACCCACGCGCCGGCGGGGTTCGGTGCGACGATGTCGTCGTCGAGGCCGAGCTCGGCGAGCAGCTTCCGCACCACGCCGCCGCGCGTCGCGAAGCTCTCGGCGCCGACGTCGAGCGTCATGCCGCCGACCTCCGCCGAGCGGAGGACCCCGCCGAACACCGGCGACGCCTCCAGCACGGTCACCCGCAGGCCGACCTTCGCGCACTCGAGGGCGGCGACCAGTCCCGCGATCCCGCCGCCGACGACGACGACGTGCGTCTCGTGCGCCTGCCGCGCGAGCCGCTCGAGGGGATCGCTCACGCGTCCTCCCCGTGGGCGCGGGCGACGATGCGGGTCAGGACGTCGGGGTCGGTGTCCGGCGGGACGCCGTGACCCAGGTTGAGGATGTGCGCCCGGGCGGCGCGCCCGCGGGCCAGCACGTCGTCGACGTGGGCGGCGAGGACGGGCCAGGGGGCGCCGAGCAGGGCGGGGTCGATGTTGCCCTGCAGGGTGACGTCGGGGCCGACGATTGCCGCGGCCTCGTCCAGCGGCATCCGCCAGTCCACGCCGACCGCGTCGGCGAGTCCGCCCAGACGCATGTCGTCGAGGAACGCGCCCGTGCCGACGCCGAAGTGGATCCGCGGAACGGCGATGCCATCGAGCGCCTCGACGGAGTGCGGCGCGATGAACTCGCGGAAGGTCGCCGGCGACAGCGACCCGGCCCACGAATCGAACAGCTGCACGGCCTGCGCCCCGCCGTCGACCTGCGCGTCGAGGAACGCGCGCGACACCTTCGCCAGCCACCCGGCCAGCCGGTGCCACGACGCGGGGTCGGCGTGCATCATGCCGCGCGCCCGCAGGTGCTCCTTCGACGGCCCGCCCTCGACGAGGTACGCCGCCAGGGTGAAGGGGGCGCCGGCGAAGCCGATGAGCGGGACGCGCCCGCCCAGCTCGGCCGTCACGAGCCGCACGGCCTCGCGCACCGGCTCGGCCGCCGCGGCCACGTCGGCGGGGTCGATGGACGTCACGCGCTCGACGTCGGCGGCGGTGCGCACGGGGTCGGCGAAGACGGGGCCGCGTCCCGGCTCGATCTCCACTCCCACCCCGGCCAGGCGCAGGGGCACGACGATGTCGCTGAAGAAGATGGCCGCGTCGACGTCGTGCCGGCGGATGGGCTGCAGCGTGATCTCGGCGGCGAGGTCGGGGGTGAGGCAGGCGTCGAGCATGCGGGTGCCCACGCGCAGCTCGCGGTACTCGGGGAGCGAGCGGCCGGCCTGCCGCATGAACCACACCGGCTGACGCTCAGGACGGTCGCCGCGGAGGGCACGAAGAAGGGGAGCGTCGGGAGAGGCCATGGCATCCATCCTCCCATTCACCGACCGGCCGACGCGGGGCGGGAGGGGGATGGATGCCTCGATGTCGAGGCTCCCGGAATACCTCGCGGGCACCGCGCGTAGAATATGAACGTGCTGCTGTGCGTCAGCGCGAGTCACAAGACCGCGTCCTTCGAGCTCCTCGAGCGGCTCAGCGTACCCGCGGCACCCATCGCCCCGCTCATCGCCGAGCACGACGAGTGCGTCCAGGGTGCCGTCGTCGTCGCGACCTGCAACCGCTTCGAGGCCTACGTCGACATGGACGAGCCGGTCACCGCGGCCGTCGCCGTCGGCGTGGAGGCCACACTCAGTGCGATCGAGGCCGCCACCGGCGTGCCCGCCAGCGAGCTGGAGGGGGCGTACACCGTCCTCGGCGGCGGCGAGGTCGCCGAGCACCTGTTCTCGGTGGCATCCGGTCTCGAGTCCGTCGTCGTCGGCGAGGGCGAGATCGCCGGTCAGGTGCGTCGCGCACTGACCGAGTCGCGCCAGCTCGGCACCACCTCGGCGGAGCTGGAGCGTCTGTTCCAGCGTGCGTCGGAGGCGCAGCGCGGCGTCAAGAACTCCACCGCGATCGGCCGCGCCGGGCGCTCGCTCGTCCGTCTCGGACTCGAGCTCGCGTCGAGCCGCATCGCGGACTGGTCGACCCAGCGCGTGCTGCTCGTGGGCACCGGCGCGTACGCCGCGGCGACCGTGGCCGCCCTGCGCGACCAGGGAGCGGAGAACATCTCCGTGCACTCCCCGTCCGGACGCGCCGCGAAGTTCGCCGCGAAGCACGGTCTGCGGGCCGTCTCGGCCGAGACCTTCCCCGCTGCCGTGGTCCAGGCCGACCTCGTCATCACCTGCACGACCGCCGAGCACCACGTGCTCAGCGCCGCCACCTACGCCGCCGGTCGCGGCGCGTACGAGACGGCGGTCGAGAGCGCGGCGGGGTCCTGCCCCGCCGACCACACCTCGAGCCGGCTGGTCATCGACCTCGGCCTGCCGCGCAATGTCGACCCGGACGTGGCCACGGTGCCGGGCGTCGACCTGCTCGACCTCGAGACCATCCGCCTGCACGCCCCGCTCGAGGAGCTGCAGGCCACCGACGCCGCGCGCGACCTCGTCCGCGACGCCGCGCGCCGCTTCGCCTCCGTCGGCGAGCGCAAGAACATCACCCCCGCCGTGGTCGCGCTGCGCGCCCACGTCTTCGGCGTCCTCGACACCGAGATCGCCCGCGTCCGTGCCCGTGGCGACGAGGGCGGCCAGACCGAGCAGGCCCTGCGCCATCTCGTCGGCGTCCTCCTGCACACCCCGACCACGCGCGCGCACGAGCTCGCCGAGGCCGGTCGCGCCGACGACTACGTCGACGCCCTCTCCGCGCTGTTCGGCATCGAGGTCTCCGCGCCCGAGGTCGTGCGCGACATCGCCGACGCGGGCTGACGCACCTCGCTGCCTGGTGGCGGCGGGAGGAGATGACGGGACGGGAGGACGCCCCATGGCATCCACGTCCTCCCTCCGCCACATCTCCTCCGCTCCCCGACGGCTCCGCCCGGTGGCCGCGGGAGGAGATCACGGGACGGGAGGACGACCCGTGGCATCCACGTCCTCCCTCCGCCACATCTCCTCCGCTCCCCGACGGCTCCATCTGGTAGCCGCGGGAGGAGATCACGGGACGGGAGGACGCCCCATGGCATCCACGTCCTCCCTCCGCCACATCTCCTCCGCTCCCCGACGGCTCCGCCCGGTGGCGGCGGGAGGAGATGTCGGGACGGGAGGACGACCCGTGGCATCCACGTCCTCCCTCCGCCGCATCTCCTCCGCTCCCCGACGGCTCCGCCCGGTGGCCGCGGGAGGAGATGACGGGACGAGAGGACGCCCCGTGGCATCCCTGTCCTCCCTCCGCCACATCTCCTCCGCTCCCCGCGAGAATGGAGGCATGAGCCTGCGCATCACCGACGACCCCGCCGCCGACGAGCTCCTCTCCCGCGACCCGCTCGCCCTGCTGATCGGGATGCTCCTCGACCAGCAGATCGCCATGGAGACCGCGTTCACCGGTCCGCTGAAGATCCGCGAGCGCATCGGCACCGTCGACGCCGCGACCATCGCGCACTACGACGCCGACGAGTTCACCGCCGCGTTCTCGCAGAGCCCGGCGGTGCACCGGTTCCCGGGGTCGATGGCCGGTCGGGTTCAGTCCCTCTGCGCGGCGATCGAGGAGGACTGGGACGGGGATGCCGCCGCCCTCTGGACCCGTGACGACCCCGACGGCGCGACGGTGCTCAAGCGACTGAAGGCCCTCCCGGGCTTCGGCGACCAGAAGGCGAGGATCTTTCTCGCGCTGCTGGGCAAGCAGTGCGGCTTCGACGGCGACGGCTGGCGCGAGGCGGCGGGCCCGTACGGCGAGGAGGGGTCCTTCCGCTCCGTCGCCGACATCACCAGTCCGGAGACGCTGACGAAGGTGCGGGAACACAAGCGCGCGGCCAAGGCCGCCGCCAAGGAGGCCAAGGGCTGACCTGCCCTCCACAGGCTCAGAAGAAGGAGAGTTCTCTCATCTTTCTTGGGACCGTCGGCCGCGCTGGTTAGGGTGTCAGAGTTCGTTGCACGGTTTTTTCACGGATGAAGGGTGGGCTCTCGTGAAGTTCGCAATGGGTTCCGACACTCTGGGTGTGCTGGGTAAGGCCACCTCGGGGTCGAGCGATGAGCTGTCGCTGCTGGTGCGTCAGCTGTTCGAGGCGGCCGAGCCGCTCGAGGGGCAGTTCCAGGGCGCGGGTCGCGCCGCATTCGACCGGTTCAAGTCGCGCACCGACGCGATCTCGTCCGAGCTCAAGCTGGCTCTCGACGGCGTGCTCGGCGGCATCTCCGGCATGGACCGCTCGTTCCAGGAGGGCGAGACGTCCATGGTCGACCAGACCACCGGCCTCGAGGCCGGCTCGGCATTCGACGCCGCGCGTTTCGGCGCCCGTTGAGGATCGGAAGGGACTGACTCATGGTGAATCAGGGAGATCGTCGCGACTACTCAATCGCGGCCTCGCAGAACGCGCAGGACAACTTCAACCGCGTCGCCGCCCAGCTGGAGGCGCTCATCGACCAGCACGATCGCGACGTGCAGGCCGCCATGTCCGACTACTCCGCCGACGGGGTGTCCGAGGACTACCGCGGCAAGGAGACCCGCTGGAAGAACGCCGCCGCCGAGGTGCGGGGCATCATCCAGACGCTGCGCTCCTCGCTCGAGCGGAACGACGAGTCGGCCCAGACCGCGCTGAGCAAGGCTCGCGCGGCCGTGGAGTCGATCGGCTGATCATCGCCGCACGATGCCGGGCGCGGGATGCGCCCGGCATCGACGGCGCCCGCGACCGGGGTGAGGGACGCGGGCGAATGCGAGATTCGAAAGGGTGGGGGCGATGACCAGCTGGCGGATACAGCCGTCCGGCGTCGTGTCGGTGCTGCAGACGGTGAACGTTGACGCCGAGGCGCTCGGTGCGGCGCTCAACGCGCTCAGTCCGGCGCTCGAGGGGGCCGTGACGGCGACGCAGTCCGGAGCCATCTCCGAGGCGGTGCAGACCTACTTCGAGCAGGAGGAGGCACCGCGCATCCAGGGCATGAGCGCCCGGATCGGCGCGGCCGCTCAGGGCGTCGTCAGCGCGACCGAGGCCTACATCGCAGGCGACATGGAGATGGCCGCCAACGCCGAGACGGCCGCGATCGCCGCCGTCTACCCGCCCGCCCTCCCCCACGGGATGCAGTGATGCCCAGCCCCATCGATCCCGACAAGATCCCCGGTGCCGACATCCTGCCGGACGTCATCGACGAGAACGCCCGCACGATCGGGACCATCTCCGGTCAGGTCGCCGACCACGGGTCCAACGTCCACTTCGCCTGGCAGGGCATGGCCGGCGTCTACGAGGCGCCCGAATCGCCGACACTGCTGGGGCTCATGGCGCCCGTCAGCGCACAGGCCACCCAGGTGGGCGACAACCTCTCCGAGGTGTCCGCGGCGCTGATCGCCTTCGCCGCCGACGTGCGCCCGATCAAGGCGGAGCTCGACTCCCTGCGCGTCGAGGCGCAGACCTTCGTCGACTCCATCCAGGGCGGCGTGCAGGTCCGCGAGATCAACCCGGCCTGGACGGCGGCGCAGTCGCCCTACGGCGGCGCGACCGCCATGCCGACGTATCAGGGTTCGTGGGGGTCGTCGACGACGTCCGCTCCCGCGACCCCCGACAAGTACCGCACGGTCACGAAGGAGTGGCACGAGTCGCAGGAGCACGTCGACCGCAACAACGAGCTGCTGGCCGCGGTCAACGCCCAGCAGGTGAAGCTGTGGGAGGCCGAGCGCGCCTGCGCGAACCGCATCCGCGCGCTCTTCGGCGGTGCCGCGCTCCGCGCGGCGCAGTCCGAGGACGACGCCCTCGGTTACGGCATCGCCGAGATCCCCGAGGGCACCGAGATGCCGTGGGGCGCCGAGGTCGAGCGCACCGAGGGCTGCGGCGAGGCGACCGCGAAGTTCGTGTTCAAGGACTTCCTCTGGGAGGGCATCGCCGTCGGCGGCGTCTGGGGCACGATCACCGGCCTCGGCACCCTCGTACTCGGCTACAACCCCGAGACGGGCGAGTTCTTCTCCGGCGACGCCTACGGTGCCGCATGGGGGAACCTGGGCCTCATTGCGTTCTCGGGCGTCGCCAACTCGCCCCTGCTGGGCCCGCTCTTCGCGAGCGACGCCGCGATGGAGGCCACCGGGATGGGCGGATTCCTCCCCCAGGAGGTCCGCGACTTCAAGGCGAAGGCCGACGAGGCCGCCCTCAACACCGGCAAGGCGCTCATCGCCTGGGACAAGTGGCAGGACGACCCCGGCACCGCCCTCGGCGAGTCCGTGTTCAACATCGGCACGGCCCTCATCCCTGTGGGCGGCGCGGCCGTCGCCGGTGTGAAGACCGCCTCGACGGCGGCATCCGTCGTCTCGAAGATGGCGAAGGTCGTCGACTTCGTCGACCCGGCCGCGCTCGCGATGAACGGAGCGATGCGCCTCGGCGGGGCCGGTCTGCACAGCCTGGACGGCCTCATCGGACGCCTGGGCTCGAACGCCACCGACGGCTTCCACCTGAACACCCCGGACACGCCGTTCATCGCGGACGACGCGACCTCGGCGCTGCGCGCACTGGACGACGCGGGCGTCGATCTCGGAACCGTCACCGCGCGCGTGGAAGACGGCATCCCGGTCTACGAGTTCCCGCCGACCGCGGAGATCCCCTCCGGCCGGATCGAGATGCCCGCGGGCTCGTTCGACACCGTCCGCGGCGGTGACGTCCCGGTGCGCGCCGACGGCGGCATGTCCGCTCCAGTGCGCGAGCCGGAGCTCGTCACGGCCGGCGGCGTCCGCGGCGAGACCGGTCCGGCAGTCGGGAACTCGATCGTCGAAGACGCTCCCGTGCGGACGGAGACGAGCGGCTCAGGCGAGTCGACGGTCGTCCGCGAACCCTCCACCGAGACCGGTGGAGGCAGCAGCCATGCCGGCGGGCACAACGGCTCCGACGGCACCACGGGCGGCGGCGTGGGCCGCGGCGACGACGGCGCCACGGGCGGCGGGCGCAGCGACGACGGCGGTGGGCCTCCCACGAACGACCCGACTCGTCTGCCTGACGGCGACTCCTTCGAGCCGCGGATGTCGCACGACCAGGTCATCCAGTCCCCGAGCGCAGAATCGGCGATCGAATCGGCCGCAGCTCGTCACGGCCTGTCGCCCGACGAGTTCCATCACCTCATTCACGAGAGGCCCTTGGAATCCCTCACGCCCGAGGAAGCGCGCGTCGTTCTCGACGTCCGGGAGAGCATCCCGATGCCCCAGCCCGGCGAGGTCATGCAGAAGATCCTCGGCCAGACGGACGTGGACAACCTGCTGCAGCACAAGTACGGGCCGGAGGACACGGTGGGCGGTTTCGTCGCTCGCGCATCCGACGCGGCGCGGCTGACAACGCCGGAGGAGATCGCTCGCGGTTTCGGACTCGACTATGGCCCCGGACGAACGGTTCCCGATCAGTTCACGGCGCCGATCGGTGAGACCTACGCCGTGCGGTTCACCCTCCCCGAGGGTGCTGACCTGCGGGTACCGTCAGCCGATGCCGGCGCCTTGGCGGGGTACCTCTTCGACTCTTCGGGTCAGCCGTACTACCGTCCGCAGCGCATGGATCCCCTCGGACCCTCCAACCCGTTCCTCGGACATGGCTTCGTGGGCGACGGCGGTATCCAGATCATCCCTGAGTACCATCTCCCGGGCCGGATCGACCTCGAGCTCGGTACAGAGATCTACCGGATCACGGCATCAGGGGAGGAGATCCCCTTCGTCGTATTGACCGAGAACGGATGGGTGCCGGTGTGAACGAGGACCATGGTGACCTCCGCAGCACCGGTACCTGGATCGAGACGACGGACGGGTGGTTCGTATCGACGTACCGCATCAAGCCGGGGACGATCCCGTCGCGGTTCGTCGTCTACGACCATGAGGGTCCGGGTCAGCGAGAGATCCCCCCGTGGGATGTCCTCGCGGTCGAGCGAGTGGAGTCAGAGGGTCTCTACCAGGGTCACTGGATTCCTCTGGTTTCGATTTCGAAGAGCGATGAGACCGCGGTGTGGAGTCCTGTTCCTCGAGACCAGCTCGGCTCCTTCGCCATGCTCTATTACGACAACGGCCCGGAATTCGATGCCATCGCCGCGATTCCCGGAGCCGCGGTGCACGACCCCCGTTCTCTGTACGGCGGGGTCTCATTGCGGGTTCCTGTCCCCGAGATCGAGGATTACCGCGAGAAGGTCATCCCTCTCGCAGGCTCGACGTCGGCTGACTCGGAGTCCACGCCAAGATGAGAAGCATGGACATCTTCGAGAAGGTCGTGAGCCCAGCGCGACGTCGACTCTGGACGCAGGGCGACGAGTTCCTCTGCGGGTTCGTTGCGCGGCACGTCGACGTGTCCTGGGCGCGCACTTCCTCTGAGGTTCTCGAGGCGCACGGCTACGCCGCCGATGATCCGCTCTTCGCTGGTGAGCCTTTCGTCGACGTGCTGCGTTTTCACCCCCGCGCGACACTGACTTTCGTGCCTGCCACGGGCGCCGTCGACGGGGGTGGCGAGGGGTTCGTGGGCCTTCCCCCATTCACCGGTACCGGATTCTCCCCGACGACGAAGGGGCTGGTCCCGCTGTGGTGGGTGGAGCCGACGAGGGTACCCGCCGGCTCCGAACTGTGGCGCATCCATACGGACGGACGCGAAGAGTTCCTCTCGGCCTACGCGAACGTCGCGTCGGGGTGGCAACCGGGTCAGGGGCGAGCATTGCCGTCAGACGTCTGCGGAACCTTCTCTCGATGGAAAGGGGTCTCCTTCCTCGCGGACGAGTTGGAGAACGACCGCGTCGTACTCGCGTCCTTCAGACCGTTCGACGGAGGTAAGGCCACCGAACGCGGGCTCTGGGCCCACGTCGTGGAGGCCGAGGAGATCGAGGACGTCCACGCACTCCGCCTCACGGCTACGCTGAACGGCCTGCGCTTCCAGGTCGCTCGACGGTGGAACGACGGCACCGGAACGGTCGCGCGTCTCGTCTACATCGGTCGAGACGCCCCCTCAGCGGACGACGCAGGGCTGGAGCGCGTCGACGCGGGGGTGTACGAAACCACGGCACGCCTGGAGGACGTCACGGATGTGCGGGGTGAGGAACTCGTCCGAACGACGGCCTAGAGACGCAGGCCCTATCCACATCCTCGCCGTCGCGGATCTCGCACCGGAGCTCATCTGCGCCACGCCCACACATGGGGGCGTGATCCTGCGCGCAGACGAGTTGACCCTCCAGATCCGGGCAACGGAAGCGGGATGGCAGGTCCACAAGCAGTGGCGCGACCAGGATAGGGGCACGGTATTCCGGGCCGAGACTTCCGACGACGTCGTCCGGTACCTCGTGTGCCTGCTCGCCAATGACATCCGGACAGCTCATCGCCTGCCGGCTCTTCGCCGCCCCCTCGCCATCGATGGGGACGGAGTGGCGGTTCCCGCGGAGGGTTTCCTGCTTGAGCGGGCCCCGGACGCGGGATTCATCCTGTCGCGAGGAACCCCTGGTCCGAGGCGCTTCTTCGCCAGCGATATCGAGGCAGCCAAGTTCAGCTCCCTCGCCGACGAGGATGTGAAGAGCCTGCAGACGAGTCTCCTGCACGGAGCGCCAACGACGCGCGAGGGTGTCCTCGAAGCCATCCGACGCGAGGGGCTGCACGGCTACCGATGGTTCGAAGACGCGACGAATCAGGCAGACGTGGTCGCGATCGCCCGCACGCCGGACGAGTGGGCCGTCTTCGCGACGGATGAGCGTGCCACCCCGGTCGGGCGTCGCGAGTTCGCCTCGGAAGAGGCTGCCCTCGAGCACTTCCTCTCACGTCTGCGCGCGGCGAACCGCGTCACCGGCTGGCGGAGCCACCAGCAGGGACGCGAGAGGGGGGCCGCGGCATCCCTCTCCGTCCGCTATTTCATCCGTGAGCACCTCGTCGACGGGCGGCTCGTCCCCGTCCGCCTGTTCCGACGGCGAACGGATGCCACGGGCCCGACCGACGAATACCTCGCGGACGTCGACGCGTGGGTCCGCGATTCGCGGGGCGTGCTCGATCGCGCCGTCCGATTCCCCCTGGACGCCGACCTCGAGGAGATCTCCGCGGATGCCGCGGGCGATGTGATCGCAATGGTCGCCGCACGCACCTACGTCCCGCTCCATCGACGCTGATCAGCCGGCCCCACCGACGAGATGCAACCTCACTCGCGAATTCTGCCGGGACGCGAGTTGTCCACACAAGGCACCGAACCGATCCGCGCGCCCGCAGCGAGGTGCATAGGGTTGGAGGGTTGAGGGGCGAGGAGAGCCGATGACGAGTACGCAGGAGGCACCGCGGCTGGCCGACGTCGATCCGCTGGTGTTCACCGCACGCGCGGGCGCCGGACAGATCGCGGGCGCTGTCGCGCTCGACGTCGTCATGCCGCTCGCGCTGCTCGTCGCCGGCATCGTCGTCGTCGCCGGCGGGCTCCCCTCCGCAGGCTGGGCCCTCATCGCGCTCGCCGTCGTCCTGCTCGCCGTCGCGGTCTGGCTCCTCGGCCGCACCGGCCGCACCCTCGGCACCGCGACCGTCAACGCGCGCGTCGTGCGTCGCTCGAACGGCGTCGCCGCCGGATCCGCCGCTCTCGTCGCGCTGTTCACCGGCGGCCTCGTGCTGTGCGATCTGCGGCGTGCGCGCGATCCCTTCGCCCCCGCCGTCTCGGCGTTCCGCTTCCCCGACTCCGCGCTCGGCCGCACCACGAGCTCGGCAGCGCGTTCGACCGCCCCGGGGATCCTTCTCGACTCGGGCGAACGTCTCACGCTGACCACCGCCCTCATCCTGGGCCGCGATCCGTCCGCCCCGGCGGACGCTCCCGCCGACGTCTACCGCTGGGCCGACATGTCCCGGACGATGTCGAAGTCCCACGTGCGGCTGGAGTGGGACGGGCACCAGGTCTGGGTCACCGACCTGGGCTCCACGAACGGCACCTTCGTCCGCGGCGCCGGAGCTCCCACCCCTCTCCTCCCGCACCAGCGCACCCCCGTTCCCACCGACGTGGTCATCGAGGTCGGCGACCGCGTCCTGACCATCCGGGACGCCGCGTGAGCGGCGGAACGCCCCCGCGGGCGCGTCGGACGAGAAGGGATGCCGCATGAGCACCGTCACGCACCCGTACCTCGACGCCGCGGGCCCGGGCTGGGCCGGAACGGAGACGCGCGCGCAGGTGATCGCGCTGACCACCGGGATGAGCGACTTCCTCCACAAGACCGCGACGCAGGGCCTCCGTCCGATCGTCGTCTCCACCGAGTTCTCCCGCATGACGCAGCCGATGGCGCAGGTGCTGTCCGCCGTCCGCGGGCATTGGGTCGTCCGTACCCGCGACGACGGCTTCTACGACGCGCGCAGCGGCGCGCGCCTGTCCGCCCCCGCGGAGGCCCTGACGGCCGGCGCGGCGAACGCCGACGGCATCCATCCGCTCTTCGTCCGGGCGCAGGTGGCATCCGCACTGCAGGTCGTCGCGACGGTGTCCACCCGTCACCGGGTGTCGCGGCCCGTCCGTCTCGGCGGCGTCGCCGAGGCCGCCGTCGACCTCTTCACCGGCACCGAGCCCGCCGCCTGGGGAGCCCTCGAGCCGCTGCTGGCCCCCTGGGACCGCGGCGATTTCACGGAGCGCTCGCGCCGGCGCGTCCCCCTCGACAGCCACTGGATCGCCGTCGGCGGCGGCGACCGGCCGGTCGTGTCCACGATCCAGGTCGGACGCACGAGCGAAGGCCTGGAGGAGACGACGCGGGTGTGGGCCGCGGTCCCGGGCGTCGGACGGGACGCGGGGGCGACCGCCACCGCCGAGGCCCGCGAGATGCTCGCGCGCGCGGGGACCATCGGCCTGCCGCTCATCGGCGTCGCGTTCGCGGCCATCGGCGCGCCCGATCTGGCGCGGCGGGCCACCGCGACGCCGCAGCCCGAACCGCTCGCCCTGCTCGTCGGTCCCGCCGGCGTGCGCGCCCTCGGCGTCGACCCCAAGCGGTGGATCGGCGAGGTCGGCGGCACCGTCGTCGGCAGCCCCCGCCTCCCCGGCGTGCTGCTTCCGCTCGGGTCGGTCGACGGCGGTGGCTGGACGCGCCTGGAGGACGTCCTCGCCACCCTCGATCCCGCCCGACTCGCCGACCTCCTGAACCTCGCGCCGCATGTGCGCGCGCTCCTGCAGGCCCCGGAAAGGAGCCGTTGATGCCCGACCAGCGCGACACCGTGCTCATCGAGCAGGCCAAGATCCAGCGCATGCGGCTCGGCGCCGCGCTCGTGTACGGGCACATCGGCGAGCGCCGCACCGTCAACGACCACATGAAGCGCCTGATGGGATCCATCGTGGTCGCCGCCGTGGCCTGCGCCGCGTGCGTCGGCGTCTCGTTCGTGTCGCAGCTGCTGACCGAGCGCGCGCAGGAGAGCTCGTCGATCCAGACCCCCACCGGAGCCGTGAACCCGTGAGCATCTACACCCGTCTGACCGTCGCGGGCTCCGCGCGCCGAGCCGAGGTCGTCGTCCCCAGTGGCGAGCCGGTCGGCGCGGCCCTGCCCCGTCTCCTGGACCTGCTCGGCGAGACCGCCGGCACGGTGGCCCGTCCGATCGCGGTCGTCGCCCCGGACGGCGAGCAGATCGACATCGCCCTCTCGCCGCAGCAGCTCGACCTCACCGACGGCACCCTCGTCCGTCTCGTGCGCCTCGACGCCGCACCCCCGCCCCCCGTCGTGATCGACGTCACCGACGCCGCCGCCGACGCCCACGACGCACGCCCCGACCGCTGGGACGAGCGGGCGCGGATGGCCGCCGGAGGAACGGGCATTGCCGCGGCGTTCGCCGTCGCGGGGGCGCTGTCCCCTTGGACGTCGCCCACGCTCGCCGCGTTCGCCCTGCTCGGCCTGTCCCTCCTCCTCGCCGTCATCGCCACGGGGGTCGGCCTCGGCGGTCTCCGCCGCCTGTCGACGTGCATCGCCGCGGCGGCGGCCGGACTGGCGCTGCCCATCGGCGGCGCGACGGTGGCAGCTATGGCATCCGTCGGCCTCCCCGTCGAGTCGACGGTGCTCGCGGGCGTGGCCGCGGCGCTGGCGACCGGATCGACTGTCGCGCTGCTCGGCGTCGGTGTCGCGCAGCGCCGTCGCGGGGCCGCCTCCGGGGCGGCGCTCGGGGCCGTCCTGTCAAGCCTGCTCCTCACGCTCCTCCTGGCGGGAGTGGATGCCACGGCCGCAGCGGCCGTGACGGGCGTCGTGGCCGCGTTCGCGACCGGTCCGCTGCCCTGGATCGCGCTGTCGTCGGCGGGGCTCACCGATCTCGACCAGCGCGCCGCCGACGGCGAGCCGCCAGCCCGTCCCCGCGCCTTCGCCGCGATCGACGAGGCGTATGCGGCGTTGACGTGGAGCGTCGCCGCCGTGGCCACCGTGCTGGCTGCGACCGGCGTGGTCCTGGCGCTGTCCGGCGAGATCTGGACGGAGTTGCTGGCCCTCGCACTCTTCGTCGTGGCCGCCTTGCGGACGCGTGCCTTCCCGTTGCGCTCGCACGGCTGGCTGCTGTGGGCCGCGGCCGCCGCCGTCGCCGCCGCCGGCCTGTCGGTGCTGCTGTCGGGCGGACTGGGGTGGATCGGCGCCGCGGCGGCGGTCGTGCTCGCGGGCCTGGTCGCCACGATGGTGCTCGTCTCGCCGCGCCCCCACGTGCGGGCGCGGCTGCGCGGACTGGGGAACATCGTCGAGACGCTCGCCGTCGTGTCCCTCATCCCGCTCCTGGTGGGGGCCCTCGGCGTCTACGCGGACCTGCTCGGCATGTTCGGCGGGGGCTCCTGACCGTGCCGGATCTGCGAGCGGTCATGACCGCCCTCTTCGGCAGCGGAGCCGGCGGTCGTCGGGAGCTGACCGCGTGGGACGACGCGATCCGCGGCGGCCTGTCGACCACGCGACGGGTCGGCGTGGTCTCGCTCTCCCCGGGGGCGGGCACCAGCACGGTCGCGCATCAGCTGGTGCGCGCGGTCGCCGCCCGCCGCAGCGAACCGGTCCTCGCCGTCGACGTCTCGTCCGGCGACGACGGCCTTGCGGCGCGCGTCGGCGCAGCGACGGCGGCACCCGACGAGACGCGGGCATCCGCCCGAACCACCGCGGAGGCGCTGAGCGGACTCGAGCTCCGCGACGGCGTCGTCGGGCTGCGGCCACGGGACGTGGACGACGCCGTCGGCGCCTGGCTGGCCGAGGCCGCCCCGATCGCGCGGTTCTTCGACGTCGCCGTCACCGACTTCGGCGCTCGGCACCCGGTGGTCGATCTCGCCGCCTGCGCGGCGCTGTGCGACGTCGTCTGCCTGGTGGCCGACGGACGTCGCTCGCCCGCCGAGCACGCCCGCTCCGTCGTCGACGCCCTGACGGGGCTCCCCGAGTCGCCGGCGGTCGTCCTGGCCCTGGTCGACCACGCGCGGGACGGCGCCGGCGTGGCCCGCGCCTTCTCCGCCACCGACGCGCACCCGGTCGTCGCCGTGCCCTTCGACCCGGGCCTCGCCTCGGGCGGACGTCCGCGACGGTCGGTCACCAACCTGGCGCTCGTGGAACTGGCCGCGGCCGTGGTCGCGGCCGGCGGCGCCGCCGCACGACCCGCCGATGCCGGACGCCGCACGGCCGGCGGTCCATCCGCCCACGGCGACGGGCGCATTGGGGCCCCGGGCGCCGACGCCGCCCCGATCGACGAGAGGACCGCATGACCGTCCGGATCGTCCACCGGCCCGCCCGCATCAGCGAGGCGGTCGAACCCGCTCCCGAGGTGATCCTCGCCCCGCCGCCGCCGATCGGCGAGGGCGCCACCGGCTTTCCGCTGCAGTCGCTGCTGCCCATCGTCGGCAGCCTGTCGTCCATCACGATGATCGTGCTGCTCCGGAACAACCCGATCATGGTCGTCGTCGGCGCCGTCATCCTCGTGGTCGCGCTCGTGGGCGGCCTCGGCATGGCCTTCACCCAGCGCGGGAACGCGGCTCGGCAGCGGCGCGTGCAGCGCGAGCGCTACCTCGACTACCTGGAGGAGACGCGCGAGAGCGTCCGCCGGACCGCCGAGTCGCAGCGCGACGCCGCCCTCACCCTTCACCCCGCCCCGGGAACCCTGGTCGAGATCACGGCCGATCCCGCCCGCCGGTGGGAACGGCGCCCGGGCGACCCCGACTTCCTGCGTCTGCGGATCGGCACGGGGGACCTCCGCGCCGTCGACGTCACCCTGCCGCCGGAGCAGAACCCGGTACAGCCCTTCGACCCCGTGATGAGGGAGTCCGCCGAGCGCATGGTGCGTCTCGCCGGGGTGTCGCAAGGGATGCCGGGCATCGTCGACCTCGAACGCGGCGGGCAGGTCTCGCTGGTCGGTGCGCGGGAGGACACGCTGCGCGTCGCGCGGACCCTGGTCGCGCAGATCGCCGCGTTCCACTCCCCCGACGACGTGCACATCGCCGCCGCCGTCGCACCCGCCCAGCGCGACGACTGGCGCGGTCTCGACCTGCTCCCGCACGTCTCCCGCGCCACCCCTCCCTCCGGCGCCGTCGCGGCACGCCGCGTCGCCCCGACCCTGGCCGAGCTGCTCTCGCTGCTGCGCGACGAGCTGCGCGACCGGGTCGCCACCGCCGCCGCGTCGCGCCGCGCGGGCCGCCGCACCAAGCCCGGGCGTCTCGTCGTCTTCGTGGACGAGGCCGACGGAGCGGCATCCGCCGTCCCCCGTCTCGATGCGGCCCTCGACCTCACCGCCCTCGGCGTGACCGTCGTCCACCTCGTCGACGACCGGCTCAAGGAGCCCACCACCGTCGCCGTGCGCGTCAGCGTGACGGACGGGGTCGCCACCGTCGAGACCCCGGGCTCGGGCGAGGCCGCGGTCGGCGGCATCCGGATCGACGCGCTCACCCCGTCCGCCCTCGAAATCGTGGCCCGACCGCTCGCGGGGCTGCGACTCACGCGGACCTCCGCCGAGGACGCCGGCACCGCCCTCGCCCCCGACGTCACGCAGCTGCTCGGCGTCGGAGACGTGGATGCCATCGACACCACGACCGCCTGGCGCCCCCGCGGTGCCGCGGAGTTCCTGCGCGTGCCGATCGGCGTGGACGACCACGGCGGGCCGGTGCTCCTCGACCTCAAGGAGTCGGCGCAGCTCGGCATGGGCCCGCACGGGATCTGCATCGGAGCCACCGGCTCCGGCAAGAGCGAGCTGCTGCGAACGCTCATCCTCGGCCTCGCGCTCACCCACGCCCCCGACGACCTCAGCATGATCCTCGTCGACTACAAGGGCGGCGCGGCCTTCGCGCCCTTCGCCCGGCTGCCCCACGTCGCCGGCATCATCGACAACCTCGCCGACGACCCGCAGCTCACGGAGCGCGCCCGTGCGAGCATCCAGGGCGAGGTCGTGCGTCGGCAGCGACTGCTCAAGGACGCCGGGAACGCGGCATCCATCGGCCACTACCGCCAGATGCGCCGGGAGCGTCCCGACCTGCCCGCCCTGCCGCACCTCTTCCTGGTGATCGACGAGTTCGGCGAGCTGCTCACGGCCGAGCCCGACTTCGTCGAGCTGCTGCTGACCATCGGGCGCATCGGCCGCTCCATCGGGGTGCACCTGCTGCTGTCGAGCCAGCGGATCGAAGGCGGACGCCTCCGCGGACTCGACACCTACCTGTCGTACCGGATCGGTCTGCGCACGTTCTCCGAGTCGGAGTCCGCGGTCGTGCTGGACACCCCGGATGCCTTCCACCTGCCGGCCATCCCGGGCTTCGGGTACCTGAAGGTCGACACGTCGGTCTACACGCGCTTCCGCGCCGGGTACGTCTCGGGACCGGTGCCCGACCCGATCGAGTCCGGCCCGCGTCACGACGACGCCCCGCCGGTCCTGCTCGTGCCGGACTACGACCTCCCCGAGAGCGACGTCGAGGTCGAGGAGCCGGTCGAGGTCGAACCCGAGACGCCGACCACCGGACGGACCCTCGTGAACGCCGCGACCTCGCGCCTCGCGCGCGGCGTCGCGCGCACCCGCCCCGTGTGGCTGCCGCCCCTGCCGCCGGTGCTCACACTCGGCGGCATCCTCCCCCAGGCGGACGGCGCCGGCACGCTGCGCGCGCCGATGGGTCTCCTCGACGACCCGTCGCGGCAGACCCAGTCGCCGTGGATGCTCGACCTCACCCGCTCCGGCGGGCACGTGTCGATCACCGGCGCCCCGCAGTCCGGGCGGTCGATGTTCCTGCGCACGCTCGCCGCCTCCCTGTCGTTCACGCACTCGCCCCGCCAGGTGAGCATCTACGGCATGGACCTCACCGGAGGCGGCCTCGCCCGGATCGAGCCCTTCCCGCATGTCGGCGGCGTGGCGACCCGCGGCAACCGGGAGCGGCTCGGCCGCCTCCTCGAAGAGCTGACCGGCATGCTGGCGGTGCGCGAACGGGTGTTCCGCGACCACGGCCTCGACTCCTTGGCGGACATGCGTCGTCAGCACGCCGACGGACGACTGCCCGACCTGCCCAGCGCCGACGTCGTGCTGCTGGTCGACGGGCTCGGTGCCCTCCGCCAGGACTTCGAGGACCTCGAGGCGCCTCTCGCGCAGCTGCTCGAACGCGGCGGCAGCTTCGGCATCCATGTCGTCGTCGCCTTGTCCCGGTGGAACGAGCTGCGCATGAACCTCCAGGGGCTCATCGGCACGCGGCTCGAGCTGAAGCTCAACGACCCCGCGGACTCGCAGATCGCCCGGAAGCTGTCGACGACTCTGCGCGCCGACGAGCCCGGCCGCGTCCTCACCGACGAGAAGCTGTTCGCGCAGATCGCGCTCCCCCTCCTCGAAGAGGTCGACGACGGCGACACCGGCGAGGCCCTGGAACGCCTGGCCCGCGAGAGCGCCGCGCGCTGGGGCGGCCAGGGCGCAGCCCCCATCCGGCTGCTGCCGGAGGTGCTGTCGCCCGCCGAGCTCCCCGACGCGATCGACGAGCCGGATGCCGTCCCGTTGGGCCTCCGCCAGGACACCATGCAGCCGGTCGCCCTCGACCTCGCGTCGCGCGATCCGCACCTCCTCGTCCTCGGCGACAGTCGCTGCGGCAAGACCACGACCCTCCGCGGCATCGTCCAGGGCGCGATCGACCGGCACTCGGCGGAGGAGCTCGTCATCGCCCTGATGGATGCGCGCGGCGAGCTGGCGGCCGAGATCCCGGACGCATATCTCGGCGGACACGCCTCGTCCGGTCGGCAGGCCCGTCTGCTGGCCGAGTCCATCGCCGTCGAGCTCGAGAAGCGTCAGGGCGATCGCGGCGCCGGTCCGCGCATCCTCGTGATCGCCGACGACTTCGACATCCTCGCCGCGGGCGGCCAGGAACCCCTCCGCCCCCTCCTGCCGTACCTCGCCTCCGCCCGCGACCTGCGGCTGAACGTCGTCGTGAGCCGGCCGGTCGCCGGCGCATCGCGCGCGATGTTCGACGTCGCCCTGCAGGGCATCCGCGACACCGGCGGGACGACCCTCATCATGTCCGGCGATCGCTCCGAGGGCGCCCTCCTGCCCAAGTTGTACGCCGAGCCGATGATCGCGGGTCGCGGACGCCTGGCCCGCCGCGGCGAGCGCCCGACGCTCGTCCAGGTCGCCGACTTCGTCGCGGAGATCCCGGATGCCGTTCCCGTCGCGACCGCGGCACGCCCCGGCTCCGCGGCATCCGACGTCGTGACGGAGATCCCGGATGCCGTTCCCGTCGCGACCGCTTCCCCCGACGGTGAGGACGCGCGTCCCGCGACCTCGCCCACACCATCGCAGACGGACGGGGAGCAGAAGCCGCTCCTCCGTCGACGAGGAGCGAACCGTGCCCCGTAGCAGCATCGCTTTCACCCGCGACCCGCTCGACATCGACGCGCTCGCCCGCGCCGTCTCGACCGTTCTGACAGTCGAGGAGCTGGCAGAGACACCGGTCGAGATCCGGCCTCTCGACGACGGGGCTGCCGCGCAGGTGCTCCTGCTCGATCGGGTCGTGCTGACGGTGCTGCGCCCTCGCCTCACCCCGTCCCCCACCGAGCTGGCGCGCGTCTACGGTCTCACCGACGTCGACCGCGACGCGACGCGATGGAGCACCGAGGCCGTGAGCCCCTGGGAGCCGGAGGGCGTGATCGGCATCCGCCTGCTGGAGGCCGCGGCCGCCGAGCGCGCCGGGCGGGTCGTCCACCAGGCCTGATCTGCGCGATGCCGCGCGCCGCCGCTCAGCCGGGCAGGCGCGGCGTCCGCGGCGGAGGAGTGCGCCGCGGCCCCGTCGCCTCGAACGCCGCGGCGAGGGCGAGGAGCCGCGCGTCGTCGTAGGCGCGACCGGCGAAGGTCAGTCCGACCGGCATGCCGATGTCGGGCAGCGTCCCCATCGGGACGGTGACGGTCGGGACGCCGCAGTGCCGGATGGCGAGATTGCCGGTGGCGACCCAGACGCCGTTCCGCCAGGCGATGTCGGCGGAGGCCGGGTTCACGTCGGCGTCCGCGGGGCCGATGTCGGTCATGGCGGGGAAGACGACGGCATCCAGGCCCTGCTCGTCCATCCACTGCTCGAGGTCCCGTCGCCGGGTCTCCTCGAGGCCGGCGAGCCCGTCCGCGAGGTGCGGGATGTCGGTCATCGCGGCCACCGGATGCCGCCGGACGTGCTCCGGGTACTCGGCGATGTCATCGTCGAACCCGTCGTAGCGGTCGGGCAGAGCCCCCGCCGGGTGCGGGAAGATCGCCGCGCCATCGACGCTGGTGAGGTCCGGGACGGCCGGGTCGCCGTTGGCTCGCAGGAAGTCGTCCCACGCCCACGCCGAGAGGTCGACGATCTCGCGCCGCAGGAACGCGGGGCTGACGAGGCCGCGCGTCGCGATGGTCGGGGCGCCCGGCCGGTCGGCCTCGTAGTTGCTGACGAGCGGGAAGTCGGTCTCGACCACCGTCGCCCCCGCGGCCTCGAGCGCCTCCCGCGCGCTGCGCCACAGCGCGAGCACGGAGGGACGCGGCTCGATGCGCCGTCCGGTCGGCCCGCCCACTCCGGCGGGGCCCGTCCCGGCCTCGTCATCGGTCCCGAGGAACATGCGCGGGATGCCGAGACGCACACCCTCGAGCGACGCCGAGGCGGTCAGCGCGGCGAACGACTTCGGCCGCACGGTCGAGGCGTCCGGGATCGCGATCCAGGGCTGCACGCGCCAGAAGTCGCCCCGGGTGTCGGGGTCGTCGGCGACGATGACGTCGAGCACCGCCAGCATGTCCGCCATGGAGCGGGTGTGCGGCACGACGACGTCCATCGTTGGGACCAGGGGCCAGTTCCCGCGGACGGAGATGACCCCGCGCGAGGGGGTGTAGGCGCAGAGGGCGTTGCAGGAGGCGGGGGCGCGTCCGCTGGACCAGGTCTCCTCCGCCAGCCCGAAGACGCCGAACGAGGCCGCGGTCGCGGTCCCCGAGCCGTTGGACGAGCCCGACGCGAACGCGGACGTCAGGTAGTCCGCGTTGTACGGGCTCTCGGCGCGCCCGTAGAGTCCGCGCTGCATGCCGCCGTTCGCCATCGGCGGCATGTTGGTCAGGCCGAGGCAGATCGCCCCAGCGGCCCGCAGCCGTTCGATGGTGAAGGCGTCGCGCTGCGCGACGAGGTCGGCGAAGGCGGGACTGCCGGCGGCGGCGGTCAGCCCCTCGACGAGGTAGCTGTCCTTGGCGGTGTACGGGATGCCGTCGAGCGGCCCCCGCGCCTCCCCCGCGGCCCGGCGTGCGTCCGACGCGGCCGCCTCGGCGAGCGCCGCCGGGTTGCGGACGACCACGGAGTTCAGCCGCGTGTCCGTGTCGGGGCCGTCGTACGCGTCGATGCGGGCGAGGTGCGCCTCGACGAGCTCGACGGCGGTGGTCCGGCCGGCCGCGAGCGCGGCGGAGAGGTCGGCGATGGATGCCTCGACCACATCGATCACGACGCCACCTCCGGCTGCTGCTGGGTGATGCAGTGGATGCCGCCGCCGCGGGCGAAAAGCTCCCGGGCATCGACGCTCACGACCCGTCGTCCGGGGTAGACGTCCGCGAGGACCTCCCGTGCCCGCCGGTCGGCGGCGTCCTCGCCGAACCCGCACGCGACGACCCCGCCGTTCACGACGAGGTGGTTGACGTAGCTCCAGTCGACGTCGCCCTCGGCGTCGCGCAGGGTGGCCGGCGCGGGCAGGTCACGCACGCGGAACGGTCGGCCGGCGGCATCCACCTGTCCTTCCAGGAACGTGCGGAGCTCGCGCGAGACGAGGTGGTCGGGGTGGTCGCGGTCCTGCTGATCATGGAGCAGGACGACCCCCGGCGACGGGATCGTGGCGACGATGTCGACGTGCCCGCTCGTGCCGAAGTCGCCGTAGTCCCGGGTGAGCCCGCGCGGCAGCCACACGGCGTGCGTCGCTCCGATCGTGCGCGCCATCTCGGCCTCGACCTGCGCCCGGGTCGCGCCGGGGTTCCGTCGCGGGTCCAGCTGGACGGTCTCGGTCAGCAGCACCGTGCCCTCCCCGTCGACATGGATGCCGCCTCCCTCGTTCACCAGGGCGGAGGGCACGAGCTCCGCGCCGGCGAGGTCGGCGACGATGCGGCCGAGTCCGGCCGACTTCTCCCACTGCGCCCAGTCGTGGTCGCCCCAGCCGTTGAAGGTCCAGTCGACCGCACCGAGGACGCCCGGACGCGCGGCGTCGAGGACGAAGGTGGGTCCGACGTCGCGCATCCAGAACTCGTCGACGGGCGCCTCCACGACCTCGATCGTCCCGGAGAGCATGCGCCGGGCGCGTGCGGTCTCGCTCGGGTCGACCACCATCGTCACGGGCTCGAACTCGGCGACCGCGTGCGCGACGGCGGTCCACGCGGCGTAGCCGGCCTCGCGTTCCGCGTCGGTCTCGCCGAGGGTGGGGCCCTCGCAGGGGAAGGCCATCCACGTGCGGGAATGGGGAGCCGTCTCGGACGGCATTCGCCAGGTCATGTCTCTCTGTTCCTTCGAAGCGATTCGGGGGGACGGTTCGGGGCGCCTTTTTTCTCCCGGGGCGTCATTCTCGCGGCCCGGGAGGAGGAACGCGCCCCGAACCGGGCGGGTACGTCAGGCCACCGGCTCGGCCGCGTAGACGGGACGCCCGCCCACCAGCGTGGTCACCACGCGGGCCGCCAGCAGCGACGCCGGATCGGCCGACGAGGACGGGTCGCGGTCGAGCACGACGATGTCGGCCGCGAACCCGGGGGCGATGCGACCGCGCCACTCCCCGTCGCCGACCGATGCGGCGGCGTCCCGCGTCGCGTGCCCCAGCGCGGCGGCGAGTGACAGCGCGTGCTGCGGGTGCACGGCGGGGACGGAGCGGTCCAGGGCGGAGGCGCGCGTCGTGGCGACGTACATGTTGGCCAGCGCCTCGTACGGCGCCGTCGGAGCATCGGTCGAGAACGCCAGCAGCGTCCCCGCCTCCTCGTACTCGGGCCACGGGAAGGCCCGCTCCACGCGCTCGTCGCCCAGCATCGCCGCCCAGTTGGCGAAGATCGCCGGGTCGGCGTGAACCGGCTGCATGGATGCCGTCACCCCGAGCCGCGCCATGCGCTCGGCGGTGCCGGGCGCCGCGTACTCCAGGTGCTCGATCCGATGCCGTCGGGCGATGTCGCCGTTGGCCGCGATCGCCTGCTCGATCGCCGTGAGGGCGCTGTCGCTGGCGGCGTCCCCGATCGCGTGCATCGCGATCTGCAGCCCCGCCGCGTCGGCCGCCGCCACGACGGGGGCGAGATCGGCGAGCGGCCAGATGGGCTCGGCGTTCGAGCCGTCGGCGTAGGGGGCGCCCATGGCGGCGGTGCACGCGTCGATGACCCCGTCGATGATGAGCTTGATCCCGACGACGCGCACGGCCTGCGGCGCGGGGCGACGCGCGAGCTCGACCACGCGGTCCAGCTGGGCGAGGTTGCGCTCGCGGTCGCCGGTGTTCTCGAGGAGCCAGTGCGCGGCGACGTGCAGCGGCAGGCCGCCGTGACGCTCCGCCGCGCGGTCGAAGGCGGCGAGACCGTGCTCGTCGAAGGCCATGTCGACGACCCCCGTGACCCCGGCGCGCCCATAGGCGTCGAGGACGCGGTCGACCGCCGCGTCGCGCTCCTCGTCGGTCATCGCGGCATCCCGCTGCCCCCACGCGTACTGCACGGCGGCGGTCTCGATGAGCAGACCGTCCGGCTCGCCGTCCGCGTCGCGGGAGATCGCGCCCCCGGCGGGGTCCGGGGTGTCGCGGGTGATGCCGAGCTCGGCCAGCGCGGCGCTGTTCACCCAGCAGGAGTGGTAGTCGTTGGCATCCAGATACACCGGCACGTCGGCGACCACCGCGTCGATCATGGCGGCGGTGGGCCGCCGGTCCGGGACGGAGTCGAAGAGCCAGCCGCGACCGCGCAGGACCGTCGCGTCGGGATCCGCCGCCCGCGCATCCCGCAGCGCCGCCTGGATGGCCTCGAGCGAGCGCGCCTCGGTGAGCGGGACCTGCCCGAGCGCCGCTCCCATCATCAGCAGGTGGGTGTGCGCGTCGGTGAACCCCGGCAGCGCGAGCCCGCCGGCCAGGTCGACGGTCTGGTCGGCATCCATCGCCCGCGCGGTCGCGCCGACCGCGACCACGACGCCGTCCTCGACGGCGACGGCGTCGGTCCACGGATCCTGCGGGTCGGCGGTGAAGACGCGCCCCCCGCGGTAGAGCACCCGGGTCATGCCGACACCTCCCGTGCCGCGCGCTCGAGCCGCCGGGACAGCAGGCCCACGATGGTGGCGGGCACGGCGAGGACGAAGCTCGCGATCCCGAGGACGAGGGTGAAGCCGGCGTAGCCGAGCAGGGCCACGAGCTGGGCGCCGATGACCGGGGTGAGGGCGGAGCCGACGAGGTAGACCGCGAGCAGCGGCCCGGACCAGCGTCCGTCGGCGTCGAGCGCGGCGGCCGTGGCGACGAAGTACATGAATGCGACGGCGTAGATGCTGTTCCAGACGATGAACACGACGATGAAGACCGTCGGGTCGGTGATGTACCCCTGGGCGATCTTGAGGACGCCTCCCGCGATCATCAGGACGAGGAGAGGGATGCCACGGCCCAAGCGGTCGCCGATCGCGACGAGGGCGATGGTCCCGATCAGACCGCCGGCCGTCGCCCCGCTGAGGGCGATGCCCAGCCCTTCGGGCGTGAGGGCCGCCTGGTCGGCGCCCATGACCCCGGCCATCGCCCACAGCGAGTCCTCGCTGACCGCCCACAGGGCGAAGACGACGAGCAGGACCATGCCGGCGACGGTCACCGTGCGGGACGGGACGGCGGCGGCGCGGACCGTGCCGGTGGGCGGCACCTCGATCGGCACCGCCTCGCCGACCGCGGCGGCCGCGTGCACGGTCGCCGCGGGCGTCGCGGGCAGCCAGGCCACCAGCACCAGAGCGACGAGGCTGCACAGGGCGAGCGTGCCGAAGACGTTGAGGGGCGCCAGTCCGATGAGCGGCACCACCGCGAGGATCACCGTGATCAGCGCGCGGTTGGCCAGGCCGTTCAGGCCGGCGACGCGGTCCGGGTTGCGGAACGCGGCGAGGGCGGCGCCGGACGCGGCGACCGCCCCTCCCGCGCCTGCCCCGCCGACGAGGAGGCCGGCCGGGATCAGCGCGGGGACGAGCGCGGCGACGCCGAAGCCGACGACGGCGAGCGCCAAGCCGATCCGCGCGACCGGGCGACGCCGTGCACCGGCGCACAGACGCGCGACGCCGAGACCGGTGAGCGCGGTGAGCAGGAGCGCGCCGGTGACGAGCCAGCTGGCGGCCTCGAGGTCCGAGCCGGTGCCCTCCTGCGCGGCGGCGATCATGTAGGGCGAGAGGTTCACGCCGAGGTAGCCCGCGATCCCGACGACGAACGTCGCGCTCGCGGTGGGGAGGCGCAGGGGGAGGCGGACGTCGGCGACGGGGGTCGCGGCGGCGCGGGTGGGAGCGGACACGTCGGATTCCTTCGAACGAGCCGGGCGAGCCGGCGAGCGGTGTGGGGCTCCGGTCGGGTCGTCGTCGATCGCGGCCGGTGGAGCCGAGGCTAGGGACCCGGTGTTTCCGTTCTCCCGCCCGTTCTGTTTCAGACACATTAAACGTTTAAGTGAGCTCCTGCGCAAGAGGCGACCGCCGCCCGCTCCGGTAACGTCGAGCGCGATGGCTGCCCGCAAGAAGACGCTGCACGACGTGGCCGCCGCGGCGGGCGTGTCGATCGCCGCGGCCTCCTTCGCCCTGCGGGACAAGGCCGGGGTGTCCGCCGAGACCCGCGAGCGGGTCCTCGCCGTCGCCCGCGAGCTGGGCTACGTCGTGAACGCCCCCGCGCGCAGCCTCCGTACCGCCCGGTACGGGGCGGTCGGCCTGCACCTCCCGTCCGGGGCGACCCGCCTCCCGTACTACACCGAGTTCGCCTTCGGGGTCGTGGATGCCGCCGACCGCCGCGGCCTGTCGGTGATCCTCCTGCCCCACCGCGACGACGACGCCGCACCGCCCACCGCATTCGTCGACGGCTTCATCGTCGTGGACGCCACCACGGAGGACCCGGGAGTCCGCGGCATCCTGGACGCCGATCGTCCCGTCGTCAGCGGCGAGCACGTGGTCGGGGGCGGTGACGAGGTGAGCGCGAGCGTCGTCGCCGATCACGCTTCCGCCACCCGGCGACTCCTGTCCCACCTCGGGGAGCAGGGCGCCACGCGCATCGGTGCGGTGCTGCCGCCCCCGGGCACGGCGTGGAGCGACGCCGTCACCGCCGTCGTCGACGCGCACGAGCCCCGCGTGGAGACGCGCGTCATCCCGTTCGTCCCGACGGCCGACGAGGTCGACGCCGCCGTCACGGACCTGATGGATGCCGCCCCCCTCGACGCGCTCGTGGTCGTCCCGAGCGGCTCCGCCGCGCCGGCCCTCGCCGCGGCGACACGTGCCGGTCGCACCGTAGGCGCCGACCTCCTCCTCGCCGCCTACGTCGACGAGCCCATGCACGCGCTGCTGAGCCCCGCCGTCACCTCGTTCGACCTCGAGCCGCGGGAGCTCGGCGCGGCCTGCCTGTCGCTGCTCGCCTCCCTGTGGGACGACGACGCCCCCGAGGCCCGCGTCGAGACCACCGAGCCGAGGCTGATCGTCCGCGCGAGCACGCAGCCCCGGCGCTGACGCCCGTTCTCAGAGCAGCAGAAAGCGGAACGGATGCCGCGACCCCGAGGCCGTGGCATCCGTTCTCACCCGTCGGAGACGTCAGGCGCCGCGCAGACGCTCCGCCAGGTAGGCGTGCAGACCATCGAGCGGGATACGCTCCTGGCCCATCGTGTCGCGGTCGCGGACCGTCACCGCGTTGTCGTCGAGCGAGTCGAAATCGATCGTGACGCAGAACGGGGTGCCGATCTCGTCCTGGCGGCGGTAGCGGCGGCCGATGGCGCCGGCGTCGTCGAAGTCGACGTTCCAGCCCGCGCTGCGCAGCGTGTCGGCGACCTCGCGCGCCAGCGGCGACAGACGCTCGTTGCGCGACAGGGGCAGCACGGCCGCCTTGACGGGGGCCAGACGCGGGTCGAGCTTGAGAACGGTGCGGGTGTCGGTGCCGCCCTTGGCGTTCGGCACCTCCTCCTCGCGGTAGGCGTCCACGAGGAAGGCCATCATGGCGCGCGTGAGACCGAAAGACGGCTCGATCACGTACGGCGTGTACTTCTCGCCCGAGGCCTGGTCGAAGAACGTCAGGCTCGTGCCCGAGGCGTCCGAGTGGCTCTTGAGGTCGTAGTCGGTGCGGTTGGCGACGCCCATCAGCTCGCCCCACTCCTTGCCCGGGAAGCCGAAGCGGTACTCGACGTCGATCGTGCCGGCCGAGTAGTGGGCGCGGTCGTCCTCGGGGACGTCGAAGCGCTTCATGTTCTCGGGATCGATGCCCAGGTCGACGAACCAGTCCCAGCACGCCTCCACCCAGTGCTCGAACCACTCGTTCGCCTCGGCGGGCGGGGTGAAGTACTCGATCTCCATCTGCTCGAACTCGCGCGTGCGGAAGATGAAGTTTCCGGGCGTGATCTCGTTCCGGAACGCCTTGCCCACCTGGCCGACGCCGAACGGGGGCTTGCGACGGGATGCCGTGAGCACGTTCGAGAAGTTGACGAAGATACCCTGCGCGGTCTCGGGACGGAGGAAGTACAGGCCCGACTCGTCGTCGACGACGCCGAGGTAGGTCTTGACCAGGCCCGAGAAGGACTTCGGCTCCGTGTACTGGCCCTTCGTGCCGCAGTTGGGGCACGGCACGTCGGCGAGCCCGTTCTCGGCCTTGCGGCCCTTGCGCGCCTCGAAGTCCTCGATGAGGTTGTCCGCGCGGAAGCGCTTGTGGCAGCTGAGGCACTCCACGAGCGGGTCGGTGAACGTCGCGACGTGGCCGGACGCCTCCCAGACGCGCTTGGGGAGGATGATGCTCGAGTCCAGGCCGACCATGTCGCCGCGCCCGCGGACGAAGGTCTGCCACCACTGCCGGCGGATGTTCTCCTTCAGCTCCGTGCCGAGGGGGCCGTAGTCCCAGGCCGACCGCGAACCGCCGTAGATCTCACCGGCCTGGAAGACGAAGCCGCGATGGCGGGCGAGGGAGATGACCTTGTCGAGGCGGGACTGTTCGGCCACGGTGGCTCCAATGGTCGGAAGAGGCGAAGGGATGCCGCGAACGCGGGAACTCCAGTTTACCGAGCCGCGCTGCGCCGTCCGGCGTCGCGCCTGCGGCGCCCGGTGGACGGCAGCCAGAGCCGTCAGCGGTTGACGTAGCCCATGTGGGTCTCGTTGTAGCGGTTCCCTCGCACGCCGACACGATCGGCGAGGGTGTTCAGATCGGCTACCTCGTCGGCGGACAAGGCGACAGCGCTCGCCGCAGCATTTTCCTCAATACGGGGGGTGCGCCGAGTACCGGGGATGGGCGCGATCCAGGGCTGCTGGGCGAGCAGCCAGGCCAGGGCGATCTGGCCGGGAGTGGCATCCTTCGACGCCGCGAGGATGGTGACGTGCTCGACGAGCGCGGCATTGGCTGCGCGGTTCTCGGCTGTGAAGCGCGGGATGGTGGAACGCACGTCGCCGTCGGCGAAGGAGGTCGACGGATCCACGTTTCCGGTGAGGAACCCTTTTCCCAGGGGGCTGAACGGCACCAGCCCGATGCCGAGCTCGGCAAGGGTCGGCAGCACCTCGGCTTCGGGATCGCGGGTCCACAGTGAGTACTCGCTCTGTAGGGCGGTGACCGGGAAGGTCGCGTGCGCGCGACGAATCGTGCCGGCGGATGCCTCGGAGAGTCCGAAATGGCGCACCTTCCCCGCCGCGACGAGTTCTGCAACGGTGCCGGCGACGTCGTCGATCGGTACCTCGGGGTCGACGCGGTGCTGATAGAACAGGTCGATCACGTCGGTACGAAGGCGCTTCAGCGAGGCGTCGGCAACAGCGCGGATCTGCTCGGGGCGGCTGTTCAGCCCCGCCATCTTGCCGTCCTGGATGTCCCAGCCGAACTTCGTCGCGAGAACGACCTGGTCGCGGACGGGCTGCAGTGCTTCGCCGACGAGTTCCTCGTTCACGTAGGGACCGTAGACCTCGGCGGTGTCGAAGAAGGTCACGCCCAGATCGACTGCGGAGCGCAGCACCGTGATCATGTCGTCGCGTGTGCCGGGGTTGGGGCCGTAGCTCTGCGACATTCCCATGCAGCCGAGTCCGATCGCCGAGACTTCGAGACCGTGTCCGAGTGTCCGCGTGTGCATGATCAATCCTTTCGCGCCGGGGCGGCGGCGGTCGTGGGTGGAGTGGATTCGGCGTCTTTGGTCGCCTGCCAGGCAGCGAGCAGCTGCATTCGCTCGTCGCTGGCCGAGCCCGGCTCGGCGACGTAGATGAGGAATGTCAGGCCGGGATGCTGCACGAACTGGAGATCTTCGTACGACAGTTCGAGATCACCCACGACAGGGTGGACGAAGCGCTTCGTGCCGGCACCGTGCTGGCGCACGTCATGCGCGCCCCAGCGGATGCGGAACTCGTCGCTGCGCGTGGAGAGCTCCCCGACGAGATCCTGCAGGCTGCGGTCGTGAGGGTCGCGACCTGCCTCTGTGCGCAGGATTCCGACGGTGATGTCGGCGGCCTTGTCCCAGTTCGGGTGGTAATCGCGGGCCCGGGGGTCCAGGAACGCGTACCGCGCGAGGTTGCCGTGGCCCGGAGGCTCGAGCACCTGCGTCTGCAACGCACGGCCCAGCGCGTTGGTGGCGAGGATGTCCATGCGGCCATTTCGCACCATCGCCGCTCCCCCGCCGATCGCATCCATCATGAGCTGGATGCCGGGGCGAACGGATGCCGGGGTAGTCCTTCGGCGGGCCCGCGCCGGGGCGCTCCCTGCGGCGCGCGCGAGATCGGCGAGATGCTCACGCTCGGCGTCGTTCAGCTGCAGCGCGTGCGCGACACCGTGCAGGACGGATTCGGAGGCGCCGGCGATCTGGCCCCGCTCGAGTTTCGCGTAGTACTCGATGCTGACCCCGGCGAGCGTGGCGACCTCGCTCCGCCGCAATCCCGGAACCCGCCGGTTGCGCCCGCCGGGCAACCCCACCTGCTCGGGTGTGAGCTTCCCGCGTCGGGAGGTCAGAAACTCCCGCACCTCTGCCCTGTTGTCCATGCCATCGACGCTACGCGCAGTGCTCTTGTCGTGGGGTGCCACGCGAGTACACGTCTCGACAGAGACTCCCTCAGGGCCGCGTATCGGAGTTGAGTGGGGCCGGATCACAGAAGGAGGACTCCTCATGAGCGATGAGCAGACGACCGGCTGGACCGGCGGGCAGAAGGCGTTCGGCGACTTCGCGCCGGGCCTCGTGCACTACACCGACAAGGTGCTCTTCGACGAGGTGTGGGAGCGCGAGGCGCTGTCCAAGCGCGATCGAAGTCTCGTGACGATCGCCGCTCTCACGGCAACAGGCAAGACCGACCAGCTCGCCTTCCACCTCGACTTTGCACGCCAGAACGGTGTCACCGAGGAAGAGGCGAAGGAAGCCCTCCTCCACCTTGCTTTCTATACCGGCTGGCCGAACGGCATGGCAGCCATGACCGTGCTCAAGAAGAGCGTCGAAGACCAGGGCGAGGACCGGAAGTGAGCAGACTCGACATCGATACGATCTTCCCGATCGGCGAGAAGAACGACGCTTTCGCTCAGTACTTCGTCGGACAGAGCTACCTCGCCCCGCTCGCCGACCTGGGGATGAGCGTCTCCAATGTGACGTTCGAACCTGGATGCCGCAACAACTGGCACGTCCATCGTGCGAGCTCGGGTGGCGGTCAGATCCTCTTGGCGACTGCCGGCAGCGGTTGGTACCAAGCCGAAGGACACGAGCCCGTCAGCCTCGAACCGGGCACCGTGGTGCAGGTCCCTGCCGGCACGAAGCACTGGCACGGCGCGAAGGCCGACTCATGGTTCACCCACATCGCGATCGCGGTGCCGGGCGAGGACACGACCAACGAGTGGCTGGAACCGGTCACCGACGATGAATACGCCGCCCTGAAGGCGAGCGGCGGCAGCGCGTGACCGTCCTCGACGACACCTGCACGCTGTCCAACTGACCCCGAGGAGATCTCCCATGCAGGGAACCATCATGTATGCCCCCGGCGACGTCCGCGTCGAGGAGCGACCCGATCCGACCATCGAGAAGTCGACCGACGCGGTCATCCGTCTCGCCGCGACCTGCGTGTGCGGATCCGACCTCTGGCCGTACCGGGGCGTCGAGCAGCCCCACCACCAGCCGATGGGCCACGAATACGTCGGCACCGTCGAGCAGATCGGCGACGACGTGCGCACCGTCCGCGTCGGAGACTTCGTCGTCGGGTCGTTCATGGCGTCCGACAACACGTGCGAGATCTGTCTCGACGGTTACCAGTCGCGGTGCGTGCGGGGGGAGTTCGCCGGAGCGGGTGGCGCCCAGTCCGAGATGCTGCGAGTCCCCCTTGCCGACGGCACGCTCGTGGCCACCCCAGGGACACCTGACGCCGACCTGGTCCCCTCGCTCCTCGCGGCATCCGACGTTCTCGGCACGGGGTGGTTCGGCGCCGTCGCCGCCGCGGTCGGCCCCGGCAAGACTGTCGCCGTCGTCGGCGACGGGGCGGTCGGTCTCCTCGGCATCCTTGCCGCCACGCAGCTCGGTGCCGAACGCATCATCGCCATGTCGCGTCACGCCTCACGCCAGCAGCTCGCCCGCGAGTTCGGTGCGACGGACATCGTCGAGGAGCGCGGCGACGAGGGTGTGGCACGCATCAAGGAACTCACTCACGGATACGGCGCGCACTCCGTCATCGAGGCCGTCGGAACCCAGGAGTCCATGCAGCAGGCGATCCGTGCCGCCCGACCCGGCGGTCACGTCGGTTACGTAGGCGTCTCGCACGGTGTCGAGCTGGCCGGTGAGGAGCTGTTCTTCTCCGGCGTGCATCTGCACGGCGGCCCCGCGCCGGTACGGCGGTTCCTCCCGGAGCTCATCGACCTCATATTCCGGCGTGAGATCGACCCCGGGAAGGTGTTCGACCTCACTCTGCCCCTCAGCGAAGCGGCCGAGGGATACCGGGCTATGGACGAGCGGCGAGCCATCAAGGTTCTGCTCCAGCCCTGACCGCGCGGCATCCGTCGCTCAGCGCGCGGCGGCCTCCGTCACGCAGGCCGCCGAGAACAGGGTGCCGAGGATGCCGTTCGGGTCCGCGAGCTCGGCTGCGGACACCCCCGACGACGCGCCGAGCGTGTAGGGCAGCAACAGCATCGTGTCGGCCACCGCGGTGGCATTTGTGCAGTTCATCTTGGGGAAGACGACCGGGATGTCGCTCGTCGCGCCCGGCTCGACCTCGATGTCGCCCCCGGCCGGACGACGGCCGTAGCCGGCGACCCGGTCGTCGGTGATGAGCATGCGACCGATCTCGAGGACCTTGTCGGCGCGGTTGACCAGACGCACATGCGCGGTGCCGGCGGCGACGTCGTCGGGGTACTGCACGAGCACCGCATCGACGCCCGGCGGCAGGACGGTGGCCGACGGGCCGGGCCGGGGCGCCCCCGAGCACGCGGTCAGCGCGAGGACGGCGAGCGACAGGATGCCGAGGGCTCGGACCCCGCGCGCACGCGCGGTCGAGAGCGGGGCGGCATCCGTCGATGACGCGGGACGGGCGAGTGACACGAGCGAAGGGTACCGAGGCCAGATTGCGAAAAGCTGGGGGTGGCGCAGGAGTTCATCAGGCGCTTCCCCCGCTGTCGTCTGACGCGTCGCCCGTCGAGAGGCCGGGGACCCTCAGCCCGACCCGCGCGCTGCTCCCGCGAGCAGGTAACGGGTGCTGGGGCGCCCGGCCGTGGCGTAGTCCATGGTCCGTTGCGCCGCCCCCTCCTCCGCGAGGTGCTCGAGGTAACGGCGACAGCTCACCCGCGACAGGCCGAGGTGGGCGGCCACCTCACCCGCCGTCCCGCCACCCAGACGGATGAGCGCGCCGCGCACCGTGTCGAGCGTCTCGCGGGTGAGCCCCTTCGGAAGGCTCCGCCGGGCCGTGGGACGCATGACGGCGTCGATGTCCGACTGGTCGAGCCGGTCGCCGGGCGCCGCGGTCGACCGCTCCGCGATGACGTCGGTGATCCGGTCGTGCAGCTCCTGCGCCGTGAACGGCTTCACCAGGTAGTGCCGGACTCCCATCATCCGGGCACTGCGGACGGTGTCCATGTCGCGCGCCGCGGTGACCGCGACCACCTCGGGCTGGGTAAGGGCCACCTCGGCGCGCACCGCGCGCAGCGCGTCGATGCCGGAGAAGCCGGGCAGGTGCACGTCCAGCAGGACGAGGTCCGGCGACAGCGACCGGATCGCGGCGAGCGCGTCCGGTCCCGACGCCGCGGTGCCGACCAGCTCGCAGTCGGGATGGGCGCTGACGAACATGCCGTGCAGTCGCGCGACGGCCGGAGCGTCGTCGACGACGAGGACGCGAAGGGTCGCGGCGCTCACGAGACCGTCTCCCGCACCGGCAGCCGCACGGTGAACCGCGCGCCGCCGAGGGACGAGCGGTCCAACGCGACCGACCCCCCGTGGCGCCGGCTGATCCGGCGGACGAGCGCGAGACCGACGCCGCGGGTGCGAGCACGCGGGTCCTTCGTGCTCACGCCCGCCTCGAACACGTGCGCCGCGAGGGCCGGATCGACGCCGGGCCCGCTGTCCTCCACGACCACCTCGATCGCCGTGGGCCCGGCGTGGACGGTGACGGCGAGCGCGTCCTCCGCTCCGCACGCATCGAAGGCGTTGTCGACGAGATTGCCCAGCAGGGTCACCATGTCGCCGGTGTACGCGCCCGGCACGACGCCGGTCGCCTCCACCGTCATCCGGATGCCGAGCTCCCGGGCCCGCGCCGACTTCGCCGACAGCAGCGCGGACAGCTCCGTCCCCAGGCGGTCGGCGGCCGGACCCAGGTCGAGCGCGCCGCCGGGCTGCATGCGCGCGATGAACTCCCGCGCATCGTCCCATGCCCCGAACTCCAGCAGCCCCGAGACGACGTGCATCGAGTTGGCGAACTCGTGCGCCTGCGCCCGCAGCCCCTCGGTGAGCGACTGCTGGCCGTCGGTCTCGCGGACGGCGTTGTGCAGCTCCGTGTGGTCGCGCAGCAGCAGCGTGCCGCCGACGGGTCGGCCGTCGTCGTCGTGCAGACCGGTGGCCCGCGCGATGAGCGGCCGCTCCCCGGCCAGGACCAGGCGCCCCTCGCGCTCGCCGCGGGTGAGCACGTCGAGGATCGGGCCCTCCAGCACGTCGCCCGCACGCTCTCCGACGAGCGGGCCGGCACCGAGCAGCTGGACGGCGGCGTCGTTGGCGCTGGCGATCACGCCGTCGCGATCGATGCGGAGGACGCCCTCGCTCAGTCGGTGCAGCATCGTCTCGCGCTCGGCGACGAGCTCGGCGATCTGCTCGGGCTCGAGTCCCAGGATCCGTCGACGGATGAGAGAGGTGACGGCGGCCGCCCCGAAGACGCCGACGACGGCGGAGCCGCCGAGCGCGAGCAGCAGCCACGGGAGCCGCGACTGCACCTGCGCGGCGAGCTCCGACTCGAGCACCCCCACGGACACCGACCCGATGATGCGGCCCTCGTCCCCCGCGCCGACGTACAGCGGCACCTTCACGCGGTAGGACTCCCCCAGCGTCCCCGTCTCCGTCCCCGACCACACCTCGCCCGACAGCGGCGCTGACGGGTCGGTCGAGACGGCCTCGCCGATGCGATCCGGATTGGGGTGGGAGTACCGGATGCCGTCGGCGTCGGTGACCACGACGTAGGTCAGCTCGGACGCCTCGCGCAGCACCTCCGCGAGCGGCTGGATCACCTCGCTGGGCTCATCGGTGTCGAACGCCTCGGCGATCGTGGGCAGGCGGCTGATGGAGAAGGCGACGCCGACCATGCGGTCGCGGTAGGAGTCCCGGATGGACCGCTCCTGCAGCGTGACGGCCACGACCCCGGCGATGACGATGACGACGCAGACGATGGCGGCTTGCAGCAGCAACAGCTGCCATCTCAGCGACATCGCTCGGGGCACGGGCCCATTCTCCCCCGGTCGGGCGCATTTCCCCAGGCCGGCCGGGACCAATAGTTACCGAACTGCCTGTTAGTTGCGCAACCGCGACAGGCCGGGGCCGGGTCCCTAACGTCTGAGCATCTGCACGCCGGGCGACGATGCTCCGGCGGAACTCGAAGGAGAGTCCCATGCGTACGCGTTTCGCTGTCATCGCCCTGGCCGGTGTGGCCGCCCTGTCCCTCGCCGGCTGCAACCCCCAGGGTGCGGCCATGGGCGGCGGCGGGGATGCCGCGTCGGACGAGGCCGCCGCCGTCGACGCCGTCAACATCATCGTGCCCGCCGACCCGGGCGGCGGCTGGGACCAGACCGGCCGCGCCGTCTCGACCGTCCTCACCGACGGCGACATGGTGGGCACGGCGGCGGTCAGCAACATCGGCGGCGCCGGCGGCACGGTGGGTCTCGCCAGCCTCGCGAACGAGCGCGACCCCTTCACCCTCATGGTGACGGGTCTCGTCATGGTCGGCGCCGTGGAGACCAACGCCGCCGAGAACCGCATCGAGGACACCACCCCGATCGCCCGCCTGACCGAGGAGCCCCTCGTCGTGGTGGTGCCGGCGAGCAGCGAGTACGAGACGCTTCAGGACCTCGTCGACGCGGTCGTCGCGGACGGCCAGGCCGTCACCATCACGGGCGGCTCCGCGGGCGGCGCCGACCACATCCTCGCCGGGCTCCTCTTGGAGGAGGCCGGCCTGGACGGGGCCGGGATCACCGAGAAGCTCAACTACATCCCCAACGCCGGCGGCGGCGAGGCCGTGTCGCTGCTCCTCGGCAACAACGCCGCGGCGGGCATCTCCGGCGTCGGCGAGTTCGCCGAGTACGTCGAGTCGGGCGACCTCCGCGCGCTCGCGGTGTCCAGCGACGAGGCCGCGCAGCTCCTGCCGGAGGTGCCCACGATGATCGACGAGGGCTTCGACATCACCTACACCAACTGGCGTGGGCTCCTCGCTCCCGGGGACATCAGCGAGGCCGACGCGGCCGGCCTGATCGACCTCGTGACCCGCATGCGCGAGACCGAAGGCTGGCAGGACGCCCTCGAGACGAACGGCTGGACGGACGCCTTCCTCACCGGCGACGAGTTCACCTCCTTCCTCGACGAGAACATCACCGAGGTCTCGGGGACGCTGCAGAACATCGGGCTGATCTCATGACAAGCCCCACGACCGACCGGGCCGCGGCGTCGCCGCGGTCCGGCTGGGGCGCCGACCGCACCGGCAACCTCGTCTTCGCGGCGTTCATCGTCGCGCTCGGCGTCTTCGCCTTCGTCGGGGCCCTGACGATCCGCACCCCTGCCGGCCAGGTCATCGGCCCGCAGGTGTTCCCCTTCCTCGTGTCGGCCATCCTGCTGGCATCCGGTGTCTCGCTCGTCGTCGCGGCCCTGCGCGGAAAGATCGCCGCCGCGGACGCGGGCGAGGACATCGATCCGAATGCCAAGACCGACTGGTGGACGATCCTCAAGCTCGTCGGCCTCGTGGTCGCGGTCATCGTGCTCCTGGAGATCCTCGGATGGTGGGTGGTCGCCGCCCTGCTGTTCGGCGGCGTCGCCTGGACCCTTGGGGCGAAGCGCCCCTGGGTGGCCTTCCTCGTCGGGCTCGCACTCGGCATCCTGACCCAGCTGCTGTTCGGCGAGGGTCTGGGTCTGTCGCTCCCCCGCGGCATGGCCTTCGACTGGTGGTACGGCCCCGGACCCCTGTTCGGCTGATCGGAAGAAACCATGGACGCTTTCTCCTCCCTGATGGCGGGCTTCGCCACGGCGATGCAGCCCGAATACCTCCTCTTCGCCTTCCTCGGCGTGCTCGTGGGCACCGCGGTGGGCGTGCTCCCGGGCATCGGACCGGCGATGACCGTCGCCCTCCTCCTCCCTCTCACCTACTCGCTCTCGCCGACGGCGGCGATCATCACCTTCGCCGGCATCTACTACGGCGGCATGTACGGCGGTTCGACCACCAGCATCCTGCTGAACACCCCGGGCGAGTCGGCATCCGTCATCACCGCCATCGAGGGCAACAAGATGGCCAAGCTCGGACGCGGCGCGGCCGCGCTCGCGACCGCGGCCATCGGCTCGTTCGTGGCCGGGACCATCGCGACGGCCCTGCTCACCCTGTTCGCCCCGCTCATCGCCCGGTTCGCGGTCAACCTGTCGCCGGCCGACTTCGTGGCGTTGATCGTGGTCGCCTTCATCACGGTGGGCGCGCTGCTCGGGTCCTCCCCCGCGCGTGGCCTGGCCTCGCTCGGCATCGGCCTGCTCATCGGCCTCATCGGCACCGAGGTCACGACCGGTCAGGCCCGCTACACCCTGGGCGTGCTCGCCCTGTCGGACGGCATCAGCGTCGTCCTCGTCGCCGTCGGCCTGTTCGCCGTCGGTGAGGCGTTCTACGTCGCCGCGCGCCTGCGGCACGGGCCGATCCCCGTCATCCCGGTGACCCGCGGGTGGCGGAACTGGATGACGCGCGAGGACTGGAAGCGCTCGTGGAAGCCGTGGCTGCGCGGGACGTTCATCGGCTTCCCCGTCGGCACCATCCCCGCCGGCGGCGCCGACGTCGCGACGTTCCTGTCGTATGCGAGCGAGAAGAGCCTGTCGAAGAACAAGAGCCAGTTCGGACGCGGGGCGATCGAGGGCGTCGCCGGCCCCGAGGCGGCCAACAACGCCGCCGCAGCCGGTGTGCTCGTGCCGTTGCTCACGCTGGGCCTGCCGACCACCGCGACCGCGGCGATCATCATCACGGCGTTCCAGTCGTACGGCATCCAGCCCGGTCCGCAGCTGTTCCAGAACCAGGGCGACCTGGTGTGGGCGCTGATCGCGAGCCTCTACATCGGCAACGTCCTGCTGCTGGTGCTGAACCTCCCGCTGGCGGGCATCTGGGTGAAGCTGCTGCAGATCCCTCGGCCGTACCTCTACGCCGGCATCCTGACCTTCGCGGTCCTGGGGGCGTACGCGGTCAGCTTCTCGACGCTCGACATCGCCATCCTCCTCGTCGTCGGGGCGCTCGGGTACTTCCTGCGCCGCTTCGGCTTCCCGATCGCCCCTCTCATCGTCGGCCTCATCCTGGGGCCGATGGGAGAGCAGCAGCTCCGAAAGGCGCTCCAGCTCAGCCAGGGGAACCTGCTCGACCTGGTGCTCCACCCGTTCGCCGCGACCGCGTACATCGTCCTGGCGGTCCTGCTGGTCCTGGGCCTGTGGCTCAAGCGCCGCCAGAACAGCTACGAGCGCGCCCTGGAGGCCTCCCTCGCGGCCGACGAGGGCCACCCGCAGGCGGCGGTCGACCGCCTGTGGGAGCCGGGCGAGCGTCCGACCGACGTGCGCACGGACACGATCCGCGCCGAGCTGGCCGCCGAGGCGGCCGAGCGGGCGGCGTCCTCCGACCCCGGCCGCCCTCCCCGGAAGGACTGACCCCTGCCGTGACTTGTCGCAGATGTACGCCGGGGACTGCTCCCCGCGTACATCTGCGGCATGTCACGGCGTTGAGGACGACGATGAGAAGGGCGGGCGTATAACGCGCGGTCGGCACGGTGACAAGGCCGACGGCGGCATCCCGGCGTCCGCGTACCGTCGCACGCATGAGCGACGACTTCACTCCCCGGCACGCCATCGTCACCGGCTCCGACTCGGGCATCGGCGCGGCCACGGCCCTCGCCCTCGCCGACGCCGGTCTCGACGTCGCCGTCACGTACCACAGCGACGAGGACGGGGCCGAGGAGACGGCCGCCGCGGTCCGGGCCCGCGGCTCCCGCGCGATCGTCGCCCAGTTCGACGCGACCGACTTCGACAGCGTGCCCGGCGCGATCGACGCGATGGCCGAGGAGCTGGGCGGGCTCGACGTCTTCGTCAACAACGCCGGCGGCGGCGCGGGCGGCCCGTTCCTCGACCTCGACCTCGACGCCTGGCGCACCGACATCGCCCTCAACCTCGACGGCGCCTTCCTCGCCCTGCACACCGCGGCGAAGCGCATGGTCGCCGCCGGACGCGGTGGCCGTCTCATCGCCGTCTCGAGCGTCCACGAGCACCAGCCCCGCGTCGGGTCCGCGGCGTACGTCGCCGCGAAGCACGGCCTCGGCGGTCTCATCAAGACGATGGCCCTCGAGCTCGGCTCCCACGCCATCACGGCGAACGCGGTCGCCCCGGGCGAGATCGCCACGCCGATCAACGACATGGATGCCGACGACGCCGACAAGGTGCACCGTCCCGGCATCCCGCTGGGCCGACCCGGCAAGCCGGACGAGATCGCCGACGTCATCGCCTTCCTCGCCTCCCCCGCCGGTTCGTACGTGACGGGCGCGAGCTGGGTCGTCGACGGCGGAATGCTGCACATGGGCCCGCAGGCGGGCTCACACATGGAGTCGGACGCCTGGCGTTCGGCCGGACAGTGAGGTCGAGATGAGCGACGAGAAGAGCTTCGAAGAGAACCGGCGCGACCAGCTCACGAGCGCCCCGAAGGCGACCGAGGAGGACGCGGCACCGCGCTTCGACGTCACCGAGCACGACGGCGTGACGCGGATCGATGTGCGCGACGACGCCGCCGTTCGTCCCGGTCCCGGGCCCGGCGACCCCGCCGCCGAGAAGGACGTCCCGGTCACCGAGCCGTAGAAGCGGGCGAATTCCGGGACCCGGCGTCATGATCGCCGGTCTCGCTCGTCTTCCCCTTGAGGCCACCGTTCTCCGTGAACGGGGCGGAAGGGGATGCCATGTCCAACGGAGAACCGTCCGGGTTCCAGCCGCTGCCCGCTGATCGCGTCGACGGCTTCGTGCGCCTGTCGGCGCCGCACATCCTGCGCGTGGCGGGCCGCACCATCCCGGCGGATCTGCTCGGCGGGCTTCTGCCGTTCGAGCGAACGGACCGCGGGCGGCAATGGCGGAGTGTGCTCCCGCCGCTGCGGCGCCAGCTGCTGCCGCTGCGCGCCGACGCGGCGAACGCGCGGAGGGCAGCGCGCCGGGCAGCCATCGGGTCCGTCGACCCGACCGCGTCGGACGTCGACCTCGTCGCCGCCCACTACCCCGGCATCCATCGTCACCTCCTCGCCGTCCGCCGGACGCTCACCGGGGCACCGGAGGTCGGTCTCGTCGTGGTCGAGAGCGTGCGCCTGTCGGTGGTCATCTCGACCCTCGGTGCGACGGACCGTCGGCCCGACGGTCGCCACTGCCGACTCGTGCGCATCGACGAGCACCTTCGCACGCCCGCGCGCTCACGACCGGCGCCGACAGAATCCCGGCTCGATCTCCTCGTGAGCGCGTATCTGGACGCTCGACGGTCCGGCCGGTGACCCGAGGATCAGCCCGCCGGTGAGCCCGCCGCCGGCGTGCAGACGATCACGGGCGTGCCGGGCTGCCAGAGGAACGGGTCGGTGAGACGGCACACCGGCAGGAGCGGCGCCGGCGACGGGGTGGGCGAGGACGTCGGTGGCGACGGAGCCGGCACCGGCGCGGGCGTCGGAGATGGCGACGGCGACGGAGCCGGGGCGGGCGTCGGAGACGGCGACGGCAACGGCGACGGAGCCGGAGCCGGCGTGGGCGTTGGAGACGGGGTCGGTGTCGGGGACGGCGTGGGCGCCGGAGACGGAATCGGCGTCGGGGACGGGGTCCGTGTCGGCACGGGCGACGGGGGCGCCGTCGGAGACGGGGAGGGCGTCACCGATGCGGTCGGTACGGGCGACGGCGGAGGGGCGGGCGCCGGCGACTGCTCGGCATCCGGGACCGGGGAGGGCGGCTCGGACGGCGATCGATCCGCGGCTTCCGTCGCGGACCGGGAGGGTTCGGAGGCGGGAACGGCGCCCGCCCCCTGCTCCCGACCCTCCTCGCGGATGTCACCGGCCGACGGCGCCACGGCATCCGACCCTCCTGGGTCCGCCGGCGGTGCTTCCGGCGCCTCCCCGGCATCCGGCACGAGCCCGTCTGCGGGATCCGGCGTGCGCACCTCGTCGGCCGTCGGGGGCGCCGTCGGAGCCGCGGGGGTCGTCGCGTCCACGGGCGGGGAGGTCGGGAGGGCGACCACCTGATCTCGGACGTCCGGTGCCGCCGTGTCGACCGTCGACGTCATGACCGCCGCGAACACGACGGTTCCGCCGAGGACCGTCGCCAGCGCGGCTCCCCCGACGGCGGCACGGACCGACGGCATCCGTCCTCTGTCCCGCCCGCGCGGCGCCGCCACGGCTCCCGTGGTGAGGGCGGCGCGGTAGGCGGTCCAGGCCGCGTAGCCGGGGGCTGCCGACCCCAGGACGAGGGCGAGCAGCACGACCGCGATGCGCCGCGTCTCGCGTTCCGCCTCCGCGAAGGCCCTCCGGCAGTCCTCGCACACGTCGAGGTGGTCCTCGACGAGGCGCCGGGACGACGAGGCCAGAGCCCCGCGCCAGTACCGGCCCGCGCGTTCCACGACCCACCGGTGCTCCGCCGCGAGATCCGCCGACCGGAGGTGCGCCTGGATCCACCCCTGACGCAGTCCCTCCCGCGCGCGCAGGGCGAGGGCCGCGACCGCGTTCGGCTTCATGCCGAGCAGCGGCCCGATCTCGGCCGGACGCATCCGCTCGATCTCGCTGTACCAGAGCACCTCCTGCCACCGGCCGGGGAGGGACCGGAAGGCCTGCGAGGCCAGCGAACGGTCGTCCGCGAGGGCGGATGCGAAGTCGGCGGAGCTGTCGTCCCGGGGCTCGAAGCGGGTGTCGAGAGACGCCTCGGACGGCCGGCGGCTCCACTCGACGGCGATGTTGCGCGCGGCGGCGAGGGCGTACGGGCGGAAGGCCCCCCTCGGGCCGTTGCCGCGGTCGATCGCCGCCAGGGTGCGCGAGAACGTCTCGCCGGTGACGTCGTCCGCGTCGAAGGACGTGAAGAGGGATGCCGCGGCTCTCACGGCCTCGGCGTGACGTGACCACAGGTGCGCGTACGCGGAACGATCGCCCGCTCGCACGCGCTCGAGCAGCTCCCGGTCGGACGGGACGGCGCCGCGCACCCTCATCGGCACGCGCACCTGTGGACGCACCAGCCGGGTGGGGTGCGACCGGCGGGGGCATACCGCCACCGGTCGCACCGAGGAGGCCCCCCGGTCTCCTCGTTCTCCGTCGCGCGGGTCATACCCGTTGTCCTGCGCGTCGGATCCTCACCGTCCGGCCACCGCGAAGGGGTTCCGCGGACGGGAGCTGTTCGTGGTCTGACTGATCACCCGTCCATCCCGCCACACGATCCGCCCTCTGCGCCACCGAACCCAGCGTTTTTCATCACCCACATCACCCGCTCGCGCGTGTGAGCGCTAACGCCCGAACGCTCCCTTCATGGGTCACAATCAAGGCGAGGGTGATTTTTCGGGTGAGTTTCGTGCGGCGAAGCTGTGGATTCCAGGCACCGGACTTCACTGAAACGGACGAGGAACATCACCTTTTCGGCTCGCAGGGAGGTATTCGATGCACTCCGTCTCGTCCCTTGAAGACGCCCTCTCCCGCCGCGCGTGGGACGAGGTGAACGACATCTTCGACGCGCATTTCCTCCGCCTCCTGCTGCTGGATCCCGCCCTCGTCGACCGGGCTCTGGACGCCCTGCCCGAGGAGTGGTTCGCCGAACACCCTCGGCACGGCATGTCCCGCGCTCTCGCCCGGTCGGCCCGAGACGCCGACGGCCTCGTCCAGCAGGCGGCGCAGCGACGCTTCCTCGCATGGGTCGAGTCGCAGGACCACCCCGAGCTCCGCGACCTCCTCGGCGTCGAGGCGGCCCGCATCCGCGACTCCATCGCCCACGGCTGGTACGAGCAGGCGTCCGGTATCGCCGACGTGATGCTCGAGCTCATCCGGTCGGCTCAGACGGTCAGCAGCGAGTACAGCGACGTGCTGCCCGCGACGTACGTGCGCTGCGGCACCGCGAAGCTGCTGGCCGGCGACATCGAGGCATCCACCGCCTGCTACGCGGAGGCCCTCCGCTGGGCGCGCACGGGCGGCGGGCACCCCTACGCCAGGTACGCACGCGAGCACCTCGCGCTCGTCCATGCGCTCGAGGAGCGCTACGCGGACGCCGCGGCCCTGATCGAGGGACCCTTCGCGCGGAGCCCGACCGACACGGTGGCCCGCCGTCTCGAGGCCCCCGGCCTGCTCGCCCGCGTCCTGCTCGCCCTGTCCGATCTCGACACCGACGAGGCCAACCGCCTCCTCGACCTGGTGGACGACGGGATCCGCGCGAGCGAGTTCGGGTGGGTCGCGCTGCACGCCGGCGCCACCTCCGCGATCTTCGCCGGGGAGGCCTGGGACGCGATCCACAGCATCACCTCCGAGATCGTCGCGAGCGCGGAGCGCCACGGCCCCGGATCCCTCTCGGGTGCGACGCTCCGCGCGGACCTCGCGAGCCTGTACCAGGCGGTCGGCGACCTCCGCGCCGCCGAGCGCACGATGCTCACCCCGGGCCTGCTGCGCCGGCACAGCGGCGTCGTCACCTCGCTCGCCCGGCAGGCGCTGCTGCGGGGGCGTCCCGAGCAGGCCCTCAACGTCATGCTCGCGGGCGAGTCAGCCCGGCGCGAGCACATCCCCACCCGGCATCTGCCCTCGGGCGCGGTGGTCTTCGCGTCCGCCGAGCTGGCGGCATCCGGAGCCCTCTCCGAGAACACCCTGCGGCTGGCCGCGTCGTCCGTGGCGCACCACCGCGCCTTCAGCGCCCTCGCGCAGGCGACGCCCGAGCTGCGCGAGGAGCTCCTGCCGCTCGTCGGCACGAGTGCCGCCGAGGTGCCCCGGCCGTGGGAGTACCTCCCGCGCATCAAGCTGACGCGGCGGGAGCGGGAGATGCTGGACGCGCTGGAGACCCACGCGACCCTGTCGGAGGTGGCATCCGCCCTGCACGTCTCGATCAACACCGCCAAGACGCACGTGCGGGCGCTCTACCGCAAGCTCGGCGCGCACTCCCGCGACGAGGCGCTGTGGCTGGGCAAGGAGTGACCGGCGCCGGTGTCAGCGCGCGGTGAGGCTGTCGATCAGCGACTCGACGCGGACGCGGATGTCGTCGCGGATGGCGCGGACCGCCGCGAGGTCCTGTCCGGCCGGGTCGTCCAGCTCCCAGTCCTCGTAGCGCTTGCCCGGGAAGATGGGGCACGCGTCGCCGCATCCCATGGTGATGACGGCGTCGGAGGTCTTCACCGCGTCGACGGTGAGGATCTTCGGCTGGTTGGCCGAGATGTCGATGCCCTCCTCGGCCATGGCGGCGATGGCCATCGGGTTGATCGTGTCCTTGGGCGCCGACCCCGCGGAGAGGACGTCGATGCGGTCGCCCGCGAGGTGCTGCAGGTAGCCGGCGGCCATCTGGGAACGGCCGGCGTTGTGGACGCACACGAAAAGCACGGTGGGGCGGGTCATCGATTCTCCTTCGGGATCCCTCGAACGCTAGGCGACGCAGGTGAACGGCTGCTGGCCGTCGTCACCGGGGCAGGACGCCGCCGACGTGGCGGATCGTCCGGCCGCGCTCGACGACGATGCCGACCGCCCCGACGACCCAGAGCGGGACCTGCGTGAGGAAGGCGATGCGGAACGCGTCCAGCGAGTAGGTCTCCGGCGTGCCGGCGCCCTGCACGTCCATCGCGACGCCGATGAAGAGGATCGCCAGAAGCGCGGCCAGGAAGCCGCCGCCGTTCACGATGCCCGTCGCCGTGCTGAGGCGATGACTGGGCGTGAAGGTGCGCGCGTGGTCGAACGCGATCATCGAGGCCGGGCCACCGGTCGACAGCGCGAACATGAGCACGATGAGGAGCCACACCGGCGCCTGACCCGGCCACGCCGCGACCGCGATCCAGGCGAGGGCCTGGAAGACCACCGTGGGGAGGACGAGCCACCGGGAGCGGCGCTGCGGATGCCGGCTGGACAGGGCGCCGATGACCGGCCCGCAGACGATGCCGAAGAGGACGAGGGTGGTCATCACGAGAGACGCGGTCGCGGGGGCCAAGCCCTCGCCGGCCGTGAGGAACGGGAACCCCCACAGCAGCATGAACGCCGTCCCCGCGAAGGGCGTGGTGAAGTGCGACCAGAAGCCGAGGCGCGTCCCGGGGTGCGCCCACGTCTCGCGGAACCCCCGGCGCAGGTCCGCGGAGGAGGTGACGACGCGGATGGCACCGGTCTGGGTGTCGACGGACGTGTCGACCGGGTCGTCGCGCCGCTCGGGTGGACGGTTGCGGATGATCGCGAAGGTCAGGACGGCGAAGAGCACCCCGAGCCCCGCGACGCTGCCGAAGGTCACGCTCCACGTCGTCGCGTGCAGAAGCGCCGCCAGGGGAACGACCGCCACGATCTGGCCGAGCTGGCCGATGATGCCGGTCAGCTGCACGAGGATCGGCGCCCGCTGCGCGGGGAACCACGTCGCGATGACGCGCAGGACGCTGGGGAAGATCATCGCGTCGCCGGCGCCGATGAGGACACGGGCCAGGATGCCGATGCCCACGGCGTCCGCGAAGGCCATCACGAGCTGCCCGAGGGCCATCAGGACCATCCCGATGGCGATCATCGGGCGGGCACCGAACCGGTCGAGCAGCAGCCCCACCGGGATCTGCATCGCGCCGTAGACGAACAGCTGGATCACGGCGAACATCGACAGCGCCGAGGCGTCCGCGCCGAAGCGCACCGCGGCGTCCACGCCCACCGCCGACAGCGACGTGCGGTTCACGATCGAGACGACGTACGCCAGCACGCCGACGATCCACAGGGTCCAGGTGCGCCACCCCGGCCGGTCGAGGCGCAGGGTGCCGGTCACGCTTCTCCTGAGGACGAGGGGAGGGATGCCTCGAGCGAGGCGCCCCTCCAGGCTATCGGCGCCCCGACGCGGTGGGGGCGGCCGCTGCGCGCAGCGGACGCCGGCACGGACCGGCGGCCGCGCCGCCCGGACGGAGCCGGGAGGGGTGGCATCCCGAGCCCCGACACGACGCGGGACGTGGTCGGCGACCGGTCGCGCGCACGGCAGAATGGTCCGATGGCCTCCGTGAGCCCCCACCTGCAGCCCGACCACGCCTGCCTCATCGTGCACGGCAGCGACACCCCCGGAATCATCGCCGCGGTGTCCGCGCTCATCGCACGTCAGGGCGGCAACATCGTCGCGTTCGACCAGTACTCCGACGACCCGCGCGGTGGGGCGTACTTCCAGCGCGTGGTGTTCCACAAGCCGGACCTCGCGGCCTCGCTGCCCGACATCGAGGCGGACCTCGCGGCGACCCTCGGCGGCGGCTTCGAGCTGGAGTGGAAGCTCACGGACCTCGCCACACCCAAGCGCATGGCGATCCTGGCCTCGAAGCAGGACCACTGCCTGCTCGACCTGCTCTGGCGTCACCGCCGCGGCGACCTTCCCGTCAGCGTGCCGATGGTCGTGTCGAACCACACCACGTCGGCCGAGGACGTCCGGTCGTTCGGCGTGCCGTTCTTCCACGTCCCGTCCACGCCCGGACCGGACAAGTCGGCCTCCGAGGCGCGGATCCTCGAGCTCCTGGTGGGCAACGTGGACTTCGTCGTCCTCGCGCGGTACATGCAGATCCTCTCGCCGGAGTTCCTCGAGAAGATCGGGGTGCCGGTGATCAACATCCACCACTCCTTCCTGCCCGCCTTCATCGGCGCGGAGCCCTACAAGAAGGCGAAGGAGCGCGGCGTCAAGCTCATCGGCGCGACCTCGCACTACGTCACCGGCGACCTGGACGAGGGCCCGATCATCGAGCAGGACACCGTGCGCGTCACGCACGCGGACTCCTCCGCCGACCTCGCGCGCCGCGGCGCCGACGTCGAGCGTCAGGTCCTCTCCCGTGCCGTGCTCTGGCACGCGGAGGACCGCGTGATCCGCCACGGCAACCACACGATCGTCTTCTCCGACTGACCCGGGTCGTCCCGGCCCGGGTCGCGAGACGCGCCCGAGCCGGGGCGGACCTCAGTCGGGATCGGACGCGCGGCTGAGCGGTCCGCTTCCCCCGCGCGGGGCCTGCTTGCGCTGACGCGCCAGCTCGCCGCCGACGCGTCCGCCGTACGGCCGCCCGTGGTCGGCGAACTCGGCACGGAAGTACGCCAGTCGCCAGTCGCCCATCTCTATACGCGCACCCGTGCGGAGGATGCGCCCGCCGCCCCGGCCGCCCTGGTCGCGCGCGCCGCCGCCGCCGGTGGACTCGAAGGCGTAGAGGACGTACTCGTCGTCGCCCTCGTGCCGGATCTCCGCGTGCACCGGCGCGAGGCCGGGCAGACGCAGGTCCGCCTCCTCCCCCGATCCGATGACGGTCCGCTCGGGCAGCAGGTCGAACTCGCGCGGCGCCTTGCCGTCCCAGGTGGACGACCCGATGGCGAAGATGAGGCGCGGCCGTCCCGATCCGGGCGTGTAGTGGGTCGTCGTGACACGGCGACGGACGACCCGGTTGACCGTCGGCACGAGCGGGAGCGGGGTCGCCGGCGGCACCGGGAACGCCGTGGCGCGATTGCCGCGACGCACGAGCAGCGGCGCGAGCGCCGCGACGGAGCCCAGGCGGATGTGCGGCGACCCGGTGACGATGCGCTGCAGCGCGTTGCGCTTGACGCTCCCCATCTGCAGGATCGGCCCGTCGGGCCCCTCCAGCCGGACCGAGATGCCCCGCGCCGCGAGCGCGTCGGCCACGGTCGTCAGCTCGGACAGCGTCCGCCGTCCGTTCCCCGGCAGGCGCGAGGGGTCGCTGACGGTGATCCGGATCTCGCTCCCCTCGGCCGTGATCGTCCCTTCGAACGGCGGGTCGGCGGCATCCCTCCCCTCCTCCTGCTCGGAGAAGGAGAGATCGATGTCGAGGCGCACCATGACGGCGCCGCGTCTCAGCTGCCGCGGTGCGGGTCGGAGCCGGGCGCAGTGTCGTCGCTCGTGGTGACGCGCAGGGTGCCGTTCAGCTTCCAGGTGGCGCGGGGCGCGTCGGGGCCGATGTCGCGCGGGACCTCGACGGTCATGTCGACGAAGGAGTAGTTGACGGCCGCGCCGCGACCCGTCAGGTAGGACCACATCTCGCGGCCGAGGTCGGTCCAGTCGGTGATCGAATGGCCCTCGGGGCCCGAGGCGTCGGCGAACGGATCGGTGGTGGTGGAGGAGTCGGACATGGCTCGCGTCCCTTCTTTTCGTTTCGAGGGCACCAGGGTGGCAGCGCGTCCCGACGCGGAATGAGGGATTGCGCCGGACGCGGGGGTGCGGGACCATTCCGTCGACCCCCAAAGAGACATTTGACGGTGACGCGCGAGCCGGGCAGCATGTCCGGGTGACCTCCCTCGACGAGCTGCGCGCCACCGCGCATCCGCTCCGCCTGCGCCTGCTGTCGCTGCTGACCGGCGCCGCCCTGAGCGCCGCCGAGGCCGGACGCGAGCTGGGCGTCTCGCAGGCTTCGGCGAGCTACCACCTGCGGGTGCTCGAACGGGTGGGCCTCGTCCGCGTGGTCGAGATCGTGCGCCTGCGCGGAGGGGAGGCCAAGCGGTACCGCCACGAGGCGTCCTCCCGCCGGTACGACGTCGACGCTGCCGCCCGGACCCGTTCGCCCGAGGACGAGGCGGAGTACGTCGAGGCGCTCGTCGCCGAGCTGCGCCGCCGCGCCGGGCTCCGGACCGACGGACCCGCCCTGTCCACCGACGCCGAGCTGTGGCTCGACCCCGCCGTCTGGCGGCGCGTCGTGCAGCACGTCGGCGAGGCCTCGGCGCTGCTCCACGCCGCCGCGCAGCCGCCCCGGTCGCCCGGCACCCGCCCCGTGTCGATGACCGCGGCCCTGTTCCCCCTCCGGACCCCTCGATGAGCGCCCGCACGGAGGGACCGCTCTCCTTCGCCCCGTTCCGCTGGCTCCTCGCCGCGCGCACGGTCGCCATCGTCGGCAACGCGGTGGCACCCATCGCGCTGGCCTTCGCCGTGCTCGACCTCACCGGCTCCGCGGCCGACCTCGGACTGGTCGTCGCCGCGCGGTCGCTCGCGAACGTCGCCATGCTGCTCTTCGGCGGCGTGATCGCGGACCGTCTGCCCCGCAACGTGGTGCTCGTCGGGACGTCGATCGCGGCCGCGGCGACCCAGGGAACGATCGCCGCGCTGGTCCTCACCGGGACCGCCGGCATCCCCGCCCTGGTCGCCCTCGGCGTCCTGAACGGCGCGGTCGCGGCCGTGAGCCTCCCCGCGGCCGCCGCACTCGTGCCCGACACCGTCCCGGACGACCTGCTGCGCCCCGCCAACGCCTGGCTGCGACTCGGCCTGAACGCGGGCAGCATCGTGGGCGCCTCCGCCGGCGCGGGTCTCATCGCGGTCGTGGGGCCCGGGTGGGGCTTGGCGGTGGATGCCGCGACCTTCGCCGTCGCCGCCGTCCTGTTCTCGCGTCTCCGACTCCCCGACGCGGCGGGCGCCGGGGAGGGCGCGGCGACGGGCACGGCGACGGGCACGGCGGGCGCGGCGGCGGGCACGGCGGCCGGTCCGCGGGCCGCCGACGGCGATCCCGCCGGCACCGATCCCGCGGAGAGCGGTCCGACGACGCCGACATCGGTGTTGACCGACCTGCGGGAAGGCTGGCGGGAGTTCTCCGGCCGCCGCTGGATCTGGATCGTCGTGCTGCAGTTCGCCGTGCTCAACGCCGCCTTCACGGGCGCGGTGACGGTGCTCGGACCGCTCGTCGCCGACGAGAGCTTCGGCCGCGCCGGGTGGGGGCTGGTCGTGGCGGCGCAGACGGTCGGGTTCGGCGCCGGCGCACTCCTCGCCCTGCGCTGGCGCCCGCGCCGGGCGCTCGGGATCGGCGTCGCCGCCATGGCGGCCGCAGCCATCCCGGTGGTGGCGCTCGCCCTGACGCCGACGCTCCCCGCGCTCGTCGCGGCGTTCGCCCTCGGCGGTCTGGCCATCGAGCTGTTCGCCATCGCGTGGGACCAGTCGCTGCAGGCGCATGTCCCCCGTGCCGCGCTGTCGCGGGTCTACTCGTACGACATGGTCGGGTCCTTCGTCGCGGTCCCGCTCGGGGAGATCCTCGTCGGCCCGCTCGCGCACGGCCTCGGCACCGTGCCGGTGCTGCTCGGGTGCGCGGCGGTGATCGTCATCGCCACCGCCGCCGCGTCGAGCTCCCGCAGCGTGTGGCGGATCCGCGCGACCGCCTAACGGGTCAGAACACGTACTCCATCAGCTCGACGCCCAGCACGCGGAAGGCGTCGTGCGCCCGCAGGCGGTGGGCGATGGAGAGGTCGTCGAAGTTGACGATGAGCGCGTAGGCGACCCCGGCCCGCGGACCGCCGAGGACCCCGGCCTCGGCGCGCACCCCGCCTGCCCGTCCCGTCTTGTTGACGAAGAGCAGCCCGTGCTGGTCGTTCTCGTGCGCGAACGGGTCGAGACCGGTCGCGGACGCCACGAGCGACAAGTCGCTGTTGAGGCTGAGCCATTCCGCGACCTGCGCGCTCACCCCAGGCGAGACGAGCGACGAGTTGACGAGGCCGGCGAACAGCTGCGCCATCTCTCCCGCCGTGGACAGGGCCAGGTGCGGGGCGTCGTCCGGGCCGCGGTCGTCGCGGAACCGGTCGAGCAGCGCCGTACGCCGCAGGCCCAGCTGCTCGACGCGCGCGCGGACGCTCTGCAGACCCACCCGGTGGAGCAGCGCGTTCGCGGCCAGCGCGTCTCCGGTGGCCGCCGCCAGGACCGCGAGGTCCGACAACGGCAGCGCCGGCGCCTTGAGGTGCTGCCAGACGCCCGCGACGGCCACGCCGGGCAGCTGCGCGCGATCGACGATCTCGAGCGCGTCCAGGCGTCCCGACTCGATCGCCGCGGCCGTCTCGATGAGCAGCGGCACGACGCCGAGGCCACCCACCGGCAACGTCACGTGGTCGTCGCCGGCGAGCACCACCGAACCGCCGTCGAGCTCGTCGATGCGCACCGACACGCGTGCGCCCGACGTGGCGAGCTCGTCCAGGGCGCGCAGCGTCGAGGTGAACGACCGTCGCCCCGCCGCCGCACGGCGGGGCAGCCGCTTATGCCCCTTGCGCCCCGCACCCCGTAACGAGGGCGCGTCCCGCCTCGACGACTCCGCCGGGGCGCCGGCAGGGTCGGGCGCGGCGGGTTCGGGGAGCGGGGGCATGCCCACGAGTGTGACTCCTTCGCATCAGGAGGGCGACAAACGGGGTCTCACCAGATGGTGACGCGTTGGTCCTCGTCGAGCCACAGGGCGTCGCCCTCGGTGACGTCGAACGCTTCGTAGAACGCCTCGATATTACGCACGATCTGATTGCACCGGAACTCGTTCGGCGAGTGCGGGTCGATCGTGAGCAGCCGGATCGTCTCGGCCTCCCGGCCCTTCTGCTGCCACACCTGCGCCCAGCTCAGCAGCAGCCGCTGAATGCCCGTGTACCCGTCGACCACCGGGCCGTCCGCCGTCGGACCGTGGACGATCGCGGCGTCCCCCGCGGGGGCGTCGGGGAGGGATGCCGCCCCCTCCGAGCCGTCGTCGGTGCGTGCGGGCGCGGCGTCGTCGTCCGACGCGTCGAGGGTGCCCTCCGCGGCGGCCGCGGTGTCCGGGGCCGCGTCGCCGTCGGAGACGGTCTCGATGGCGGCGCCCTCGTCCGACGCGGTGTCGTCGTCCGCGGCGGCCGCGGCGGCGTCGTCGTCCGCGGCGTCCGCGGTCGCGCCGGTCGTGGCGTCGGACCGGGCCTCGTCGTCGTCCGCGGTCGACAGGGACCCCGCCGGGGCGGCATCCGGAGTCGACTCCAGCGACAGACGGTACGCCGCGATGGCGATGCCCAGACCACCGAGGTCGCCGATGTTCTCACCGATCGTGAGGGCGCCGTTGACGTGGTGCTCCTCGCCGAGGCCCTGCGGGACGAGCGCGTCGTACTGGGCGATGAGGGCCTTGGTCCGCTCCTCGAACGCGGCGCGGTCGGCATCCGTCCACCAGTCGCGCAGGGACCCGTCGCCGTCGAAGCGGCTGCCCTGGTCGTCGAAGCCGTGACCGATCTCGTGACCGATGACCGCGCCGATCCCGCCGTAGTTGGCGGCGGCGTCGCGGTCGGCGTCGAAGAAGGGGTACTGGAGGATCGCGGCGGGGAAGACGATCTCGTTCATCAGCGGGTTGTAGTACGCGTTGACCGTCTGCGGGGTCATGTACCACTCGTCGCGGTCGATCGGCCGCCCCACCTTGGCGAGCTGGCGGTCGTGGTCCCACACGTGCGCCCGGCGCACGTTGCCGACGAGGTCCGCGGCGTCGATCTCGAGGTCCGAGTAGTCCTTCCACCGCACGGGGTAGCCGATCTTCGGGGTGAATGCGTCGAGCTTGGCGAGCGCGCGCTCGCGGGTCTCGGGGGTCATCCACTCGAGGGAGGAGATCGACCGGCGGTAGGCCTCGATGAGGTTGTCGACGAGGACGTCCATCTCCTCCTTGGCCGTCGGCGGGAAGTGCCGCTCGACGTAGACCTTGCCGACGGCCTCGCCGAGGGCGGCCTCGACGAGGCTGACGCCGCGCTTCCAGCGCTCCCGGTTCACGGGGACACCGGTCAGCTGCGTGCCGTAGAACGCGAAGTTCTCGGCGACGAACGGCTCCGACAGGAAGGCCGCGGAGGCGTGCACGATCTTGAACCGCAGCCACGCCTTCCAGTCCTCGAGGCGGTCCTCGCGCAGGAGGGTGCCGAGCGACTCGACGAAGCTCGGCTGGTAGACGACGGCCTCGGCGAAGACGTCGTCGTAGCCGGGGGCGACCCCCGCACGCCACGGCTCGAGGTCGACGCCAGCGAGGGCGACCGTCTCGTCCCAGGTCTTGAGGTTGTACGTCTTGACCGCGTCGCGGCTGTCCTCGCGCGACCAGTGGTGGCCGGCGAGCTCGGACTCCAGCGCGAAGATGCGCGCGGCAGCCTCGGCGGGCTCGGCGACCCCGGCCAGATCGAGGATGCGCTCGATGTGCGACCGGTAGGCGGCGCGGGTCTCCTCGAAGTTGTCGAGGCGGTAGTAGCTCTCGTCGGGCATCGACAGCCCGCCCTGGTAGAGCACCGGCACGTAGCGGGTCGGGTCGCCCGGATCGGGCTCCACGAAGAGCGTGACCAGGCCGCTGATCCCGTCGCGTTCCAGCTCGCCGATGAGGCGGAGGAGGGATGCCACGTCCCCGACCTCGTCGACGCGGTCGAGCTGCGCGGCGAGCGGCGTGCGGCCGAGCTCCTCGATGCGGTCGGTGTCCATGAAGCTCGCGAAGAGGTCGCCGATCTTGCGGGCCTCGCTGCCCGCCTCGGCATCCTGCGACTCCTCGACGATCGCGCGGACGTGCTTCTCGGCCTGCTCCGCGATGAGGTGGAAGGAGCCCCAGCGGGCCTTGTCGTCGGGGATCTCGGTGCGCTCCAGCCAACGTCCGTTCACGTGGCGGAACAGATCGTCCTGCGGGCGGATCTCGTCACTCAGCTCGTCGAGGGCGAGTCCGGAGCGGGGGGTCTCGGTCATGGAGACAGAATATGTGCCCCGCATCGGTGCGGGCGCGGGGGTGGACACGCCGCGCCATCGGCATCCCGTCCGCCCGCCCTAGGCTCGGAGGGTGACGAGCAGGCCGACCCTGAACCGCGAGATCCTGCGCCTGGCCCTGCCCGCGCTCGGTGCGCTGATCGCGGAGCCGCTGTTCCTCATCGTCGACTCCGCCATGGTCGGCCACCTCGGCGTCGCCCCGCTGGCGGGTCTCGGCATCGCCGGTGCGGTCCTGCACACGATCGTCGGCCTCATGGTGTTCCTCGCGTACTCGACGACCCCCGCCGTCGCCCGCCGCTTCGGCGCGGGCGAGTTCGGCCGCGCGGTGTCGGTCGGGATCGACGGCATGTGGCTCGCGCTCACGCTGGGCGCGGTCCTCGCCCTGGCCGGTGTGCTGACGACCCCGGCCATCGTCGACGTGTTCGGCGCCGCGCCCGACGTCGCCGAGCAGGCGCGCATCTACCTGTCGATCTCGATGTGGGGCCTGCCGGCGATGCTCATCGTCTTCGCCGCGACGGGCCTCCTGCGCGGCATGCAGGACACCGTCACCCCCCTGTGGATCGCCGGGCTCGGCTTCGGCGCGAACGCGCTGCTGAACGCCCTCTTCATCTACGGCTTCGGCTGGGGCGTCGCGGGTTCCGCGGCGGGGACGGTCGTCGCCCAATGGGGGATGGTCGGCGCCTACGTGATCGTCGTCGGTCGACTGGCCCGCCGGCACGAGGCATCCCTCCGCCCCGAGCGGGCCGGACTCAGCGGGACCGCGCAGTCCGGCGGCTGGCTGTTCCTTCGGACGCTGAGCCTGCGCGCGGCCTTCCTCGCGACGGTCGCCGTCGCCACCGGCCTCGGCTCGGCCGAGCTCGCCGGATGGCAGATCGCGTTCACCATCTTCTCCACGGCCGCCTTCGCCCTCGACGCCCTCGCGATCGCCGCTCAGGCGCTCGTCGGCAAGGCGCTCGGCGCCGGCGACCACGACAGCGTCACGCGCGTGCTCGGTCGCACCGTCGCGTGGGGCGTCTGGTTCGGCGTGATCGTCGGTGGCCTCATCGCGGCGGCGTCCGGCGTCATCGGGATCCTCTTCACGGGGGATGCCGCGGTGGCGGCCCTCATCCAGCCGGCGTTGCTCGTGCTCGCGGTGGCCCAGCCGCTCGCGGCCTTCGTCTTCGTCCTCGACGGCGTGCTGATCGGCGCGGGCGATGCCCGGTACCTCGCGCTCGCGGGCGTGCTCAACCTCGTGCCCTACATCCCCGCCCTCCTCCTCGTCGCCGCCCTCGCCGGCGGCGGCGGCGGAGGATTGGCCTGGCTGGCCGCCGCCTTCTTCGGCGTGTACCTGCTCGCCCGCGCCGTGACGTTGGGCCTGCGCGTGCGGGGCCGGGCCTGGATGACGGCGGGAGCGTGAGGCATCCCTCCCCTGGTCGTTCCCAGCCGCGGGGCGTACGGTGCGGGGCATGAGGTCGTCCCGCTCGGCCGTCGTCGCCGTCCTGTCCCTGTCCGCCGTCCTGCTGGCCGGCTGCACCGGCGCGGCCGACGAGTCCGCGCCGTCCTCGTCCGCTCCGGATGCGAGCCCCACCGCGCGGGCCACCGCCACCCCGACCGTGACCGTGTCGCCGCCGACCGCGCCGGACGCACTCCCCCGGGACGCGGCGTCGCTGCAGGCGTGGGCGGCTCTCGCTCTGCCCGAGAACGCGCTGGGCGGCAGCACCGCCATCGCCCGCGGCACCGGCCAGGTCGGTGAGACGGGCGCCAGCGTGACGCTCCCCGAGGACGCGGGAGCGTTCGAGGTGGTTCTCGCGTGCCAGAGCCTCGACGGGTCCGCGCTCGGGGTGCGGTTCGGCTCGCCGGGCGAGCTGTTCGAAGTCCCCTGCTCCGCGCCGGGCGGCGATCAGCCGGCGCCCACGCGCCTTCCCGTGCAGGCGGGCGCGGTGCTGGTCGACGCCACGGCCGACGCGGTGTTCGTCTACGAGGTCCACCCCCGCTCCGGCACCTGAGAGGTCAGCGGAGCCCCTGTGCTCCGACGTGCCGCAGATGCACGCCGAGCCCCCCGTCGTGCGTACATCTGCGCCCCCGTCACGGCCACAGGGCAAACCCCCAGCGCTGACTTGCCGCAAATGCACGCGAAAGACGCCGCCACGCGTACATCTGCGACAAGTCAGCGCAGGAAGACGTCAGGTGTACCAGGTGGGCGTCGGCACTTGGTTCAGCAGCACGTACTCGCCGACCTCGCGCTTCTTGTACGCGATCGGGTCGTGCAGGCTGTGCGTCCGGAGGTTGCGCCAGAAGATGTCGAGCCCGACGGCGTTCGACGTGGCCCGCGCCCCGGTCAGCTCGAACACCTTCGACGCGACCTCGAGGCCGTCGTCGACGATGCGGAGCTTGCCCGCGGCGATGCGCACGGCGATCTCACCGCGCCGACGCTCGGTGAGCTCTTCGCGCGGCGCGTGCAGCACGGCGCTGATCTCGGCCCCGGCGGCATCCAGGAGGGCTTCGTCCGCCCACAGCCGGGACTGCAGCTCGCCGTACCCCTCGAGGAGGTACCACTCGTCCGCGGCGCGGGCCTTGTCGTCACCGCCGTACGGCCACGGGCGGGTGCGCTCGCGCGTATACGCCGACGCGGTCTCCAGCGCCCCCTGCGCGATGCCCAGATAGAAGTTCGCGAAGACGAGCTGGATCGCCGGGACGTTCAACGTGTTGTACACGAGGGGCTGGAACTGCTTGTCGACGAAGCCGGCGGCATCCGCCCAGTTCACCCGGACGTCGCGGATCTCCACCGACCCCGACTCGGTGAGGCGCTGGCCGAGGTTGTCCCAGTCGCCGGCGAAGACGATGCCCTCCTGCGCGGTCGGGACGATGGCGAAGACATGCGTGTCGGTGCCCTCGAGCACCCCTTCGAGCACGGTGAGGTCGGACACGCGTCCGCCGGTCGAGAACGATTTCCGCCCCGAGAACACCAGCTCGTCGCCCTCCTCGCGGATGACGAGGTCGGAGTCGCGGGGGTTCACCGCTCCGCCGAACAGGAATGTGTTGCGCGTGTAGAGCTCCTCGACCGCGGAGATCTGCTCGTCGGTCGCGACCAGACGGGCCGCCCACGCCCACAGGTAGTGGTAGCCGAGAAGCTGCCCGATCGACCCGTCGCCGCGGGCCACCGCCCGGATCACGCGGTAGGCGGTGTCCCACGTCTCGCCCGCGCCGCCGTGCTCGCGCGGACCGAGCAGGGTCACCAGTCCGGAACGCTTGAGCAGCTCGACCTCGGTGAACGGCGCGAGGTTGGCACGGTCGCGCTCGACCGCGTCGGCGGCGAGGATGTCGCCGACCTCCCGGGCGCGGTCGATCCAGCCGGCGCTAGTGTGAGGAGCGGCTGCGTCCCGCCAACGGTCGGCCAGGCCCGTGGTCACTGAATCCGTGATCGTCATGGTCATTCCTTCCAGGGTGTGCGATTCGGTGTCGTGCCCTCCCCGGCTGCCACCGGCGATGGGCAGGTCCGCTCGGCGAGCGGCGGGACGCATCCGTCCTCATCGCCCGTGTCGCGGCTTCGTGGCCACAGTCAACAACCGTCCGCGCCCGCGGCCGAGGTTTGTTACCGACGAAGACCGTGTGCGTCGTCACACTCGCCGAACGGCGGGTTGGGTCTCGCGCCGGACGGTTGGCGGGGCGCTGCGCCGGACGGTTGGCGGGGCGTTTCGCCGGACGGTTGGCGGGGGGCGTCACGCCCAGCGGCGGGGGGCGCTGCGCCGGACGGCGGGGGGGCGTCAGGCCCAGCGACGGCACCACTCGTACATCACGACCGCGGCCGCGGAGGCGGCGTTGATCGATCGCGTCGAGCCGTACTGGGTGATCTCGACGACACCGGTGGCGGCGGCGAGCGCCTCGGGCGACAGCCCCGGCCCCTCCTGCCCGAACAGCAGCACGCACGCCTCGGGGAGCTCGGCCCGGTCGACCGGGACGGACCCGTCGACGTTGTCCACCGCGACGACGGGGAGGGATGCCGCCGCCGCCCACGCGGCGAACGCCGCCACGTCCTCGTGGTGCCGCACGTGCTGGTACCGGTCGGTGACCATCGCGCCGCGGCGGTTCCAGCGGCGTTTGCCGATGATGTGGACCTCGGCCGCGAGGAACGCGTTCGCGCTGCGGACGATCGACCCGATGTTCAGGTCGTGCTGCCAGTTCTCGATCGCGACGTGGAAGGGGTGCCTCTTGGCATCCAGGTCCGCGACGATGGCCTCCATCGTCCAGTACCGGTAGGCGTCGACGACGTTGCGGGTGTCGCCGTCGGCGAGCAGGTCCGGGTCGTAGCGCGGGTCGTCGGGCCACGCGTCCGGGCCGCCCGGCCAGGGCCCGACCCCGTGCGTCGGAGCCGGAGAGGTGCTGTCGTCGGCGTCCGTCGTCACCGGCCCAGGCTACCGGCGCCCCCGCGTCGTGCCCGGCGGCGACGGTCGGGGCTCGCGTTGCCGTGCGAGCCCGGCAGCTCGCAAGTGGCCCCGGGGCGCGGAGGGTGGCCCCGGGGCCACTCGCGCCGCACGGCGGACTCGCGCAGACTTTTCGGCATCCCGAAATCTCGCTAGGGTTTCGGCATGCCGAAAAATACGATGGATGCCGCCCCCACGACGGCCGCCCCGGACAGGCGCCACCGGCCGGGGCGCGCCGCCTGGCTCCTCGGCCCGGCGCTCGTCGCCGGCGTCGCGTACCTGGACCCGGGGAACGTCGCCAGCAACATGACGGCCGGGGCGGTCTTCGGCTACCTGCTGGTCTGGGTGGTCGTGCTCGGCAACGTGATGGCCTGGCTCATCCAGTACCTCTCGGCCAAGCTCGGCATCGTGACGGGCGAGAGCCTCCCGCAGGTGCTGGGCCGCCGCATCCGCCGTCCGTGGGCCCGTCGCGCGTACTGGCTGCAGGCCGAGCTCGTCGCGATGGCCACCGACGTCGCCGAGGTCATCGGCGGCGCCGTCGCACTGAACCTCCTCTTCGGCGTCCCGCTCGTGTGGGGCGGGGCGATCACGGGGGTGGTGTCGATGCTGCTGCTCGTCGTGCAGTCCCGCCGCGGCGCGCGCGCCTTCGAGACCGTGCTCATCGGGCTGCTCGTCATCATCGCGGCGGGCTTCACCTTCGGTCTCTTCCTCGCGCCGCCGGACGCGGGCAGCGTGGTCGAGGGTCTGGTCCCGCGGTTCGACGGGACGAGCTCGGTGCTGCTGGCGGCATCCATCCTCGGCGCCACGATCATGCCCCACGCGATCTACGCCCACTCGGCGCTCACCCGCGACCGCTTCGCCCCCGCGGCACCGGCGACCACCCCGGCGACCGGCGCCACGGCCGCCGCCACCCCGGCCGAGGCCACTCCCCCCGCCCCCGCCCCCGTCGTCGCCCCCGGCGCCGACCTGGAGCGGGCCCGCGGCATCGCCACCCCGCGCCTGCTGCGCGCCACCCGCTGGGACGTCACGATCGCCCTCGCCGTCGCCGGCACCGTCAACCTGGCGATCCTGCTGCTCGCCGCCGCGAACCTCGCCGGCGTCGACGGCACGGACAGCCTCGAGGGCGCCTACACGGCCCTCCGCGATGGGCTCGGACCGCTCGTCGCGACGATGTTCGCCGTGGGCCTGCTCGCCAGTGGCCTGGCCTCGACCTCGGTGGGCGCCTACGCCGGCGCGGAGATCATGCACGGCCTCCTGCGCGTCCGCGTCCCGCTCCTCGCCCGGCGGCTCGTCACCCTCCTCCCGGCGCTCGGCATCCTGGCCCTCGGCGTCGACCCCACGCTCGCGCTCGTGCTGAGTCAAGTGGTGCTGTCGTTCGGCATCCCGTTCGCCCTCGTGCCGCTGGTCGCCCTGACCGCACGGCGGGACCTGCTCGGCGCCTACCGCAACCACATGCTGACCACGGTCGCGGGAGTCCTGGCATCCCTCTTCCTGATCACGCTCAACGGGGTGCTCCTCTGGCTGGTCTTCACCGGCGCATAGACTGACGCCCGTGGAATCGCCCGTGGCCGACGACTACCTCAAGGCCATCTACCACCACACCGAGTGGCAGGACGACCCGATCACGCCGTCGCAGCTCGCGACGGTCCTGGGGCTCGCCCCCTCGAGCGTGACGGAGATGGTCAAGAAGCTCGCGGCGCAGGGGCTCGTGACGCATCGACCGTACGGCCCGGTCTCGCTCACCCCCGCGGGGCGGAAGCGGGCGGCCGGGGTCATCCGTCGGCACCGTCTCGTCGAGACCTGGCTGGTCCGCGAGTTCGGCTACGCCTGGCACGAGGTGCACGACGAGGCCGAGGTCCTGGAGCATGCGCTCAGCGAGCGTCTGCTCGACGGCATCGACGACCGCCTCGGTCACCCCCGGTTCGACCCGCACGGGGATGCGATCCCGGATGCCACCGGCGCCGTGCACCGCGAGCCCTTCGTCCTGCTGGCCGAGGCCGCGTCGGGTCATTCCGGCCGCGTGCTGCGCGTGAGCGACCGCGACCCGGAGCTGCTGCAGGCCATGGTGGAGCGGGGGATCGACGTGGGCCACGAGCTGGAGGTCGTCGGAGACGGCGTCGTGCGCGCCGACGGCGTCGCGGTGACGCTGCCGGCGGGGGCGCCGACGTCGGTCTGGCTCACGCGCTGACCCCCGGGTCTCGGCCGCGTTCGCGCCGACCCCCGCGCTGACTTGTCGCATATGCACGCCAGGGAGCGCCTCCGGCGTACATATGGGGCAAGTCACCGCTGTGGGCGCGAGGTCCCTGAAGCGCTGACTTGTCGCATATGCACGCCAGGGAGCGCCTCCGGCGTACATATGGGGCAAGTCACCGTCGTGGGCGCGAGGTCCCTGAAGCGCTGACTTGGCGCATATGCACGCCAGGGAGCGCCTCCGGCGTACATATGGGGCAACTCACCGCCGTGAGCGCGGCGTCAGGCGCGGCGGACCTTCGCGAACGGCCAGCGCACGTGCGTGGCCTTCTCGCACGCCTCCCAGAGGCCGGCACCCAGCGCGTCGCCGCGGGTCCGCCGGGCCGGCGTCGCCCGGCGCGGCCGACCGCGCGCGACGAGCGCGGGGCCGTACATCTGCCCGCCCTCGGCGAGCGGGTCGACGAGCGCGCGGACGAGGGACCACGCCCCCTCCTCCTTGGACTGCGTGACGGGCGCCTGGAGGTTGTCGAGGAACCGCGACAGGCGCGACGGCTCGTTGACCCCGCGGATGCCGCGCGTCCGGCCGCTCGTGGAGTAGCCGGGGTGCGCGACGAGACTCTCGACCGGGACGTCGTGGGCGCGCAGCCGACGATCGGCCTCGAGCGCGAGCGCGGTCGTCGCGGCCTTGGACTGGACGTACGCGCGCCAGGGCGTGTAGCCCTCGGTCAGCTCGGGGTCCGTGGGCACGTGGTTCCAGAGCGACGTGGACATGCTGCCCACCCACACCATGCGCCCGCGCGCGGCGGCGAGCGGCTTGAGGAGCTCCCCGCCGAGCGCGAAGTGCCCCAGGACGTTCGTCGCGAAGACGAGCTCGTGTCCGCCGGCCAGCTGCCGCTCCTTCGGCGGATGCACGACCCCCGCGTTGAGCAGGAGCCCGTCGAGGCGGCCGCGCGCGCGGACCGTCGCCGCGGCGGCACGCACCGACCCGAGGTTGCTCGTGTCGAGCAGGAGCGTCTCGATGTCGGCATCCGGAGTGCTGCGCAGCACGGCCGCCTTCGCCGTGACGAGCTTGTTCGGATGGCGTCCGGTGAGGATGACGTGCGCGCCGGCGCCGGCGAGCTGCTCGCACGCGAAGAAGCCGAGACCGCGGGTGGCGCCGGTGACGAGGTACGTGCGCCCCGAGAGGTCGCGAAGGCTCTCGGGGTCCCAGTCGTCGCGCGTCACCCCTCGACACTAACGAGAACACTCCCCGTCGTCACGGGTGCATTCCGGGAGGGGAATGCGGCCCGCTCGGAAGTTTTTTCCCGCGGCGCGTGACGAATCCGCCGCTCGACACGTCTCCATGGTGAACAACGCTCCGCACGGCGAACCCGCCGCTTGCGACGTCGATACGAGAAAGGGACAGATCATGGGTCTGGACGACAAGATCAAGAACGCCGCTCAGGACATCGTGGGCAAGGCCAAGGAGACCATCGGCAACGCCACCGACAACGACAAGCTCGCCGCCGAGGGCAAGGCCGACCAGGCCAAGGCCGACGCGAAGAAGGCCGGCGAGAACGTCAAGGACGCCTTCAAGTAAGCAGGCGCGACGGAACGGGGGCGGGGCCGCGAGGCTCCGCCCCCGTTGCCTGTTCCCGCCGGCCCCGAGGGGTACGCGGTGCCCGCGGAAGTGCCGGGTCTAGGCTGAGCGCATGCGAACCCGGCAGGACATCGAGTGCTGGCTGACCGACATGGACGGCGTGCTCGTCCACGAGAACACCCCGATCCCCGGAGCGTCCGAGCTCCTGGCGCAGTGGCGCGCCGAGGGGACGCCCTTCCTGGTGCTCACGAACAACTCGATCTTCACCCCGCGCGACCTGAGCGCGCGCCTGCGCGCGTCCGGACTGGTGGTGCCCGAGGCATCCATCTGGACCTCCGCACTCGCGACCGCGGACTTCCTCAAGGCGCAGATGCCCGGCGGGTCCGCCTTCGTCATCGGCGAGGCCGGACTCACCACGGCCCTGCACGAGGCCGGGTTCATCATGACCGAGACCGTGCCCGACTACGTCGTCGTCGGCGAGACGCGCAACTACTCCTTCGAGGCGATCACGAAGGCGATCCGCTTCATCCGCGCGGGCGCGCGGTTCATCGCGACGAATCCGGATGCCACCGGCCCCTCCACCGAAGGCGTCCTCCCCGCGACGGGCGCGATCGCGGCGCTCATCACGAAGGCCACCGGCAAGGAGCCCTACATCGTGGGCAAGCCGAACCCGATGATGTTCCGGTCGGCGCTGAACCGCATCGGGGCGCACAGCGAGAACACCGGCATGATCGGCGACCGCATGGACACCGACATCGTCGCCGGCATCGAGGCCGGGCTGCACACGGTGCTCGTGATGACGGGGATCAGCGATCAGCACGAGATCGAGAAGTACCCGTTCCGTCCGGACGAGATCCTCGGCTCCGTCGCCGAGCTCGTGCGCGACGAGCCGGTCGAGACGGACCTCGCCGACGGCGAGGACGGACTGTCCGCGGGGATCTGAGGGGATCGAGCGCATGGATGACCGCACACTCTGGCTGATCGTCGCCTTCTTCATCACCGCCGGCACGCTCGTGGCGTTCATCGTGCAGTGGGTGCGCGGACGGCGCGGCGGCGGGCACGATCCGTTCGACGGCCCCGGCCCGGACGACGACACCCCGCGCTGACGCCGGCCGCCGTTCCGGGACAGGCAGCGGCGCCGGGACAGGCAGCAGCGCCGGGACAGGCAGCGGCGCCGGGACAGGCAGCAGCGCCGGGACAGGCAGCGGCGCCGGGACAGGCAGCAGCGCCGGGACGGGGCACGGGAACAGGCAGCAGCGCCGGGACAGGCAGCGGCGCCGGGACAGGCGGATCCTCGGCGAAACGGCATGTCCTCGCCGTGGCGCCTGTCGCCGGTGAGGCGGGTTACTGCGGCTGCAGGCCCAGATCGTCGAGGTCGATCGAGCCGAGCCACTGCAGCCCCTCGGCCTCGACGGCGGCCTGGGCGCCGGTCTTGCGGTCGACGACGACGGCCACGGCGACCACCTCGGCGCCCTCGCGGCGCAGGACCTCGACGGCCTTCAGCGCGGACTGACCGGTGGTCGAGGTGTCCTCGACGACGACCACGCGCTTGCCGGCGACGTCGGCGCCCTCGACCTGACGGCCGCGGCCGTGGTCCTTGGGCTCCTTGCGCACGACGAACGCGTCGAACGGACGGCCCGCGCGCACGGACTCGTGCATGACCGCGTTGGCGATGGGGTCGGCGCCGAGCGTGAGGCCGCCGACGGCGACGACCCCGTCGATGTCCTTGACGAGGTCCAGCACCAGGCGGCCGATGGCCGGTGCGGCCCGGTGGTCGAGGGTCAGCTTGCGCATGTCGACGTAGTACGTCGCCTTCTTGCCGCTCGAGAGGGTGAAGTCGCCGTGGAACACCGCCTCGTCCGAGATGAGGCGGATGAGCGCCTGACGGTCTGCTTCGAGCTCGGGCGTGGAGGCGGCGGTCACGCCGTCGAGTCTATTGCGAATGGATGCCAGGGCCCGTGGCATCCATCCCCCTCGCCGCCCTGCGGAGTCGGGGTCCGTGTCGGGCACCGGAGCCGGGCATACTCGAGCCGTGCAGAAGAAGGGCTCCGCTCAGCTGATCGCAGCCCTCGAGGCAAGCGGGCGCGACGTCGATCCCGACGCCCGCGAGGAGGCGAAGCTGCGCGCGGGCACCGACGACGCCGTCCGGCGCGCGCTCGCCGAGCACTACCGCCGGATCCGCCAGCCTGCGCAGGCCGGGCGCTGGGGCATCGTCTTCCCGGGATGGGGGAGACCCCACGAGGTCGCGCAGCTGCGGCTCTGGCTCGCCGGCACCGCCGACCGCGGCGACTACGTCCGTCGAAGCCTGTCGCTCGCGGCATCCACGCCCCTCCCTCACGCCGTCGCCGATCTCTCGGACCCTGCCCTGAGGGAACGACGCCCGGGCGCGCGACGAGAGACCGTCGCCGAGGTCAGCGGCTGCGTGGCGGCGGCCCTGCTGGCGGCGGTCGCCCTGGTGCCGGTGTTCGGTATCGGGAAGGTCATCGTGGACGGCCTCGCCGGGGCGAGGTCGGCGGACGGGCCCGTCCTGGTGGTGACGGCGGCCGTCCTCCTCGGGCTCGCGCTGGTGTTCGGCCTCATCAGGACCGTCCGACCGCGACTCGGCCTCGATCCGACGTTCTTGCAGATGCGCGCCGCGGAACTCATGATCACCCGACCGCGCGAGGGACGGGCGATGCTGCGCGCGCTCGTCGCCGTCGACGATACGGACACGGCGCGACACGCTCTCGTCGACGACGCGCGCCGTCGTGGGCGTCCGGCTGAGGCGGCACGGTGGGGATGCACCATCGCGGGACTGACGACGGCGGAGGAGCGTTCGGCCTACGCCGACGTGTTGCTCAGCGGATCGCGCCCTGCGTACGCCGACGATCGCCTGGTCGACGCCTCCCGCGTGCCGTACGACGACCCGAGCGCAGGCGACGTCGACGCGGTGCGGGCGCTGCTCGGAGCACGCCCACCGCGGCCCGCTGTCGACCTCCCCCCACCCGACGGCGGGCCGCGTGTGCGGTTCCTGCTCCTCGCCCTCCTCAGCATCCCCGTCGGGGCGGGCGTCATCGTGTGGAGCGACGCCGCGCCCCGCGTGATCGCGTCGCTGAGCCTGGCGTTCACCGCCGGCATGTGGACCGTGCTCTTCGCTATCGCCGCGGTGCAGCACCCCCGCCGACCCGCCACCGGCCTGGTGTCGACCGCCATCGTCAGCGCCATCGCGACGGGCGCGGCCGTCGTCTTCGCGTTCGTCTGACCGTCGCCGTTCCTCGATCCGAGTGGCGATTCAGACGACGCCCCCGCGGGCGTCGGGTGTCGGCGGCCGAAAGTAGGCTGGATGCCATGCGCCTGGCCACCTGGAACGTCAACTCCATCCGTGCTCGCATCGACCGCACGGTCGAGTTCTGCGTCCGCGAGCACATCGACGTGCTGGCGATGCAGGAGATCAAGTGCAAGACGGAGCAGTTCCCGTACGCCGCCTTCGAGGAGGCCGGCTACCACGTGGCCGCGCACGGACTGAACCAGTGGAACGGTGTGGCGATCGCCAGCCGCGAGCCGCTGGAGGACGTGCAGATCGGCTTCCCCGGCATGCCGGGCTTCGAGAAGGGCAAGGAGGGCCCCGACCTGCCGAAGGAGGCCCGCGCGCTCGGCGCCACTGTCGGCGGCGTTCGCGTGTGGAGCCTGTACGTGCCGAACGGTCGCTCGCTCGACGACCCGCACTACGTCTACAAGCTCGACTGGCTTGAAGCGCTGCGGCAGTACACCGCGGACCAGCTCGCGGCCGACCCGCGCCTCGCGCTCGCGCTGACGGGCGACTTCAACATCGCCCCGACCGACGACGACAACGGCGACCCGACCGTCGTGGAGGGTGCCACCACCCACGTCTCCCCGCCGGAGCGCGCCGCGTTCGCCGCGTTCGAGGCGGCAGGGCTGACGGACGTCGTCCGCCCGCTCATCCCCACCGGTTACACCTACTGGGACTACAAGCAGCTGCGCTTCCCCCGCAACGAGGGGCTGCGCATCGACTTCATCCTCGGGTCCCCGGCGTTCGCCGACGCCGTGCAGGGCGCCGAGATCCACCGCAACGAGCGTAAGGGCGAGGTCCCGAGCGACCACGTCCCGGTCGTCGCCGACCTCGACCTCACCGGCGAGGACGACGACGACCTGCCGATGATCTTCGGCTGACGCGGCGCCGCTTCCGCGGCATCCGGGTACTGTTCCGCCCGCGCGGCGGGCTCGTCGGTGCGGGCCGCGGCGGCGCGGAATCGGATCAGAGCGCCGGAATCGGAGCGACTGGGCGGACCGGTCCGAATCCGAGGCATCCATCCGAATCTGCCGACCGCCACGTCGCTCGATCCTGCGGCGCGGAATCGGATCAGAGCACCGGAATCGGAGCGATCGGGCGGAAAGGTCCGAATCCGAGGCATCCATCCGAATCTGCTGACCACCACGCCGCGCGATCCTCGCAGTCCGGCACGCTTCTCGCAGATGCGCGACCGGAAACTGCGAGAGAGCCGCCATTCTGCGAGGAGCGCGGTCGGCGGCGGCGCGGAATCGGATCAGAGCGCCGGAATCGGAGCGATCGGGCGGAAAGGTCCGAATCCGAGGCATCCATCCGATTCCGCGACGCCCGCGCAAGCTCCGCACCTCCCGCGCGAGCCCTCCCCGGCCCCCGGCCCCCGCAAACTTTTCCCGCGCGCTGTCGATTCCGCTGGTCGCCGTTCGACGCGATAGTAAGGGGAGGCATTCGCTCCCCTCAGATCGCTCCAGAGAGCACCGACGAGAAGAGTTCACGATGAAGTTCATGCTGATCATGCGCGGCACCGACGAGGCGTACGCCGCGTACAAGCAGATCCCCTTCGAGCAGATCATCAACGACATGGGCGCGTACAACGAGTCCATGATGACCGCGGGCGTCCTTGTGGCCGGCGACGGCCTCGCCGAGGACATGAGCAAGAACTTCGTCGTGGAGTTCGGCGGCGAGGAGCCGGTCGTCACCGATGGCCCCTACGGCGAGACGCACGAGCTGTTCAACGGGTTCTGGATCATCGAGGTGTCCACCCGCGAGGAGGCGATCGAATGGGCGCGGCGCGCGCCGCTGATCGCCGGCAACAAGCTCGAGGTGCGCCGGGTGACCGACGAGACCGACTTCGCGGCCTTCGCCGACAACGAGTACATCCAGAAGGAGGAGGGCTGGCGCGAGGAGCAGGCCTCGCGGTGACCACCGACGTCGCGCGACGCGTCGCGGCGATCTGGCGCATCGAAGGCGCCCGGGTCGTCGCGACGCTCGCGCGCGTGGTCGGCGACCTCGGCACGGCCGAGGACCTTGCACAGGATGCCGTCGCGGAAGCCCTCGTACAGTGGCCGCGCAACGGCATCCCGAACAATCCCGGCGCGTGGCTGACAACCGTCGCCAAGCGCCGCGCGATCGACGGCTGGCGTCGACAGCAGAGGCTGGAGGAGCGGTACCGGCTGCTGGGCGCGGACCTCGAGGACGTCCCGGATGCCGACTGGCAGCCCATCCCCGATGACGTGCTGCGACTGGTGTTCGCTGCATGCCATCCGGTGCTGTCGCGGGAAGCGCAGGTGGCGCTGACGCTCAAGGTGGTCGGCGGCCTCGACACCGAGGCGATCGCGCGGTTGTTCCTCGTCCCGGTACCGACGATGCAGCAGCGGATCGTCCGCGCGAAGAAGGCGCTGAGCGCGGCACGGGTGCCGTTCGCGGTGCCGGAGCCGACGGAGTGGCCGGCGCGGCGGGCGGCGGTGCTCACGGTGATCTACCTGGTCTTCACCGAGGGCTACGGCGCGAGCTCCGGCGACGCGGTGCTGCGCACCGAGCTGGCGCACGAGGCCATCCGACTGGGTCGCGTGCTCGGCGCCCTGCTCCCGCGCGAGCACGAGGTGCTCGCGTTGTCCGCGCTCATGGAGCTGCAGGCCTCGCGCTTCGCGGCCCGCGTCGATGCGCGCGGGGATGCCGTCCTCCTCGCCGACCAGGACCGTCGCCGCTGGGACCGGTCGGCGATCGCACGCGGGCGGGATCTCCTTCAGCGGGCGGACGCCCTGGACCGGGGGCGCGGCCCGTACGCGCTGCAGGCAGCGATCGCCCTCTGCCACGCGGAGGCGCGGAGCGTCGAGCACACCGACTGGGACCGCATCGTGCTGCTGTACGAGATGCTCGGTCGGATCGCGCCGAGCCCCGTCGTGGAGTTGAACCGTGCGGTGGCGGTGTCGATGGCATCCGGTCCCCTCGACGCCCTCGCGATCGTCGACGGGCTCGCCGGCACCGGGGCGCTGAAGGGATCGCACCTCCTCCCCTCGGTGCGCGGGGAGCTGCTGTCGCGGCTGGGCCGGACGCGCGAGGCGCGTGAGGAGCTGCGCTCGGCCGCGGAGTCGACCCGGAACGAGCGCGAGGCGGCGCTGCTGCGACGGAAGGCCGACGCGCTGTCCGATTAGCCGCCGCCCGACGAGAGTGCGGAAGACGAATACCGCTGCGGCGAACGACGGCGGGGCCGGAGCGAACCCCGACCCCGCTGAGACCGTGCGTCAGGCCGCGGGGACCTCGGCCGGCTTCACGCGCTCGATGAGCGTGACGAGCGCCTCGATGATCGAGCGGAGGAACGCGGCGGTCGACTCGTCGGTGACGGTGCCGTCCTCCTCGAAGAGGCCGGGCGTGGACTGGATGTAGCCCTCCGGCTGGCCGAGGACGAGGGCGTTGTAGTGCAGGAGGACCGAGCGCAGGTGCTGCTGGCCGGCAGCGGTGGCGATGCCGCCCTGCGAGGTGCCGATGACGGCGGTCGGCTTGTCGTTGAAGGACGCCTCGCCGTAGGGGCGCGCCGACCAGTCGAGGGCGTTCTTCAGGACGCCGGGGATGGAGCGGCTGTACTCGGGCGTGACGATGAAGACGCCGTCGGCATCCTCGATGGCCTTCTTGAAGTCGACCGCGACCTCGGGGAATTTTCCGTCGGCGTCGGGCGAGTAGAAGGGGAGGTCCTTGATCGGGATCTCCTTGAGCGTGACGCCCTCCGGGGCGACCTTCTCGAGCGCCTTCGCCAGACGGCGGTTGATGGACGTGCTCGAGATGCTTCCGACGATGTAGCCGATCGTGTGGTCCGTCACGATGATCCTCCTGTGTGGGTGTCGTCGGCGGCGCGCGGCCGCCAGGTACATTCACGGGAAAGAATCCCGGATGCCCCTGTATTCCCGACCCGCTTGACGGACGGATGCCAGGGGTGCAGGGCTCCGCTCACCGCAGGGCCCCCGCCCCGCCAGGGGAAGAGACGCTCACGTCTCCCGGGGTGCGCCCGCCACCTGCGTCGCAAGGAAGCGCGCCGGCTTCAACGACAGACGCGGCTCCGCATCCCGCAGCACCTTGATGACGCGGAGCTCGTCGTCGGTGCTGACACCCGCTGCGGCGACGACCTCGCTCGCCCACTGTCGGGCAGCCGCGAGGCTCCCGCGCTCGATGGAGGGGAACAGCTCCCGCAGCTCGTCCCGGGGGTCGGCACGGTCTCCCCAGAGGAGCTTGTCCAGTCTCGCCATGATCGACGTCCTCTCGTTCGGACGGAGCGCGCGGCATCCGTCGGGTCGGACGGAGCGCGCGGCATCCGTCGGGTCGGACGGAGCGCGCGGCATCCGTCCGACAAGCCTCGCCCGCCCCGGGCGGCATGCACCTCCCCCGGGCGACGGAATCGCCCCTGGGGCGGCGGGATGACCCGACCTAGACTGTTGGACGTGTCCACCCCCTCGCGAGGACCCGTGACCGCCACGGCGCGCCACCGCAGTCCGACCGCCGAGGAAATCGCGCGACCCGTCTCCACGAACCGCGTCGACCTCGTCCTCGGCGCCGTCGTCCTGTTCGGCGCTCTCGTGAGCGCGGGCCTGACGGCGATCTCCGGCTACTACGGCAGCGTCGACGTGGCCGGCCTCGCGGTCCCCTACGCGCTCGTCCTGGGTGCCGCGGTGGCCCTGCGGCGGAAGTGGCCCGCCACGATGCTCATCGTTGTCGCCGTCGCGTACTTCGTGGCCGTGACCATCGGCATCCCGGAGCTCTACGCGGGCAACGTCAGCCTGTTCATCGTCTTCTACACCGTCGGCGCGCACGTCCCGGACCGGCGACGGGCCCTCGTCATCCGGGTGGTGGTGATGGTGGCGATGGCCGCCTGGCTGACGGTCACCATCGTTCAGGCCGCCCTCTCCGGCCTCGATGCCGGGACGCTCGGCCCTTCGCAGGTGCCCGCGTTCGTCGCCAGTCAGCTGGCGGGCCTGCTCATCAACGTCCTCTACTTCGGCGGCGCCTACTACTTCGGGGAGCGCTCGCATCAGCAGGCGCAGGAGCGGGCCGCCCTGGAGCAGCGCACGGCGGAGCTCGAGGCCGAGCGGGAGGTCACCGCCGCCCAGGCGGTCGCCCTCGACCGCGTCCGTATCGCCCGCGAGCTGCACGACGTCGTCGCGCACCACGTGTCGCTGATGGGCGTGCAGGCCGGCGCCGCCCGCTCGATCCTCACGCGCGACCCGGACAAGTCCCGCGACCTGCTCACGGGTGTCGAGGAGTCGGCGCGCACGTCGCTGCGGGAGCTGCGCCAACTGCTGGAGACCCTGCGCACGTCCGGCGGCGACGCCCCGGACACGGCGCCCACGACGCACGGCCTCGCGACGATCCCGGCCCTCGTGGAGGAGGCGACCGAGGCGGGTCTTCCCACGACGTTCACGGTCATCGGGGAGATCGACGCGGAGCCGTCCCCGCTCCTGCAGGTCAACCTGTACCGGATCGCTCAAGAGGCCCTGACCAACGCCCGGCGTCATGCGGGTCCGGGCGCCACCGCCGACGTCCGACTGCGCTTCGACCCGGATGCCGTCGAGCTCGAGATCGCCAACACCGGCCGACACGGTCCCGTGCGCACGGGCCTCGGGCACCTGGGCATGCGCGAACGCGCCGCGGTCTCGGGCGGCACCGTCGAGATCGGCCCGCGGACCCGCGGCGGCTACCTCGTGCGCGCCCGTCTGCCGCTCACCTTCGCGGCGGACGCATCCGCCCCGACCCCTCCGGAGGCGACCCGTGCCTGAGCTGCGCGTGCTGCTCGTCGACGACCACGCCATGATGCGCGCGGGTTTCCGCACCATCCTGACCCTCGAGGACGACATCGACGTCGTCGGGGAGGCGTCCACGGGGCTCGAAGCGCTCGCGGTCGCCCGCCGCACGCGTCCCGACGTCATCTGCATGGACGTGCAGATGCCCGACATGGACGGGCTCGAGGCGACCCGACGCCTCCTCGCCGACCCGGATGTGGATGCCGCCGTCCTCATCGTCACCACGTTCGACAGCGACGACTACGTGTTCGCCGCCCTGGCCGCCGGCGCCAGCGGGTTCCTGCTGAAGAACGCCGGCCCCGAGGAGCTCGTCGCGGCGGTGCGCGTCGTGGGCGCCGGCGACGCGCTGCTCGCCCCCGAGGTCACGCGCCGGGTCATCGAACGCTTCGCCGGGCGCGGCGGGGAGGCCGCGGCATCCCTCCCTCCCCGCGTTCCGCCCCTGACGCTCGGCGAACCGCTGACCGATCGGGAGTCCGAGGTGCTGCGCCTCGTCGCCGAGGCCTTGAGCAACGCCGAGATCGCTGCACGCCTGTTCATCGGCGAGGCGACGGTCAAGACGCACGTGTCCAACGTCCTGCAGAAGCTCGGCGCCCGCGACCGCGTGCAGGCGGTCGTGCTCGCGCACCGGCACGGCCTGGCCTGAGCGCCGAGCCTTCCCCGCGATACCTCGGCCGGTACCGCTCCCGCACGGCCCCCGCGCGACGGCTCTCCCCCGCACGACGGCCTCCCCGCGCGACGGCTCTCCCCCGCACGACGGCCTGCCCCGCACGACGGCTCTCCCCCGCACGGGGGAGGACGGCAACCCTTCCCCCGACGGATGCCGCCGCGCCCGGCCCTCACTAGCGTGAGGGGACGAGGAGAGGGGACGACTGTGCTCGAACTGGACGGCATCACCAAGAGCTACGGCGGACGCCGCGTGCTCGACGACGTGAGCTTCGCCGTGGCCCCGGGGCGGCTCACGGGATTCGTCGGCGGCAACGGCGCGGGCAAGACCACCACGATGCGCATCGCGCTCGGGGTGCTCGCCAAGGACGGCGGGACCGTCGCGCTCAACGGCGCGCCCGTGACGACGGCGGACCGCCGCCGCTTCGGCTACATGCCCGAGGAGCGCGGGCTGTACCCGAAGATGAAGGTCGTCGAGCACATCGCCTACCTGGCCCGCCTGCACGGCTTCGGCAAGGCCGAAGCGACGACGAAGGCCACGGCGCTGCTCGAACGACTCGGGCTCGGCGAGCGCCTCGGCGACCTCGTCGAGACGCTGTCGCTCGGCAACCAGCAGCGCGCGCAGATCGCCGCCGCGCTCGTGCACGAACCCGACGTGCTGATCCTCGACGAACCGTTCTCGGGCCTCGATCCGCTCGCCGTGGACGTCGTCGCCGGCGTCCTTCAGGAGAAGGCCGCGACGGGAGCGGCCGTGCTGTTCTCGTCGCACCAGCTCGACGTCGTCGAGCGGCTGTGCGACGACCTCGTCATCATCGCCGGCGGCACCATCCGCGCGACCGGCACCCGCGAGGAGCTTCGCGCACAGCACGCGACGCACCGCTACGAGCTGCTGTCGCACGGCGACGCGGGCTGGCTCCGGGAGGAGTCCGGCGTCACCGTGATCGACTTCGACGGCGGCTACGCACTCTTCGACGCCTCCGACGACGAGGCCGCGCAGCGGGTGCTCCGCCAGGCCGTCGCCCGCGGCGACGTCGCCAGCTTCGCCCCGCAACGCCCGACCCTGGCCGAGATCTTCAAGGAGGTCATCCAGTGAGCACGCAGACCCCCACCGGGCACCGGTCCCCCGGCGAGCTGCAGAGCGTGTGGCTCGTCGCCGAACGAGAGATCGGCTCCAAGCTGCGCAGCAAGGCGTTCGTCATCTCGACCGCCTTCCTCCTCGTCGCGGCCCTCGCGAGTGTGCTGTGGGGCGGGTTCGCCGCGGGCGACGCGCGATCGGACTCCGGCATCCCCGTCGCCGTGACCTCTCAGACCGAGAACGCGGTGACGGGCGTCGCGGGTCTCGACGTGACCGTCGCCGACTCCGACGACGCGGCCCAGGCGCTCGTCGAGGACGGGACGGTGGATGCCGCCCTCGTCCCGAACCCGTCGGGCGGGTCGTTCGACTACACCGTGCTCGTGGAGGACAGCGTCCCCTCGGCGCTCCTGCAGCTGCTGAGCGAGTCGCCCCCGGTGCAGATGCTCGACCCGGCGGCCGGAGCGGCCGACGCCCTGCGCTACCTGATCGCCTTCGGCTTCGGCCTGGTGTTCCTCATCGCCGCGAGCACGTTCGGCGGCACGATCGCGCAGAGCGTCGTCGAGGAGAAGCAGACGCGTGTGGTCGAGATCCTGATCTCGGCGATCCCCGTCCGCGTGCTGCTGGCGGGCAAGGTGCTCGGCAACACCGTGCTGGCGATGGCGCAGATCGTGCTCCTCGCCGCGATCGCGGTCGTCGGCCTGAGCGTGACCGGACAGGCGAGCGTGCTGACGACCCTGGGCGCTCCGATCGCGTGGTTCGCCGTGTTCTTCCTGTTCGGGTTCGTGCTGCTGGCGTCGCTGTTCGCCGCGGCGGCCGCCATGGTCTCCCGTCAGGAGGACATCGGCTCCACCACGACCCCGCTGACGATGCTCGTGCTCGCGCCGTACTTCCTCGTGATCTTCTTCAACGACAACCCGCTCGTGCTGGCGATCATGTCGTACGTGCCGTTCTCCGCCCCGGTCGGGATGCCGCTGCGCCTGTACATCGGCGACGCGCAGTGGTGGGAGCCCCTGCTGTCGCTGCTCATCCTCGTCGCGGCCTGCGTCGCCGCGATCCTCGTCGCCGCGCGCATCTACCAGAACTCGCTCCTGCGCATGGGCGCACGCGTGAAGCTGGCCGAGGCCCTGCGCGGCTGACACCCCCGCCGGTTCGTCCGGGGATGGATGCCGCCGCCTCGCGGCATCCATCCCCTCCACCGTCGCGCGAGGTCAGCCCTCGAGGACGGCGAGGACATTGCCGGCCGGGTCGCGGAACCACGCGATGGCCGGGCCCATCTCGCGCATGATGCCGCGGGAGTCGGTCGGGAACTCGGAGTCGTCGTAGATCTTGGTGTCCACCCCGCGGGCGATCAGGTCGTCGACGGCGGCGTCGATGTCGTCGACGGGGAAGTTGAGCACGGTGAACGACGCCGGCTCGTGATTCGGCTTGCCGTAGACGAGCACGCGGCCGCCCGAGCCCAGCGTCAGCTGCAGGAAGCCGGAACCCTCGAGCACCTCCACGTCGAGGCCGAGGGTGTCCTGATAGAAGCGCCGGGCCGCGTCGAGGTCGTCGACCGAGAAGCCGCTGAACGCGTGGTCGGTGGTGAACATGGACGTCCTCTCGTCGGGAGTGATGCGTCCAGGGTCCTCCGTGTCGGGCGCGCTGTCGAGGGCGCTGCCGAGAAGGCCGGCGCCCCTGCCGTAAGTTCGACCGGAATGCGACGCTTCCGTTCGCTCCGACCTGCCCCACGAGAGAAGGACTCCCATGCACCTCGCCACCCTCGCGACCTCGTACCGCGTCGACCTGCCCGCGTGGATCGGGGACGAGCTCGCCGATGTGCCGGACGTCATCCCGGACCGCACCGAGCGCATGCGTCTCGTGCACCGCCTCGCCGCCCGCAACTTCCGCGAGGGCAACGGCGGCCCGTTCGCCGCTCTCGTCGCCGAGACCGCCACCGGACGCATCGTCTCGGTGGGGGTCAACGTCGTCCTGGGCAGCAACGTCTCCAGCGGGCACGCCGAGGTCACCGCGCTCGGTCTCGCGCAGACCGCGCTGGGGTCGTGGGATCTCGGAGGAGAAGGGATGCCGAGCCACGAGCTCGTCGTCAACTGGCGCCCCTGCATCCAGTGCTACGGCGCCACGATGTGGTCGGGCGTGCGCACGCTCGTCGTCGCCGGGGAGGGACCCGAGCTCGAGGCGATCACGACGTTCGACGAAGGCCCCCTCACCTCGGACTGGGCGGCCGAGTTCGAAGCGCGCGGGATCGAGGTCGTGCAGGACGTCCTGCGCGACGAGGCCCTCGCCGTCTTCCGGGACTACCGGGCGATGGTCGATGCCGGCGGCGCTCTCGTCTACAACGCCCGCAGCGGCGAGAACGCGGTCGAGGCGACTGCGGCGCGCTGAGCCCGGCCCGGCGGTCCGGCGCGGTCCTCCGGTCGGGCGACCGGTGGGTCCTTCCGCGCGTCACCGTGCCGGGCCGACCCCGCGGGACGGCCGGTCAGTCGGTCGGCGGCGCCGTGGCATCCAGGGCGTCGGCCGCACCGACGAGCGCGAGGTGCGAGAGCGCCTGCGGGGTGTTGCCCACCTGCCGGCCGCTCACCGGGTCGTACTCCTCTGACAGCAGGCCCAGGTCGTTCGCGACGGCGGTGGCGCGCCGCATCAGCGCGACCGCGTCGTCCCGGCGACCGCTGCGCGCGTACTGCTCGACCAGCCAGAAGGTGCAGGCGAGGAACGGATGCTCGTCACCGGCGAGACCGTCGACGCCCGTGGTCCGGTAGCGCAGCAGCCAGCCGTCGGGCATCAGGGTCTCCTCCATGCGGGCCACCGTGGCCAGCATCCGCGGATCGTCGGGGGCGCAGAACCCGACCTGCGGGAGGATCAACAGGGATGCGTCGACCTCGTCCGTGTCGAAGTGCTGGGTGAACCAGCCGCCGGTGTGGACGCCGCGGCGGTCGATGTCGTCGCGAACCCGGTCGCGGAGAGCGCGCCAGGTCGCGACGTCGCCGTCCTGACCGGCCTCCTCGACGGCCCGGATGCCACGGTCGAAGGCCGCCCACACCATGGCCCGGGAGTGCGTGAAGAAGTGCGGGTCGCCGCGCATCTCCCAGATGCCGTTGTCGGGCCGGTCGACCCAGTGCGTGAGCTGATCCAGGAGCGCCCGCTGCAGGGCCCACGAGAACGACGTCTCCTCCACACCCGCCTGCCGAGCGGCCTGGAGCGCGACCATGACCTCGCCAATGACGTCCGCCTGGTACTGGCCCACGGCGGCGTTGCCGATGCGGACCGGTGCGGCGCCCTCGTAGCCGGGCAGGCTGTCGATCTCCCGCTCGGGGAGATCCCGCTCCCCCGCGATCCCGTACATGATCTGCACGTCCGCGGGGTCGCCCGCGATCGCGCGCAGCAGCCAGTCGCGCCACCGACGGGCGGCGTCGAGGTAGCCGTGGTCGATGTAGGCGGCCAGCGTGAGCGCCGCATCGCGCAGCCACACGTAGCGGTAGTCCCAGTTGCGCGCGCCGCCGAAGGCCTCCGGCAGCGAGGTGGTCGCCGCGGCCACGATCCCGCCGGTCTCGGCGTGGGTGAGCGCCCGGAGCACCAGCAGCGACCGCGTGACGTGCGCGGCATGCGAGCCGGCGGACTGCACGCGCCCCGCCCATTCGGCCCACCAGTCTCGGGTGCGCTGGAGGGCGGCATCCACGTCGAACGGTCCCGGCGCGGGCTGCCAGGACGGGCCCCACGACAGCACGGAGTCCACGTTCTCGCCCGCGGCGGTGGTCCAGCGGGCGAGGTGCGCGGTGTCGACCGCGATGAGCCGGGGGCCGCGGAGGACGACCGCGTCCGGGCCCGCGACGGCGAGGATCGCGTGCTCCCCGTCGCGGCCGACCTGGCGCACCCAGGGCACGGCGCGGGCGTAGTCGAAGCGCAGGCGCACCTCGCTGACGAAGTCGACCTCGCCGGAGATGCCGACGACACGACGGACGAGGGAGTCGCCGTCGTCGACGGGCATCGCGTCGTGCACCTCCGCGACACCCGTCGAGGTCTCCCACCTCGTTACGAGCACGAACGTGTCGCCGTCGTAGCGGCGCGTCGACCGGGCGTCCGCGTCGGCCGGACGGAGCGACCAGCTCCCGTGGGACCGGTCGCCGAGCAGGGCTCCGAACATCGAGCCGCTGTCGTAGCGCGGCAAGCAGAGCCAGTCGACGCTGCCCGCGGACGACACCAGCGCGGCGGAGCGGCAGTTGCTCAGAACGGCGTAGTCCTCGATCGGAGTGCTCACCTTCGGATCATTGCAGGCCGAGACTCCTCCACTGGAGGGCTTTTCCGATGGAGTTTCCACGAAGGTTCCGCAAGCCTCTGGGCACGAGACACGGCGTGGATACAGTGAGGCCCATGACGGCCGACACGACCCTGATCATCCTCGGAGCCTCCGGCGACCTCACCTCGCGACTGCTCCTGCCGGCCCTCGGCCAGCTGCTCGCGCGCGAGCCGAAGCGCTCGGTGCGCCTGCACGGCGCCGGCATGGAGGACTGGACCGACGAGCACTGGCGCGACGTCGTGCACAAGGCCTTCCAGTCGATGGATGCCGAGGCCGCGTTCGACGCGGTCTCCGCGACGACGTACTCGCAGGCCGACATCACGAAGGCGGCCGATCTCCAGACCCTGCTCGACGAGGCCGAGGGGCGCCCGGCGCTGTACTTCGCCGTCCCGCCGGCCGTCACCGAGAAGGCCTGCGTCGCCCTCGCCGACGTGACCATCCCGGACGGCACCATCCTCGCGCTCGAGAAGCCGTTCGGCACCGACGAGGCCAGCGCGCACCGGCTCAACGGGCAGCTCGCGTCCCTCGTGCCCGAGGAGCAGGTCTTCCGCATCGACCACTTCCTCGGCCGCTCGACCGTACTCAACCTGCTCGGGGTCCGCTTCGCCAACCGCCTCATCGAGAGCGTCTGGTCGGCGGACGACATCGCCGCCATCACCGTGGACTTCCCCGAGAAGCTGGGCCTCGAAGGTCGCGCCGGGTACTACGACACCGCCGGCGCGCTCGTCGACATGATCCAGAGCCACCTGCTGCAGGTGATGGCGTTCGTCACGATGGAGCCGCCGTCCAGCCTCGACCAGCTGGACCTGCGCGACGCCACCTCGGCGGTTCTGCGCGCCACCCACGTGCTCGACGACGACCCCGTGAAGAACTCGCGCCGCGCCCGCTACACCGCCGGCGACGTCGGCGACCGCCACTTCGTGTCTTACGTCGACGAGCCGGGCGTCGACCCCTCGCACGAGACCGAGACCCTGGCCGAGATGACCGTCGAGGTGCGCACCGCCCGGTGGCAGGGCGTCCCCATCACCCTGCGATCCGGCAAGGGACTGGATGCCGGCTACCCCGCGGTCACCGTCACCTTCAAGCCCGTGCGGCACCTTCCCGGCGGCTTCGTCGGTGAGAGCGACCCCTCGAAGCTCGTCTTCTCGCTCGGACCCGACACGATGAGCCTCGAGCTCAACGTCAACGGCGCCGACGACCCCCTCGAGCTCGAGCGCGTGACCCTGGCCGCCGACCTCGGCGCGGGCGCGTTGAAGGCGTACGGCGAAGTCCTGTCGGGCATCCTCGACGGCGACGCGATGCTCGCCGTCCGCGGCGACGCCGCCGAGCAGTGCTGGCGCATCGTGCAGCCCGTGATCGACGCGTGGCGGCAGGGCAAGGTGCCGCTCGACGAGTACCCCGCGGGCTCCGCGGGACCGGAGTCCTGGCACGCGACGCCGGCCCCCGCGTCGGCGGGCTGACGAACGGCTGCGGCGGGCTGACAGGCGGCGTTCCGCGCTCCGACATCGACCGTCATACGGGAACAGGATGCCGCCCGATGGCGTTCACTGGTGCGGGTCGATGATGCCCCGCTCATCCGATTCTTCGCTGGAGGCCCCCATGTCCACCACTCTCGACCGCGTCGCCCCCACCGACGCCCCCATCCTCGACGTGCTCGCCGAGCGCTGGAGCACCCGCGTCTTCGATCCTGAGACGCCCATTGATGAGGCGGCCCTCCGCTCCGCCCTCGAGGCCGCCCGCTGGGCTCCGTCCGGCATGAATCATCAGCCGTGGCGTTTCATCGTCGCCCGCCGCGGTACCGAGGCGCACGACCGTCTCTCCGCGGCCCTCATGGGCTTCAACCAGGCCTGGGCCCCCGCCGCGGGCGCGCTGCTGGTCGTGCTGGCCGAGACCGAGACCGAGGACGGCGAGGCCCGCGCGTGGGCGTACTACGACGCCGGCCAGGCCGCCGCCCACTTCACGGTCCAGGCGCACGCCGAGGGCCTCGCGACCCACCAGATGGGCGGCTTCGTGGCCGAGGACCTGCGCGCGGCCTTCGACGTCGAGCCGCGCTTCGCCCCCGTCACGGTGATCGCCGTCGGCGCGCTCGGCGACATCGATGCCGCCGAGGAGGGCCTGCGTCAGCGCGAGCTCGCGCCGCGCCAGCGCCGCCCCATCGCCGAGTCCCTTCTCGTCGACGCCTGATCCGCGGCATCCCTCCGCGAACGCCCCCTGCACCGAAACGCCTCACCCGGCGCACTTCGGGCAGGGGGCGTTTCGCGTCGCCGCGGCGCCGGCGGGGACAATCTGCAGGGCCGAGCCGGGCCGCACCGCCCCACCCGCCCCTGGCGGCAACTCCCGCCCCACCGGTCCTCCAAACGCGCGCGCAAGCGCCACTCCCGCCCCACCGGTCCTGCAAACGCGCGCGCAAGCGCCACTCCCGCCCCACCGGTCCTGCAAACAAGCGCGCGCCGCGCGCGCCGCCGCTAGTCGACGATCTCCGCCTCGATGACGTCGTCGTCGCCGGCTTCGGCGGCCGGACCGGCGCTGGCCAGCACGAGCGACTCGCCGTCCGAGGCGACGTCGACGCGGACGAGGTCGCCGTCGCGCACGCTGCCGGCCAGGATCGCCATGGCCAGGCGGTCCTGCACCTCGGACTGGATGAGCCGACGCAACGGCCGGGCGCCGTACACCGGGTCGTACCCGCGCTCGGCGAGCCACGACCGGGCGTCGGGCGTCACTGCGAGGGTCAACCGGCGCTCGCGCAGCCGCTTGTGCAGCGCGTCGACCGTGAGCTCGACGATCTGCGCGAGGTCGTCCTCGGTGAGGGCCTGGAAGATGACGATGTCATCGAGGCGGTTGACGAACTCCGGCTTGAAGGCCTGCCGCACGAGCGCCTGCACCTGGTCCCGCTTGGTCTGCAGCGACAGCGTCGGATCGATGAGGATCGGCGAGCCGAGATTCGACGTCAGGATCAGGATGACGTTGGTGAAGTCGACCGTCCGACCCTGGCCGTCGGTCAGGCGACCGTCGTCCATCACCTGCAGCAGCACGTCGAACACCTCGGGGTGCGCCTTCTCGACCTCGTCGAGCAGCACGACGCTGTACGGACGACGGCGCACCGCCTCCGTCAGCTGCCCGCCCTGCTCGTACCCGATGTACCCGGGAGGGGCACCGACCAGCCGGGCGACGGAGTGCTTCTCGCCGTACTCCGACATGTCGATGCGCACCATCGCGTGCTCGTCGTCGAAGAGGAAGTCGGCCAGCGCCTTGGCCAGCTCCGTCTTGCCGACGCCGGTGGGGCCCAGGAAGAGGAACGAGCCCACGGGCCGGTTGGGGTCGCTGACGCCCGCGCGCGAGCGGCGCACCGCGTCGGACACGGCCTTCACGGCATCCTTCTGCCCGATGAGCCGCTTGCCGAGCTCGCGCTCGAGGTGGAGCAGCTTCTCGGTCTCGCCCTGCAGCAGGCGCCCCACGGGGATGCCCGTCCACGCGGCGATGACGGCCGCGATGTCCTCGTCGGTGACCTGCTCGTTGACCATCCGGTCGCCCGTGGGCTCTTCGCGCTCGGCCAGCATCAGCTCGCGCTCCAGCGCCGGGATGTCGGCGTACAGCAGCCGGGACGCCCGCTCGAGGTTGCCTTCGCGCTGTGCGCGCTCGGCGTCGACACGGGCGGCATCCAATCGGGTCTTCAGATCGCCGACGCGGTTCAGCGACGCGCGCTCCCGCTCCCACCGGGCCTGCAGCTCGTCGAGCTTCGCCTGCTCCGACGCGAGGCTCTCGCGCAACGTCGCGAGGCGCTCCTTGGACGCCGCGTCCTTCTCCTTCTTCAGCGCGAGCTCTTCGAGCTTCAGCCGGTCGACGTGCCGCCGCAGCTCGTCGATCTCCAGCGGGGCGGAGTCGATCTCCATGCGCAGCCGTGACGCCGCCTCGTCGATGAGGTCGATGGCCTTGTCGGGCAGCTGGCGCGACGGGATGTAGCGGTTGGACAGGGATGCCGCGGCCACCAGCGCGGCGTCGGCGATGGCGACCTTGTGGTGCGCCTCGTACCGCTCCTTGAGGCCGCGCAGGATGGCGATGGTGTCCTCGACGGTGGGCTCGCCGACGTACACCTGCTGGAAGCGGCGCTCCAGGGCGGCATCCTTCTCGATGAACTCGCGGTACTCGTCGAGCGTCGTGGCGCCGATCAGGCGGAGCTCGCCGCGGGCCAGCATGGGCTTGAGCATGTTGGATGCCGCGACCGATCCCTCGCCGCCGCCCGCCCCCATGAGCACGTGCAGCTCGTCGATGAACGTGATGACGCGACCGTCGGACTCGGTGATCTCCTTCAGGACGCTCTTCAGCCGCTCCTCGAACTGGCCGCGGTACATCGCCCCCGCGACGAGCGCGGAGATGTCGAGCGCGACGAGCTCCTTGTTCTTCAGGCTCTCGGCGACGTCGCCCGCGACGATGCGCTGGGCGAGCCCCTCGACGACGGCGGTCTTGCCGACGCCGGGCTCGCCGATGAGGACGGGGTTGTTCTTGCTGCGGCGCGTGAGCACCTGACTGACCCGCCGGATCTCGCCGTCGCGCCCGATGACGGGATCGAGCTTTCCTTGACGGGCCCGGTCGGTGAGGTTGATGCCGAACTGCTCGAGGGCGCTGCGCGCGTCCTCCTGCCCCGGCTGTTGTGTGGCGTTCATGTGGTCTCCCGAAGTTTCTGCGCAGAACTTGAGCCGCGCTGACTCAAGTTTACCAGCGGTCCCGAACGGGAGCAATGGATGCCACCACCTCGGCGCCCCGCTCGCGCACCCCTTGCGCCCCGTGGCGCGGCGTGTGCCGGGACCGCGCAGCGGCGGGGCGTGTGCCGGGACCGCGCGCCCGCGCGACCAGGGACCGCGGGGCCGCTCAGGCGAGGACCGGCTCGGCGCTCTGCAACGCCGGCGCGGGGCCGGCCATGGCGGCCTCCCCGCACGAGAAGCGGGCGCGGTACGCGGTCGGGGTGAGTCCGAGCGTCCGGGCGAAGTTCTGCCGCAGCACCGCGGCGGACCCGAATCCGCACTCCGTGGCGATCCGGTCCAGCCCGAGATCGGTCTCTTCGAGCAGCCGCTGCGCGTGCAGCAGGCGCTGCCGGGCGAGCCAGGCCGCCGGGGTCGCCCCGAAGTCGGCCTTGAACCGCCGGGCGAACGTCCGGGGCGACATGTGCGCGCGGGCCGCGAGGCGCTCGACGGACAGGTCGGCATCCAGGTGCTGCATCATCCACTCGGTGACGGGCGCGAGCGACATCGATGCGCTGACCGGCAGCGGCGACGCGATGAACTGCGCCTGTCCCCCGTCGCGCAACGGGGCGACGACCATGCGCCGGGCGATGCGGTTGGCGAGCTCGGACCCCAGCTCCTGCCGGAGCAGATGCAGGCACGCGTCCAGGCCGGCGGCCGTGCCCGCGCTGGTGATGATGCGACCGGACTGCACGTACAACACGTCGGGGTCGACGTCGATGGACGGGTGCAGCCGGCTCATCGTGTCGGCGTACATCCAGTGGGTGGTGGCGCGCTGACCGTCGAGGACGCCCGCGGCGGCGATGACGAACGCCCCGCTGCAGACGCTCAGCAGCCAGGCGTCGCGGGCGTGCGCCTCGCGGACCACCTCGATGACGCGCGGGTCGACGTCGTCCCACTGCGCGCGCGGGATCGGCGCGAGCACGACGATGTCGGCATCCCGGGCATCTTCCAGTCCGCGCTCGACGTTCACCGAGAACCCGATGTTGGACGGCACGACGCCCGGGTCCGGCGCGACGATGCGGAAGTCGAAGTTCGGGATGCCGTCGTCGCTGCGGTCCAGCCCGAAGGCCTCGCAGGCGAGACCGAACTCGAAGGGGGCGAAGCCGGGCTGAATGACGACGGCGACCGATCGCATGGCGACCTCCGGTGTGGCAGGAATCGAACGAACAGCGTCCACTATGCCACTCGAGGCGGTATCACGCCAGGCGTAGCTTTCCTGCCATGGCACTCCTGCTCATCCTCCTGGCCCTTTCGCTCCTCGGGATCGCCGCCACCGTCCACGCGATGGCGACCGACGGCTACCGCCGTGTCCCGGTCGATCCCGCACGACGACCCGAGGCGCCGCCGCGCGCCGCGTCGACCGGGGCGTCTTCTCGGGTCCCTTCCCGCGACGAGTGCGGCGTGCCGACGCTGCGGGTCCACCCCACCGCGTGACGCGCTGCTACCGGCGGGCCTGCGCGATGGTCCGCTCGTACACGCCGACCATGGCAGCCGTCCGGGACGACTGGCGGAACCGTTCGGCGATGTCGCGGTCCACGGCCGGGGTCGTCCCGGCGGTGATGTCGGCGGCGGCGCGGCGGAGAGCATCCGCGAGGGCCGGCACCGTGGCATCCCGCACTCCCCACGTGCCGGAGCCGAGCTCGGCGGCGACGTCCGGGTCGCTGACGACCGCCGGCGTGCCGAGCGAGGCCGCCTCGAACACCGTCATGCCCTGCGTCTCGAACCCGATCGAGGTCTGCACGACGGCGTCCGCGTCGGCCAGCCGGGCGAGCGTCTCGGCGTAGGGCAGGCGGCCGGAGAAGACGATGGACGCTTCCCCCCACCCGCGCTCCACGAGCCGTCGCGCCGCTCGCAGCTGCACGCCGCCGCCGATGATCTCGACCTCGGCCTGGATGCCGGAGTGCGCCACCGCCGTGAGGAACGGGAGAAGCCGTTTCTCGGGGCTCATCCGGCCGAGCCAGACGAACCGCGGGGGTCCCGGGCGCCGCGCGACGCGCTGCGTGGAGACCGCGTCGAGGAGCTCGTCGTCGATGCCGTTCCAGATGACGTCGACGGATCCGGCGGCGGGGACCGCCCCGTGCCGCTCCAAGCGGCGGGCGAAGTGGGACGAGGGTGCCGTCACGGCGTCGGACAGGCGCGCCAGCCGGCGGAGGTAGGCCCAGCCGTCGCTGCGGCCGTCGGTGAGGGAGTCGCCGCCACGCTCAGCACGACGGCGGGCGAGGGCGGGCCGGAGCGCCGTCCGCGCCCACGCGTTGAGGGCGCGCAGCACCAGTCCCGGGACGGGCACGGTGGCCTCGATGCCCACGTCCGCGCGGTTGTGCATCGTGTGGACGACGGGCAGGCCGTGCCGGGCGGCGAACCGGTGGCCGATGAAGGCGCCCCAGAAGTCCGCCTGCACGTGGACGATGTCGATGGGCGGACGCCGGGCGAGGGCGGCATCCACTTCCCTGTCGCTGCGGCGTCCGGGCCAGCTGAAGCCGTACTCGCGGTCGGGGGTCGCCGAGGTCGAGCGCAGGTCAATGTACGCCGGGTCGCCGGGGACGGGCCGATGCATGCGCGGGGCGACGACGGTGACGGTGTGCCCGGCGCGCTCGAGGAACCGTCGTTGCAGTCGCATCGACACCTGTGCACCGCCCAGCGACTCGATGTGCTGGTCGGCGAACATCACGACGTGCACGCGGTCACTCCGGGATCGGCTCGCCGCGGTAGAGCGCCGTGAAGGTGTCGAGCGTCCGCGTGATGTCGTGGACGGCGACGCCGTCGAGGGAGGCCTGCTGCATGCGCCGGCGATCCTCGGGGGAGGCGGTCAGCACGTCGGTGAGACGCGCGGCGGCGTCGTCCGCGTCTCCCGGCGTGAAGAGGTAGCCGTTCTCACCGTGGTGCACGAGGTGCGGCAGGGCGACGGCGTCTGCGGCGACGACGGGGAGACCGGATGCCATGGCCTCCATCGTCGCGATGGACTGCAGCTCGGCGATCGAGGCGATCGCGAAGACGCTGGCCCGCGAGTAGAGGGAGCGCAGCTCCTCCTCGGAGGTGTGACCGTGGAAGGTGACGCGCTCGCTGACGCCGAGCTGGGCGGCGAGGTTCTCGAGGTTCTTGCGCTGGTCGCCCCCGCCGACGACATCGAAGGTCGCGTCGAGCGCCGGGTCGAGCTGCGCGAGGGCGCGGAGGATGACGTCGATGCCCTTCTCGGTCGTGAGGCGACCGACGAAGAGGATGCGATTCTGGTCGCGCGGGCTCAGGTCGGGCCGGTAGTTGGACCGGTCGATTCCGCACGAGATGGGGATGACACCGTCGATGTCGATCGTCGACTCGAGGAAGTCCGCCGCCTTGCGGGTGGGGGTCGTGACGGCGCGCGTCATCGCGAAGGTGCGCGCGGCGTCGGCCCAGGCCAGCCGGACGACGATCTTGTCCAGGACCGGCGGCAGGGTGGTGAAGTCGAGGATGTTCTCGGCCATCACGTGGTTCGTGGCCACGATCGGGATGCCGCGCTTGCGGGCCTCGCGGGCGAGCGCACGTCCGATGATGATGTGCGACTGGATGTGCACGACGTCGGGGGTCGTCTCGTCGAGGATGCGACGGACGTGGTGCTTCGCTCGCCAGGGCCAGACGAACCGCAGCCAGTCGTGCGGGGGCCAGCGCACCGAAGGCAAGCGGTGCAACGTCATCGGCTCGCCCTCGATGACCTCGGTGTGGGCCTTCTCGCGGCGGTAGCGGGTCCCGGGCGCGACGACGTGCACGTCGTGCCCGCGCTGGACGAGGCCGGCGGCGAGGCGTTCGGCGAACCGCGCCGCCCCGTTGATGTGCGGCTCGAACGTGTCGCAGCCGATGAGGATGGTGAGCGGTCGGTCGGCGGGGGGATGGTCGCCGGGCGTCGCAGGAGAAGTCACGGGTGGTGAGGCCTATCTGTGCGGCAGGGGTCGCACGGGCGGTGCTTGCGAGCGTCCACTGTACCGGAGGGGTCCCGGAGTTCCCGGATGCGTCCCCGTTCTCAGAGCCGCGGGTCGGGCTCGGGCGAGCCGTGGGCGGGACGCGGCGGTCCGTCGGTGCCGGCGGGGGCGGCCACGTCCGGCGCCGCGGCCGCCATCGCGGACACGACGAGCGCGTCGTCGTCCGCCGGGGGACGCTCCGGCTCGATGCCGTCCGCGTCCGCGTCGGACTCGGCGGCGGCCTTCTCGAACTGCGACTGGTAGAGCCGCCAGTACGCTCCGCGGCGGTCGATGAGCTCGTCGTGGGTGCCCTTCTCGACGATGTCGCCGTGCTCCATCACGAGGATCAGGTCGGCGTCCCGGATCGTGGACAGGCGGTGGGCGATGACGAACGACGTCCGCCCCTCGCGCAGGGCGGCCATCGCCTGCTGCAGCAGCAGCTCGGTGCGGGTGTCGACGGACGACGTGGCCTCGTCGAGGATGAGCACGGACGGACGCGCGACGAAGGCCCGCGCGATCGTGATGAGCTGCTTCTCGCCGGCGGAGACGTTCGCGGCGTCCTCGTCGAGCACGGTGTCGTACCCGTTGGGGAGGGAGTGCACGAACTGGTCGACGCGGGTGGCGGCGGCGGCCCCGTGGATCTCCTCGTCGGTGGCGGTGGCGCGGCCGTAGCGGATGTTCTCGCGGATCGAGCCGGCGAACAGCCACGGGTCCTGCAGCACCATGCCGGTGCGCGAGCGGACGTCGTCGCGGCGCATGTCGGCGATGTCCTGCCCGTCGAGCAGGATGCGTCCGCCGTCGAGCTCGTAGAACCGCATGATGAGGTTGACCAGGGTCGTCTTGCCGGCTCCCGTGGGCCCGACGATCGCGACCGTCTGCCCCGGCTCGACCCGGAACGAGAGGTCGGTGATGAGCGGCCGGTCGGGGCTGTAGGCGAAGCGTACGTTCTCGAACTCGATGACGCCGCGGCCTTCGGCGGGGCCGGGGGCGTCGGCGGCATCCGGTTCCTGCTCCTCCGCGTCGAGCAGCGCGAAGACGCGCTCGGCGGATGCCGTGCCGGACTGGACGACCGCGGCCATGCCGCCCAGCTGCGACAGCGGCTGGGTGAATTGCTGCGAGTACTGGATGAAGGCCTGGACGTCGCCGAGTCGGATCTGTCCGCCGGCGACCATTAGCCCGCCGAGGACGGCGATGCCGACGTAGGTCAGGTTCCCGACGAACATCATGCCGGGCATGATCATCCCCGACAGGAACTGCGCCCGGAAGCTGGCCTGATACAGCTCTTCGTTCTCGACCTCGAACTTGTCGCGCGCATCGCGCTCGCGCCCGTAGACCTTGACCAGCGCGTGACCGGAGAAGGACTCCTCCACGCGGGCGTTCAGGCGGCCGACCTTCTTCCACTGCTCGCCGAACGCCTTCTGCGACTTCGGGCCGATGACACCGAAGATCACGGCCATGAGGGGCAGCGAGACCAGCGCGACCAGCGCGAGCTGCCACGAGATCGTGAACATCATGATGAGCACGCCGACGACCGTCAGCACCGAGGTGAGCGCGCTCGAGAGCGACTGCTGCATGGTCTGGGTGATGTTGTCGATGTCGTTCGTCACCCGCGAGATGAGTTCGCCGCGCTGGACGCGGTCGAAGTAGGACAGCGGCAGACGGTTGATCTTCGCCTCGACCGACTCGCGCAGGCGCCACATCGTGCGGACCATGATGACGTTGATGACGTACCCCTGCACCCACGACAGCAGCGAGGAGCCGACGTAGATCGCGAGAACCGTCACGATCGTGACGCGCAGGGCGTCGAAGTCGACGCCGGCGCCGACCTGGAAGCTGTCCATGGCGCCGACGATGTTGGCGATGTCGGTCTGGCCCGCGGTGCGCAGGGCCTCGACGACGGCGTCCTTCGACGTCCCCGCCGGGAACTGTTCCGCCAGGCCGCGCGAGACGACGCCCTCGAAGATGATGTTCGTGGCGTTGCCGAGCACGCGGGGCGCGAGGACGGCGAGGACGACGCCGAGCGCTCCCAGGGCGGAGACCAGGGCGAACGTCCACGCGTAGGGCCGCAGCAGGCCGATCATCCGCCCGAAACTCGCGCCGAAGTCCGACGCCTTGCCGGGCGCGACGCTGTCCCAGTCGCCGGAGGTGCGGCGGGCCTCCTCGGCCAGCTCGAGCTCGGCGCGCTCCTCCTCGGTGAGGGTGTCGGTGGTGCTCACGCCTCCACCCCCAGCTGCGACTCGACGATCTCGCGGTAGGTGGGGCTGGTGCGCAGCAGCTCCTCGTGGGTGCCGAGACCGGCCATCCGCCCGTCCTCGAGGACGACGATGCGGTCAGCATCGACGATCGTGGAGACGCGCTGCGCCACGACGATCTTCGTCACCTCCGGCAGCTCGGACCACAGCGCCTGCCGCAGGCGGGCGTCGGTGGTGAGGTCGAGCGCCGAGAAGGAGTCGTCGAAGACGAGCACCCGCGGACGGTGGACGATCGCGCGGGCGATGGCGAGACGCTGCCGCTGACCGCCCGACACGTTCGTGCCGCCCTGCGCGATCCGCGCGTCGAGCCCGCCCTCCATCCGTTCCACGAAGTCCCGACCCTGCGCGATCTCGAGCGCCCGCCAGAGCTCCTCGTCGGTCGCCTCCTCACGACCGAAACGGAGATTGGATGCCACCGTCCCGCTGAACAGGAACGGGCGCTGCGGCACGAGGCCGATGCTCTGCCACAGCACGTCGAGGTCGGCCTGCCGGACGTCGACGCCGCCGACCCGCACCGCGCCGCCGGTCACGTCGAACAGGCGCGGGACGAGCGACACCAGCGTGGTCTTGCCGGATCCGGTGGACCCGACGATGGCGACCGTCTCGCCGGGGGCGGCGGCGAAGCTCACGCCGCTCACGACGGGCGCCTCCGCGCCGGGGTAGGCGAACGCGACATCGTCGAACTCGACGGCGCCCGGCGCGGGGAAGGTCGCGACCGGGTCGGAGGGACGCTCGAGCGTCGAGTGGCTGTCGAGCACCTCGCCGATGCGCTCGGCCGAGACGGCGGCGCGCGGGATCATCACGGTCATGAAGCTCGCCATGAGCACGCCCATGAGGATCTGCGCGACGTACTGCATGAAGGCGAAGATCGTGCCGATCTGCACGGCGCCGGCATCGACCTGGATGCCGCCGAACCAGATGACCCCGACGACGGTGACGTTGAGCACGAGCATCGCCAGGGGGAACAGCAGGACGAACAGCGAGCCGACCTTGCGGCCCACGATCATGATGTCCGTGTTGGCCTCGCGGAAGCGCTCCTCCTCGATGCGCTCGCGGACGAAGGCCCGCACGACGCGGACGCCGGTCAGCTGCTCCCGCATGACGCGGTTCACGCCGTCGAGCTTGGACTGGTAGCTGCGGAAGAGCGGCACCATGCGCGCGATGATGAGACCCGCGGCGATGAGCAGCGCCGGGACCGAGACCCCGATCAGCCAGCTCAGCCCCACGTCCTGCTGCAGCGCCATCACGACGCCGCCGATGGCCAGCAGCGGCGCGCTGACGAGCATGGTGGCGCCCATCATCGCGAGCATCTGGACCTGCTGCACGTCGTTCGTGTTGCGCGTGATGAGGGAGCCCGCCCCGAACTGCGTCAGCTCCCGCTCCGAGAACCCGCTCACCTTCTCGAACACGTCGCGGCGGATGTCGCGCCCGGCCGACATCGCCGCGCGCGCGGCGAAGTAGGTCGCGATGACGGATGCCGTGATCTGACCGAGCGAGATGACCAGCATCAGCATGCCCCGCGACCAGATGTACCCGGTGTCCCCACGGGCGACGCCCTGGTCGATGATGTCCGCGTTGAGACGAGGCAGATAGAGGGATGCCATCGCGGCGGCGAACTGGAAGATCAGGAGGGCGATGAGCAGCGCGCGATAGCGCGTGAGATATCGGGTGAGGATCTTTCCGAGCACAGGGGGCCCTCCGTAGATGAGGCGAGCGGCGACGGGACCGCTCCCCCAGCCTGGCACGGACCTCCGACACGGGCGAGACCCCCCGCGCGCGGCCGCTGCGGGTCCCGACTACTCAGTCGCGGAGCGGAGCCGTGACAGGTGGCATCCACAGTCCCCGGGTCGGCTCGTAAGCTGGGGCCATGTCGCGACTGCAGGCCGACGCCCCCGCCGACCTCTGGGTGCCCGTGACGGGCTCCCTCGGGCTCCGCGGCCGCCGTCACCGCAAGGCCGCCATCCGGATGCTCCTGAGCCAGGGGCGGGGTGCCGGTGCGACGCCCCGACCGGGCGGCGGAGTGTTCGCCTGGGCGCTCAGCCAGGCCACGCCGCTGCTCATGCGGCGGGCGGACGGTCGCGTGCTCGTGTGGGTGTGGAAGTCCGACCCCGAGCTGCTCGTCGTGATGGCCCAGCTGCAGCAGGCCACTCCCCAGCTGCGCACGGCTCGGGCGATGATGCCGATGGAGTACGACGACACCGAGGCCTTCCCGAACCCCCACCTCGGGGTGGGCGAGAAGCTCGCCATGCCGCTGCCGAAGGAGCCCGCGGCGCCGCCGTTCGCGACCTACACGTGGGACACGGGCGCGCACTTCGTCACGCTCACCGCCGTGAGCTCCGACCGCGAACGCTTCGGCACCGTCCTGCGCCCGGTCGACGACATCGCCCGGACCCTCCGCGTCGTCGACGACCTCAACGTGGGCGAGGCCCCGACCGTCCTGCGGCTCGGCCCCGCCTGACCGGCGGCCGCGTCAGGCCGGCGGCGCCCCGGCGACGGCTCGGCGGCGACGGCCGCACCCGTCACGCCGCCAACCGCAGATCCTCGCGCGGGCTCGCCGTCTCCCACCGGCCGCTGCGCACGCTGTAGTACACCGCGCACGCCGCGGCGGTGGCGACGCTCAGGGCGGGGACCGGGGAGCCGCAGCCGGCGACGGTGAGCGCCAGCAGCACCGCCGCGACGACGACGTCCGTCCGACAGGTCGCGGCGCGCGAGCGCGTGCGGGTCTTCGGCGTCACGATGAACCGTGCGCGTCGACCGCCGAGGACGCCGATCACCGCGCCGGCGGTCGAGAGCAGCATCGACGAGTACAGGGCCATGGCGCGGACGACGAACAGCAGCGCCGACACGGGGTCGCGCCCGCGGAGGCGGCGGAGGGTCTCCGGCACGAGCGGCAGCACACCGCCCGCCCCGAGCGTCAGCCCGACCCACGCCGGGAACGACGCCCCCGCCGAAGCGGTGAGCGTGGCCGCCGAGAAGACGAGCAGCAGCGCCGTCACGGCCACCCCCACCGTCGCCGTCGTCATCTCCAGCATCAGGTCGATCTTGTGCCATGCCCGCAACGGCGAGCGCAGCAGCGAGCCCGCGTACCGCCGCAGCATCTCCACGTTGCTCTGGCTGAACTTCTCGTGCTGGGTCTTGAAGGCGGCGTAGTCGACGGGGAAGTCCTCGACGCTCACGAGATCCGCGGCGTACGACACGTCGAAACCGTGCCGGGCCGCCTCGATGCTGAAGGCCATGTCCTCGGCGACGACCTCCGGGAACCCGCCCGTGGCCCGCAGACAGGTCGTGCTCACCAGGCCGCCGCGCCCCAGGAAGCAGGTGGAACCGAACGCGGAACGCACGAGCATCGTCGTGTGCACATGCGACTCCAGGAGCGGGCCGAACTCGTCGGCGAAGCCGGTCACGCCGCGCCGGGTCGTCTGACGCCCCTGCACCACTCCGACCCGCACGCCCGAGGCGGCCCGGTCGGCGGCGTGATCGAGAGCCCGACGGACGAACGTCGGCGGCAGTTCCTGGTCGCTGTCCATGACCACGACCCAGTCGTGCGCGTGTCCGAGCGACAGGAAGTGGTTGAGGTTCCCCGCCTTGAACCCGCTCCGGTCGGCGCGACGCACGACCTCGACACCGGTCCGGCGGGCGAAGGCGTCGATCGCGGCGCGGCTGTCCGTCCGGCGCGAGTCGTCGAGGATGCACGTCGTCACCGGGTGCGTCTGCTGCATGGATGCCGCGAGCCGGGCGCCGTCAAAGTCGTCGGCGGTGCAGTAGAGCAGCGCCACACTGTCATCCGAGGGGCGGTGCGGGACGGGGCGCTGCCGACGCCGCAACAGCGGGTACGCGGCCAGGACGACGAGCGAGCGCACGGCCATCGCCCACACCGTGCCGATCACCGCTCCCGCCAACAGGGTCGCCGTCGCACCCGCCCACGGCACGCCGAGGTCCACAGGTGGCAGGACGCTCACGGCGAGGGCGACGAGACCCGCCCACAGCGTGAGGAGACCGGCGAGCAGCAGACGGTCGGTTCGAGTGCGCATGGGTCCATCCCATCGGCACCGCGGCCCGCGCGGGATGGGTGCGACCGCACTCCGGGGTGCAGCGGACTGCCACGGGGGCGGGCGGCCCGCACACCCGGCGGGGTGCAACTCCGGCGGGGTGCCCCTCCGGCGGGCGGCCCGCCCACCCGGCGGCGCGGTCACCCCACGCCGAACCCCACCGGCTCGCCGTCCCGCGACCGTGCGGCATCCAGGTAGAGGAGGACGGCCCGCACACGGCGATGACCCGGATCGGACTCGTCGAGACCCAGCTTGGCGAAGATCGACCCGATGTGCTTGGAGACGGCGCTGTCGCTGAGGTGCAGGAGCCGGCCGATCTCGGTGTTGGACCGCGCCTGCGCGATCAGCGCCAGCACCTCCCCCTCGCGAGGGGTGAGCGCATCCAGGGCCGTGCCCCCCGTGCGCCGTCCGACGACGGTCGCGAGGATCTCGGGGTCGATGACCGTGCCGCCGCCGACGATGATCTCGATGCTCCGCAGGAAGTCGTCGACGCGGCCGATTCGGTCCTTCAGCAGGTATCCGAGCGACCGGCTGCTCTGGGCGAACAGGTCGTTCAGGTAGGCGCTCGCGACGTAGTTCGACAGCAGCAGGACGGGGAGATCGGGGAACTCGCGTCGCAGGACCAGTGCGGCGTCGACGCCGTCGCTGCGGTGACCGGGCGGCATCCGGACGTCCGTGACGACGAGGTCCGTCGACGTCGGGCCCGACCGGACGACCCGCAGGAGCGCGGTGGCGTCCGCCGCCGTGGTGACGGCATGTCCGGCGCCGGTCAGCAGGGAGCAGATGCCCTCGCGCAGCAGGGCCGAGTCGTCGGCGACGACGATGTTCATCCGGGGGGACCTCTCGATCGCGTCACTCCTCGGGGATGGCAGGGACCTCGAGGGTGAGGGTGGTGGGCCCACCGACGGGGCTCGAGACCGCGAGCGTACCCCCCAGGTTCCGGGCGCGTTCGCGCAGACCCCGGATGCCGCGGCCGCCGTCGACCGCCGCGCCTCCGGCGCCGTCGTCCATGACGCGCACCACGAGGCTGTCCCCCTCGGTCGTCAACGTGACACGGATGGCGCTCGCGTCCGCGTGCTTGAGGGTGTTCGTGACCGCCTCGCTGACCGTGAAGTAGGCGCAGCGCTCGACGTCGGCGCGAAAACGCCGGTCGAGGGCCGAATGCACGGTGAGGGGGAGGACGGACCGCTGCGCGAGCTCCTCCACCGCCGCCGTGAGGCCGTGGTCGACGAGCACGTCGCTGTGCAGTCCGAGGACGGTGCGCCGCAGTGTCGCCAGGGCGAGTTCGGCGCTCTCCTGGGCTTTCACCAGCTGGTTCACGACCTCGGGCATCTTCTCTTCACCCTCATGCGCACGCGCCTGCGACAGCGCCGTCCCTACGCGGAGCGTCGTCATGACGAGATGCTGCTGGGCGCCGTCGTGCAGATCGCGCTCGATGCGCTCCCGATCGCTCTCGAACGCGGTGATGAGAACGGACCGCGAGCCGCGCAGCTCGATGACGGCGGTCTCGAGATCCGCCTCGCGTGTGGACAGGAGCAGCTGCACCACCCGGGCCTGCACCCGGGCGAGCACCCCCGTCAGATACCACCCGACGAGGACGACGAGGACTCCGGTGATCATCCAGAACGTCAGCGACCCGGAGTCCCCGACCCGCGTGAAGGGGCCTCCGGGGAACGGCAGCGGCTCGGGGGGCTGGACCCCGGACCCCGCGGCCTTCACGTCGTCGTGGTAGCGGAAGACGGCCGCGGGCAGCACGATGACGAGCAGCAGCACGACCGCGCAATAGGCGAGGACGGCCAGCTGCACCAGCCCGAAGACCACGGTGATGACGTACAGCGCGGCGACACGGCCGGCCCGGTCCGGACGGTAGGCCCGGCGCACCCACCCGACCGGACCCGCCGGCGGCGGAGGACCTGCCGACCCGGTGATCGGCCGTCCGATCAGCGCGCCCCGGCGCCGTTCGATCGCGATGAGCGCCTGAGCCACGAGCGGGACGAGCGGCAGCGTGATGAGGCCGATGAGCGTGGCGGCACCCCAGGTCGCGAGCAGGATGCTGGTCAGCCGGTAGAGCAGGAGGAGCGGCGCCTGGCTCACGCGACGCATGAACGCGCGCAGGCGGGTGACGTCGTTCGGGGCGGGCACACGGACGACGCTAGGCCGCGCACACGGGCGGGCCCGAGGGAGGGGTCCTCACTCTGCGGTGCATCGCGCTGCACTCTTGCCCTGAGCCCACCCGGGCAGGCGGCCGGCGGGGCTCAGTCGTCGCGACCGAACGGGTCCCGCGGTCGCCAGAGGACGACGTCGGTGGCGCGCCGCACGCGCGCCCCGTGGCGGAGGGTCACGACGGATCCGGTGGCTCCGGCCGCGAAGACACGGGCACCGGGGCGGGCCTGGCGCTCGGCGACGAGCTGCCGTTCGAGCTCGCTGACGCGGCGCGACAGCTCGTGCACCCGCTGCTCCAGATCGAGCAGCCGTGCGATCGCCGGCAGGCTCATGCCCTCGCCGGACAGGCGGGCGACCTCGCGCAGCTGGGCCACGTGACGGCTGGAGTACCGACGCGATCCGCCCTGCGTGCGCGCGGGGACGACCAGTCCGAGCCGGTCGTACTGACGGAGGGTCTGTGGGTGCATGTTGGACAGCTCCGCGGCGACCGCGATGGCGAAGATCGGCGCGTCCTCGTCGATCTCTCTGTCGGACACGTCTTCTCCTCTCGTCGCTCCGATGGGGCACGGGCTCCTGGCATCCGATCATTCCGGATGCCAGGAGCCGCGGTGTCACGAACGCGCTTTGGACATCAGGTCCGCGCGCGGGTTCTCCTTGGGCTCGAGCGCGTGGAAGCGCTCGAGCGCCTCGCGGGCCGCGTCATCGAGGTGGGCGGGCACCGCGACCTGGACCTCGGCGAGCAGGTCGCCGGTCGCCTTGGTGGTCTGGATGCCTCTGCCCTTCACACGCAGGACCCGCCCCGACGGCGTGCCGGGTGCGACGCGCAGCCGGACCGGCTCTCCGCCCAGGGTGGGGACCTCGATGGTCGCGCCGAGCGCGGCCTCGGTGAACGTCACCGGGACGGTCACGCGCAGGTTGACCCCGTCGCGGGCGAACACGGGGTGGGGACGGACGGCGACGGTCACGACGATGTCGCCGGCCTCTCCCCCGTCGGGCGAGGGCCGGCCGCGACCGCGCAGCCGGATCTTCTGTCCGTCCGCGACGCCGGCGGGGATCTTCACCTTGAAGGGCTTGTTGTCCTCGCCCTGCAGGGTGATCGTCTCGCCCTTGGCGGCGGTGACGAAGTCGATCGTCGTCCGCGCCGTGACGTCGGCACCGCGCTGCGGCCCGCCGAACCCGCGGTAGCCGCCGCTGGTCTGGCCGAACCGGCCGGAGCCGAAGCCCGTCCCCTGCTGCTCGAACACCGAGAAGAAGTCGTCGAAACCGCCCGGCATCGGACCGGAGCCGCCTCCGCGGCTCTGCCCGAACCTGCTGAACACGTCCTCGAAGCCGCCGCCGGCGCCCTGGCCCCCCGCGGAGAAGCGGGCGCCCGACCCCATCGCGCGGATCTGGTCGTACTCCTCCCGCTGCTCCGGGTCGTTCAGGACGGAGTAGGCCTCGCTGATCTCCTTGAACTTCGCCTCGGCCTTGACGTCACCCGGGTTCGAGTCGGGGTGGTACTGGCGCGCGAGCTTGCGGTACGTCTTCTTGAGATCGGCCGCGCTCACGTCCTTCTCGACGCCGAGGACCTTGTAGAAGTCCTTGTCGAACCAGTCCTGACTCGCCATGGATCCTCCTACTCGGCGGGGACGGCGACGACGACCTTGGCGGGTCGCAGCTCCGTCGAGCCGAGGCGGTAGCCGACCTCGACGACCTCGAGCACGGTGGCCACGGTCACGCCGGGGGTCGGAGCCTGGAAGATCGCCTCGTGCTGCTGCGGGTCGAACGGCTCGCCCGCGGTGCCGTACGACACCACGCCCAGGCGCTCGGCGACGGCACGGATCTTGCCGCCGATGGCCGCGAACGGCGTGCCCTCGACGAGGTCGCCGTGCTTCTCGGCGCGGTCGAGGTCGTCCATCACCGGCAGCAGGCCCTTCACGGCCTCGCCCTTGGCGCGCTCGATCTCGCGCTCGCGCTGCTCCTCGGTGCGCCGACGGTAGTTGGCGTACTCGGCCTGCACGCGCTTGAGGTCGGTCAGCAGCGTCGACTCGGGGTCGGTCCCGTCCTCGGCCGCCGCCTCCGGCGTCTGCTCTGCGCCCAGGATGTCGTCGACGGTCAGACCGTCGTCATCCCCCTCGGTCGCGGACTGCGGGTCCGACGGCGCGGGGCCGGAGGTGTTCTCCTCCGGCCCCGTCTCGTCAGGACCGGCGCCCGAGCCCTGGGGCTGTTCGTCGTCCTTGTGTGCCATGTCCTATCGCTTACTTCTTGTCGTCCTGCTGGGGCTCGTCGTCGACGACCTCGGCGTCGATGACGTCTTCCTCGGGGTTCGGCGTCTCGCCGTTGCCGGGCTGGCCGACGTTGGGGTCGGCCGGCTCGCCCTGGGCCTGCGACGACTTGTAGATGGCCTCGCCGATCTGGCTCTGGCTGGCGTTGAGCTTGTCGAACGCGGTCTTGACCGCGTCGTCGTCGTCGCCGGCGAGGGCCGACTTGAGGGCGTCGACGTCGGCCTGCACCGAGGTCTTGACCTCCTCGGGCAGCTTGTCGTCGTTGTCCTTGATCAGCTTGTCGACGGAGTACGACAGCGTCTCGGCCTGGTTGCGGGTCTCGGCGGACTCGCGGCGCTTCTTGTCCTCGGCCGCGTTCTCCTCGGCCTCGCGGACCATGCGCTCGATGTCTTCCTTGGGCAGCGACGAGCCGCCCGTGATGGTCATCGACTGCTCCTTGCCGGTGCCCTTGTCCTTCGCGGACACGTGGACGATGCCGTTCGCGTCGATGTCGAAGGTGACCTCGACCTGCGGGATGCCACGGGGAGCCGGCGCGATGCCGGTCAGCTCGAAGGTGCCGAGCGGCTTGTTGTCGCGGGTGAACTCGCGCTCGCCCTGGAAGACCTGGATCGCGACCGACGGCTGGTTGTCGTCGGCGGTGGTGAAGGTCTCGCTGCGCTTGGTCGGGATGGCCGTGTTGCGCTCGATGAGCTTGGTCATGATGCCGCCCTTGGTCTCGATGCCGAGGCTCAGGGGGGTGACGTCGATGAGGAGGACGTCCTTGCGCTCGCCCTTCAGGACACCGGCCTGCAGAGCGGCGCCGACGGCGACGACCTCGTCCGGGTTCACGCCCTTGTTGGCGTCCTTGCCGGTCTCCTTCTTGACCAGCTCGGCGACCGCGGGCATGCGGGTCGAGCCACCGACGAGCACGACGTGGGCGATGTCCTCGACCTTGACGCCGGCCTCGCGGATGACATCCGAGAAGGGCTTGCGGGTGCGGTCGAGCAGGTCCTTGGTCAGATCCTCGAACTTGGCGCGCGACAGGGTCTCCGACAGCGAGACGGGACCGGAGTCCGTCAGCGACAGGTAGGGGAGGTTGATGCTCGTCGACGTGGAGCTCGAGAGCTCCTTCTTCGCCTGCTCCGCGGCCTCCTTGAGGCGCTGCAGGGCGATCTTGTCGCCGGAGACGTCGACGCCGGTCGTGTCCTTGAACTGCTTGATCAGGTAGTCGACGACGCGCTGGTCCCAGTCGTCTCCACCGAGGCGGTTGTCACCGGCGGTGGCGCGCACCTGGATGGTCGAGAAGTCGTCGTCCTTGCCCACCTCGAGCAGCGAGACGTCGAACGTTCCACCACCGAGGTCGAAGACGAGGATGAGCTCGTCCTCCTTGCCCTTGTCGAGGCCGTAGGCGAGGGCCGCGGCGGTCGGCTCGTTGATGATGCGCAGGACGTTGAGGCCCGCGATCTCACCGGCCTCCTTGGTGGCCTGACGCTCGGCGTCGTTGAAGTACGCCGGCACGGTGATGACGGCGTCGGTGACGCTGTCGCCCAGGTACTCCTCGGCGTCGCGCTTCAGCTTCTGGAGGATGCGGGCCGAGATCTCCTGCGGCGTCCACTTCTTGCCGTCGACGTCGAAGGTCCAGGTGGTGCCCATGTGGCGCTTCACGCTGGAGATGGTGCGGTCGACGTTGGTGACGGCCTGGCGCTTGGCGGTTTCGCCGACGAGCACCTCGCCGTCCTTCGTGTACGCGACCACCGACGGGGTGGTGCGGAAGCCCTCCGCGTTCGCGATGACCTTGGGCTCGCCGCCCTCGAGGACGCTCACGACCGAGTTGGTGGTACCCAGGTCGATTCCCACTGCACGAGGCATGTGTCTTCTCCTTGATCCGAGCCGGGGATCACCACGGCTCCTGGTTGCTGCGAAGTCTTCGGCGACTCGAACCGAGGTTGAGCCGCGATGACTCAACGTTATCGCAGGCCCGCCGAGCGGTCAAGGAGAGTTGATATGAATTGGCTCAACTTCCGCGGCATCCCTTCCTTCTGCTCCCGGTCGCCGAAGTGGCCCCGGGGCCACGCACGGCGCCCCGGGGCCACTCGCGCACACCCGCCCCCCGCCACGCGCCTCCCCCGGTACCCGACGCCCCCGGTTCACGACGACGCCCCCGGCCCGAAGGGGGCGCGGGGGCGTCGACGGGATGCCGCGACCTCAGTCGCGATCGCGCGGACGGCGCTGCGGCCGGTCGCTGCGCTTGGCGGAACGGCCGCCCTGGTCCAGGCGCAGGTCGATGAGCTGGCCCGAGATGCGGGTGTCGGCGAGACGGTCGATCGTGTCGCGCGGGAGGTCCGCGGGCAGTTCGACGAGCGAGAAGTCCTGGCGGATCTGGATCGCCCCGAAGTCGTTGCGGCGCAGACCGCCCTCGTTCGCGAGCGCGCCGACGATCTGGCGCGGCTCGACCCGCTGACGGCGGCCGACGGCGATGCGGTAGGTGGCGAACCGGCCGTTGCTCTCGCGGCGCTCGCGCGTGCCGCCGTCGCGGGAGCCGCCGTCGCGCGAGGGGCGGTCCGAGCGATCGCGGTCGAACCGCGGCTGCTGGATCGTCTCCTCTTCGAGCAGCAGCGGGGTGTCGCCCTGCGCGACCACGGCGAGGGCCGCGGCCACGTCGGCCTCGGGCACGTCGTGGTGCTCGACGTAGTGCGCGACGACGTCGCGGAACGTCGCGATCGCCGCGGTGTCCTCGAGGGCGGCGGTGATGGCGTCGTCGAAGCGGGTCAGTCGCGTGGCGTTGACGTCGTCGACGCTGGGCAGCGACATCTCGGTCAGCGGCTGGCGCGTGGCCTTCTCGATCGCGGTGAGCATGCGGCGCTCGCGCGGGGTGACGAAGCTGATGGCGTCACCGGTGCGACCGGCGCGGCCCGTGCGGCCGATGCGGTGCACGTACGACTCGGTGTCGATCGGCAGGTCGTAGTTGACGACGTGGCTGATGCGCTCGACGTCGAGACCGCGGGCGGCGACGTCGGTGGCGACGAGGATGTCGAGCTTGCCCGACTTGAGCTGGTTGACCGTGCGCTCGCGCTGCACCTGGGCGATGTCGCCGTTGATGGCGGCGGCCGTGTAGCCGCGGGCGCGCAGCTTCTCGGCGACCGTCTCGGTCTCGTTCTTCGTGCGGGTGAAGACGATCATGCCCTCGAAGTTCTCGACCTCGAGGATGCGCGTGAGCGCGTCGATCTTCTGCTGGTACGAGACCACCAGGTAGCGCTGGGTGATGTTCGCCGAGGTCGTGGTCTTGGTCTTGACCGTGATCTCTTCGGGGTCGTTGAGGTACTGCGCCGAGATGCGGCGGATCTGCGCCGGCATCGTGGCCGAGAACAGCGCGACCTGCTTGGTCGAGGGCGTGTCGGCGAGGATCGTCTCGACGTCCTCGGCGAAGCCCATCTTGAGCATCTCGTCGGCCTCGTCGAGCACGAGGAACTTCAGCTCGCTCAGGTCGAGCGTGCCCTTGTCGAGGTGGTCCATGATGCGCCCGGGGGTGCCGACGATCACGTCCACGCCGCGGCGGAGGGCCGACAGCTGCTGGCCGTAGCCCTGACCGCCGTAGACGGGCAGCACCGAGACGCCCTTGATGTGCGCGGCGTACTTCTCGAACGCCTCGCACACCTGCAGGGCGAGCTCGCGGGTGGGGGCGAGCACGAGGGCCTGCGGGTTCTTGTGGCCGGTCTCCATCTGCGACAGCACCGGCAGCGCGAAGGCCGCGGTCTTGCCGGTTCCGGTCTGGGCGAGACCGACGACATCGCGGCCCTGCAGCAGCACCGGGATGGTGGCCGCCTGGATGGCGGAGGGGGTCTCGTAGCCGACGTCCTTCAGGGCCTTGAGCACGGCGGCATCCAGTCCCAGATCGGCGAAGGTGAGCTGGGCGGGGGCGGTGTCGGACTCGACGGAGTCGACGGGGGAATCGGATGCCATGGGTCCACGGTACTTCGCCGCGCGTCGCGGCGTCGGCACCACTAGCGTGAGCGGTGCGCCGTTGCGGTCGCAGCCCCCCTCCCGGACGCCCGGGCGCTCATCGAAGGATCCGCGCGTGACCGACAACAGTTCCCCCGGCCCGACGCCGTCGACGCCCGCCCGACGCCCCGTCCTCGCGTGGGCCCTGTGGGACTGGGGATCGGCCGCCTTCAACGCGGTCGTCACGACGTTCGTCTTCAGCACCTACCTGGCCAGCTCGCTCTTCGTCGACCCCGCCGTGGTCGCGGCCGCGGGCGGCGACCCCGACGATCCCGCGCTCGTCCGGGCCCTCGCGCAGAACGCGAGTACCGTCGGCGTCGCCCTCATGATCGCCGGCATCGCCGTCGCCGTGCTCGCTCCGGTGCTGGGTCAGCGCTCCGACGGCACCGGCCGCCGCAAGCTGTGGCTGGGCGTCAACACCGGCGTCGTCGTCCTCGCGATGGCGGCGATGGTCTTCGTGGAGGGCACGCCGGAGCTCCTCGTTCTGGGGGCGACGCTGCTCGCCGTGGGCAACGTGTTCTTCGAGTTCGCGAGCGTCAACTACTACGCGATGCTCACCCAGGTGTCGACCCGCGAGAACATCGGGCGCGTGTCCGGCTTCGGCTGGGGCATGGGATACGTGGGCGGGATCGTCCTGCTGCTCGTCCTGCTGGTGCTGTTCATCCAGAGCTTCGGCGACCCCGCGACGGGCGGTCTCCTCGCCGTGACGGAGGAGGGCGGCCTCAACATCCGGCTCGCCGTCCTCGCCTCCGCCGTGTGGTTCGCGGCCTTCGCCATCCCGGTGCTCGTGCGCGTGCCCGAGATCCCTGCGCAGAAGCGTCGCGTCCGTGTCGGCTTCCTGCAGTCCTACGTCGTGCTGTGGGGCACGCTCCGCTCCCTCTGGCGCGACAGCCGTCAAGTGCTGATGTTCCTGCTGGCGAGTGCGGTCTTCCGCGACGGCCTCGCCGGCGTGTTCACCTTCGGCGCCATCATCGCCGCCCAGGTGTTCGGGTTCTCCTCGACCGAGGTCCTCTACTTCGCCGTGGCCGCCAACGTCGTCGCCGGGATCAGCACGATGGTGTCGGGCCGGCTGGACGACCGCTTCGGACCGAAGCGCGTCATCGTCGTCGCCCTGACGGGGCTCATCGTCGCGGGGACGGCCGTGCTCTTCATCGGCACGTCGCAGGCCGCGTTCTGGGTGGCCGGCCTCGTCCTGACGATGTTCGTCGGACCGGTGCAGTCCGCGAGCCGTTCCTTCCTCGCCCGCGTCGCCCCCGAGGGACGGGAGGGCGAGATGTTCGGCCTCTACGCCACGACGGGCCGCGCGGTGTCGTTCCTCGCCCCCGGCCTGTTCGCGCTGTTCGTCGCGACCACCGGCGACACCCGGCTGGGCATCCTCGGCATCGTCCTCGTGCTCGCCGCGGGCCTGGCGCTCCTCCTGCCCGTGGCGGCGCGTCCGGCCGTCATCCGCTGAGCCCCCGCCCGGCCGGGTTCGTCCTCGCCGAGATCACACGTTCCGCGCGAGATCACGCGATCCCGGCGGCTTCGACCGTGTGATCTCGCGCCGAACGTGTGGTCTCGAGGCGGATCCCGGATGCCGCGGGCTCAGTCCCGCGGCCAGGAGTCGGCGAGCTTCGAGAGCAGACGGGCGAGCTCGGCGCGCTCGGCATCGGTGAAGGAGTCGAGCGCGGAGCGCACGGCATCCATCCTCCTCCCCCGCACCCGGGAGACGAGACGCTCCCCCTCGGGGGTGAGACGCACACGGGTGCGGCGGGCGTCGTCCGGATCGGGCTCGCGTTCGATCAACCCCATCTGCACCGCCTGCTGCACCAGGCGGGAGGCGCGCGGCTGATCGACGCCGACCGCCTCGGCGATCGCGCCCACCGACAACGCATCGCCGGCCGCGAGGAGGGCGTCGAGCATGCGCAGGCGCGCCGGTCCGCCGAAGCGTCCGTGCGCGGGGTCCGCCCAGGGCGGCGCGCCGCGTCCCCACGGTCCGCCGTGGTGGCCGTGCGCGTGGCCGGGGCCGTGCTCGCGCGGGTCGCGGTCGTCGGCGGCGAACGGCGGCCGCGGGCGGCGTCCGCGCAGGCGTCCCAGGGCTGCCGCGATCTCGTCGGCGGGGTCGGTGGTCACCCTCGGATTTTACATGTCGCTTGACAAGCATTCGAAATACATGTCAGAGTACATCCGTTGTCACATGACATGTAACGGCGGACAGCCCGCCGACGAAAGGACTCCCATGAACACCTCTGCACCGACAGATCCCCGCAGCCTCGCCCACCGCCTCACGACGGTCGGCCACGCGCTGCACCACCGCCTCTTCGCGCAGCTGCGCGACAGCGGCCTGCACCCGAAGACCGTCCTGGTCCTCTCCGTGATCGACGGGCGTATCGACGCCCCGTGGATCAGCGACCGCATCGCCCGCGGCGGCAAGCGCCTCAGCGCCCTCGCCGACCGTGGATGGATCGCCCCCGCCGACGACGGCTGGACGCTGACGGACGAGGGCCGCGAGGTCCTCGAACGGATGGATGCCGACAAGCAGGCGCTTCTCGCCGAGGTCCCCGCGGAGGAGATCGAACGTCTCACCGCCGCCCTCGACGTGGTCTCCTCAGCCCTCGGTCTCGATGAGGACGAAGCCGCCCGCGGACCCCGCGGACGCGGACCCCGTGGATTCGGCTTCGGCCCCGGTTCGTTCGGACCCGGCGCCGGCCGCGGGTCCGGGCCGGGGTTCGGCTCCGGTGAGCGCCGCGGCTTCGGCGGACCCCGGTTCGACGACGGAGACGGCGACGAGCACGGGCGCGAGCGCGGGCGCCACGAGCACCGCGGCTCGCACGGCCGCGGTCCGTGCCACGAGAACGGCCACCGGCACGATCGCGGGCAGCGCCACGGCCGCGGGCAGCGGGTGGCGGAGAGCGCTTACGAGCGCGGCTTCGACGCCGGGTTCAGCCGCGGCCGTGAGTCCGCGGCATCCGAGTGATCCCCGAGAACACGATGCGGCGGGTGCCCCTCGGGAGCCCGCCGCGTCGTGGTCCGGTCAGCGTCCGACGGAGCCGGCGTCGCTCGCACCGACGTCGGTGCGGTGGAAGTTGAGCGCGGAACGCGAGGCCGTCGGCCCGCGCTGCCCCTGGTACCGGTTGCCGTAAGGACCGGACCCGTAAGGGTTGTCGGCCGGCGAGCTGAGCCGGAAGTAGCAGACCTGCCCGATCTTCATCCCCGGCCACAGCTTGATGGGGAGCGTCGCGACGTTCGACAGCTCCAGGGTCACGTGCCCGGTGAAGCCGGGGTCGATAAACCCCGCCGTGGAGTGGGTGAGCAGACCGAGTCGCCCCAGCGACGACTTGCCCTCCAGCCGGGCGGCGATGTCGTCGGGAAGCGACACGCGCTCATACGTGGACCCGAGGGCGAACTCGCCCGGGTGCAGGATGAACGGCTCGTCCGGATCGACCTCGATCAATCGCGTGAGCTCGGGCTGATCCTCGGCCGGGTCGATGAAGGGGTACTTGTGGTTGTCGAACAGCCGGAAGTACCGGTCCAGCCGCACGTCCACGCTCGAGGGCTGCACCATGGCCGGGTCGAGGGGGTCGAGGCCCAGGCGCCCCGCGTCGAGCTCGGCCCGGATGTCGTGATCGGAGAGCAGCACGCCCCCAGCCTAGGGGGCGCACGGCCGGGCGCGTTTGGCGTCTTCACCCGGTCGTTCCGGGCCGCACGCGATCCGAACGATGGATGCCACCCCGTCGCTGTTATGCTGGGCGGGTTGCCGCGAGGCATCCGGGGCTGTAGTTCAATGGCAGAACTTCTGCTTCCCAAGCAGACAGCGCGGGTTCGATTCCCGTCAGCCCCTCAAAGCCCTCACGGGCGGCTTCAGCCGCTCGGGAGGGCTTTCGTGTTGTTGCGGATCGAACCCTTGGGTGGGCCCACGCCGCCAGAGGCTCCGCGCGCCGCGCAGCGGCGTGTGGAGGGGCGGTGGGGACGATTCCCGTCAGCCCCTCAAAGGTCCGACATGCCGGCGTCGCCGGCTTGTCGTATCTCGTCTACACGGGGCATCCCGACAGAGTCTCGGAGGACCGACTCGACCTGCTCCGAGTCGTCGCCTAGCGCGCGCGTCCGCCGTCCCGCGAGAGCTCGCGATCGAGGCGATCGAGGAGGGCTTCGAGAGTCACCTCGAACTCCTCCTCCGCGCGGTCCTCGCTGAGCAGGTCGCGGAGTCGGGACACGTGTGGGAGGTCGACCAGCCGCCGGGTCCCGTCCCGCTGCGGCACGTCCGCCCCGCCCTCGTCGAGCGGCTCGTCGTCCGGAGACGTGTCGGCGCCGCGGACGGCGGACTCGAGCAGCAGCTGACCGAGGAGGAAGCTGCTGAAGGACCGATAGGCATCCACGGCCTGCTGATCGGTGAAGCCGTACTCGATCAACGTCCCGAGGAAGATCTCGACGACCTCCACGCTGCGCAGCGGAGGCCGCAGCCAGGGTGCGGCCGGATGTCGCGTCGCGACGAGCGGGAACGCCCGGGGGTGGTCGATGGCGATGCGTCGCACCTCGTGGGCCGTGACCTGGAAGAACCGCTGCCACTGCCCGCGCTGCGCGTCCCGCATCGCGGGGGTGAGGTCGTGCAGGAGCAGATCGACGATGCCTTCGAGGAGGTCCTCTCGACCGTTGACGTAGCGGTAGAGCGACATCGCCTCGACGCGGAGCGTCTTCGCGAGGTTCCGCATCGACAACCCGGACAGCCCTCCCTCGTCGATCTGAGCGAGGGCGTACCGGATGACGACATCGCGGCTCAGTCTCGACAGAGGCTGCCCGCGCACCCCCCGTGCGTCGTGATCGGCCATCATCGCCCCTCTCGTTCCGGTCGATCAGGCGCGTGAATCGACGACGTGCATTGCCTGTGGGCGAGGGCCCGGTGGCTCCCCCACGAACCACCGGACCCCCGCGCTGCGTACCGCCGGACGACCGGCGGCGGGTCAGACGGCGACGGTGCGGCGCCCGAGGGCGCGGACGATGAGCCCGGCGACGGCCGCTCCGAGGATCGGGGCGACGATGAACACCCACAGCTGCGAGACCGGGAGCGCACCGCCGTAGACCGCGGACGCGACCGAGCGTGCGGGGTTCACCGAGGTGTTGCTGATCGGGATGCTGATGAGGTGGATGAGGGTCAGCGTCAGACCGATGCCGATCGGGGCGAAGGTGACGTACTCCTTCTTCGCGGTGATCGAGAGGATGACGGCGACGAAGATACCCGTCAGCACGGCCTCCGCGATGAAGACCGCCGCGAGTCCGAAGCCTCCGGGGCTTCCCTCGCCGAACCCGTTGCTGGCGAAGCCGGCGTCCTGAGCGGCCGCGAACCCGCCGTCCTTCCCCGTCAAGATCAGCGCGATGACGCTGGAGGCGGCGATACCGCCGACGAGCTGGGCGAGGATGTAGCCCGGCACATGGCGCGCATCGGTCCGGCCCGCGGCCAGGAGCCCGAGCGTCACCGCCGGGTTGAAATGACCGCCGGAGATGTGGCCCACAGCAGCGATCCCCGCGACGAGCGTGAGGCCGAACGCGAGCGCGACCCCGAGGAAGCCGACACCCGCCTGGTTGTCGTCGGCGGCGGGGAAGTTCGCGGCGAAGACGGCCGTGCCGACGCCTCCGAGCACGAGGAGGAAGGTCCCGAAGGCCTCCGCCCCGTAACGGGCGAGGGACGACCACTCGGAGGCGTTCTGCTTCCGCTGCTCGACGGTGGAGTCCGCGACCGCGACCGGCTCCTGCTCCTGCTTCGCATGCTTCTTCTTGCCCATGTGGCGGGGTCCTCTCGAAGGCCGGGATGCACTCCGGCGTCGTGTTCAGGGGAGGCCCGCGCCTGCGGGCCTGGACGACAGACGAGGGCGAGTTCCGCCTGCCGCATGAGAGACAGGATGGCCGTTCGACGCAACGTGCAGGAACTGTTGACTCCCGCTCCAGCGCTGATGTATACGGCGTAAGCGTATGCGTGTTCATACACATTCGGACAAACTGCGCAAGCCCCGCGTGACGTTTCGACGGGCCGGTACGTCTTGTAAGTACCGGCCGACGGGCCGCCCCGGTTCGCCGGGTCAACACACTCGAAAGGACTTCGACCATGGCTGAGAACGCCTCCACCCCCGCTGCCCAGAACGTTCCCCAGGCCGCCTCGCGCGTGAACCGTCCGCTCGGCGGACGCGGCTCGGAGGCCCCTGCCGCGGGCAAGACGACGATCGCTGATGGTGTGGTGGGCAAGGTCGCGGGTATCGCGGCGCGTGAGGTCTCGGGCGTGTACGCCCTGGGTGGCGGCGGTGCCCGTGCCCTGGGTGCGATCCGCGATGCGATCAACGCCACCGACCTGACCCAGGGTGTGAAGGTCGAAGTCGGCGAGACCCAGGCCGCGGCCGATGTGACGATCGTGGTCGAGTACG
>NZ_JBFPNN010000006.1:0-255 GCF_040815675.1 Microbacterium sp. LMI1-1-1.1 | reverse complement strand
CGAGACGCTCCGCCCGATGCGCGGAGAGGTCGAGGCCGTAGACGCGTGCGACGTCGAGCAGTTGCGCCTCGGCCGAGGTTCCGAACCGCGCGGAGACGCCCGCGCTCGTGACGACGACCGGGCCCGCTGGCGTCGGGTGCAGGCGCGTGCGCAACAAGGCCGCGACGAACGGCGAACGGATGACGTTCGCCGTGCACACGACGAGGATGCGCGTGGTGGGTCCGCTGCGGATCGGCATGTACTCCCCCTTCGCCG
>NZ_JBFPNN010000005.1:0-255 GCF_040815675.1 Microbacterium sp. LMI1-1-1.1 | reverse complement strand
CCGTACCCCAAACCGACTCAGGTGGTCAGGTAGAGAATACCAAGGAGATCGAGAGAATCGTGGTTAAGGAACTCGGCAAAATGCCCCCGTAACTTCGGGAGAAGGGGGGCCTTCGACGTATTAGGACTTGCTCCGAAAGCGTTTGGAGGCCGCAGAGACTAGTGGGTAGCGACTGTTTACTAAAAACACAGGTCCGTGCGAAGTCGCAAGACGATGTATACGGACTGACGCCTGCCCGGTGCTGGAAGGTTAAGA
>NZ_JBFPNN010000004.1:0-255 GCF_040815675.1 Microbacterium sp. LMI1-1-1.1 | reverse complement strand
TCGACATCACCGGATCCCGCGACACCGTCATCGTCCGCGTGTCCGCCCCATTTCCCATCCCCCGGCTGGACGACACCCCCGCGGTGAACACCACCGTCCCGGTGCTCGAGGCCGCCCGCGGCATCCAAGCCGACCTCCACACCCGCCTGACCCGCCTGTTCGGACGCGAGGTCTCCCGGGTAGACATCACCCTCACCGGGGCCACCACCCCGAAACGAAAGCGAGTGCGCTGATGACCGACACCACCCTCCGCAC
>NZ_JBFPNN010000003.1:0-255 GCF_040815675.1 Microbacterium sp. LMI1-1-1.1 | reverse complement strand
CCGTACCCCAAACCGACTCAGGTGGTCAGGTAGAGAATACCAAGGAGATCGAGAGAATCGTGGTTAAGGAACTCGGCAAAATGCCCCCGTAACTTCGGGAGAAGGGGGGCCTTCGACGTATTAGGACCTGCTCCGAAAGCGTTTGGAGGCCGCAGAGACTAGTGGGTAGCGACTGTTTACTAAAAACACAGGTCCGTGCGAAGTCGCAAGACGATGTATACGGACTGACGCCTGCCCGGTGCTGGAAGGTTAAGA
>NZ_JBFPNN010000002.1:0-255 GCF_040815675.1 Microbacterium sp. LMI1-1-1.1 | reverse complement strand
CTGAAAGCATCTAAGCGGGAAGCCGGCCTCAAGATGAGACTTCCATACCTTCGGGTGAGAGGCTCCCAGCCAGACTACTGGGTTGATAGGCCGGATGTGGAAGCGCAGTAATGCGTGAAGCTGACCGGTACTAATAAGCCGATGACTTGATAACACACCGTTTTTGGTGCTTGCGTCCACTGAGTGGTTCTCGATGTACGGTCGGGAACACAACAATGAAATAGTCGTTGTTGGTTTTTGAAACATCAATAGTGT